>JBASRS010000004.1:0-53687 GCA_049273945.1 Terriglobales bacterium | reverse complement strand
ACTTCTCCCCCGGAGGCGCACCACAAGTTGGACAACGGACAGCGAGTACCTGTTTGGGGCTGAGTTCTTTCTTCACCGAGAGATGATGCCCCAGAACAGATGCACGGAATGGTCAATCTTGACCAGTCAAGGGCCATTTCTGTGCGCTCGTCTGATCCACCGTGCGACCGTCACGATAGAATCACCTCATGCAGCGCGGCGAAATTGCTCGAAGAGCCGGCCGAGCATCCGCAGAAGCGCGCAAGCGGAAAGCGAAAGAACGGAAGGCTCAAAATGGCTGAGCAGGTCGTGCGCTGCCCATATTGCGTGGCAAGTGACGGCTTCAGGCCGATGGCGCCTCGCCTGGACAGGTGGTTTCTCTGTGAGAGGTGCGGCCACACTGAGAGGCCCGGGAAACCAGATTTCAAATGCTTCTGTCGTAAGTGCGCGGAGTTGAACCGGGCCGCGTAATCGGCATGCCAAGCCAGTTGCGCGAGGCATATATGGAGAAGATCATCACTTGCACGCATTGTGAGAAGACATTCAAGGTCTCGGGGCCATTCAGCACAGCAAAGGAAATCCAGCAGAGCGTCCGTTGTCCACATTGCGCAGAACACAACGAAGTGATGTGGCCGATGGACTCCGGATTCACAACGATCCCGAAACGACGATCACCGAAATAGAGCGCAATGAATGTCAACCCACGAAGAGCACATCTTGCGCATTCTCCGCGAGGCAACTGGGCCGCTGTTTCCTTCTGAGGTCGAACTGCTAGGCCACGCTAAGCTTTCGACCGCCCAGATCTACCCTCGCGTGTCAGTCGGCCGCATGATGCAGACCTACAACGCGGCCCATCCCCACGCCGTCAAGGCGGAATCGGTCCCACCTGGCGCATGAAAACTTCGGGGTGAGGAGAGTCAAACCTTCCGAAAGAGAATCTCGCAGCGAGTCGCACCCTTGTGCATGCACATTGTCTGAGCAGCGACGATCTTCTCCTAGAAGTGCTGTCCCAAACCCCTAGCAATCCCGATAGCGAGGAAACACATGCGGCGGGGAGAAGTATAGATAAGCAGCACTTCGTCAGGACCGAGGCGCTTCGTCTTTAATTGGGGTGGCTTCGCACCAGGGTTCTTGACACGGACGACCGTGTGCACGGTGGCTTCGGTATTGGCGATGACATCGATGGTCCTCCACGCAGGTTTGAGGAGGTGACCGTAGATGCGCACCAGCGACGGCACCATGAACTGCCCGAAATCTTCGAGCACAGCCGACAGAGGCAGCCCAGTCATTGCGGAGGCGGCCATGACCAGCGCCACCGCATCAGCATCGGGGTATTCCTGGACGGGAAGATAGACGCGGTTTTCAAGATTCGCCTTCTTGAGCAAAGCACTCCAAGTGCCTCGTCCGTGTTTGGTCTCGGCGTAGTTCTGCAACTCCGAAAAAATCATTCCATGCACGGTACAGCCTCCAGCTTTCAGAAACCCCACTACTTCAAAACGAAAGACATACGATTTTCCCTTCACAGCTATGGACACCGTTCACCGAGGAAGAAGAGGATTCGGAACGATTGGGCTTTTCTTCGTTTGGTGAGAATCTTGGTGGTTATTGCTAAGAGGCGACGATCCCAGTTCCAATGTGAGCGCGAGCCACGCTTCAGCTAACGCCCCGGCTTCCCCGAGCCGGGGCTTTTTCTTTGTGCTGTGTTTGGACCAGCAGGAGAGTACGCGTCGTAATCGGTTCCTGCTCCATAGGCTGCACGCGCCTCGCGATCATCCGACTAAGCGGAACGCTTCTCCGTCTTTTTGGTTGAGACGGCTTCGACCGGTTTCGTGGGAACTGTGTACTCTTCGGGATGTTGGGGAGCTGGCAGCAGGAGCGGCCGGACATGACGGCGCATGCAGGTGTGGCATCTCACAAGTCGGAACAAAAACAGGGCAGGAAGCCTTTCCCACAGTGTCTTGGGAGCAGAGATGTAGACCCTGGAGCTGCCGCAATACGGACAATTCTTTAGGCCTATTCGTCGCATCTTGTTCCTGGCACCGGACCAATTTCAAGCGTGCAAGTCGTTAGATGCCGAAACAGCCAGAGGAGGCTAACGAGGCAAACCTTAAGCCTGGCTTAAGAAATACGAAGCTTCGTAACAGCCCGACCTATTTTGCTTTCGTTTTTCGGACTTCCTTAAGATGACGACATTCAAGAGCAGGGTCAGCGGTGCCACTCCACTCAGGCCTGCTCAGCGCTGGCGCTTCTATTGTGCTCGTGGAGCGCGAGCACGCCGGTCAACTCGAAAGCCCGGCGTTTGAAACCCTTAAAACCTAATAAGGGAGGCTCCCCATGCAAACACTCGCTTCAATTTTGATGATCACGATCTGCCTTCCCGCGTTTTTCTCCTTTTCTGCCTGGGCAAAGGACCGCTTTGATGGTCCCGCAGAGCTGCCTCGCGTCACCGTCGCGAGTTCGCTCACAGACACGCCGGCGCCGGGAAGCATTGTTGCGGTGAATGCCGGTGGCAATCTGCAGGCCGCTTTGAATAATGCGTTCTGCGGCGACATCGTCGAACTCCAGGCGGGCGCAACCTTTTCGGGAAACTTTACTTTCCCGGCCAAGAACTGCGATGACCGCCACTGGATCATCGTCCGCACTAGCGCTCACGATAGCGCTCTGCCTCCCGAGGGGCAGCGCGTGACGCCTTGCTATGCGGGAGTGGTTTCCTTGCCGGGACGGCCGCAGTATGCCTGCGCCAATCCGCAGAAAGTAATGGCCAGAATTGAATACGGTAAGTCCGCGGACGGCCCTTTCATTTTCTGCAACGGCGCCAACCACTACCGCCTGATCGGACTGGAGATCACTCGCACCGCGGGAGTCAAGAGTGCTCCCAGCCTCGTCTCGGTAGAACCGGGAGGAGTCGCAGACCACATCGTGGTGGACCGCTCCTGGCTACACGGCACCACGCAGGATGAAACCCGGATCGGTGTGCACCTAAACGGCACGAGCTATGTGGCCGTCGTGGATTCCTACTTCAGTGACTTTCACTGCACGGACGGTACTGGGACATGCACAGACGCGCACGCCGTCGGTGGCGGGAACGGGAATCACCAGGATGGTCCCTACAAGATCGAGAACAACTTCCTGGAGGCCTCGGGTGAAGCCGTTATGTTCGGCGGAGGAGCAGCAACCGCGACTCCGGCTGACATCGAAATCCGCCGCAACCACTTCTTCAAACCATGGCAATGGATGCCGGGCAACCCGCACTTCGTGGGTGGAGTCGGCGGTCATCCGTTCATTGTAAAGAACCATCTGGAACTCAAGAATGCGACCCGCGTATTGATCGAAGCCAACCTGATGGAAAACAACTGGGGAGGCTTTACTCAGTCAGGTTACGCTCTCCTGCTCAGCCCCAAGAGCCAGCACACCCGCCACAACGGAAATGTTTGCCCGCTCTGTCAGGTCACGGACGTGACGATTCGCTATACGCAGATCTTGCACGCCGGAGGGGGCATCCAGCTGGCAACCTCCATTTCGGGATACGGAGGGAACGGAGGACCAGCGTTGGCTGGAACGCGCTGGAGCATCCATGACGCGGTTCTGGATGACATCAACAAGAACTATGTCGGTGGCGGTTCGTTGTTCGAAGTACTGAATGGGTGGCCGAAGAATCCGCTGAATACGGTCACCATCAATCACATCACCGGCTTTCCGGATCCCGACAGTCACCTGCTGATCATGGGGAACCGGGCCGCGAATCCAAGGATGTATGGCTTCGTGTTCACCAATAACATGGTGGCAACGGGCAAGTACCCGGTGTGGAGCACGGGAGGAGGCCCAACGAGTTGCGCCGCCAAAGGAACGCCGGCGCAGAAGATCGCCAAATGTTTCAGTACCTACACCTTTAAGAATAGCGCTCTGATCGGAACCCCAGAGGCTTTCCCACCGTCGTCCTGGCCAGCCGGCAATTTCTTCCCATCCGACCTGAATGCCGCCGGCTTTGCTCAACATGACGAGGGCGGCGGAGTAGATTACGAACTCCAACCCAACAGTCCCTACAAGAACGCAGGCACCGATGGCCGTGATCTAGGAGCGGACATCGGAGGCTTGGAAGTTGCACTCACAGGAGTCGAATAAGCTCTGAAGTTAATTCGGACGACGAGGTCCGCGACGGTCAATTCGGAACTGATTGCAGGAGAACCGATCGCGCCATTACTTCCGGCTTGCTGACCGTCCACCAACTGACCCGACTCGTGTTTCTGATCCTGATACACCTACAACTCGATCAGAGGTATGTTTTCGAGACTAATCCTCGGCTTCCTGACCTTCTTACCTTTGAAGCGGTTTGCTATGTGGAAGACTCTTCGATTCCGGCGATGGACAGAGTGCCTTGAGGCTTGACTAGCGGGCCCGCCGGTGGCCACGACATAAACGGCGATGTCGTCGCCACCCGCCGGTCAGAAAGGTGCTGACCGTGGCTACCCGCTTCGCTTCCGGAACGCTCTCTACTGTCTAGGCGAAGGTCGCGGCGGCCGATCCTGGCCGGACGCGTCGGCCAGCTCGATTCGGTATCGGATCGTGAGGCCGGGCAGGCCGCCCGCCGTGGTGTCCCGATCGAAGGCCAGCGCGGGCGGGGCTGGCGGCGAGATGGGCACTTCGCCCTTTTTCGTCTGGGCAGCGACCATGGGGAGGGCCCGTGCGGTCATCAGGGTTTGGACATAGACGCCGGGCTTCAAGTCCAGCTCCGAGATGGCCCAGTTCGCCCGGTATCCCGCAAAGCGCGCCTTCATGCGCAGCGGACCGACTGCGGGAGCGTCGATCGGAATTCGCGCGCCGAGATCTGCCTGCGTGATCCGTCGTCCGTCCGGCAGCTTCACAGGGTGAGGACTCGTCGGGCGCGCCTCCACCCGCTCGCCGCCTACCACGAGCTCGAACGGCTCGGTAGTGTTTGGCCAGAAGGCAGCGCTCGCCGCGGCGCTCTCGAACACGACAACAAGCTTGTTCCATCCGGCGTCGTAGAGCTTTTCCCACGAGTCGCCGCCGAATCCGCCGGTCACGCCAGTGAGCGTCCAGACCGTGCTTAGCTGTCCTGCGCCGCCGGCCATGACAAGAGTGCCGGCATTGGAGGTCTGGCCGAGCGGGACGTCAGCCCAATCTCCGGAGACCTGGCCATTCTGAAGTGTTCCCCGAAACACGTTAGCGAAGGTCCGACCTTCGTCAACGCTCAGCCCAAGCCACCAGACGGTGTCCCCAATCTGTCGCACGTAGTAGGTTCCTGCGTCGTCGCAGCTCCACACGCCTGTTAGCAGCGCGAGCGGCCTCGGCAAGTGAAAGTTCTGCACGAGGTCGAGCGCGTACACAGGATGGATTTCCTGGTTTTGCGTGTCGGCTTCGTCCTCGTCGCAGTTGTGCAGCAAGCCATGGCCGCAATCCAGCGTCAGGATTCCGGTCACGCGGACGCGAGCACCGAACTCGATCGGCTTTCCGAGAATGGAGTTCACCCGGCTGGAATTGGCGTCCCGGTCGGTCAGGTCCATCTGCCCGGCGATCGGCACGCCGTTCAGAGGTGCGGCGGCAGCGCCCCCTTGCTGCCAGCCGGGAAGCATAAGCGACGTTGTGCCGTCGTCACCGCACTCGGTCGTGCCGCCATACATGATCGACTCGACGTGGAGCTCGTTCTGGCGGTCGAGCTTGTTCCGGAAGTTGCTCGAGGTGATCCCGTGGTTGGTCTCCCAGCCGTCGCTCCAGAACAGGATCTGCGCGTCGAGGGTCGTGCGATCCACTTGAAGATTGAAGTCGATGTCGCCGTCCGGCGGGCTGTCGTTGTCGTCCAAGCAGATGAAATCGTTGTAGCTTCGCCCGTTGCGCGTCCGGTAGTTCACATGCATCGGGTCGGGATCGGAACTCGCCGGAATCACTTGGTAAGTCAGGGGGAACCAGTTTGTAATTACGATTTGGGGCGGAATCGGGATCGGCACGATGTTGCCGAGGATGGCGACTGGCTTGCCTTTGGCCGGCTTTAAGTTGTCGAGTAGCGAATGATCTCGCCATGCGTTCTGATTCTTCTTCACGCGGTCGAAGATCGAAAAGATGTCGGTGGGCGGAAGGGCCGGTCCGGTCCGATTCCAGACGGTCGCTCCAAAGCCGCCGGTGGCCGCCTGGCGTTGGATCTGGTTGCCGGAAATGCCCAGGGTCAACGTCCCAGAGTGGAGAATACGACCGCGCGGGACGTCCGCCCAGTCCCCGATGACGCTGTTCCCCGACAGGTGCCCCTGAAACACGTTGGTGAACAGCAGGCCCTTGTGAAGGTCGGCAGCGCCTGCCGGAGTTTCCACGCTGAAGCCTGCCCACCACAGTTCGTTTCCAATTTGACGCAGGTAGTAGACGCCGCCGTCGTCCGCGGTCCAGGTTCCGGTCAGGTCGAACTGGGCACTGGCGAGGCTGGAGGCCGCGAAGAACAGGAAAGCCGAAACCAGGGTACGCAGCAGGCGGTATCTGCCGCGCGGCACGGGCCGGCGCGCATTTCCAGTGTGATCAAAAAGACCTTGCACTTGGACCATACTCGTGTCCCTCCTTTGACCGCGTCACTGGGATACGCGGCTATCAAGAAACCCTTCTCATCGAGATGTCTGGTTACCGCGTGAACCCGGTGTCTCTCTTGCTCCGATCGACAGCAAGCAAACGGGTAGCGCGGAGCGACGGCCACTAGGCCACTCCTTCCAGAGAAACCGCTCCGGGTGGCGGGATTCTTCAGGCCGTCGTAGCGGTTCTGTACTGCATGTGGCTGATGCACGGATTGGGAACTTGGGGCAGATCACAGGCTTTGTACCGCGTTGAAGTGGAAGAAGTCTTGAGGGCCAATTGTATCCTGATGCGTTGACGCGATCAATGTACAGCGTTGATCGAGGTGCCAACTCCGGCATGTCGTGCTGCGGCAAGACGATTGACGCAATCGGCTTTTGCGCTCACGACCGAGGTTGGAAGTTGGATTCTGGTCGAGTCACGGGCTATCCGGAAACTATCCGCCAATGTGTCTTCCGTGGGCGCAACGGGTGTGGGCTGGGAACCGTTGCGGCCCGGACATGGGCGCGAAATTGGTCCCGACCGATGTCGGAGGATCATGGTGTTCTATGGACACTCATGCACAGCAGAAGATTCAAAAGCATCGCCCCCCACGATCTAGCTCGTAGGTGATCATCAGGCAAATGAATCTGACACCGCCACCCGCTGTTATCCGCGCGGTACGCCTCGCCGTGGAGGTCGCATCTTGACAAACTAGGCTGTGGAGACAACAATGCCCACATCATAGTTTGGGGAGCTTGTCCGCAGCACTCGCTGTAATCAGTCCGAGCCCACCTGAGGCTAGCTCGTGTTCCCAGATCACGTCGTCTTAGCTCTGGATCAGACTCCCGATCCCATATAGTTCAAGGCAACACAAAAAGTGTCGCGGACCAGCGCTCCTGCGGTTGAGATGGGGTGCAGGCGAGGGATTGTAATGGCCGACCCCGAAATCGCGACGATTTTGCAGGGCTTGCGTTCCCGCCGAGCCCAAGATGCGTGGGCGGAGTTTCTGCACGTGTACAGTCCGTCCATACTCCAAGTAGCGCAGCTTTCGTCTGGTGACCCCGATGCCGCCGCTGATTGTTTCCTTTTTGCATGCGAGCGGCTGAGCCGCGACAACTTTCGTCGCCTGCTCCGTTTTCGGCCGGAGGGACCGGCCACTTTTACCACTTGGCTGAAGGTAGTTGTCCGAAATCTTTGTTTGGACTGGCACCGCAAGAAGTTCGGTCGGCGAAGAACCTTCCGTTCCATTCAGGAGTTGCCGCAACTGCAACGCGAGGTCTACCAGTGCCGTTGTGAGGAAGGACTCTCTGCGGACGCAACCTTTTCCTTGCTGCAGACCCGCTTCCCTAAATTGACGCCGGAAGATATCACGCAAGCTGAAGAACGGGCACGCCGAGCGCTGAGTTCTCGACAAAACTGGTTGCTTAGTATACGCAGGCAGAAAGATAAATTGTCCGCAGCGACAGATTACGCGGGAGCGTTGCTTGACTTGCAAATTGTGGATCCAAGCCCATCGCCAGAGACGCTGGCGAGCCGTCATCAAGAGCGATATCGGCTTGGGACTGCTGTCGCACATTTGCCGAAGCTCGAACGCGTGATGCTCCGATTACGCTACGAGCAAGGGCTCACATTGGAGAAAGTGGCCCGCCTAACCGGGTTAGAGGATGCCCAGACTGCAGATCGCCGCATCAAGGACATCCTGCGGCGACTTCGAGGCGAAATGTCATCAAGCGGTGCATCCGGAAAAACGAATTCAATGTCCGTGTAAGTAAAGCGAGCCGAAGAAAACGGGTAGGTTTCGAGCGACAGCATGGAACAAGATGATCCACGGTCAGTGTTTTCGCTAACACACTGGAACGTGCAGCACCGGCGGTGGCGTTGTCCGAGTGAT
Organism: Terriglobales bacterium; assembly: GCA_049273945.1. GTDB lineage: Bacteria > Acidobacteriota > Terriglobia > Terriglobales > Acidobacteriaceae > Acidiflorens. The sequence goes on along the minus strand of JBASRS010000004.1, from coordinate 45,268 downwards.
GAAACGCTGGCCGCATTCACCGAACGCCGTCTGGCCAATAAGGCTGCTGAACGGGTGCGAGCGCATCTTGCTGACTGCGAGTATTGCCTTGGACAGGTTACATTTCTGCTCGAGAGTGAGGACGTGGAATTGCCTCAGGTTCCCGCAGGGTTAGTAGTGAGGGCACGAGACGTCGCCACTCGTGAAGAACCATCCCGCTACCCGCTCTGGCGCTGGGGAATCATGGCAGCCACTGTCGGATGTGTGGCATTGGCGGGGTCACTTTGGCTGCATCGAAAGGATTTGCCAACCTCACCAGCCGCTTCAGATGGGTCGACCGCCGGGATCGTGGTCCACCCTCCAGAATCACCTGTGATGGCCGCCGGCCAAGAACCACACCAACTTGTAGAAGAACCAACTCACGGCACTCGCCATGGAGTCTCGCACTCATCCGTCCCCACTTTGGTGGTCCCGCGGGAAAGGGCGATCGTAAACCGTAGTGGATTGGAATTTCGTTGGACGGGGCCCAGCCGGGCTCTTTTCTACGAAGTGCGAATTGTAACCGCGGAGGGCGATCTGGTCTGGGAAGGGCGTGCTAATGAGAGGTGGATCAAAATTCCGCCTGGTCTCACACTGGACGCCGGGCAAACCTATTTTGCCTGGGTTCGCGCTTACCTGCCGGAAGGAAAGACTGTTCAGTCGAAAGCTTCTTCGTTCAGTGTCGGCACTACAAACTAACCGATTGGCACCAGGATCGTGTTATGCCGCATACAAGTCGCGTTTCTGATTCTTAGCTTCGGCTTCGCCTTAGCGCAGTCGCCCATGCCCCGTCAATCGGGCAGCCCCGAGGAGGCTTTGGACGAGGCTCGCAAGATCTACTCGGAGCAGGGTCCTCGCGCTGGCCTTCCCAAATTCGAGCAGGCGCTGGCGCTTTTCCGCGAGAAAGGTGACCGGCGCGGCGAGGCTATCTCCCTAGGTCAAATCGGTAACTGTTACGAGCGGCTCGGCGATTATCCGCGCGCCCTTGAGTACCTGCGCCGTGGCCTGGCAATGAAGCAGGAACTGGGTGACCGGCTGGAGGAGGGCAAAACGCTGAGCAACCTCGGATTGGTTTTCTGGGACATGGGGGATTACACCAAGGCGATCGACCACCTGACCCGAGGCCTACAAATTGCGCGAGAGACTGGTGACAAACGACTGGAGGGAACTGCGCTAAACAACCTTGGCCTGGTTTATGACGAGCAAGGGGACTACCGGCGCTCGCTCGAGAATTACCATCAGGCGCTCGAATCACACCGTGCCATCAAGTTTGCGCAGGGCGAAACTGACACGCTCGGCAACATTGGGGGCGTTTACCTGCTGCTCGGGCAATATCGCCAGGCTCGAGATTATTACCAGCAAGCTCTGGCGATTGACGAGCGTCTAAAACTGAATCCTTCCGTGAGTCTGGATCTGGGCAACCTGGCGTTGTGCCAGCTCGGGCTGGGGCAGCCTGAGGAAGCTATCCGTACGTTCGATCGGGCTCTGGCGATTGCCCGAGAGGCAAGCCTCAAGAAGGACGAGGCGGATTGGCACAAAGGCAAGGGATCTGCGTTATTGCGACTGGGAAAGTACGACCTTGCCCGGGAGGAGTACATACTGGCCTTGGATACCTACGAGCAATCCGGGCTCAAGCGGGAACTGATCGAGGCGCTGAACGACGATGGAACTCTTCATGTGCAACTGGGCGACATCGCTTCAGGCGAAAAGGATTTTCGGCGCGCCATCGAGCTGGCCCGGTCGATCGGCCATCCGCGAGGAGTGACTATCAACCTGATCGCGCTGGGAGATCTGGAGTGGAGGCGGCAACGTTTCGATCAGGCCGCTGCTCTCTATCAGGAGGCATTTGAACGCGCTCGGGAAGCAGAGGACCAAGGCTCCATGGCGAACAGCCTTTTGCTGCTCGCCTTTGCGCTTCGAGACCAGGGGCGAATTGAAGAGGCGGTACCCAAGGCCCGCCAGGCCCTCGAGATCGGACGCGCGACCGGCGCAGCGCTGGTTCAGTCGCAGGCGCTCTATGCCCTGGCTGAACTAGCGCGAAAAGGCGGTGAGTCCCAGAAGGCGCTCGAGCATTATGCTGCTGGAGAGGCCATCGCCAAAGCCGCCGGCGATACCGAGCTGATCTGGAAGCTCGAATATGGAAAGGGTCAGGCTCTCGAATCCTTGTCCCGCGACAATGAAGCTCTCGCTTCCTACCGACAGGCCGTGGAGACCATCGAAGGAGTTCAGAACCAGCTTCGGGAAGAACGCTTCCGGGCGGGATACATCGAGGACAAGTATCAGGTCTATGTCGCCCTCGTCCGGCTTCTGCTGAAGATAGGAAAAACGAGCCAGGCATTTCATTTTGCGGAGAAGTTACGGGCCGAAAGCTATCTGGATCTGCTTAACCATAATCAGTCCGCCGCCTCGAGTGCCGCTGAAGCGGAGCTTCGCTCCCGTATTCGGCAACTCCAGCGAGCCATGGATCTGGAAAATGGCAAGCCGAAGTCACAACAGCGCGGCGAAGCGATCGGAGTGTTCTCCGGAGAACTGGCCGAAGCTGAACGTGAATATCAGGCCCTCATCGATGACCTTCGCAGCAAGCGGCCCGATTTGGCTGGACTGCGCACTCTGGTCGTGCCTTCCACCGAGGAGGTGCAAGCGGCGGTTCCGGCCGATAACGCTGTCATCGAATACGTTATGGGCCAAGACAGTCTGGCCATCTTCGTGGTTACGCGCAGAGACGTAATGGCCAAGACGGTGCCCATACGCGCTGCGGACCTGCGCGCCAAGACAGAGCTATTCCGGGATCTGATCGCCAGAGAAGGGACAAGCGACTGGACGAAACCCGCTGAGAGTTTGTATCGCTTACTGATTGACCCGGTCGAACAGGCCGGCTGGCTCAAAGACATTCAGAGCGTATATCTGGTACCTCATGAGGTTCTCAATTACTTGCCCTTCGCTGCTCTGCTCCAGCCGAGGGAAGACGGGGGCCGGTTTCTTGTCGAGAACTACGTGCTGGCTTATTTGCCAGCTGCCAGCGCTCTCGTGTTCCGGCCGGCGGTTCCAGTCGGGAAGACCAGAGGAAAGTTGCTGGCGCTCGCTCCCGCCCACTCCCACCTGAGGTACGCACCGCAGGAGGCACAAAGTGTGAGCACTTTCTTCTCCCCCAGCCTTGTTCTCGTGAACCGTCACGCGACCGAAAGCGCCTTCAAACGTCAAGCAGAACACTTCGAAATCATCCATCTGGCGACGCACGGCTTCTTCGATAAGCTTAATCCGATGTTCTCAGGAGTCCAGCTCGAGCCGGACGCCGAAAATGACGGACGCTTGGAGGTTCACGAGATCTTACGGCTGCGGCTCGTAGCCCAGCTTGTTACGCTCAGCGCGTGCGAAACAGGCCTGGGGAGCGGCTACTTTTCGGAATACCCGGCAGGCGACGATTTCGTCAGTCTGGTGCGGGCGTTTCTTTTCGCCGGCAGCCATGGCGTTGTGGCAACCCTGTGGGAAGTCAACGACCGCTCTTCCTTGCGGTTCATGGACAGCTTTTACCGCCACTTGCACCAAACCGTCGACGCGAGGGCACTTCGGGAGGCACAGCTTGAAATGCTACGCTCCGGCGGCCGGTACAGGCAGCCGTATTTTTGGGCTCCGTTCGTCCTGGTGGGGGGAACAAAATAAGCCTGCGATTCGGAAAAAGCGACCCTGTGTCCGTGTGAGGTAGGGTAGAGATTGATGTGGGAAGATTTCAGCGCGGCAGCCTAAAAGAAGACTGACGCAGAGGGCGTGAGATCATGAAACCAATAGGCGACCGCTTTGGAAAATTTGCCTCCTCCTTCCTTCTCCTAGTCTGTGTCTCTCTTCTCCTATTCTGTACTTCCACCCTGCCTCTTTGTGCCCAGCAGTCAATTACTGTTACGTCGGCCAACCCCAATAACGCTCCACAGGGTACGATCAATCTGAACGTTCTCGTCAACGGCCAGGGATTCAAGAAGGGCGCTCTCGCAAAGTTCTTCGTCAGTGGCACTACTGATACCGGCGGCATCAGCGTCAATTCCACTATCTTTATCAACTCCGGTCAGTTAAACGCCAATATTAGCGTCGCCGGAAATGCCGCCGTGACTAATTTCGACATCGTCGTGAAGCTCACGGACGGTCGCTCGGGCAAAGGCACGCAGCTGTTCCGGGTTACCGCGCCGGACCCGGCCATCGCGTTTACGACCTCGGACTCTACGTCGAACTACTTGATGGTCATGAATGCGGATGGCACAAATCAGAAAATACTTCTCCAGCAACCCAAGCAAGCGAACATTTACTTCGGCGCGCCGAATTGGTCGCCCGACGGCACGCAGTTGGTCTTCGGCAGCAACATTCAGGGCTCGGGTATTTACATCATCAACAAGGATGGGACCGCCTTGCACAAGGTTGTCGCCACAAATGACTGGTTCTTTAATGACGCTGTTTGGTCCCCGGCGCCTGCGGCTGACAGTCTGTCGAAGATTGCGTTTGCCGATAACTTTCCAGGCCTGGGATGTCACGATCTATTTATTGTCAACCTGGATGGGACCGGTCTGCTCAACTTAACCAATTCACCGGGCCTTGATGAGTTCTATCCCACATGGGACCACTACGCAACGCGCCTGGCTGGCCAGTCGAGCGACTGTAATGTCGGCACCCCGATGCACCTCTACAAATACGATCTCGCCCTGGTGAATGGGGTCGTGGGCATTACAAGCACAACCGATCTCACTGCAGCAGGCCCGCTCCAGAACAGTCAGATCTACAAGCCGGATTGGGCCAAGACGCAAGACAAGATCGTCCTCGAGGCGCGCTTACTCAGCGACATTAATAACTCCGCATTGTGGGAAGTCAGCCTAGCCGATCCGGCCAATCCGGTGGAGTTGACGGCAACCTACGGCATCAGCGCTCTCGGGCCGAGCTGGTCGCCAGATGATTTGAAGATCGTGTTTCAGCAGAATTCCTTCTCCGCAAAGTATCACATGTATGTCATCAACGCCGACGGCTCGGGACTTGCAGATTTGGGTGTGACCGGGAGCCGACCCGATTGGCGGCGAAACCCGTAACCCACCAAGCGTTGGTGTACAAGGTTTTGATTTATGGCAAAGGAAGTCCGATTTCGGGTGAATACCAACGAGTTCGAAGTCCGAAGCTCAGAGATGTCATCCAGTCTTCACCCCGCGTGGCAAGAGTTCTTGGGCTATTGCGAGCAGCTACAGTTCGGAGAAATTGAAAAATTGAAGATCCAGGACGGACTTCCTGTCCTGGCGGAGGTAACGACCAAAAAAGTGAAGTTCGGCGGATAGCCGGACTGCATTGATCTGAGTTAGTCCTCGGCTGACCGAAGCACTCGGAGGCCGCCGGTTTCGGGCGTCATTGCCGAATCGGCGGCCTTTGTCGTTTTGGGGCCTTGGCCAACTCAAAACGCTGGAGAGCGCAAACAACGTTCTCAACCAAGGAGAGGGCAATGACGTACACCAGGAGAATCTCCAACTCGATATTCAACATTATCGTTTTCGGATCGCTCGTCGCTGGTTTCAATATGCAAACCTTCGCCCAGAGTAGAACCTGGGCGACTAAGGCCCCCTCTCAGCAAGTCGGGGACGCAGATCAACTCTTGAAGGTCGATCAGATGCGCCTAGCTGAAGCCTACGGCAAACTGCCACTGACCTTTGAAGTCAACCAAGGGCAGACTGACAGCCGGGTGAAGTTTTTGTCACGCGGCAGCCGCTATACGCTTTTCCTGACTCCTAGTGAGGCCGTGCTGGAGCTTGCAACAGGCCACTCCCAGCCGAGCCGTCGTCCTGGAGTGTCTGGCGCGGACAGAGCGCTGGGCAAGGGCGAAGCTCAGCAATCTGCCGTGTTGCGGGTTCGCTTGACGGGTGCGAATCCCTCCCCTGTGGTGGGGGGACTGGAAGAGCTGCCGGGGAAAAGCAATTACTTCATCGGCAAGGACCCCAAGAAATGGCGTACGAATGTGCCCACGTTCGGCAAGGTGAGATACCGCGACGTCTACCCCGGAATTGACCTCGTGTACTACGGAAACCAGCGGCAACTGGAGCACGACTTCATCGTCGCCCCTGGTTCGGATCCCAGGGCGATTCGACTGAAGGTCGAGGGCGCCAAGAAAATCCGACTGGATGGCGGCAACCTAGTGCTGGAAGTGCCGGGGGGAGAAGTCCGGCTGCGCAAGCCGCTGGTGTACCAGGAGCTTGCTGGGGAGAGGCGCGAAATCGCAGGAGGATACACCCTGGAGCGCCCAAACCGGGTGGGATTCCGAGTAGCCAGTTACGATACGAACCGGCCACTGATCATTGATCCGGTACTGATGTACTCGACCTACTTGGGTGGGAGTGGGTTGGATGAGACTCGTGGGATCGCCGTAGACGCGTCAGGAAGTGCATACGTGACGGGTTTTACGGATTCCCCGAATTTTCCCACGACTTCTGGAACTTTTCAGACCACTTTTGCCGGATCAGGCGGTTTTCCGTTTCTTTGTTGCGATGCATTTGTGGCCAAGCTGAATCCAACTGGGTCAGGACTTGTCTACTCCACATACCTGGGCGGGAGCGGTCCGGATAGTGGGTTCGGCATTGCGGTCGACAGTTCCGGCAATGCCTATGTCACAGGCGACACCGAATCGACAACGGATTTTCCGACCACGTCCGGCGTGTTCCAAACTGCATTTGGAGGGAGCGGCTTCTGGGCTGGTGCGACTTTCGGAGATGGATTTGTAGCCAAGCTAAATCCGACGGGATCCGGACTGGTCTATTCTACTTACCTCGGGGGCAATGGGGCAGACGAGGCTCACGGCATCGCGATCGATCCCAGCGGCAACGCATACATCGTAGGTCTGACCCGTTCCACTAATTTCCCCAGTTCGGCGGCGCTACAGAGCACGTTGACCGGGTTCGTTTCCGGTTTCGTCACGAAACTAAACGCCAGCGGCTCTGGACTTGTGTACTCCACCTATTTCAATGGGAATTCGAGCACCACTACCGGGATCGCCGCAGATGCGTCGGGCAACGCTTATGTGGCTGGAAGCAGCGAGTGCAGCGGCAGCTTACCGATCACCTCAGGTGCCTACCAGACCACCTGCGCTGGCGGCTCCGATGACAACTTCGTCGTGAAGCTCAACCCAACCGGCGGACTGCTGTACTCCACGTATCTCGGCGGCAGCGGTTCGGACGAACCGGGTGGGATCGCGGTAGACTCTTCTGGTAATGCCTACGTCACCGGCCGGACGGACTCACCAAACTTTCCGATGACAACCGGCGCATTCCAGACCGGCTCCGGCGGCTCGACGGATACTTTCGTCAGCAAACTGAATTCAAGTGGCACCCAGCTTCTGTATTCCACGTACCTCGGCGGCAGCGGCGGTGACTACGGTCAGGCCATCGCACTGAACACATCGGGTGAAGCCTACGTAGCCGGCCAGACAGCTTCGACAGATTTCCCAACCACAAATGCCGTACAGCCTGTCTCTGGAGGCCCGTCGGACGGCTTTTTGACGAAGCTCAATGCCGCAGGCTCAGCCGTGCTGTACTCCACTTATTTGGGGGGCAGTGGAAGTAACGATGCCGCATTAGGTGTTGCAGTGGACGCTTCTGGCAGCGGCTATGTAGCGGGATTGACTAATTCGACGGACTTCCCAATGACCTCAGGCGCGTTACAAGCATCTTCCGGAGGTGGGCAATACGACGGCTTTGTGGCAAAAATAGCAAGCAGTAGCCCCACGTCAGCGACAGTAACTTCGTCGGCTAATCCCTCTATGTTCGGCCAGTCTGTCACGTTCACAGCTATGGTGACAGGAAGTGGCGGCACCCCCACAGGGATGGTTACCTTTAACGATGGAACGACGGCAATAGGTACGGGAACCATGAGTGGAGGCCAGGCAACATTCAACAGTTCCTCGCTCTCCGTCGGATCACATTCGATTACCGTCGTTTATGGCGGTGACAGTAACTTTAGCGGAAGCACCTCGGCGGTGTTGGCCCAGATCGTGAACAAGGCTTCAACCAGCACGGCGGTCAGTTCTTCGGCGAATCCATCGATTCTCAACCAGTCAGTTACCTTCACTGCGACGGTCACAGTGGTTGCGCCGGGAGCAGGAACTCCCACAGGGACAGTCACATTCATGGACGGGTCAGCGACCTTGGGCAGTGGCACGTTGAACTCTGCGGGTCAGGTGACGCTCACCACTTCGCCACTCGCAGTGAACTCGCATTCCATCACCGCAGTGTACGCCGGCGACAGCAACTTCACGGGTAGCACCTCGGCAGCTCTGAGCCAGTTGGTGCACTACGAACCGCTGGGTACGAATTGCTACGGGGATCTCGGCCATCAGATTCTACAGCCGATCAACGCGGATGGCAGCAGCGTATGGAAGCAGGGACGCACTATTCCGGCCAAGTTCCGGGTCTGCGACATCAATGGTGTTTCTGTCGGAACCACTGGAGTGGTCAGCGGCTTTTTCCTGACGCAGATCATCAGCGGCACGGTCACTAACGTTGACGAGACCGTTGATTCGACATCCTCGGATACCGTTTTTCGTTGGGATGCAGCCAATCAACAGTGGATCTTTAATATCAGCACCAAGAGCTTGGCAGCGAATAAAACGTATGTTTATACAATCACCCTGAACGATGGGACCACAATCGTGTTCCAATACGGATTGAAATAGTGAAGGGGTCGCTCAGGTCGCACTGCGCTCGTTTTCGGCTAGCGAGGTTTGCCCAGACTCAGGATCTAACCTTTCCAAAAAATCACCCTTTTGACCCTTAACTTTTGGCATAGATATACGGAGAAATACGATGGGGAGCAACGACCTTTGGAAACAGCATTTCGTAGAGTTTTGTGAGGCCAATCAACAGTACATCCCGAATCTTGCGTGCCTTTTTCAGAATATCCCGGAGGAGGGCGAAGAGGAGCGGCCTCTTGCGTACCGCACCCAGGATGAGCGTTAGCAGAGTATGGCCAGGACTACCAAGGCAATCCAGCGGGCAATGGCTTTAAGCGAGCGCACCCGAAAGTCTTCCAGGGAGAGATCATATTTTAACTCTTTGAAGGAAAGCTCGATCGACCATCTGGCCAGATACTGCCCGTAACAGGTGGCCATCTCCTCCAGAGTTTCCAGCTTTTGGCTGGTGGCGAGGATCAGCGGATTACGGAAACCCTGGCGGCGGGTCAGGAGCACCCACAGGATTTGGGGAATTTCTTTTTCCCATGCATGCATCACGCCGGACATTGCCCAGAACTCCACCACGCCGATCGATCCCATACGCACCCGATGCCGTTTCGTTTTTCTCCGGAGCGTACCGAGCTTCACTTTGCCGTCGGCAGTTTCCAGCACCATGGAAGCTAGCACGCGGATGACGAACTGTTTACCGGCGTTGCGGATAAACTTGAGCAAATATTGATTCCGAAATCCGGCATCGAATACGAATACTTTGGCTTTGATATGCGCCAGATTCCGCCCGATGAGCCGAATCCAGGATCGCCAGATACTCCGAAAGTTATCGGTCTTGGTGGTGAGCGGCATGAGGTCAAGCATGTAGCGGATGCCGCGCTTCTGATTCACGATGAGAAGTCCCAGGAGACGGTAGCCGGGCTTGATCTGCCCGTCCCGGCCGTCGTGTACCCAGTCCAGTTTTTCGAATGTCTTGCCGCTTTTGGCCGCACAGGTTTCATCCACAATACACAGGTCAGCGCTTCTGGGTTTAAGATCATGATGCGTCTCGATCGTCTTGAGACGAGCGCGCTGCAGTTCGCGATGATCCCAAACCCCATCGTTTAAAAAATAGCTGATACCGGAAATGGACTTGGCCGCCTGCGCCGACACCGCGGCCAAGGCATGATCCCGCTCCCGGATGCACGTCTCCAGGAAACTTGCGCACGTTTCGAACAGGGGTTTGGTAAAAAGTTCTTTGTACGGCGCCAGGTGTTTACGAATAGAAAGCGTCTTGGTACCCTGGAAACCAAGCGAAGTGGTGTGATGGTGCATAGTACCTTCATCATGCCGCTTCGTTTTGTTTTCAGAGAGGGAGAACCTCTAAATACCCCTTGCTCCCTGTCGATATATCGGCTTTCTTATATGGAAGGTGAATCTTTCGAAACACTACCCGATAGCAGTATGGTCGCAAACACCACTCCCGAAACAGAAACGGGCGGACTTGAACATCTGCAAGAAAGTGTGGCTTCCCCGGAAGCTCGGGAAGCGGCAGGGATCAATTTTTCTCCAGAGAACGACCTGAAAAATCTCGAGGATAAAACCCGGGCGGGAGAACAAGAGATTACTCACCTAACTGAACTGGTGGAAAAGTCAAAAACGGAATTAAACAGACTCAGAGAACAAATGGGACTGCCTCCGACCGAAGACGATCCGCCGGGGCTAGCATCGGAAGCAAGAAAACTGCACAAGCTTCAAGTCGAGCAGGAGGCATTGGCAATGCAGAAGGCAGAGCTTCTGCGCCAGGAAAGAGAGCGGCTCATTCGCGAGGAAAAACAGCGTATTCTTCAAGAAAAAATAGATGACCTGTTCCGAGAGTTTGAAACTTTGGATATGCCGGACTTTGAGAGTCTTTTTGCAACTGGCAGAAATAACAATGGCGGACCATGGGAAAGCAGTGCGCTAGGCCTCCTTGATCCAGAAATGGTTAAGTCTTTGGCGAAGGCTTTTAAGGAAGGAATTAAGCTGCTCCCGCAAATTTTAGAGACTCTGCCTGGACTCTTGAAACAGTTTGACGAACAACTCACTGGCGAGGCTGAAGAACGGGTTGATCAACAATTGGAGCAGGAACAAAAGGCGGAAGAAAAAGAGGAGCAAAAAAATGAGGCACCGGAACTAGAAGAACAGACTGAAATGTCGGAAGAAGAACCGGCCGCCGGGAACGTTTCAGATGAGCCAAAAGTTGACGAGACTGTTCCAACATAACCTTGACGAGTAGCATCCGGGACCCCACCGTAAGAATTCTCACTGTGGGGACTTTTGTGGCGTACGCACTCAAACACCGTTCGCTAAACCCAACAGATCCAACAGAGGCCCTGGACTCTTCCGTGCGCGCTGAAATTGGTTAAACCCTTTTGTTTCTTTGCCGATACATCACTTTTACGATCCACTCGTCCGTAACTCTTAATCAGTAGGTTGAAGGTTCGATTCCTTCCGCGCTCACCAGTTCTTCAGTCACTTGGCCAAGGCGCAGGGGTCCTTCGACTGAGTTGTCGTTCGCTACGTGAACGACAACTCCGCTCAGGATGACAGTCTGAAGGGATAATGGACGGGAACAGCGTTCATACCTCCGCCGGGGTCCTCAAAAAAAACCGTCCACCTATTTGTAACAATTGCGATTTTTATGGGTGATAACAACCATCCCGTAACCCTTCATTCTTCAATCACTTCCAGCCACCACTATTAACTTTAAGAAAAGTAGAATGTTCCACGTGCAACTTTACGCAAGTTTGCAATTCCTAGCGCTACAATAGCAATGGAGTCTCACATGCGAGAAGTCGTTCTGGTTTCTTCCGTCCGCACTCCGGTCGGCCGCGCGTTCAAGGGGACGCTGCGGGCGACGCGTCCTGATGAGTTGGCTGCGGTCGCGATCAAGGGCGCGCTGGCGCGCGTGCCGCAACTTGATCCCAAAGAAATTGAAGACGTCATTCTCGGCTGTGCCATGCCCGAGGCCGAGCAGGGGATGAACGTGGCGCGCATCGCGTCACTGCGTGCGGGGTTGCCGGTCGAGGTGTCGGCGGTGACCATCAATCGCTTCTGCTCCTCGGGATTGCAGGCAATTGCGATGGCAGCCGAGCGCATCATGGCAGGCGGGGCCGAGGTGATGGTCGCGGGTGGGACCGAGTCCATGTCCATGATCCCGATGGGCGGCAACAAGATCTCGCCCAACCCGTGGCTGGTGGACCACTATCCCGATGCCTATCTCTCAATGGGCCTGACCGCGGAGCGGCTGGCAACGCGCTTCGGCATCACGCGCGCCCAGTGCGATGAGTTCTCGCTGCGCAGCCATCAGAAGGCGCTGGCGGCGATCCAGGCAGGGAAGTTTGAAGACGAGACCGTGCCCGTCCCGGTGAGCTTCGTCACACCGAACGGCGGAAATGGCCACGTAGGGACGGGCGCCCTCGCCCGTCCGGTGCGGGCGAATAGCCCGCACAGCGCCTTCCAGCGCCAGGAAATTACATTCAAGGCCGACGAAGGTCCGCGCGCCGATACTTCGCTTGAAGCTCTGGCCGCGCTCAAGGCGGCATTTCACGTGAAGGGCGTGACCACGGCGGGAAATTCGTCGCAGATGTCGGACGGCGCCGCGGCGGCAGTAGTCATGTCGGCCGACCGTGCGAATGCGCTGGATCTCACGCCGCTGGTGCGCTACGTCTCGTTCGCCACCGCCGGATACAAGCCCGAAGAAATGGGACTAGGACCGGTGTTCGCAATCCCGAAAGCGTTGAAGCTGGCCGGGCTGAAGCTTTCCGACATCGGTGTGATCGAACTGAACGAAGCTTTTGCGGCGCAGTCGTTGGCCGTGATCAAAGAAGGCGGACTCGATCCCGAGCGCGTGAATCCGAACGGAGGCGCGATCGCGTTAGGACATCCGCTAGGATGCACCGGCGCGAAGCTGACCGCCAGCGTGATCCGCGAGATCAAGCGCCGCAAGGCCCGCTACGGTATGGTGACCATGTGCGTCGGCGGCGGCATGGGCGCAGCGGGGATTTTCGAAAACCTTTAACCCGGGGGGAACTGCGGGTCACGGAGGAATCGATGGGTTACCCCGTGATCCTCTGTGTTCTCTGTGGTTAAGGCCCTTGATTGGGCTCATTCAAACTGTACTTCCTCAAATCCCATACTCTGAACGAGGCTGGTGATCGTCGAACGCGCGTTCTCCTGAGCCTTTTGCAATATGCCGTCCGCCAGCGCTGAACGCCGAAGATCGCGCTCGGCTTCTTCTCGGACTTGCGATTCGAGATTAGGATCAGTTGCTACGAGCAGCCCCGTTTGCCGCGAGTAGACGCGGGTCTTCGCGCTGTCAAGTTTTGTTACCAGGACCTGCGGTTGCGGGACACGAACGCGAACCTTCTTGCCATTGACCTGAACGTCGCTCGGCTTGAGCGTCTGGAAATCGATGCCGGCGATGACTTCTCCGTGCACGAGGAGGAGCAGGCGGTCTCCAGCAAGGAAGTTTGGAAGAATTACACTCTCCTTCTCGCCGGTGACGATTTTGTCCATGGTGTAGACCACGGTTTCGAGCCGCTGCAGCTTCTGGATGCGGTCGACGACTGTGGGCTGGCTCAGGTCCGTACGAGCCGTTCTCTGCAGCCAGGAACTCACAGTGCCTGCCCAGCCTTGGGATGCGCGCACGATCAGCAGGAGAGCTACAAAAGCCACCAGCGCTCCCGCGAAAAACGAAAGCGCTATGATCACCCAAGATCGCCAAGACCGGTTTGAGACCGGAGCCAAATCGGAACGCTGCGGGCTGTCCATTACCATAGCGCTTTGCCTCAGCTAGAAAATTGCACCACCAGCTTATACACTTTTGAGTGTCGAAGGTAAGAGCAGCGCGCGGCGCTCATGGTTGCCGCACGCCGAAGTCAGGGAGGTATCATTCATGGCTAGTACCGCGATCCTTAAAACCAAGATTCTCGGCGGCAGCTTTCTGCTGGAAGAGCGGCAGACGACCGATGTGTTTACTCCGGAAGATTTCTCCGAACAGCATCAGATGATCGGACAGACGGCGGAAGAGTTCGCGGTCAACGAGATCCTGCCGCAGGCCGAGAAGATTGAGCACAAAGACTTTTCCGTTACTCGTGACCTGCTCAAGAAAGCCGGCGATCTCGGGCTCAGTGGCGTTGAAATTCCCGAGGCGTACGGCGGCCTCGAGATGGATAAAGTCACCGCCGCGGTGATCGCCGACCACATGGCAAAGTACGCCGGGTTCGCCACCACCTGGGGCGGGCACAGCGGGATCGGCACGCTGCCGATTGTTTATTTTGGGACGGAAGAGCAGAAGAAGAAATATCTGCCAAAGCTGGCGGCGGGCGAGATGGTTGGGGCGTACGCGCTTTCGGAAGCCTCTTCGGGATCGGATGCGCTCAACTGCCGTGCGCGGGCGGAGCTTTCCAAAGATGGCAAACACTACATCCTGAACGGCGAGAAGATGTGGATCACCAACGCCGGCTTTGCCGACCTGTTCACGGTGTTCGCGAAGATTGATGGAGAGAAATTCTCGGCATTCCTGGTGGAGAGAACTTTCTCGGGATTTTCCGTCGGCGCCGAAGAGCACAAGATGGGCATTCGCGGATCGTCCACCTGCCCGATTATTTTGAACGACTGCAAGGTTCCGGTGGAAAACTTGCTAGGCGAGATTGGCAAGGGACACATCATCGCCTTCAACATCCTGAACGTGGGACGCTTCAAACTGGGCGCGATGTGCGTGGGCGGGGCGCGCGTTTCGATCGAGCACGCTGTGGGCTATGCCAAGCAGCGCAAGGCGTTCGGGAAGGTGATCGGGGATTTCGGCCTGGTGCGGGAAAAGATCGCCAACATGGCGACGCTGATTTACGTCGGCGAGTCGCTGGTGTATCGCACGGTCGGCATGATGGACGATCTGCTTTCGAGCCTTGACAAGTCGAGTCCCGAAGCGGCGAAAGAGACGCGCAAAGCGATCGAGGAATATGCCGTCGAGTGCTCGATCCTCAAGATCTGGGGATCGGAGATGATTGACTATGTCGTGGACGAGACGCTGCAGATCTACGCCGGCTACGGCTTCGTCGAAGAGTATCCGGCGGAGCGGGCGTATCGCGATGCGCGCATCAATCGCATCTTCGAAGGTACGAACGAAATCAACCGGCTCATCATCACAGGATTTCTGCTGAAGCGTGCCATGTCCGGGCAACTGCCGCTCATGCCGGCAATCAAGAAATTGATGGACGAAGTGCTGAGCGGGCCGTCGGCGGGTGAAGAGATCGAAGGACCATTGGCGGACGAGCGCAAACTGGTCGCAAACGCCAAGAAACTCGGACTATTTGTGGCGGGCGCAGCCACGCAGAAATACATGCAGGCGATCCAGGACCAGCAGGAAGTCATGGGCGCGATCGCCGACATGACGATTGAGATTTATGCCATGGAGTCGGCCGTGCTGCGCGCGCAGAAAATCGCCGAGCAGAAAGGCGAAGCGGCGGCGGCGCTGCCGATCGCGATGACCCGCGTGTACATGACGCAAGCGCTGGAGAAGGTTGAGGCAGCGGCGAAGAAGGTCATCGCCGACGTGGCCGATGGCGATATGCTGCGGACCCAGCTGGCGATTGTCCGGCGACTGGCCAAGCATGAACCGTTCAACCAGATTGCGCTGCGGCAGCAGATCGCGCAGAAGACGATTGAGCGGGGAAAGTACGTGATCTGATGGCAGAGTTACCGCGTCGCATTTTCCTTGATTCATGCACCCTGCAGACGCTGCAGTGTTATGGGGAATACATTTACGACGGCGCGGAGATTCCTCCAAACGACAAGTTGTGGGGAGTAACCAACGGCATTCAGAACGTCGAGGCACTCCGCAAGATCGTACTTGTCTATCAGCGGGCTCCAGTCGAGCTTGCGTTGTCCCGCTCGAGCCTAGATGAGGTGCTTGACAAAAGAGATGGCAACTATTTGGGCTGGACGCTGGAAGTGCTGGGCTATTGGGAGGAGTGTCGTCGATTGTACGAGTGCGGATTCACTGGTGAAGGGGACAGGATCGCTCGTAGGCTGTCGACCGGCTCATTTGGGTATCTAAGCGTCAAAGATAAGCGGTTAGTCCGCGATGCAGTTGCATTTGAGTGTGATGTATTCCTCACAGTCGAGACAAAACTGCCCAAAAACGCCAAGCATCTGCAACATGAACTTGGAATCCGAATCTTGCAGCCGACTGAATACTGGGAGATGCTGAAGCCTTACGCGCCCCTCTCTTGCTGAACGTGTCCGACTTTCTAGCGGCGTAACTACGGCAGGACAGTCAGCGAGGGGACGCGTTTTGTGGAGGCGAACTAATGCCAGTGGGCAGATTCACTGCTGTTTTGCACAAAGAACGCGACCTCTACGTTGCCGACTGCCCAGCGGTTGGCACGGTCAGCCAAGGAAAGACTGTTGAAGAGGCCATCGCCAACCTCAAGGAAGCGACTGAACTCTACATGGAAGAGTTTCCCCCGGAAGGGTCCATTCGTCCGCTACCGTGACCGGGTGATGAGTCGCCCGGTGGAAGGACGGGCGTCTCGCCCGTCCAGCCAGGCGTGGACGCCCGGCTCTCCACCCGTACGCGGAGAATGCTACTCCTTCGGGAAGTTCGGATCCGCCTTCACTTCCGCGATCTGCTTGGTGTGGCGCTCGGAGTGGGCGGAGATCAGCAGAATCCACTGATAGCCGTCGAGCGTTCCCAACACGGGGTGAGGTCCGAAGTGGTCGCGCAGGTCGTCGTTGGAGGTCTTGACGTAATCCATCGTCGCTTTCCGCTCTTCCTCGAAGGCCTTGGTCAGCTCCGCCTGCGTTGCCCAGCGGTTTGTGGGCTTCAGGAACTCTGGAGCTTGCGCTTTGTGGCTCCGGTCGGGGACCGCGGTGAGAACCACTTCGTCTTTCCCTTTGACTTCGGCACGCTTGTCCGGCGCGGCGGGCGACGCCATGATTTGCTTCTGCACCAACCCCAGGAGCGTGGACTCGGAGATCGTGATGTGCTCGGCAACTTCGGCGACCGACCAGCGGCCCGGAGCGGGCTTGAACCTCCACTGCTTCTCCGACAGCCCGAAGATGGATTGCAGGAAAGCGTCGTGCGTACCTTGCAGGTGTTTGAGGGCGGCGTCGCGTTCCTCGGCGGTGAGCGTGGCGGTTTGGGCCAGAGATGCGGCGCTAAGCAGCGCGAGGGCTGCGGCGACTACCAGAGCGCTAAGAGACTTGCGTTGCATTGAATCCTCCGATTTTGGGTGTCTGGGCATTCTCACTGAGGACGCGGGAAGCATCAACCGCGACAGCCGGAAGCTCCGCGCGTCCAGGTTTTAACAGATGTCCGACACGGGCGTTTGGGTCCAGAACAAATTTTCCTGGGCTGCAGCTTCGTATCGCTCTGGATGACAGCTAAGAACCCGTGGTTTCTCTTCTGTGCGGCTAGAACCAGTCGCTGCGATAGGCGACCCACCAGGCAGCGTACGCGATCGGAATCGTCGCGGCTAGCGCCCACCAGAGCGGCAGCAGGAAATCGGCGAGCAGGCCGAGAACTGCAAAAGCGATCCAGAAAACTTTGCGCTCCATTTCTTGGATTGTAGGCGCAGTACGGCCCCGCGGGGAGGTGCCGATAGGCATCAGGCTTTGGTGCGCAGTTCTTCCATGACGCTCTGAATCAGCTCTTTGGCGTCGGTGAGACTCTTCATGATCATTTGAATGTCCATGACCGGCTTGCCGGGCCAGCGCTGGCTTTGGCAATACACGCCGTGTTGTCCAATGAGAGCCATGGCGTCGGTGACTAGGTCCATGGTGACGGCCAGGCGTCCGCGAGGCACGCCCATGCGGGTTTCGAAGTGCTCCAGTTCGTCCTGTCGATCGTCGAAGACGGCCATGAAGAGATTGTATAATTCAGCGCTTAGCATTTAGCACTTAGCATTTAGCGTGAAGCCGGACTCAGCCGGTAGTTCCCAAAGATGCCGGCTCGCAAGGCTTCTGGGCCAAGTGCTAAATACCAAGTGCCAAGTGCTTTCTCAGGAGGAATCGTCATGAAGAAGTTTGCTCTTCTCACCTCATTACTTTTCGCCATCACAACTCTTGTTTGCGCGCAAATGGGCTCGCAGGACAAATCGAAGCGGCCCAGTCCGCCGGCCAGCGCGGAGTGCAAGTTTTCCGATGGCAAGACCGTCAAGATGGATTATTCCAGCCCGCGTATCAATGATCCCAAGACCCATCAGCCGCGCAAGATCTTCGGCGGACTCGTTCCCTACGGACAAATCTGGCGGACCGGCGCCAATGAGGCCACAACCTTCGTCACGGACGCCGATGTGATGGTTGGCGGACAGAATGTTCCCGCGGGCAGCTACACCATTTTCACGGTCCCCGAGGAAAGCAAGTGGACTTTGGTGATCAGCAAGAAGACGGGCGAGTCCGGAGCAGTCTACCCGGGCGAAGGCGAGGATTTTGCGCGCGTGCCGATGAGCGTTGCCAAGACTGCCGCGCCGGTTGAGAACTTCACCATCACCTTCGATCAGGCCGGCAACAAGTGCACGGTGCACATGGACTGGGAAAATACCCGGGCCAGCGTGGATGTTGTGAGGAAGTAGAGGGGGATCTTACCGAAGGGCCGAGCGAGCGCCGGCCGTTCCTTAGTTTACCCATCACGGACAATCCACAGACTTCAGCGCTATAATTCTCCTTGCATCCAGCGGGAGGCCCCCATGCCCGTGTACGACTACGTCTGCAACGATTGCCACAGGACCTTTGAGATGGTCCTCACCCTGCAAGAGCACGACACGGAAATCAAATGCCCGAAGTGCGGCAGCCGGAATGTTGAGCAGGAAGCGACTGCCTTCTATGCGGTGACGGGCAAGAAGAGCTAGGCCGAACTCAGGCGGCGAGTGCGACGAGGCGCGTGGAGCGGGATTACTCCGCCTGCAGGTCGCGGACGGCTTGGCGCGCGCGGTCGAAGTCGGGCGAGACGCGCTGTGCCGCCTCTAATGCCGCTTGCGATGCGGCGGTCTGGCCGCTTTGCTGGAGCGCCTGGGATAGAAGAAGGTAAGCAACGTCGCTCGGTTCGAGTTCAACCGCTCGCGAGTAGTTCTTCACGGCTTGATCAAACTCTCCGGCCTTCTGAGCCAGCACGCCGAGGCCGACGAAAGCGCGCGCGGCCTCCGGGTTAATGCGAAGCGCGGCTTCGTAGCTTTCCTTGGCCCGCGGGTAATCCTTGAGGTGGCGGTAGTCCGAACCCAGGTTGACGAACGCGTAAGCACGCAGTCCCTTGTCCGAGGTCAACCGGAGCACGGCCTGATCTTCTTGCAGAGCCTGGGCGTAGTTCTTTTGGCGGCGCTCGCAGGTTCCCAGGTTGAGGTGCGCGGCCGGATCGTTGCGCCGGATCTCGACGGCGGCGCGAAAGTGCGCGGCTGCTTCTGCCGTGCGTTCCTGGTTGAGCATGGTTTCGCCGAGATTTATGTGCGCAACGTAGTTGCCCTTCGTGACCGTGACGGCGTGCGACCATAACCGTTCGCTATCGTGCCAGAAGCCGACCTGGCGGTACGTGAGCAATCCGAGTGCGACGAATGCGAGGCCGGTCGCGCAGGCGAGAGGGACGACGCGCGTTCTCCGGCCGCCGGCCCAATCGGCGAGTCCGAACGAAAACACCAGCAGCAGCCCGATCATGGGCACGTACATGTAGCGATCGGCGGTTGCCTGCTGTCCCACCTGGACCAGGCCGATCATGGGGACGAGCGCTCCCAAATACCAAAACCACCCGACCAGGAGATAGCGCTTCTGCCGGAAAAGAAAGACAAGCGCAGTCACCGTGGCCACAAAGATCGCGGCGACCGCGATTTGCCAGGCGCGCAGAGAGTCTCCCGGGTGCGGGTACATGGGAGACAGACGCAGCGGCCAGAGCAGCCTCCCGACGTAGTCGAAGTACGCGCCGACCGCATTCTCGAGCCGCACGTTGAGGGGATATTCGATGACCGAGCGAACTGCTCCGCCCGCTCGTTGTGCTACGAGGGTCACGACGGCACTCGCGACGGAAAGGGCGAGCAGGGGGACTTTCTCGAGGAGTAACCAACCGAGGGAGCGGGTCTGGTCCGAGCGTGAGTTTGCTTGCGCCGATCCGAATTCCAATCTGCGGAGGGGCCAGTAGTCCCAAAGCAGAAGCAGAAAGGGAAGAGTAATCACCTGCGGCTTGGCCATCAGCCCGCAGGCGAACAGGAGGGCCACGGCGGCGTATCTCGTAACGCTGGGCTTGCGGGCATAGCGCTGATAGGCCCAAAGTGCGAGCAACAGGAAAAGCATGCTGAGCACGTTCTTGCGCTCGGCGGCCCACGCGACCGATTCTACGTTGAGCGGATGCACGGCGAAGATCGCGGCTGCGATGAGAGATGGCCACACTCGCCCGGTTCCCTCCACCAACAACAGAAACAGCAGCGCGACGTTCGCGCAGTGCAGCAGAACGTTGGTGTAGTGATGACCGGCGGGATTCAGCTTGAAGAGTTGATAGTCGAGGGCGTGGGAAATCCAGGTCAGCGGATGCCAGTTGGCGGCGTCGAAGGTGGTGAAGGCCCAGCGAATCGTGCCCCAGCCGAGTCCGGCCTGGACGTGACGGTTGGCGGTAACGTAAACGTCGTCGTCGTAGTTGACGAAGCCGTTCTGGTTGACGGCGTTGTAGAGCGCTAGCGTGCAGGTCACCAGCAGGAGACACAAAATCAGATTGCGCTTCTCGCCCGAGGCGAAGAGCGCGCCAGCCGGGTTGTCCTGAGATGCCATCTTGGATGTATGAAGAGTTTCCTCAAACATTTAAGCATGGCGGGATCAGGGCGAGTGATAACTCCGCAGTGGCGGGACATTACTCCTGGGGCAGGCCTAATCTTGCGCGGGCGCTATACTGGATAGCGATGCGGCAGATGCTGCGTTTTCTCTGGAATTCCACTCGCGGACACCGGCTGGCGCCGTGGCGCAGTCCCTACTTGCTCTGGCGCGTCGAGACCTATACCGGCGTCAAAATGACCAAGATCGGGTTCCTGGAATTCTGGGAATTCCTGTGGACCGAGCGGGACAACCTGTGGCGCTTTCTGAAGTGGACGGGTGAGATGGATCACTATGTCCATCCCAAGGCGAAGAGTCTCTAGATGACAAAGCATTTCTCCGACGGCCGACTAGTCAACCAGGGGTGGTCGCTGCGATAACTTCCGAGTAGCCGACAACCGCCCACCACGGCACATATTTTCCGCCGGGCTGCGTTAGTGGGAACTGCATCAAGGTCAAGCGCCGCCCTAGGCACTCGCATGAGATCTGGACCGTTCCTTGTCCCCACCGGCCGCGTTCGCGCTTGCCAGGAAACTCGTGAGGTCCTGTGTGTTTCGAACCTGACCGAATGCGTGACTAAAGGACAAGCGGGCGGCCTGATGCATTTCGTCGCACATTCGGCGAGCTTACGGGCGAGGGACGGGCGACTCGGAAGCAATCCACGGTTTCGGTTAGTGGCCCTCTCGGAGATTAGGAGATCGTTGACTGCTGCAAACAGACCTTTACAAGCGTACCCGCATGCCATTTACGAAGATGACTCCTACGTTTGGTGTGGGGGCCTTAGCGGCTTTCCATCACAACGTTGACTTCGCTGCCCTTGCCGGCGCCCAGGAGTTGAAAGGCCGAGCCGCGGTTGGCGGCGATTTCGAGGAAACCCATGCTTCCCAGAATGCCGAATACTTCTCCGGGCGTGCCATCGGCGTAGCTGGTGAAGATGCGAGTGGCTTGCCCCTTGCTCCCCACCGTGATCTTGAAAGCAGGCGGTTGCGCTTCGAATAACGAGGGCAGATCCTCCGGCGTGATGTTGGTGATGAGATTTCCGAAGCGGTCGATTTTCAGGACGACGCCGCGCAGTGTGCGTTCATCAATGGGTTTGGGGCGTGGGGCGGCGAAGCGGACGTAGTCGGTGATCTCGTCGCCGAAGCGGTCAGGTTCGACTCCCTTCGCCAGGTAAGCGGCGACCGGTGAGAAGATATCGCGGGCGTGAAAGGTGTTGCTGCGGGGCTGGAGAAAGTAATGCTCGGCGGTGATGTGTCGAACCGAGAGGCGCTCTTCGCGGTCATAGACTAGCGACAGGACTCCATTATCGGGTGCGATGAATTGATGGCGGTCGCCGGTGAGAAGGATGGGGCGCCGCGCCGTGCCCACTCCCGGGTCCACGATCACCATGTGCACGGTGCCGGAAGGGTAATAGGAGTAGGCCTGCGAGATGGTGAGCGCGCCATCGAGAACATCGAAAGGTTGGACGGAGTGGTTGATGTCGATGATCTGGGCGTCGGGAGCAAGATCCAGCATGACGCCTTTCATCGCGCCGACGAAGTGATCGTTGAGTCCGAAATCGGTGGTCAGGGTGATGATCGAAGTTCGTGCCAATCTTTTGCCTCGACGGAAATAGAGTCGGGGGGCCGACGAAAGTATCAGGCGGGAAGAGTAGGACGTCAAGGCACGTTGGACTAGACGATTGTTGATTTGTGATTGTTGATTGGGAAAGCAAGTTGCGGTCGGGAAGGTACTGGAGGTGGGGCTCTACTCGACAAATTGACAGCCATACTTGGTCGCCATCAGAATGCCGATCCGCTCAAGTTCCACCGCATCGATGGGCGCGTTGGGGGGCGGGCGGTAAGGTTAAGGCTTGGGCTGGTTCGCTGCTCTCGCGAATAAATTCCTCGAACCCGCCTGGTGAGTACACGATCGATGCCGAGCATGGTCAGCACCCCAGCCTCAGGAGATGTTTCAAGTCCTGACACCTGAGACCTGACACCTGGCACCTGCACTTCTAATCCAGACGAATATCGCCCGAGCCCGTGTGTACGGAGATGGTTGGTCCGCCGTTGCGCACTTTGCCGACCACGCTCTTGCGCTCCTGCACGCGGCCCTGCACGGTCGTGGTCACCGGATGATCGACAACCACCGTTCCGGAGTTGGAGGAAATGTCCACGTCGAACGCTGCTTCCGATGGGACGCGCAGGTCCACGTTGCCGGAACCGGTACGGATGCTCCAGAGACTCTTGGGCGAGCCGTTGGCGCGAATATCGCCACTGCCGGCTTCGGCGCGGAAGCCGCCGTTGATGCCGCTCACGGTGATGTTGCCGGAGCCGGTGCGGATATCTACGTCGCCTTCGCCGACTTCTTCAATCTCGATATCGCCGCTGCCGGCCTTGACGCGGGCCGGACCGGAAATTTGACGGCCGCGGACGTTGCCGGAGCCGGTCTGGAAGCGCAGGTCGCCGGTCAAACGGGAGAGCTGCATGTCACCCGATCCGGCCTCGAGATCGACGTTGCCTTTGAGTCCTTCGACCGACTGATTACCGCTGCCGCTGTGCGTGCGGACGGTGGTGTTTTCCGGGACAGTAATTTCGTAGTCCACGGAGATGTTGCGATAGTTGACGTAATCTACACGAATGCTGTTGCCGTTCTGGCGGAGCGGAGGATTTTTCTGGAGTTCCTCTACGTCCGCTTTGCGATTGCCTTCCAGCCAGGAATTTCCCAGGTGGATCTTGGCGTGGATGAAAACCGTGCCGGCCGAGCCACTGCGGACAGTAATGTCGCCGGAGCGGGTGAGCACTTCCAGATCAACCGGGCCGTTGACCTGAAACGAGCGGTCGAAAGTTCCAACGACCGATGCGAAGCCGGCCAGCGAACTGGCCAGCACAAACAGCAGCACACGAACTGCGCGATAGCGAATCGTGATGTTATTCATAACGAAGCGACTCCACGGGTGTGAAGGTCTCAGGTCCCAGTCTTCAGCTCTCAGAGTCTCTGGATTAGTTTCGCCAACATGGCTTTGCTGAGACCTGAGACCTAAGACCCGAGACCTTATTTTCTACTGCAGCACCACCTGATCGCCTTCCTTCAGGCCGCCCAGGAGTTCGGTCTTGGCGCCGTTCGAGATGCCGATGTTGACGGCGACTTTCTTCTTGCCTTCCTTGCCCTTGGGATCAGGAACTTCGACCGATGCTTTCTTGTCTTTGTCGTAGATGATGGAGCCTTCCGGAATCTGGAGCACGGCTTTGTGCTCTTCCAGAATGATCTCGGCGTTGGCGGTCATGTTGGCCTTGAGCACGCCCTCGGGGTTGTTGATCGAGACGCGCACTTCGAAGGTGGTGACGTTATCCTTCTCCACGCCCATGGGAGAGATCTTGTTCACCTTGCCGGTGAAGGTCTTGTCTTTGTACGACTCGACCTTGATGCGGGCGGGCTGTCCCATATAAACCTTGCCGATGTCGCTCTCGTCCACTTTGCCTTTTACGTACACTTCGCTGGTGTCGCCGAGAGTCATGACCAGCGTGGCCGAGGAACCGAGCACCAGGATGGAGCTGACCGCGTCGCCAACTTCCACGTCGCGCGAAAGAATGATCCCGTCGATCGGAGATGTGATGGTCGTGTAGCCGAGCTGCTCTTCCAACTGCTTCAGGTTGGCGCGATCCTGCGCGACCTGTGCCTGGGACTGACCGATCTTGGCCTGCAGAACCTGCAACTGCGCTTTGGAGACGTTCTGCTTGTTCAGCGACATCTCGTAGTTCTTCTGCGCGTCGTCGAGCGCGGAAATGGACACCACGCCTTCCTTGGCCATGCCCTTGGCACGGTCATAGGCGCGCTTGAGCAGGGGCACATCGGGACCTTCGGCGTCCACTTTGGCGCGTTCCAGGTCGGCGCGGGTAGCGTTCATGCTGGCGGTGGAAGCTTCAAGCTGCGCGCGCGCCTGGTCCACCCGGGCGTAGATCTCTTCCTTGTCGAGTTCAGCCAGGAGCTGGCCTTTCTTGACCTTGTCGCCGTACTCGACGTAGAGCTTCTTCACGATGCCGCTGGCTTTGGACTTGATCTCGACCTTGGTGATGGGCTCGATTTTGCCGGTCGCCACCACGCTCTTGGCCAGATCGCCCTTTTCGACTTTCGCCAGCTTCGACGGATCGATCTTGGTGCCGCCGCTGGTGGCTGCGTACACGCCGCCCACGATCACCAGAAGCACGACGGCTGCGATGGAACCGTAGATAATCCTCTTGCGCCGCTTTGACTTCTTGCCATTTCCGTTACCGTTCACAAACCGCCTCCTACCTGGAATTCCAAAACAGGGAACGTCAGCTTCATCCTGTATTACGGGTTGCGTGGGTGAATAGTTCCTCGAAATCGACAACCGGACAAGCTGTGTGGTTCCCGTGAGTTAGACCTGCCGGCAGGGAAAAAGAAAGCGGGGAAAAACAGGTCTCAGGGGTCAGGTCTTAGGTCTCAGGTCTTGGGGTCTCAGGGGGCAGCGGGACTGGGTTGGTTCACCCGTTGGCCTCAGCTTCCTGCGCATCAGTGCTCGTTGCCCGATTTCTCACCAGCGAGCTTCGAGATTCCTGACACCTGAGACCTAAGACCTAACACCTGAGACCTGGTTTATTCCCTTTGGAATGTTAGAATTATCCCTCCATGATTGCGTACGTGCTGCTGCGGGTGTTCCTCATCCTGCTCCTGGTGGCAGCTAATGCCTTCTTCGCTGCCGCGGAGTTTGCGCTGGTCAGCGTACGCGAAACGCGAATCCAACAGTTGATCGAAGCCGGCCGGGTAGGCGCGCGGACCGTCCTCAAGCTGCATCAGCAACTCCAGCGTGTCGTCAACGGCGTGCAGTTGGGAGTGACCGTCTGCAGTCTGACCCTTGGGTGGGTGGGTGAGCCGGTACTGGCGCATTTGTTCGAAGGCTGGGTTGGACACATTCCCTACGCAGCCCTGTATGCGCACGCCTGCGCGGTTGGCGTCGCGTTCGTTCTGATCACCGGGCTGCACGTAATTCTGGGTGAGCTGGTTCCGAAGTCGCTCGCTTTGCAGCGTGCCGAGCGAGTGGCGCTCGCGGTCGCCGCGCCGATGGACGTCTTTCTGACCCTCACCGGGCCGCTGACGGCCGTCATGACTCGGATCGCCGGTTTGGTGCTGCGCGCCTTTGGGACCCGCGACATTCGCCACGGATCGGTGCACTCGCCCGACGAACTCAAGCTGATTGTGACCGCAGCGCACCACTCGGGGCAGCTCTCCCCGGCTCAGGAAGAGATGCTGCTGAACGCGCTCGAGCTGGACAACATCACGGCGCGCCAGGTGATGGTGCCCCGGCCGCGTATTTTTTCGCTGCCGGCCGACCTGAACCTGGATGATGCCCTGTCGCGCGTCGTCGAGGAGCAGCACTCGCGCATCCCGGTGTACGATCCGCAGCGTGGACCCGAGCACATTGTGGGCGTGCTCTATGCCAAAGACCTGATGCGCTGGACGCGGTTTCGGCTGACGCTGAGTTCGAGTCCGGCGTCGGCGCTGCGCATTTCCAGCATGAAAATCAGCCAGATCATGCACGACGTGCTAGTGGTCCCGGAGACCAAGTCGTTGCTCGAACTGCTGGGCGAGTTTCAGCAGCGCAAGCGGCATTTGGCGGTGGTGGTGGATGAATTCGGCTCGACCGCAGGCGTGATTACCGTCGAGGACGTGCTGGAGCAACTGGTGGGCGAACTGGAAGATGAATTTGACGTCGCGGCCGCGCAGCCGGTCACCGATGCCAACGCGCCGCTGGAGCTCGACGGCGCGGTCAACATTCGTGACCTCGAGGCTCAGTATGAACTAAGACTTCCGCAAGACGAAGGCTTTGAGACGCTGGCTGGGTTTGTGCTGTCGCGGCTGCAGAAGATTCCGAAGGAAGGCGACGCGTTCGAATATGAAGGGCGGCGCTTTGTGGTCGAGAAGATGGAAGGGAATCGCATCGCGACAGTGAGGATTGAGCCAGTGCCGACGGCGGCGAAGCAGTTGGCGGGGGATTAGAGACGTCGCATGCCGCGCTTTATCTTTTCCCGCCTGCTGTACACCTTGCCAGTCATCTGGCTGGTCGTCTCGACTGTTTTTCTCCTGATTCACTTCGTGCCGGGCGATCCCATCCAACAAATGCTCGGAGAAGGCGCGGCCGCGGGCGACATCGAGGCGGCACGCCATGCTTACGGGCTCGACGTCCCGCTCGGGCAGCAATATCTGAATTACTGGAAGGGCGTGCTGCACGGGGATCTCGGGAAGTCACTCCGTTACAACCAGGGAGTGAGCAGCCTGATTGCGAAGCGGTATCTGTTTACTTTGCAGCTTACCCTGGCATCGTTGTTTGTGGCGATCGTGCTGGCCATTCCCGCGGGGGTGCGGTCGGCGCGCCGGCGCAATCGCTGGGACGATCGCTTGCTGAGTGTCGTTAGCCTGTTTGGCCTATCGTTTCCGAACTTCGCGCTGGGGCCAGTTCTGATTCTGTTTTTTGCGATTGAATTGGGATGGCTGCCAGTTTCCGGTTCCGGCACATTCGCGCATCTCGTGCTACCGGCGATCACGATGGGAGGGGCGCTGGCGGCGATCCTCACGCGCATGGTGCGGACTTCGATGCTCGAGGAGCTCGGCCAGGACTACATCCGCACCGCGCGGGCAAAAGGGTTGCCAGAGCGGACGGTTGTTTATCGTCACGCGTTGCGCAATGCGATGATTCCGATTCTGACCGTGCTCGGCTTGCAGTTCGGCGCCCTCTTGGCCGGCACGATTGTCACGGAGACGATTTTTTCCTGGCCGGGAATCGGGCGGCTCACGATCCAGGCGATTGCCAACCGGGACTACTACCTCGTCCAGGGATGCATTCTGGCGATTGGGCTGACGTACGTCGCGGTGAATTTTCTGACGGATTTGCTGTATTCGGCGGTCAATCCGAGGATCAGGCAATGAAGGCCAGATCGAGAACCATGATGAGCAAACAAGTACACGAAGGAATTGCTGGCTAAGTGTCCACAGCTGCCATCTCGCTCCCGCGCCTCGCCCGCCACAATCCGCTGGCGGCAGTGGGAGTGGTATTGGTCGTGGTGTTTGTGTTCTGCGCGCTGTTTGCACCCTGGATCGCACCGCAGGATCCCGCACATATTGATCTGCCCAACCGCCTGCAGCCGCCTTCCGCGCAGCATCTTTGCGGCACCGATGAACTCGGCCGCGACATCCTCTCCCGCCTGATCTGGGGGGCGCGCATCTCGATGTTTGTCGGCAGCAGCGTGGTCGCTTGTTCGCTGTTGCTCGGCCTGATCATCGGCAGCGTTGCCGGGTATTACGGCGGGCGCCTCGACCGCTTCGTCAACATCGTGCTCATGAACGCCTTTCTTTCCTTCCCGGGCATTCTCATCGCGATCGCATTTGTAGCCTTCCGCGGACCGGGAATCCTCAACCTGATTCTCGCGCTCTCACTCGGCGGATGGGTCGGCTACGCCCGACTGGTGCGAGCGCAGGTGCTTGCCGTGCGCGAGAGAGAATTCGTAGAGGCGGCTCGGGGATTGGGCGCGAGTGACCTGCGCATTATTCTCAGGCACATTCTTCCCAACATCATTCAGCCGGTGATTGTGCAGGCAGCAATCGGCATGGCAGGTGCGATTCTTGCCGAGGCGACCATGAGCTTTCTCGGTCTGGGCGTTCCTCCTCCGACGGCCAGTTGGGGATCGATGCTGAACGACGCCCGCTCACATCTGTTCGACGCGCCACATTTGGTTCTGTTTCCCGCGGTAACGGTCATGCTGGCGGTGCTCGCGTTCAACTTTATTGGCGACGCGCTGCGCGACGTGCTCGATCCAAGATCGCGGATCGAAGCGGGACTCTAGCAGGAGTTCCGAAAACCCCCTTTTTTGTCATCCCTCACTTCGCTCGGGATGACAACATGAAAAAAATGCTTCAGCTGGCGGCACCAGTGACCATGGGCCGGCAAGGAAGGCGTTTGTAGTATCGTATTCGGCGCTGGTCGTGCTGTCCCCGCGCCACAGTTTTTGCAGAAATCCTGACTCCGAGGTGCATCATGCTTCTGGTTCGAAAGCTGTGGCTGGTCGGCTTCGCGTGGTTTCTACTCGTCTCATGCTCCTTGGCGCAATCGGCTAGCGTTCAGTCCGGCCGGACGGCTGCCGGAGCCTCCGCCGGGCCCGCCTTCGACGTGAAGGCCGCCACCGACGCGTATCTCGCCACGGTCCCTCCGGACAAGAAGGCCCGCTCCGACGCCTATTTTGAAGGCGGCTACTGGCTGCAACTCTGGGATTTTCTATTCGGCGCGGCGGTCGCAATTTTCATGCTGCAAGCGCGTCTCTCGGCGCGCATGCGCGACTGGGCGGGAAGAGTCTCCTCGTGGCGGGGCATTCGGGACCTGATTTACTTTCTCCAGTTTCTGCTGTTTACGAGCATCGTGCAATTTCCATTGGCGGTGTACGAGGGCTACATCCGCGAACACAAATACGGGCTGGCCACACAGACTTTCGGCCCCTGGATGCGGGATCAGTTAGTTGGTCTGGCGGTCGGCGCGGTGCTCGGCGGCATTGCCGTGATCGGGCTGTACGCGATCATCCGCCGCCTGGGGAAGAACTGGTGGGTGTGGGGCGCGGCGGCGAGCATCGTGTTCCAGGCAATCATCGTCCTGATCGCCCCCGTGTACATCGCTCCGCTCTTCAACACTTTCAACAAGCTCCAGGATCCGCAGATCAAAGACCCGATCCTGAGCATGGCGCGCGCCAATGGAATTCCCGCCACCGAGGTCTATGAGGTCGATGCTTCCCGGCAGTCCACGCGGGTCAGCGCTTACGTGACCGGATTCTTGGGCACCGAACGTATCGTGTTGAACGACAACTTGCTGAAACGCTGCTCGCCGGCAGAGATCCAGTCGGTGATGGGGCACGAGATGGGCCACTACGTCATGCACCATCTTTACAAGGACCTGCTCTTCTTCGGCGTCCTGTCCGTGATCGGATTTGCGTTCCTCAACTGGGGCATGGGCTGGAGCCTGGCCCGCTGGGGAGAGCGCTGGGGCGCGCGCGAGATGACGGATGTGGCCGCTCTGCCGCTGGCCGTGCTGCTGTTTTCAATTTTCTTCTTCGTGCTGACGCCCATCACCAACAGCTGGACTCGCATGCAGGAATATGAAGCCGACATTTTCGGGCTGAATGCCGCGCGTCAGCCGGACGGCGAGGCGCTAGTGGACTTGAAGCTCGGTGACTATCGGAAACTGGACCCGGGTCCGATGGAGGAGTTGATCTTCTTCGATCATCCCAGTGGACGCACGCGCATCACGGCCGCCATGCGCTGGAAAGCGGAGAATATGGCGGTGCTGCCGCCGGGGACAAGGCCAGGCAAGCCGTAAGCATCAGCCATCAGTAGTCAGCCATCAGGAAGGCTCAGGATCACGGCCTCCTGTGACAACCCGAGACGCCTGAAGAGCGTGCCACTGGGTTTGGTACTAACTATTCCCATAATTATTGCCGTGACTGGCATCCGCCGTCCAATTCCTGAGACCTGAGACCTGAGACCTGAGACCTGAGACCTGAGACCTGAGACCTGAGACCTGAGACCTGAGACCTGAGACCTGAGACCTGAGACCTGAGACCTGAGACCTGAGAACCTAACCTTTTCCGCCTCTAACCGTCCAATATTTTGAGCAACGATGGGGAACTTTTTCCCGGGCTGATGCGTATGAATACCAACATGGAGCTGCGATTCCAAGTCGAACGCCAGCATGACGTTGCGGTTGTGCGCTGCTCCGGGCGCCTGGTGCGCGGGAAGGCCCTGGACGAGTTTCGCCGCGGGATCGAGCGGCTGGAGCATGTCCGCGTGCTGGTGGTGGATCTGTCCGAAATCGAGCAACTGGACGCCGGCGGGCTGGGAACCTTGCTGCTGGTGCGTCGTTGGGCGCGGCTGAACGCGGTCCAGATGAAGCTGGTGAATCCCTCCGCGTTTGTGCTGCGAGTGCTTGAGGCCACACGGCTGACGGCAGTGTTTGAAATTTCCTCCCTGGAAGAGGCGCTTTGCATCCTGCAAGCGCCGGGGGACCGGCCGCACTTCGCGGTCGCCTGAGCTCGTGGGCGCGATGCTTTATAATTCGCGCCCATGAAGCCCAAGAGACGGGCCGGGCCAGGGCCTGCGCCGGTCGATGCTTTGGTTTATCCCCGATTCTCCGGCATAGCTACCTTTATGCGCCTGCCGCACGTTCCGCGCGCGCAGGAACTCGATATTGCTCTGATTGGAATTCCGTTCGACGGGGGCGCGACTTATCGGTCCGGACCGCGCTTTGGGCCGCGCCATGTGCGGGCGCAGAGTTGCATGATCCGGCCGTGGAATCCGGTGCTGAACGTCGATCCGTTTTCGCGATGGCGGGTGGCGGACTACGGCGACCTTTCGGTCAACCCGCTTTCGCTGGATGATACGTTCGGGCGAATCACGAGTCAGTTGAATGACGTTCTCGGCGAGGGCGCGCGGGCTCTCTGTGTGGGCGGAGACCATTCCATCCTGCTACCGATTCTCCGCTCGGTGCACAAAAAGTTCGGCCCGGTTGCGCTGGTGCAGTGCGATGCGCACAACGATACCTGGGGAGGATATTTCGGAAGTCCGCATTCCCATGGCACGCCGGTTCGGCGCGCGGTGGAAGAGGGGCTGCTGATTGAGGGCAGCGTGTTGCAGGTGGGGCTGCGCGGGCAGGTTTATTCGAAGGACGATTTCGCCTTCGGGCGCAAGCACAAGTTCAGTGTTGTTACCGTGGAGGAATTCCATCGGAATGGCCTGGCTCCGGTCGAGAAGGTGCTGAAGAGAATCCGCGGCAAACCGGTTTATCTCACGCTCGATATTGATGTGGTTGATCCGGCCTTTGCGCCGGGGACCGGCACGCCCCAGGTGGGCGGGCTTTCGAGCTTCCAGATTCTCGAACTGGTGCGCTGCCTGAAGGGACAGAGCCTTGTCGGCGCCGATCTGGTCGAGGTATCGCCGCCCTACGACAATAGCGAGATCACGTCGCTGTTAGCCGCCAACCTACTATACGAAATGCTTTGCCTGTTCTAGCCGGTCCCGATGACTCAACTCGCCCGCAAACTGCGCGTCACCGATTACTTTTCCCTCGGTTGGGGAACGATGGTCGGCGTCGGCTGGCTGGTAGTAATGGACGACTGGCTGACGCGTGGCGGTTCGCTGGGCGGAATTCTTGGCTTTGCGATCGGCGGCGTCCTGCTCTTGCCCATCGGCTACGTGTACGGCAAGCTGGTGACGGCCATGCCGGATGCGTCCGGCGAAGTGGCGTACACTGCGCGCGTTTTCCCGCAGCCGGTCAGTTTTTTCACGGGCTGGATGATGGTGCTGGCATACTTCATCGTCTGTCCATGGGAGGCGGTGGCGGTTGGACGGATCGCGGGCTACATTTTTCCGGCGCTCGATTCGATCGAGTTGTACCGCGTGGCGGGAAAGCCGGTGTACTTACCGCATTTGGCGATCGGGCTGGTCCTGACTGCGCTGCTGACGTTGCTGAACTACCGGGGCATCCGGCTGAGCGCCACGTTCCAGAACTGGACGACCTTCGGAACTCTCGCCTTGTTTGTGATCTTCGTGGGAATCGGCGTTACGCGGGGATCCACCGCCAACTTTCCGCCTTTGTTTACGCACGCGCCATTCATCTCGATTCTGCTTGTTTTGCAGATCGTCCCCTACTTCATGACAGGGTATGAATCGGTGACCAAGGCAGCCGAAGAGGCAAATCCTGAGTTTCGCTCGCGCGGATTCTTTCGCGCGATCTGGGGGGCGATCATCGTCGGCTTTGTTTTCTACGTCATCGTGATCGCGGCGGTGGGCTTCGTTGCGCCCTGGCGCCAGTTGATCGGCGCCCCGTTCATGACCGCTGTGGCCTTCGAGCGCGCCCTTGGCTCGCGTTGGATTGTGAGCATCATTCTGGCATCGGCACTGCTGTCACTGTTTAAGGTCTTCAACGGGAACTTTGTTGCTGCCAGCCGGTTGCTGTTTGCGATGGGACGCCGTGGCCTCGTGGATGGACGGCTCGCGAGCGTGCATCCGCAGAATCAAACGCCTGCGACAGCGGTCGTCTGGGTGGGCGTCGCCACTGCGGCGTGCATGTTTCTGGGCAGCGCCATCCTGATACCGATCACGGACGTCGGCTCTTTGGCCTCTGCCATCGGATGGTTTGCTGCCTGCGCTGCTTACCTGAGGATGCAGCCACCCGCGTGGGAGCGTGCGATTGCCTGGCTCGGCGCAGCGGTCGCGCTGGCAATGGTTCTGATGAAGGTTCTGCGCTTTGTGCCCGGACACTTCTCGGACCGGGAATGGCTCGCGTTCGGGCTCTGGATTCTGTTGGGTATTCTGATTGGCCGCCTCCGCGGCCCACAACATGCCGTCGGCGAGAAGGCACGCGCCGCGGCGGACTCGGGGAAACAATGATTTATATCGCTCGTCGCCTTGCGTTCCTAATCCCTCTAACGCTTTCTGGTTTCATCTTCGCCGCCGATCGTCCTTTCGATCTCGTCATCATCAAAGGTCACATCGTGGACGGCACGGGCTCTCCGTGGTATTCGGCCGACATCGGCATCCGCGATGGGCGAATCACTGCCATCGGCAACCTCTCGGAGCGCGCGCGCAAGCGCACGCTTGACGCGCAGGGCAGAGTTGTCGCTCCCGGCTTCATTGACATGCTGGGTCAGTCGGAGGTGACGATCCTCGTCGATCCGCGTTTACCGTCGAAGATCTTTCAGGGGATCACGACCGAGGTCACCGGCGAGGGCGGATCCATCGCGCCGTTGAACGACGCTATCATCCAGGCGGATCGTCTGGGCTACGAACACTACAAGATCAATCCCGACTGGCGAACGCTCCGGCAATACTTTGTCCGGCTGGAGAAGCAGGGGATGGGGATCAACCTCGCCAGCTATGTGGGGGCGACCCAGGTTCGTCGCATGGTGCTGGGCGATGCGGATGTCCAGCCTACGTCTGAGCAACTGGAAGAGATGAAAGCTCTGGTGCGCGACGCCATGCGGGACGGGGCAGTCGGAGTTTCGACCTCACTGATGTATGCCCCAGCGCCGTATGCGAAGACAGAAGAGATCATCGCGCTGGCGGCGGAGGCTTCCCAGTTCGGCGGCATCTATGCGACTCACATGCGCAACGAGAGCGACTCAGTGCTCGAATCCATCGACGAAGCTGCGCGCATCGGGCGCGAGGCGCACATTCCGGTCGAGATCTGGCATTTCAAGGTAGCGGGGAAGGACAACTGGGGCCGCATGCCAGAGCTGGTGGCGCGAGTCAACAAAGCGCGCGCCGAGGGCACGGACGTCGAGGCCGATACCTATGCCTACACGGCCTGGTTCAACAGCATGTCGGCGTTCGTTCCGGCATGGGCGCACGACGGCGGCGACGCCAAGCTGATCGAGCGATTGAAAGACCCGGCGACCCGCGCGCGCATTCGCAAGGACATGGAGACCCCGTCCCAAGATTGGGATAACGAGTGGCAGGAGATTTCCGGCCCGCAGGATGTGATGATCAGCGTGGTCGAGAATCCGGCGCTCAAGCAGTTTCAGGGGAAACGCCTCACGGATGTTGCGAAGGCCTGGAACCAAGATCCAATGGATGCTCTGTTCGACTTGCTGATTCAAGACAAGGCTTTCACTTCGTGCGCGGTGTTTGGAATGTCGGAGCCGGATGTCGCCTTGGCCGTGCAGCAGCCCTGGATGTCGATTGACAACGATTCTTCCGGCACAGCGCCGCAAGGGATCCTCGGCGAGGAGCACCCGCATCCCCGCGCCTACGGTACGTTCCCGAGGATTCTGCGGAAATACGTCCGCGAGGAAAAGAAGCTGACGCTCGAAGATGCGATCCGTAAGTTTTCCGCGCTGCCGGCGCAGAGGATGCGGTTTGGCGACCGCGGCGTGCTGAAGCAGGGAGCATGGGCCGATGTGGTGGTGTTTGACCCCGAGACGGTGCGGGACCTTGCGACTTTTGACAATCCCAACCAGCTCTCGCAAGGCATGGAGTTCGTGCTGGTCAACGGCGTTCCCGTGATCGAAAACGGAAAGATGACGGGAACGCTACCGGGAAAGGTGCTGCGGGGAGCGGGATACACACCCTAGCGCTGCGTGCCTCAAGTTCTGGAGCAATTCTCAAAGTATGGGGGAGATTGGCGAAGAGCGAAGATCAAACTACCGCTGCACGATTGTCAGCTTGTGGTGTCCCACGGTGGCCGTTTCGATCTTGTCCGGAAGGGCGAATGTCGAGTCCAATCCCACGCCCGGATAGCGCGGTGTGACGTATTTCTCGACGAACATCTGCAGCACGAAGCGCGGGACTTCCATTCCATCGATCGCGACCGAATTCACGTGGACGCGTCCCTGGTGGTTCGATCCCGCCGTTTGCGCTTCCATGACCACGTCGTGCACGCCGGAAAACAGGCGCAACAAGGGATTCGCGTTGGCGCGTCCGGCGCGAACCCGGTCGAAGTCCACGCGGCACGTAGCGGTGACGACTCCCGGAGTCCCGGCAAGATGCAGCGACTCCACGCCCGTCGGCAGGCGAACCTTGCCCGAAGCCAGATAGGCATTCACTTCCTGTTCGGTAAGCTCGGTTGGATGGGGATCAGGACGTGGCTGCTGTCCGTTCTGGTGGATGTGGTCGAATTTCTGTTCGGCGCTGTCAATCAGACCGCGAGAGTCCGCACCGAAAGAAAGGCAAGCCACGAATACCGCCGCCGGAATCAGAACCTGACAGCTGAGACCTGACACCTGAGACCTATGGTTTGATAACAGTCCTGGCTTCCGTGCGACTCGCATTTGCCAGGCGCGGCTTCAGCAACGTGCCGGTAACGTTCCACGACTGCTCGTCGCCGCGCGTCAGCACGAGATTCAATCCGCTGCCTGGGGAAGCCGTCCCGCTTACTTGATAGATGCCGTCGTGAGACTCGAGTTTGCCCGCGCTCAGGTTCCACAGCCCGTTTTTCACTTTCAGGTGTACCGCCAGGAGGTGCACTGGAAAAGGCTTCGCAGCGCCGGCAAGTTCGATGTGGGCGAACGTCCCATTCCGCATCGTAACCTTCAACTCGCCTTCCGCGTGGGTCAGCAGATCATGGAAACTGCTGCCGGCGCTTGTCAGAGCGAACTTGCCATCTGCAATTCCGGTGGTCCACGCGTCGTTCATCGCGGTACTCACCTCGGCGAGCGACACGTTCTGCAAAGTTCCCGCGGCTTGATAGCGGGGCGGCATGGCGGAAACATCAATGACCCAATTCCCCTGATGCGTGCCCTGAAACACTTGAGCGCGCAGGTCGGTCAGCGTGATCTTGCCTCGATCCAGATCCACTTGCGCTACGATCTGGGAGGCGTCCACCTTTTTCAAACTCAGCCGGTTGATCTGCAAGGTGCCCCGAGCCGGGATCGCCAGCAGCGGAGATTTCCCTTGCTGTTCGCTGGAAGTCAGAATCCGGTACCACGGACGTTTGGTGGGACGAGGCGTGAACCACTCGGCGAGGCCGCTGGAAGACAACTGGTCAGCGCCGAGATCAAACTGAATGATGCAACCCGCCGGCGCACAATGGCGTGGGGCTTTCACGAAACCGCTCCAGTGAGTGTCTCCAGTTTGAGCGGAGATCTTATCCAACGACACGGTGTCCGGCTCCAGATTCACGATCGCCGACGCGATCTCGATCGGCGGATTCAGGCCGCGCATGCCGGTCCGCACATTGTGCAGCTGAGCCGTGCCCAGGGTGGCAGGCGCTGCGAATCCCTGCCAGGGGCCGGAGACGCCGACGTCCACCCGTGCTGATCCGTCGGCAACCGGACGGAATCCGGGAATGCCCAGCGTGTTGGCGAGCCGATACAAGTTCTTCAGTTCCGTCTCGCCGCGCATGGAAAAGCGATAACCGGAAGCAGACACCCATCCTCCCGCCGTGGCGGGTGCGCTCGCGCCCATCGCCAGCGGGAATGGCCCAATCCTCAGGTAAGCTTCCGCCGGTCCGGCGGGCTTTTCATTCGGCCCTGCTTGGCCGGGCCTGGTGTGCTTCACATCGGCGCTCTCCAGAGCCAGCGGAATTTTGCCAAACGTGATTTCATCCTTTCCGGCGTTCGAGGAGAGGCGCACGTCGGCCGCCGTCCCCTCGCCAGCCAGTTGGACCAGTCCAGAATTGGCGCACAGCGCGTGGAACTCGGCATCCAGGCGCCCGCTGCCGACGAGGTCGGCAGGCAGTTCTTTCTTCGCCTGACGGAGCAATCGCAGCGCGGATGCGAGAGGCACTTTATCGGCCTCGAGCGTCAGATCGTAGCTGGGAGTGGTCGTGATTGGGCCGAGGTTTCCCCGCAAGCGAACCGATCCCGCACCGACCGGTGACTCGCACGACAGGTCTGCGAGCGTGCCGTCCACGGCGCTGTAACGCCCGGAGCAAGTGGTGGACAGGCGTACATTTCCCCTGCCCATGATGTCGTAGCGGTGAAAGTCTTCGATCCGGACTTCACTCCTGATCTGCAGCGACCTCGGTGTGCCGGATAGGTTCGCGCCAAGAATCACACCGCCGCGCCATCCCCGATCTCTGCCGCTGAACAGCTTCGTGATCTGGCCCAACTGACCTTTCTCCCATTGCACTGCGACTTGGACCGGGGTTTCACCCAGATTCGGCGCGCGCCGCCAGGCGGCATTGACCCGCACAAGTCCGGTGTCGGTGAGATTGAAGTCGGTGCGTACCGGCTGCGCCGTCATGCGAGCGCCCCAGGAGTCTTCCGAGTCCTGCCACAAGGCCACATCGGCGTCGGTCAGCGCCCAGGATTTCTTCGCCTGTCCAATCTTGAAATTGATGCGGGCGTGACTCGCTTCGAGGTACGGAAATGCGGGACGTTGCTTGGAGGCCGGTCTGCCCGTGGGCAGGGAGTGAATACGAGCGCTGCGCTCGAGAAGACTCGCCAGGTTCCAGCGGCCCTGGTCGTTACGCACCAGGTTGATGCTCGGTTCACTGGCGCTCAGGGTGGCGATCTCGAGCCGCCCGCGGAGCAAGGAACGGAACCGGATGGCGGCGGAGACGTCAGGCGCGCGAACCATGGGCTCGGCGCTGAACGAGGGATCGTCGTAAATGACCAGCCCCTCGAGATCGAAGCCCGGCCGAGGCAGGAGGCGCACCCGCACGTTCTCAATCGCGACCTTTCGGCCCAGGGCTGAACCGATGGAGCCGGCAATCCGGTTGCGCAGTTGGTGCACGCCGGGCCGGAACAGAAAGAGAATCAGCAGGATCGCCGCGATCGCGGCCAGCCCGCGTCTGGAACGCAGTAATCTCACTTCACGGCCCGGAAGGTTCGAGACCAGCGCGTCTCGTCAAAGAAGTGAATAACGATGTGCGCCAGGAACCCCAGCCGCTCTCCCATGCTGCGCATCTGGTATTGGTTCGAGGGCGTGTTAAAGGACCAATAGATGAACATCGGGCGCCCGATCACGTTCGCCTGTGGAATGAAGCCCCAGTAGCGGCTGTCGTAGCTGACGTCGCGGTTGTCGCCCATGGCGAAGTAGCTGTTCGGGGGGACCACGATGTCCTCGCCGTCCACGTGGGAACGAAACTCCTGTTGCCACTTCTCGTTTCTCACGTTAAACATTTCCGAAGGCGGCAGGGCGGGAAAATTGTCCCGGTAGGGATCGGAATTCGCCCCTTTGTGCTGGACGTAGGGCTCATCGAGCTTCTGACCATTGCGGTACACCACTCCATCGCGCAGATGAATGCGGTCCCCCGGAATTCCCATGATCCTTTTGACGACGAACAGGCCCTGTTCCTCCGGCGAGAGGAACACCACGATGTCGCCCCGCCGGATCTCGCGGTAGGGCAGAAGCGGGCCCACCCAGCGCGTCGGCGGGGCGAACTGTTCGCGGTTGACGAATACGTGGTCGCCGATGAGCAGCGTGTCTTCCATCGAACTGGAGGGGATTTCAAACGCCTGCAGGATGAACGTAATGATGAACAGTCCGGTGACCAGCACTCCGGCCAGGGAGGCCAGAAACTCGACGGTGGTCTCGCGCGGCTTTTCTTCCTGGGGCGTCTCTTTTTCTTTTTCTTTCTTGGGCACGTTGGTTATCCGTTTCGGAAGTTGGTTTTCTTCAGCGCACCAGCCGGAAGGTGCGCTCCCAGCGGGTGATTTGGAACACGTGGGTCACCGCGTAGGCAAGGTGATAAAGTCTATCACCAGCGGTCGGTGATCCGGGCAGATCGTTGTCCAGGTTGCTCGCCGACCAGTAAATGAGCAGCGGGCGGCCGATGATATTGTCGCGCGGCACGAAGCCCCAGTAACGGCTGTCCTGGCTGTCGTCGCGGTTGTCTCCCAGAACGAAATAGCTGTCCTCCGGGATGATGAGTTGCTTGTCCTCGACGAGTTTGCGCATTTCTTGCCACCAGCGCGCCGTCACGCCGAAGGCAGGAACATCGATGCGCGGGAAATCGTCGCGGTAGGGCTGGCGGTCGGGAGCGATATATTGCACGTACGGCTCATCCAGGGCCGTACCGTTCACGTAAACCCGCTTGTTGATCAGGCGCACGCGGTCTCCCGGCAGTCCGACGACCCGCTTCACGAAGTGCTGCGTGGGATTCACCGGGTAGTGGAACACGATGATGTCGGCGCGCCGGATCTTGCGGTAGGGCAGCACGTAGTTCCACAGGCCGCTTTCGCCGTAACAGAACTTATCCACCAGCAGGTAGTCGCCGATCAGCAACGTCTTTTCCATCGATTCCGATGGGATCGTGAAGGCCTGCAACAGGAAGGTGACCACGAAGACGGCAATCACCACCGTTCCCGCCACCGACTGAAGGGTGAGGGGCCAGTCACTGGTCGAAATGTGTTCGCTCCATGACATAGATGTGATCGGCGCCGGTTAACCCCTGCTAGGGAGCACTTCCGTCCTTGGCCGGGCGCGCCCGCTGCCATTCCGGCAGCGTGGACAGGTGTTCCAAAACCTGCCGCGCTGCTTCCTGCTCGGCCCGCTTCTTGGTGGGGCCCTGCGCCCGCGCTACAAATTCGTCCACCTCCGGTTCCGGCAGTCGAACCTCAACCGTGAAGGTTTTCCTGTGTTCTGGCCCCTCTTCTTTCACCAGCGCATAGACGGGCTGTCGTTTTCCTCCGGCCTGCAGGGCTTCCTGCAGGGCGGACTTGAAATCCATGACTGGCATGGCGCTGGTCTCGAGTTTCATGTGTGCCAGCTCGGGCTCTACGATCGCGCGCAGGATGAAATCCCGCGCCGCCGTCCACCCGCCGTCGAGATAGAGCGCTGCCAGAATGGCCTCCAGCGCATCCACCAGCAGGGTCGCTTTGTTGCGACCGCCGCTTTTTTCTTCGCCGCGCCCCAAGCGCAGGTAGTGACCGATCTGAAGTTGTTCGGCTACCCGCAGCAAGTGCCGCTGACCGACCAGATGCGCGCGCAGCTTCGAAAGATGTCCTTCCTGGAAACCGGGGAAGCGATGGAACAGCGCCTCGCTGGTGACCAGTCCGAGGACGGCGTCGCCCAGGAATTCGAGCAGTTCGTTGTCGCCGCGACGGGCGGATGGGCTGGTCGCGCCCAGCGCCTCGACTTCGCGCGCCTGCGAACTGTGGGTGAGAGCCTGCTCGATGAGTTCCTGGCGCTGGAAGTGGTATCCCAGGCTCTCTTCCAGCGCCATGATTTCGCGTGCCTTCATGATTCGGCGGAACCGTTCCCTCTCCAGGAGACGGTCAGTTCTTCGGCGGTTGGCTTTGGGGTTGCGCCGGGGGTGTTGAGAGCTGTTGCAAGCGATCGCGTTCCCTCCGGGCCGAGGTCCCGATCGGGGTATTTTCCGGGCTCAGTTCGACGGCCCGAATGGCAACCTTCAACGCTTCGTCGTACTTCTGCTGCTTGTCAAGCGCCAGCGCTAGCCGGAGCACATCTGCGGGAAAAGGCTGGCTGGGGAAGGCGTCAATGGCCTTCTGGAAATTCGTTTGGGCGTTCGCAAAATTGCCCTTGCTGTACTCGATCGCGCCCATGGTGGAATACGCCTGCGAGCGCAGACCTGACTTGTAGGCGTCTAACCTGTCCTGCGGTGTTCCGGCAGGGACGCTGACGTTGGTGTCCACGGTAGTGAGCGCCTTCTGCGCCATCTTCATGGCTTCGTCGTAGCGCTGATCGCGATCGATGTCGGAGTCGCGAGTCTTTTCGGTGATCATCTCGGCGGTGGTTACCAGCGCCTCCGGATCATCGCCGTCGAAGCTGAGCACTTTGCGGCCCATGGCCTCAGTCTTGTCGGCGTTGTTCGCGTTCTGGTGGGCGCGCATGGCGAACGTGTAGAGCATGCCCCGCAGTTCGCTGTCCGGAAACTTGGTGGCAAAATCGTCGGCCGCTTTCTCGAGTGAGGCTGCGTCTTTGTTCGTCACCGCCGCGTTGTAAGCGTCGTATTCCGGTTGGGTCTTAGCCTGCAGGCGCCGCTTGGCTTGCGGTGCGGTCGCGCCCGGGGTGGGCGCAGCCTGTCCAGCCGGAGCAGTCTGTCCGCCTTGCGTGGCCTGGCCCGCTGGCGGCGGACTCTGCTGCCCGCCCTGTGGGCTACTCTGGGCCACGGCACAGAGGGCGATACTCATTGCCGCGACCAACATTGCGATTCGCTTCATGGGTTCTCCAAAAAAACATTCTTGAGGTTTCAAAGTTTCAACGAACCTGTCCTACTGCGGCTGGGCTGCGACCGGAGGTTCATACGGTTGTTCGATGCCGCGTTCCGCCGCTGTCTTGGCTTCCGGAAGTGCGCCGTCGGCGGCATTCAACGCCGCGCGGTAGTGGTCCACGGCGACGTCGCGCTCTTCCTTCAGGTCGAAAATCCGGCCCAGGTAAATATGCGACCAGGCGATCACCTTGGGCTCGTGCGCCATCTGCAGCGCTCGTTCAAAATAGGTTCGCGCGCCTTCCATATCGCGGTTGCGGGTCGCGACCTGCGCCAGGATGAACAGCGCCCGGCCGGGATCCTCCTGATCCTCGTCCAGTGCCTGCTGCGCCAGCTTCTGTGCCGTCTCGGTATCGCCCGCCGACAGCCTCCGCTCCGCGTTCAGGAGCAGACGCTCGTTTCTGGGGCGGGCCAGGTGCAGAAGCTCCGGCGCCGCCTCGCCGGCAAACTCTATTAGTGCTGCCCGTTTCATTTCCCTGCCGACGTCGATCGAATCGAGCATCTCTGCATACATGGTGCGCATTCCAGCCGGGTCCTTTTCGAACTTGATGAGGGCCTCATAGAAATAGCGCGTCAGGACGTATCCCTCTTGATCCGACTCGTCCAGAGTTTTGAGGCGCTCGGCCTCGGGCGTCTTCGGCGAACCCAGGGTCCGGGCTTCAATCGCCCGCACCAGGCATTCGGTCACGAGCAGCGAAATGTTGTTTTTGAAGACCTCATCCATGGGCGCGGTCTTGACTTGATCGAGCAGCGGTTCCAGCCGCTTGAACGAGCCGCCATTCTTGAGTGCCAGCGGGTCCAGCAAATAATGCAGATAGGTGTGCCGGATCTGCTGCATCTTCAGCGAACTGGAGGGCGAAATCACGACGTAGTAGTCGAGCGCATAATTGCGGGCATTCGCCTGCCCGGGCGCTCCCATGGCATCGAGATAGACGACGAACTGCCGGCCCAGGTAGCCCGCGGACGGCAGCTTCAGGTAGATCTCGGTATCGAAGGTCATCTTGGAGAGCGGTTGATGGTAAGTCTCAGTGAATTCCGCGTAGCGCGCGCGGTGCCGTTCCCAGATAGCGTGCAGGCCCAGTTTGTCGTAGAACCCTTGCATCATCGGAACGAAGGCGGCGACGCCGGCTGCATCGGGAGGGAGTTCCGCCTGTTTCACCTTGGGTGTGAAGGTGGGGGGATCCTCCAAATACAGCGCGAGCGATACATACTGGGCCAGGTCGCGCGAGGAATCTGGAGGCTGGTGCTCGCGGTAGAACTGACACATTGGTGCTAACACATCCTGAGCCCCGGCGGTGTTCTGGACGGCCTTGGCGACCTCGGCCCGGATCTGCGCACGCAAGGGATCGGAAGAGTTCAGTTCCTGGTCATAGCCGCAGGTATTGATCGCGGTCAGGACAGTGAAGAGGGTCTCGCTCGTATCCAGCGACACGTTCGGCTTGTTCTCGGCAAGAGAAGGAGATGCCAGAAGCGCAGCCAGACTCAGAACAAACGGCAGTCGAAAACTCTGTCCCAGGGAATTCCTCCTGATCGCGGATGCAGATGGGAGAGCCAGAAAATAGTGTACGAACTGCTGAATTCGGGGTCAAACGTGTGAAGCTGCAATTTTGAGTGGCGGATTTGAGATTTTGGGCGGAGCAGGGCTTCCGCGCTGCATTATCTGGCAGATAGATGAAACTGGCCTGAAATCCTCGCACCGCAGACCTGAAGGTCTGCGCCACCCCCCAACCCGCTGCAGCGGATTTTGTGGCCGCTTCAGATCAGCCCTTCACGCTGATCTTGGAGAAGGAAATCACCGCTCGCCCGGCGGTTGGGCGTCCCATGGAGAGTGCCGGCCGGAAAGTGGTGAAAATCAGGATCTTCTTCACTTCCGGCAGAAGCGACTGCGCATCTTCGGGCTGGGACAGGATGCGGTAGTCTTCCACGCGGCCGTTAGCCCCGACGTAGGCTTCGATGACCACCGAATCTTCGCCAATATTACCGAGGGACGTGCCGAACATGGTCTGCTCCAGTTGCGGAGCGGTGTAGAGCATCAGAGGAACGTCGCCGCTCGAGGCCTGCAACTGTCCGGGCAACGCAAAGAAGCCGAGCAGCAGGCCGAAGATCAGCACTGCGCTGACCAGTCCGGCGGTGGCCGGAACCATGAAGGCATTGAGCGCGTTCTCTATCCTGATCAGCAGCCCTTGGTAGCGCGGCCGCCGCGCCTGCGCGACCTGTTGCGAGATCACTACCCGCAGCTTCAGAGCCAGATCAGCCGGAGCCTTTTTCGGGCCCAGTCCGGCGAGTAACTGTTGCGTGCGACGCAGGGCGGCATATTCCCGCGCACAACGGGCACACTCTTCCATGTGACGGCTGAGCGCGTGCATCTCGACTCCGCTCACCTGACCATCCAGATACGGCGAGAACAGTTCCTTGACCTCACCGCAGTTCATGGTGTCACCTCAGCCTCTCTGCTACCGCGCGAGCCGGAGACGATCATGTCCGGCCGATCTTCCTCTTGCGGGGTCAGCAGCCCCATTTCCGCGCCGACCTCCCGGACGTATGCCACCAATCTTTTGCGCAGCGCATGGCGGCCGCGCGTGATGCGCGACTTCACCGTGCCCAGCGAGATCTGCAGCACTTCCGCGAT
This sequence comes from Terriglobales bacterium, assembly GCA_049273945.1. GTDB lineage: Bacteria > Acidobacteriota > Terriglobia > Terriglobales > Acidobacteriaceae > Acidiflorens. The sequence continues at coordinate 1,474 of JBASRS010000004.1, read as the reverse complement.
CTCTTCATAGGACATCTCCTCCAGGTCGCGCAGGATCAATGCGGTCTGGAACGGTTCGGGGACGTCATGCAGCGCTCTTTCTACCGCCGTTCGCACTTCGCCATGGGCGAACTTGTCGAAGGGCGACTCGCCCGGGTCTATCAACCGCGCTTCGCCGGAAAGTTCGTAGCTGTCGGCCTCGACGGGTTCAATCGAGGTCTCCTGCGCCTTGTGGCGGAACCACCACCGCCGCCGGTTGGCTGCTTCATGCAGCGCAATCCGGTAGATCCAGGTCTTCAGGCTCGACTCGCCGTGGAAGTGCTTCATTCCGCGGAAGACCTTCAAGAAGACTTCTTGCGTGGTATCGGCTGCGTCGGACGGGTCGTTTACGATGCGATACACCAGGCTGTAAATCGGCTGATGAAATTCTCCGATCAGCCAGGCATAAGCATCTTCGGAACCCGCCTTCAATTCGGCGATAACAGCGGATTCCTGGGCCCGGGCTCCGATGGCGCTCGCGAGATCGCTCAAGGTCGTAGCTCCCGCCATGACCCTCATGGCGTACCCCTAATTATAGAATTACCGCGACCCAGCAGCGGGAATTCTTCTTTTTCCGGGACCTCTCCCGGAATGGCTGCCCTAGTTACTTAGACGCCGAGGCAGGGGTGCAAGTTCCTGCAGCTAAGTCGTTTGTTTTCAGCGGACTATAACTAGGCTCTTGGCATTTGGCATTTGGCAGTTGGCCAACACCGGGGTGAAGACGGACGCACCGCCGCTGACTGCCAGCTCGCATCAGGCTTGGGCGGTTTTGGCTAAGTGCCAAATGCCAAGTGCCAACTGCTATTTCGTCGGTGGCGCGCTCTGCGGATTTGCCGCTGCCGGCTGCGTTGGCTTCGCCGGCTTCTTCTTTGCGGGCTTCTTCGGCGGCTGGGTGTCGTCCACGATGATCTTTTTCGGCGGCGCCGGCGGCGCGGCCGCTTGCACGGTCTTGAGTTGGTTGCGCAGCCGCGTCAGTTCGTTCTCTTTGGCGGTGGCGAGATTCTGCATGCGTTCGCCAAAGCTCCGGCGCGCGCTTTCCAATCCGGTCATGTCGTTGCTCAGAGTCTGAAGCTCGTCTTTGGAACCGAACGCTCCCGCATTTTCCAGCACCTGAGAAAAGTAGTCACACAGCAGAACGAGGTTGCGGTAGAGCTTGAAACTCGCTCCCAGATCTTCCGGCGCGTTGTTCAGTTGCGCGATCGTTTCCGGCAGCGACGACTGCAGGTTGCGCTGAATGGAATCTACGTTGGCCTGGGTTTGGCGCTTGGTCGAGGAATCGGTCTTCCATCTTTCGATGCGCGTCTTGCTCAAGTCCTCCTGAATGTTCTGGCTCGTCTGCCGTACTTGCGCCAGGATATTGTTCAGTTCACTCACCGACGCATACGCGACTGGCGGCGGCGCGGCCGGGTCACCGGCGGCCGCCTGCGCGCGTACCGCTCCCGGCGCAAGCACAGCG
>JBASRS010000091.1:0-45539 GCA_049273945.1 Terriglobales bacterium | reverse complement strand
GGCCACAGATGTCCGCGAAACTGAGACTCCCGTGCCGCCGCCCGCGCCGCAAAGTCGGACATCCAAGCCGCACAACGCCGCACCGGCCGCCACGCCGCAGGACGCTCCGCCAGCGCAGCCACATTCGCCCACAAGCCCGGTCCGGCGATCAGCACCAGCAACATCGAAGACACCGGCAGGTTGCGCACCGCATACACTCCCAACCACGCGCTGAGCACGACGATCAGCCAGTGACTCACCCGCATCTTCCCGCGTTTTCCGGCGGCCGCGATCAGCACCAGCACCAGGATCACCACAAAGCAGCGCTGTCCCCAGCCGTGAAAATCGGGCGAGCGAAACTCGGCGATCCGGTTCATGAGGTAGGGATCGCGCAGATAGTGGTAGATGTGCAGATGTAGCCACAAGCCGTAGGGATTGACGACCGTCGCCACCGCTGACGCCAAAAAAGTCCAGCCCATCGCGCGGGCACGATGCGCGGAGCGGATTCGTGCGATGACGTCGGAACCGTGAACGCTCTCGACAAACGCAGCGATCGCATAGATTGCGAGCAACGTCATCCCGAGCAGCCATCCGCCGTGGAGATTGACCCACAGCAGCATCGAGGCCGGGAAAAACCAGCGCAGCCATAGCGGCGCGCTTCCCTGCTCCCACCGCTCCAGGGCAACAAACCACAGCAACGTGAACAGCCAGCTCACGATGTGCGGCCGCGCAAACAGGTGAATGCTCGAAGCGCCCAGCGCCAGCAGCCACAGCACGATGGCAACCGGCAGTCCGGTTGCCCGCCGGAGCAGTTGTCCAAGCAGGACCGTAAACGTAGTGGCGATGAGCAGAGCCGCCAGCCACACCACTCCGTTCAGCCCCATCGAGCCATGCACCACTCCCAGCAGCGTGTCATAGAGCCACTCCCATGCGAACCAGGGCTGGCCTTGCATGGTAGAAGAAAACGAGTCCACTCGCGGGACGGAATGCGTAGCTAGAATCTGCTCTCCCGTACGGATGTGCCATCCGATGTCAGCATCGGCGAGCGGACGGTTAGAGAGTGGTCCAACGAGCAGCGCCCAAAACGCAACCAAAAAGAGCAGGTCGCGAACCGAGGGAAGAAAAAAACGCGGCCAACTTTTGGTCTTGGCACCGCTTCGAGGGAGAGCATTCCCTCCCGCTTGATTCCTGGCAATCATGAAGTCTGCTGGCGCCTCCGGCTTTCGTCCGCCGCCGCACAGTGTGATGTCGAGAAGCATCAGGCTACTGGAAGCGAGCACGTGGCCGCAAGGAATTTGGGGAAGTGAAAACCGCGCACTCACATTGACACAATCGAAACCTAGCCTCAGTGTCTGCCGGGGCACGACGCGGATGGAAGGGCTGGGAGATTCCTGCGCAGATTCCGATATACTCCCTGCGCGGCTGCGATCCCGCAACCGCCGGGACTTACTATGTCACTGCTCTACAATGCCGGATCCGCGAATTACATTGGAGTGGTTGACATCGCGGCTGCGACCGCCTGGTACATCGACAAACTCGGCCTTCGCAAAGTGAACGTCGAACTCGATGACGGCGAAGACTGCGTCGCGCTCGGCTTCGCCAAGGATGATTACGCCCTCTGTCTCGGCCCTCCCGGACGCCCCACCGACGAATTAACGCCCATGCTCAACTCTTCCAACCTGAAAAAAGCCAGAGAATTCCTGATCTCTCGTGGAGTGAACGTCAGCGAAATACAGCAAGACCGCCAGGGAACTCACTACTTCGAGATGCGCGACCTGGAAGGCAATGTGATTGAGGTTTCTGAGCAGCCGTAGACGCGTCTGCTCCTTTCCCTCTCAAGCTGAGAGAAGGGACTGCCATGAGCGACGGGATTCGGATTGGATCTTAGCGCCGTCAGGTCCTACGGCTCCACCACTTGGGTAACCTTTCCGGAACTCGGCCTGAAAGTAGCGTCGCCAGGGTATTTCGCCTTGATAGTATGGATCTTCGCCTTTAGCGAGGATGTCGTGAACGTTGCAACGCCACTAGCCGTGGTTCCGGTTCCCATCGCATTCGGGCCATCATAGAATGTCACCAGTTCACCGTCAGGGATCGTGCCATGGCTTGATGTGACCGTCGCCGTAAATGTTACCGGCTGCCCCACATGGGAAGGCGACCCCGATGTAGCCAATACCGTTGTTGATAGGAAGCCTCTATTGATTTGTTCCACCAGCGTTGAGGATACGCTGCCGGTATTGTTCGCATCACCTGAGTACGTCGCCGTAATCGCGTGGACGCCTGGCTGTTTATACTTTGTCCTGTACGCTGCATGGTTTCCCGTCACTATCACCGTTGCGATCGTCGTGCCTCCGTCCTGGAACACCACCGTTCCCGTGGCCGCTCCGCCATATTGGCTGGTCACAATCGCGGTGTAGGTAACGAACTCGGTGATTACCGCTGGGTTCTGCGACGATGCGAGCGAGGTAGAGGTACTCGCCGTGTTTACGACCTGGGGGACAGGCGCTGACTTGCTGTCGGCAAAGGTACCCGCGCCCTGGTACGCGGCGGTAATCGAGTGTGAGCCTGCACCTAGCGACGAAGAGGAGATCGATGCCTTTCCATTTACCAATGTTGCGCTCCCCAGCTCTATTGAGCCATCGAAAAATACAACGGTTCCCGTGGGCGTGCCAGCACCGGATTTCACCGTGGCGGTGAATGTCACAACCTGCCCGTAGACCGAAGGATTGAGCGAGGAGACGACAATTGTCTTTGTGGCATGGCCATTCAGCAGCACGCCCACATCTCCAGAGGCGTCTGGACAGGAACTGGTACACAAGTTCGCCACCAGAAGGTCCCGCTTGCCATCCCCGTTGACATCCGCTATCGCTACCGACTGGGCCATTGATCCGCCTGAGCTATAAGTGGCCGCCGGTTGGAAGGTACCGTCGCCGTTGCCCAACAAGACACCCAGCGCGCCGTTCCCAGGACTGCAATTGTCACTTCCGCCGCTGAACGAACAATTCGCCACCACCAGATCGGGCCTACCATCCCTATTCACGTCTGCTGCCGCGATCGAAGAGGGCGATTGCCCGCCCGAGTCATAGGTCACTGCTGGCTGGAAGGTACCGTCGCCATTGCCTAGAAGCACTCCCACCACGCCGTCGGCCTTAAAATTCTGGTTGTTGACAAACCAGTTCGTTACTAGCAGGTCCGGTTTGCCATCGGCGTTTACGTCACGTGCAATTACCGATGATGCGTCGAAGCCGCCCGGGTCGTACACGACGGCCGGTTGGAAGGTACCGTCGCCGTTGCCCAGCAGCACAGCGACGTTGTTGTATAGGTTCGCCACCAGCAGGTCTTGTCTCCCGTCACCGTTCAAGTCCGCCACTGCGACCGCAAATTCGGCTTGCGAGCTGTAGATTGCGCCGAGCTGGAAGGTACCGTCGCCGTTGCCCAGCAGGATGGCAACTGATTCGTTGAAATTCCCCACCACTAAGTCTGGTTTGCCGTCGCCATTCACGTCTGCTACCGCTACCGAATTGCAAAGGTTACCACCGGAAGCGTAGCTGACCGCCGCCTGAAAGGTGCCGTTACCGTTGCCCAGGAGCACCGCCACAGAGCCGTTTCCGTTCGCCACCAGAAGGTCCGGCTTGCCGTCCCCGTTAACATCCGCTATCGCGACTGACTCGGCGTTAGAACCGCCCGAGCCATAGGTCACAGCCGCCTGGAACGTTCCATCGCTATTGCCTAACAAAATCCCTATAGTGCCGGAATAGACGTTCGCGATTGCCAAGTCAGACACACCGTCTCCATTCACATCTGCAACCGCCAATGACTGGGCGCCCCCCCCGCCCGAGCCGTAGGCGACAGCCGGCACGAAGACTGGATTTCCTGCTTGCGGCGCATCTGTTTGCGCCAGAACAGCAAGAGCGATCATTACGGTGAGCACTGCGATCAGTGGAGCGATGACACGGATAATGCTGGCCCTACAAGTAACGCTGCGGGTCATGGGAGACCTCCGGTACCACGGAATCAGGGGCCCTTGGTCCGTTTTCAACTGTGCCTGTTGGCGTTGCCGGACTTCGTATGGGGACTCTTACCGAAGCCCTGCTGGGGTGGCCGCAAGCCTATTTCTGACGAAGTCGCCTGTCAATGGAAATAAGACGCGTTCAAGACGAATACGAGCGGGGCTAGAACGATAGGAAAGGGGAGTAACAACCGCCTTGGCCGAGCATGTCAGCCGCCATCACCAGTTAGTGGTGTGCCCCACATACAGCGGCTGACGCTCGAAAGAGCGACGGCAGGTATTGCGGCTTTCAAGCACCACAGCAAGCCTAGCCCGGCACGACGGGTCTGACACCCGTCCCACCCTCAGTCGTGCGCGTCGCTGGAAACCAGATCCCTATCGTGCAGTCCCTCTTCCTGAACTGCGCTCATCCCGCGCCGCTTCCGCGACTTCAGCCACTGCTCGAACTTATCCAGGTAGATGTAGTAAACCGGCGTGATGTAGAGCGTCAGCATCTGCGAAAACACCAGCCCGCCCACCACGGCCAGTCCCAGCGGACGCCGCGACTCCGCCCCCGCTCCGAATCCCAATGCGATCGGCAGCGTGCCCATCAACGCGGCCATGGTCGTCATCATAATGGGACGGAAGCGCAGCAGCGCGCCCTGATAGATGGCCTCGGCTGGCGGCTCGCCCGTCGTACGCTGCTTTTCGAGAGCGACGTCAATCATCATGATCGCGTTTTTCTTCACGATCCCGACCAGCATGATCACGCCAACAAACGCATATAGATTCAAGTCAATCTTGAAGAGCATCAGGGTAAGCAGTGCGCCAAAGCCGGCCGAAGGCAAGCCCGAGAGAATCGTCAGCGGATGGATGAAGCTCTCATACAGAATGCCCAGCACTAGATAGATCACCGCAATCGCCACGATCAGCAAAATGCCCAGCCCGCTCAGTGACGACTCGAACGCCTGCGCCGTTCCCTGGAAGCTGGTCGACATATCCTGCGGCAGCGTTTCCCGTGCCACCTTATTGACCGCATTCACCGCATCGCCCAGGGCCACACCCGGACGCAAGTTGAACGATACGGTGACCGCGGGCAGTTGCCCCAGGTGATTGATGGTCAGCGGACCGAGACTCGGCGAGAACTCTGCCACCGCATTCAACGGCACCAGTTGTCCACTGGTGGATCGCACGTACAACATCGAGAGCACTGAAGGATCCGCCTGGAACTGCGGCTGCAGTTCCGTGACCACGCGGTAGGTATTGCTGGGCGCGTAGATCGTCGAAATCTGGCGCGCGCCGTAAGCCGTGTAGAGCGCGTCTTCTACCTGTTGGGCGGTAATCCCCAGCGTCGAAGCCCGGTCGCGGTTGATCTTCACATCAATCTGCGGATTCTTGATCAGCAGATCGCTGGTCACATCCTGCAACAAGTTGCTCACCCGCGGATCGCTGCGCAACTTGCTCTCCAGCTTCGGAGCCGCGTCGTACAACTCCTTCGTGTCCGGGCTCTGCAGCGTGTATTGGTATTGGCTCTTGGTTAACTGGCCACCGATGCGGATGGTTGGCAGCATCTGCGGGTAGGCGTTGATGCCGGGCACGACCGCCAGTTGGGCGCGAAGTTCCTGGACCAGGTCGAGCGCCGTCCCGCGCTGGTTGCGCGGCATCATGTGGATGAAGATGCGTCCCTGGTTGCTGCTCTGCGAGACCGAAGAACTGCCGCCGCCCACCGTGCTGTTGAATGTATCCACCCAGGGCAGCTTCATCACGATTTCGTTCAGCGCCAACTGGTGACGTACCATGCTGTCGTAGGAAATCCCCTGCGGCCCTTCGGTGAAGACGAAGATGAATCCCTGATCCTCGTCCGGCAAAAATCCCTTGGGAATGGTGCGAAACATCTGGACGGTTGCGACCAGCACGAGCAGCGATACGGCCATGGTCGCGCGGCGATGGCGCAGGGTGAACTGCAGCGTGCCGTCGTAGAACCGCAGCATGCCGTCAAAAAAGCCTTCCGTGATCTGCCACAGCCGGCCGTGCTTTTCTCCCGTATGAGGGCGCAGAAAGCGGCTGCACAACATCGGCGTAAGGCTAAGCGAAACGAAGCCCGACACAAGTATGGCGGCGCCAATCGTGACCGCGAATTCGTGCAGCAACCGTCCCACTAGCCCGCTCATGAACAGCACCGGGATGAACACCGCGGCCAATGAGAGCGTCATCGAGACGATGGTGAAGCTGATCTCTTTCGACCCGCGCAGCGCCGCCGTCATGGGCTGCTCGCCCATCTCCATGTGGCGCACGATGTTCTCCAGCACCACGATGGCGTCGTCCACGACAAAGCCCACGCACAGCGTCAGCGCCATCAGTGAAAGGTTGTCGAGCGAGTAACCCATCATGTACATCGCCGCGAAGGTTCCCACCAGCGAGAGGGGCAGCGCGAGGCTGGGGATGGCAGTAGCGGAAATATTCCGCAAGAAGAGAAAGATAACGAGAATGACCAGGACAAGCGCGAGCAGGAGCGTGAACTTAACGTCGCCGACAGAGTCACGAATGCTCACGGAACGGTCGTAGAGAATATTCAGCCGGACCGAGGGCGGCATCTGCTCCTTAAAGCTCGGCAGCAGTTGTTTGATATTGTCCACCACGTCGACGGTGTTGGTTCCGGGCTGGCGCTGGATGGCCAGCATGATGGCGCGCCGGGCGCCAAATTCCTGATCGAAGAACCAGGTGGCCGTCTTGTCGTTCTCGACACTGTCGCGGACCGTTCCCACGTCCGCCAGCCGAACCGGTGCGCCGTTGCGATACGTCACGATGAGGGGCGCGTAGTCGCTCGCCTTGTTCAACTGTCCGGTGGCCTGGACGATGTACGCCTGATTCGCTCCGAACAGCGTCCCGGTCGGCAGGTTCACGTTGCCGCTCTGGATGGACTGCGTTACTTCATCAATGCCTACCTGGCGGCTGGCCAACTCCCGCGGATCGAGCGACACTCGCACCGAATACTTTTGGGCGCCCAGCACCTGCACCTGCGCTACCCCGCTGACCATGGACACGCGCTGTGCAATCAGCGTCTCTGCGTATTCATCCACATCCGAGAGCCGCAGCGTGGGCGAGTTCAGCGAGATGTACAGCACCGGCTGATCGGCGGGATTCACCTTCTGATACGAAGGCGGGCTGGGCATGTTCTGGGGCAGGTCGCGAGCCGCCTTGGCGATCATGGCCTGCACGTCTTGCGCGGCCGCGTCTATATTGCGGCTCAAGTTGAATTGCAGCGTGATCTGGGTGGATCCCTGCGAACTGCTCGAGGTCATCGAGTCCAGGCCGGCGATGGTCGAGAACTGGCGCTCCAGCGGCTGCGCCACCGCCGATGCCATCGTGTCGGGAGTAGCTCCCGGCACATTCGCGCTCACCAGCAAGGTGGGGAAATCCACGTTGGGCAGGTCGCTCACCGGCAGCTGGCGGTATCCCATGATCCCGAACAGGAGAATCGCCAGCATGACCAGAGTGGTCATGACCGGCCGCCGGATGAAGCCTTCTGCAATGTTCATACAAAAATCCCAGGTAGCGCCGGCGCCCCGCCGGCTGTCGCGCGGGCACCTTGCCCGCGCAGGGTGCCTTCCGGACAGCCGCCGAGTCGGCGCTACAATCTACAACCCAGCCCGGCGTCCCTGATCCGAGGGCGCTGCCAAAGGTGCCGACGCTTGCTTAATCTGCACCTTCGCGCCCGGAACCAGCCGCAGCTGTCCATCAATAACGATGCGTTCGCCCGCCGCCAATCCCTTCTGCACGATGACCTGCCCTGCCTGTTGCGTGTCGCTGGTGGTAATTGGCCGGGCTTCCACGGTGCTGTCCTCTTTGATCACGTAGACGAACGTCCCTTGCTGTCCGTTCTGGATCGCCTGCGACGGAATCACCAGCGCATTGCTCTGCGTCTTGAGCGTGAGATAGGCATCCACAAACTGCCCCGGCCACAAGCGGCGATCGCCGTTCGAAAACACCCCCTTCAGCTTGAGCGTACCCGTGCCCGGATCCACCATGTTGTCGATGAAACTCAGTTTGCCGGTTAGCGCGCCCCCGGGGTCGTTGGGGATCACCGCTTGCACGGGGAGACTGCCCCTGCGCGAATGCTGCTTCACTTCCGCCAGATACTGTTGCGGCACGGTGAAGGTCACATAAATTGGTTCCATCTGGTTGATGTTCACCAGCGGCGGATTATCGTTCGCCTTGATCATGTTGCCCTGGTGCACGATCAGGTTTCCGGTGCGCCCGTTGATCGGCGAATAGATCGAGGCATACACCCGTTGCACTCGGGCATTTTCCAGTGCGCCCTTGTCCGCGCGAACCGCCGCCTGCAGCGCGGCCGCATTGGATGCGACCCGGTCATATTCCTGAGTGGAAACTACGCCCGCCTTGATAAGTGCTTCATATCGCCGCTGTTCGGTGAGCGCATTCGCGGCTTGCGCCTCGTCCCGCGCCAGAGCCCCTTCCGCCCGCCGCACATCCGCTTCCAACGGCCGCTTGTCGAGCGTGAAGATCAGTTGCCCTTTCTGGACGTCGTCGCCTTCCTTGAAGTACACCCCGGTCAACTCGCCCGTAATCTGCGTCTTCACTGAAACTGTGGAATACGCTTCCACTGTGCCGATGCCATGCACTTGGATGGGAACATCCTTCTGTTCGACCGTCGCGGCCAGCACCGGCACGGGCGGTGGCGGCCCGGGAGCAGCGTGGGTCCCGGCGCACGCCGCAAGCAAACTCAATCCCGCGGCGGTTACAGCCAGCAGCGAAACACGGAAGTTGATTCGAAGTTCTCTACTCATGCGTCATTTCACCTGATGCTTTAGGCGGTTCTTGCGCGGCAAAAGTTTTCGCCGCCTCAGTGCGGATTTCTTTTCTGCCTGCACTCCCTGCAGCCAGATGCGCGCCAGCGTCCGGCTGACCACGTGCAAATCGAAATCCTGCACTTCCCTGCCGCCGTAGAGTTCCTGGATCCAGGAGTGATAGACCACCATCCCGAGGAAGCCCCGCGCCGCCAGCAGCGGGTCAACGTTGCGAAAGCGCCCAGCTGCAATTCCCTCCCGGACAAACCGTGCCAGCACCTCAAAATAGTTCGCGATGTAATTGCGGAAGAACCGTTCGGAAAGTTCGTGCTTTTCGAGTGCGCTAAACAACAGCAAGCGGGAGAGCGTTTGGTCCTTGGCCCGGCGCTCCAGCACTTGGAAAGCGACGCGCGACAGGATCTCCAGATCGTCGCCGCCCGCTTCCAGGTTCTCGAGCAAGCGCTCCAGCGGCGCCGCGCAGTCGATCTTGCGTTCGATCACCGCCCAGTACAGTTCTTCTTTGCTGGGAAAATGCCGGAAGATCAGCGCCTCGGTGACGCCCGACTTCTCGGCGATCAGCTTAGTCGTCGTCCCCTGAAAGCCCTGCTGCGCAAAGAGGAGAGTGGCGACGTCGAGAATCTGCTCCCGCCGATCGGCCGAGGAGAAGCGGGTTTGGGGGGTTGCCATGGGGCCGCCAGGACAAGTAAGTAAACACTTACTTATAAAAGATGCGCGGCACGCTTGTCAAGAACGGAGCGGACACCATACCACGAGGCAATGCAGGGGCGTGCCCACGGGCCGCACCCGAAGCTTCAGTTCACAACTTGAGTAAGCGATGCGGCGCTCCCCACAATGTTCGGCGTCCCATCGTAGGTGGCCGTGACCGTGGTATTGCCCTGCGGCAGTGCGGTCGTCGTAATACTTGCCTTGCCTCCGCTCAGCGTGATCGTCCCTAGCTCTGTCGTTCCTGCCTTGAACGTTACATTGCCAGTCACCTTCAATGTCGGACTTGTGACCTTCGCGGTGAATGTCACTGCCTGTCCTTGTGCTGAAGGATTCGAGGACGACGTTATGGTCGTCGCCGTGGTGGCTTGACTGACGACTTGGGTGAGCGGTGCTGACTTGCTCTTTGCCGATTGCGTGTCTCCGTTATAGGTTGCTGTGATTGCAAGTGTTCCGGCCGGCAGGTTCTTTCTCGTTACCACTGCTACGCCGTCTACCAACTTGGGCGACCCGACCACCGTGTTTCCGTTCTTTATTGTCACTGTTCCCGTGGGTGTAATCGTGCCCGTAGAATTGACCGTCGCAGTCAGCGTCACTGCCTGACCGTAGATCGAAGGATTCAGGCTTGAACTGACGGACGTGGAGGTTGTGAACTTGGTCAAGCCCAGGAATACTCCTACACTGCCAGAGGTACAATCCGTTCGGCTTAGGCATGCGCTTGCGACGAGCAGATCGGGTTTGCTGTCCCCGTTGACATCCGCCACTGCAATTGATAATGCTCCCCAGCCACCGAAACGCCTGTAGCTGTAGCTTACCGGGAATGCCCCCTCGCCATTACCGAGGAAAACCCTCACTTGGTTAGAGAAACTGACTGAAGCCACATCGAGCTTACCGTCCCGGTCGAGGTCAGCCGCCGCGGCCCAACGCCCTCCGAAACCGATGATCTGACCCGCTTGGAACGTCCCGTCGCCGTTGCCTAACAACAAGGTTCCGCTCATCAACAGGTCAATCTTGCCGTCCGCATTCACGTCTGCTGCCACCATCACATCTGGATAGGCTCCACCAGAGCTATAGGTTTGCACCGGCTGGAACGTCCCATCACCGTTGCCCAGAAGCACGGCCGCCCATCCCCCATCCCCACAATTGGTCATACAGTAAAGCGAAACGAGCACGTCGGGTTTGCTGTCCCGATTCACATCGCTAATAGCGATCAATTCGCCAACCGAATTGGCCTCGAATCCGCCCGTGACGTAGCTCATGGCCGGCTGGAAGGTACCGTCACCCCTCCCCAACAAGACCCCCACTACGCTTGAGTCGATCCCTCCTGATCCTTGAGTCGGACTCGAACTGGCAAGGACCACGTCCAGCTTGCCATCGCCATTGACGTCCGCTGCTGCCAACGACTCCGTGTAGTAGCCGCCTGAGCCATAAGAAACTGCCGGCTGGAAAGTACCATTCCCGTTGCCCAACAGCACGCCGAGTCCGCCGTGATTACATGTGTCAGCCGCGCACACGTTGGCCACCAAAACGTCAGGCTTGCCATCCCTGTTCACGTCTGCCACCGCGATCGAGACCGCATCCGGGCCTCCGGAGTAATAGCTGCTGGCCGCTTGGAATGTCCCGTCGCCGTTACCCAGAAGCACGCCGACATAACCAGCAAGGCAGCACACATTGGTGCCGCCATGGGCCACGAGCACATCAACCTTGCCGTCGCCGTTCACATCGGCTGTCGCGATTGCCTCGGCAAAAGTACCGCCTGAGGGATAGCTGCCGGCTAGCTTGAACAGCGTGTCCGCACCGAAGCTCGCCGTCGCGACCAACACCACTAACATTACCCAGCCAAGATGCACACCAGCGCTTTTCTGAGTCATACATTCTCCGTTGCGGTTCCTCGAGGGAACTGCTTCAGGTCATCTAACCGGGGCAGACTTGAGAGAACCGGGGAAGGCAGCCAAGACTCCCACGCACGTCCGCGCCGTGTCAAGCATGGCTTGAGAGATTTACATGAATTTAGTGACAGGCTGAGGGACCTTCGGACTAAGTACTATGCTGATTTCGCCGGAGTCCGGACCACCCAATAAGGGAGAGCGGAGCGAGTGCCCGCTGCTACTACCGCAAATACCCGATCCCCACCCGCATGTGGTAGAGCAGGCTCTGAGGAATGGTGACGGACAGCGTCAGTCCCAGCACGGCATGCACGAGGCCGAGCAGATAAATACTGCGGTAGCGCCGGAACATCTCGCAGAAAAACAGCCCGACGATCAGCGTAAAGGTAGTCAGGATCAGGTTCGGCAAGTGAACGGCGGCGAAGAAAGTGCCGGTGACCCAGACCGCCGTTGAGCTTCCACACAACTCTTCACAACGCGTGTAGAAGAACGATTGCAGCATGAACTGCTGCGCCAGCGCCCAAACTAGGTACAGCCACGCTGAATGCATGTTGGGAAACGCGGGATTGGCCGGGACCGCGCCCCCCGCCCAGCGCGCCAGGAACATCATCAACACCGCGCCGGTAAAACCGACCCCCAGCATCAAGCTGGCGCCCATGGTATTCGGCAGTCCCAGACCGAGCCGCTGCCAGGACGGCCGGTCGATCAGCGCAAAGATCAGCACGGTGGCCGCCGCCGCCACCGCCCAACGGCTCCGCACCGACAGGCGCGCCGCCCACACCGCGCATTCCACGAACAGAAACGCGATGATCACCTGGGCCCAGGTAAGGTGTCGACGGTAGGTCTCCTGAATCCCAACCGTCCGGACCCTGATCGTGACCGCCGGCACCGGCGGCACTGCTGCGACAGGAAAAGATTTCGACTCAACGGCCATTTTGGGAATCTCTATAGTGGGGCGTATGGACAACAAATCCAGGCCGCGGGTGGTCGTCGTGGGGGCCGGTTTCGGCGGCCTGACCGCCGCCCAGCGTCTCGGCCGCCTCCCCGTTCAGGTCACCGTGGTGGACCGCAAAAACCACCATACTTTTCAACCTTTGCTCTATCAGGTCGCGACCGCCGGCCTGTCTCCCGGCGAAATTGCCGCGCCTATCCGCTGGATATTGAGAGGGCATCCTGACATTAAAGTGTTGCTTGAGGAAGCACTTGATTTCAATCTGAAAGCACGCAACGTCATTACGAATGAGGGGGTACTCCCGTATGACTATCTGGTCATTGCCACGGGCGCTTCCCACGCTTACTTTGGTCACCCCGAGTGGGAACCCCTGGCCCCCGGCCTGAAAACCATCGAAGATGCCCTGGAAATCCGACGCCGCGTGTTGCTGGCCTTCGAATTGGCCGAACGGCAGGCCGCGGCTGGCGCCTCCGACTTCCCGCTAAATTTTGTGGTGGTGGGAGCCGGTCCGACGGGCGTCGAGCTGGCTGGAACACTGGCCGAGATTTCCCACCATGTGCTGGCTAGGGAGTTCCGAGCCATCGACCCCAAGCGCACCCGTATCTTGCTTCTGGAAGGCGGCCCCCGCGTTCTGCCCGCCTACTCGGAGGAGCTCTCCCGTAAGGCGCAGCAGCAGCTCGAGCACCTGGGCGTTGAAGTCCGCACTTTGAACATCGTGAGCCGCATCGAACCGGGGGCGGTCTGGGTGGGAGATACCCGCATTCCGGCTTCCGTCGTCCTGTGGGCCGCCGGGGTGGCAGCTTCCCCACTCGGCCAGAAGTTGGGCGTACCGGTAGACCGCGCCGGACGCGTCCTCGTCCAGCCCGACCTCAGCATCCCGGACCACCCCGAGGTCTTCGTCATCGGCGACTTAGCCTCGCTCCAGGATGAAAATGGCAAGATGCTTCCCGGTGTGGCTCCCGTCGCCATGCAACAGGGCCGATGGGTAGCCCGGACCATTGCCCGCGACCTCGAACATCAACCGCGCCGCAACTTCCATTACAACGACAAAGGCAGCCTGGCCACCATCGGCCGCGCCGCCGGCGTGGCGCAGTTCCCTCGCTTCAGTTTGTCCGGATACTTCGCCTGGCTGGCATGGCTCTTCGTCCACATCTTCTTTCTGATCGGCTTCCGCAACCGCGTGATCGTGATGATCCAGTGGGCCTGGTCGTATCTCACCTACGAGCGCGGCGCCCGCCTTATCACCGGCAGCAACGAGTTGCCGGGATGGACGCCAACCCAGCCTGCGGAAACGAACCAACCCGTATCCGTGGGCGAACCGCGCCCATGAGGGCGTCATCCTTTTCCGGAACCCTCATCCGCCTTTTGAGCGAAAATAGACCTGAAGTAAGGCGTTGCAGCCCAGCAGGCGCAGAAAGCGCCGCCGCTGCTCAAACCATGAAGCCGACACGATTCGCCCTCGTCCTCCTGGCCGTTAGTTCTTTTCTTGCGGCGTCTGCCGCCGCCGACGTCCTGAAGATCGTGATCAGCGACACCATCCAACCGGTCAGCACCGAATTCATCACCCGTGCGTTGGAGGCCGCCGCCGCCAATCACGACCAAGCCGTCCTGATTGAACTGAACACGCCAGGTGGGCTCGAAAGCTCCACTCGCGAGATTATCGAGAAGATTGAGTCCTCCCCTGTACCAGTGATCATTTACGTGACGCCCGCCGGTAGCCGCGCGGGTTCCGCGGGAATCTTCATTCTCGAGGCTGCTGATGTGGCCGCTATGGCCCCAGGTACCAATGCCGGCGCGGCGCATCCCGTCCTGATCGTTGGGCCAATGGTCGTAAAACCAGATGACGAGATGAAGCGAAAAATCGAGAACGACTCAGCAGCCCTGATGCGCTCCGTCGCTGCCAAGCGCGGCCGGAATGTCGAACTGGCGGAAAGCGCCGTGCGCGAATCCAAGTCGTTCACGGAGCAGGAAGCGTTAGATAAGAAGTTGATCGAGTATGTGGCCGCCAGCGAGCAAGATCTTTTCCGCCAGATGAACGGGAAGAGTTTCAAGCGCTTCGATGGCACGACCACCACTCTGAACCTCACCAGCCAGCCCGTGCGCGACTACCCGATGACTTTGAAGCTCCGCGTCCTCGCCTACATCCTGGACCCGAACGTCGCGTTCATTCTCCTCGCAATCGGCGCGCTTGCTCTTTACGCAGAATTCAACCATCCCGGAGCAGTCGTCCCGGGAACGGTGGGCATCGTCTTCATCCTCTTGGCAGCCTTCGCATTTCACTTCCTGCCAATTCGCTTCGCGGCCCTGATACTGATTGCTGGCGCCTTCGCCCTCTTCGCGCTTGAGGCCAAGTTTGTCAGTCACGGCGTGTTGACGATCGGAGGCATCACCCTTCTGGTCATCGGCGGACTGCTGCTGGTCGACGCCCCCATTCCCGAAATGCGCGTCCGCCTGGTCACTGCACTGGCAGTCAGCATCCCCCTGGGAGTCATCACCGCGTTTCTGATGAGCATCGCCCTCAGGGCGCGGCGCAACAAGGTCGTCACGGGATCAGAAGGGCTGATTGGTGAGACAGGCCTCGCCCAAACAACACTCTCGCCACAAGGCAAGGTGTTTGTTCACGGTGAAATTTGGGACGCCATAAGCTCAGTGAGTATTCCCGCGGGCGAACGGGTGATCGTGAGAAAAGTGGACGGACTGACCCTCCAAGTCGAGCCCATGCCAATCGCCCGGCCCGTCATGGCGTGAAACAACGAGGCACCCGAATCAGTCTTAGCAACTCTGTCCATGGGTTGGCACCGCGTAGGGGTCCCCAGTTGGGATACAATCCGCGGCAGAGGCGTTTTCATACTCTTGGGAGGCACCTGTGGAGATGTTCTTCGTAATTCCCATAATTATCGTCGTCATCTATGTGTTGAGTTCCATCAAGATCTTGGCCGAGTATGAGCGTGGCGTCATCTTCCGCCTCGGCCATTTGCTGGCCCACGCAAAGGGGCCGGGTGTCGTCTTAGTCTTCGCGCCGATTGACCGGATCGTGCGTGTCTCCCTCCGCCAGGAAGCGCTCGAAGTGCCTCCCCAGGACATCATCACCCGCGATAACGTCACATTGAAAGTTAATGCCGTCATCTTCCTGCGGGTCATCGATCCGAATAAGGCTGTGGTCGAAGTCTCGAACTACGTTTACCAGACCTCGCAGTTCGCCCAGACCACGCTGCGCTCGGTCCTTGGCGAGCAGGAACTCGACGAACTGCTAGCCCATCGCGAGAAAATCAACCTGCGCTTGCAGAGTATCCTCGACACGCACACCGCGCCCTGGGGCGTGAAGGTCGTCAACGTGGAAGTAAAGCAGGTGGATATGCCCGAGTCCATGCTGCGCGCCATGGCCAAGCAGGCCGAGGCGGAACGCGAAAAGCGCTCCAAAATCATTCACGCCGAAGGCGAGTTCTCAGCCGCCCAACGCCTGGTGGACGCCGCCCACCTGCTCGCTACCGAACCGGTCAGCGTGCAGTTGCGCTATTTGCAGACCCTGACGGAAATTGGTGTCGAGAAAAATACAACTGTTGTTTTCCCCGTGCCGGTCGATTTCTACTCCGGCATTCAGAAACTGCTCGCAAACGTGCCCGCGCCGGCAAAGACAGGGAGTTAAAAGTAGCGCCACTTCAGTATGGGGAATGGCCCACAGGACACGGAAATCACTCTCGGCACGGGCCGCATGCTGGCTCTGTTCTTCGCGCTGGTCGTGATCTGTGCCGGGTTTTTCGCGATCGGCTTTTCGCTCGGACGCAAAGCGACGGTCGTTGGTAGCGGCAACGTGCTGGCGGCGCAATCCGGAACTCCCTCAACCGTGGTTCGCCCCTCGGCAGGAAAAAACACTTCTCCGCCGCCCACGCCATCCTCGGGCGACTTCAGCTTCTACAAAGCGGTAGAGCAGAAGAACGCCGACACCAAGCTCACGCCCCCGGACTCGCAAGCGCAGCCCACCGCTTCCACTGCTTCTACTCCTTCCAATCCATCGGAACCCGCAAAGACCGATGAAAATTCCGCAGCAGCGCCGGCCCCCACCAACGCTTACTACGTGCAAGTCGCCGCCGTGACCCGTCAGGAAGACGCCGACGCCCTGGTGGAAGCACTGAAGAAGAAACAGTACCCGGCGTTCTCCAACAATTCTTCTGGCGACAAATATTTTCGCGTTCAGGTCGGGCCGTACGCCGATATCAAGGACGCCGAAATCATGCGCGGCCGCCTGATCGCCGATGGATACAATCCAATCTTGAAGAAGTAGCCAAGACCGGAGATCAAATTGGTAATGGGTAATTTGTAATTTGCAATTGAAACCTGGCCGTCGACCAACTCCTGCAATTACAAATTACAAATTACCAATTACAAATCACCGTATCTATCCTCTTTCCACGGATCCCCGTACATGTGATATCCGTTTTGCTCCCAGAAGCCGGCCACTTCGCGATCTAGAAATTCAAGGCTCCGCACCCACTTCACCGATTTCCACGCATACAAGTGTGGCACGATCAGCCGCAACGGATAGCCGTGGTCCGCGGTTAAGGCCTGGCCGTCATGATGCGTGGCCAACAGCACTTCTTCCCGATCCAGGTCCGCGAGCGGTGCGTTGGCGGTATAACCCTGTTCCGCATGCACCAGAACGTAGCGGGCTTCCGGCCGAGGCTGGACGAGCTTCAGGATCTCCCGCACCGCCACCCCGCTCCACCGGTTGTCAAACCGGCTCCAGCGCGTGACACAGTGAAAATCGCTGGTCCTCTCTACCCGCGGAAGCTTCGAGAACTCTGCCCATCCCCAACGAACCGGATTCGCAACCTGCCCGTATACCAGAAAATCCCATCTGGCCGGATCAAACCTGGGAATGGATCCGTAATGCAGGACCGGCCACTTCAGAGTCAGCGACTGTCCCGGCGGCAGCCGTCCCGCCGCTTTCATCTGCCGTTCGCGCTCACGTCTTTCATTGCCTTCAAAGAGCATGCTGAATAGATGCTGACAGCGCGGGAAAGTGGCAACGGTACGCTCCGAGCTGCGCGCCACGAGCTTCGAGCGAACTGTTGCCCGCGGCTCGAAGCTCGCAGCTCGCAGCGATCTGCTAATCTTCCTCTCATGTCTCCTGCTTCCCCCGATCTCGGCCCTTTCCTCCACGCCATCGCTGACCCCGCACGCCGCCGCATCTTGCAGGCACTCAAGGAAAAGGGAGGGAACTCCCTGGGAAAAGACACCGGCCTGTGCGCCTGCGACATCGAAGAGCGCGTCAAGCTCGCGCAACCCACGGTCTCCCATCACATGCGGATTCTGGAAAAGGCCGGCCTGGTGGAGGTCAAGAAGCAGGGACACTGGCGCTGGTATCGCCGGAACCAAAAACTGATCTCGAAGATGACCCGCGGCCTGAAGGCACAGCTTTAGCCTGGAATTCTACGCGCCCGAACTGGCCGCCGCGGATTTCTGTTCAGCCTGATCTTCCTTCTGCAGCAGTCGCAGCACTTGCGAAATCAGGTCCGCCACCTCGAAGGGCTTGGCCAGCGACGGCACGCTCTGCTCCTGCAAGAAGCTGCGCGTCTCCTGATCGGTCACAGTGGAAAACGTCAGCAGCAGCTTCTTCTCCATGCCCGCGCAGTTCTCGGCCATCCAGCGATACATCTCAGCCGCGCTCGGCCCTCCCGGCATACGGCCGTTCAGCACTACCACGTCGAAAACCGTAGTCCGGAGGCGTTCTTTGGTCTCCTCCATGCTCAGGGAGGTGGTGACATCCGCCCCCGCTCCGACCAGCACGTCGCGCTCAAATTCCAGCACTGCCTCCTCGTCTTCAAGGAGCAGCACGCGCCCTTTCAGCAGCGACTCCCGCCTCGGCGACGCCGCCGCCACTTCCGGGACTTCCCGTTTCTCGCTCGCCGGCAGCCGGATTTCAATGGCCGCGCCGCCCTCGTCCCGGTTGCGCGCGATGATCTCGCCCCCATGCTCTTTAATAATGCCGTAGCAAATGCTGAGCCCCAGCCCCGTCCCCTTGCCGACGGTCTTGGTGGTGTAGAAAGGATCAAAAATGCGGCTCGGATCTTTGATTCCCGGTCCGCTGTCATCGAACTCTACACACACAAAGTTGTTCTTGCGGAAGCCGCGTACTTTCAAAACGCCGCTGCTGTTACTCTCGAGCATCGCGTCCAGCGCGTTGTTGATGACATTCAGGAACACCTGCTCCAGCTGGTGCGGATCGGCTACCACCGGCGGCATGTCTTCCGGAAGGTCGCGCTCCAATGTGATGTTGCTCACCTTCAGATCGTATTCCCGCAGGGTGAGGGTTTCTTCCAGCACCTTCTTCAGATCAACGTCCTGCTTCTGCGGCTTGCGCTGGCGCGCAAACGAAAGCAGGTTTTGCACGACCCGGTGCGTCCGCTGCGCCTGCTTGAACAGCTTGCGCACGTAGTCGGCCGAGCGGTGATCGAGGCCCGCCCCTTCCAGCAGTTGCGCATAGCCGAGAATCGCGGTCAGCGGATTGTTCAGTTCGTGGGCTACGCCGGCGATCAGTTGTCCCACTGCCGACATCTTCTCGCTCTGCAGCAACTGTTCCTGCGTGTGCCGCAAATCTTCGTATGCCTTGCAGGTCTCTTCGTAAAGCTGGACTTTCTCGATGGTAGTAGCCAGTTGCCGGCTGATCGCGACCAGCAGATTCTCGTCGTTGCTCGAATACTGCCGGCTTTCCTTGCTGGCGATGCCCATGATGCCAATCGGCTTGTCCTTGCTCCACAGCAGCACCCAGATCCATCCTGGCAGCCGGTCGGCGCATACGAACTCCACCACCGCCGGAGGCAGGTGCGGAACAAAGTCCTGCGTGACCACTTCCGCCCGCGACCGGCTTACCAAATCGCCAAAGCCCTCGGGGAAGCTCACTTCCGACATGCGCACCCGCGCCTCGCTCCGCGGCCCCCACCCTGCCCGCCGCCGGAAAAGCCCGTCCGGCCCAGCCGCCAGATACACCGATCCCGTCTCCGCCCCAAACAGCGAAATCACCTGGCGCAGCGTGAGGTTCAGAATTTCATCGAGATCGAAGGACTGCGTCGCAATCACGGCCATTGCATTGAGAGCGTTCAGCTCGCGATTCCGCCGCCGCATCTCGTCTTCCGAGCGTTTCTTCTCCGTGATATCGAGAACGAACCCCTGATAGCGCTCGATGTGCCCGCCCGCACCCCGCGTGGCAAAACAGCTCGCCGCCGCCGTCAGCAGGGTGCCATCCTTGCGGCGCACCGTGATCTCGAAGTTGCGCACGTAGTTGTGCGCCTCGATTTCCTTCCGGAACGCCGCCCGCTCATCCGGTACCGGATAAAGGACGCTGTCAATATCAACCGCCGTCAGTTCTTCCCGGCTCACGTAACCCAGCATGGTCACGAACGCGTCATTGCAATCGAGCAGCTTGCCTTCCAGCGTCGCGACGAATACGCCTTCCTGCGCCTGCTCGAACAGCATGCGATACTTTTCTTCCGCCACGTGCCGCTCGGTCGTGTCGCGCACCACATGGATGGTGCCCTTCTGCTGGCTTCCCTGCTCTGTAAACGACGAGGTCGAGACCAGAGCCTGCCCGCCGAAACATGGGTCCGCACCTTCTGTCAGTCCTGAGCCCCGCTCGCAATAAGGACATCCACTCCACGGCGACCGCTGCGGCAGCACCATATCACACGGATGGCCCACCACATCCGCCGGCGCTTGCTCCAGCCGCTGCAGCAGCGCCTGGTTCGTCTTGAGGATCTTGAAGTCCGCGTCGTGTGCCAGGATAAGGTCCTGAATCGAGTCGAAGGTGTTCATCCACTGCCGCTGCGAACGCAGCACCTGCTCCAGCAGCCGCAGGTTTTCCACCGCGATTCCCAGCTGGTTGCTGACCGTTTCCAGAAACTCCAGCTCTTCGACGCTATGGCTCCGGTTGCGAGAACATCCCAGCGAGAGCGTGCCGATCACCGATTTCTTACCCTGCACCGGCAGGATCACCACTTGACGAATGCCCTGCTTCTTCAACTGTTCGCGCACCGGCTCGGGCGCCTCGGACAGTTTGAGAACGGCCACCCGGTTCTCCTGCAGAACGCGCGTCAGCGTGTCATCGATGCCGATCTGCCCGATGGTGCGAACAAACTCCGGCGACAGCCCCACATGTTGCGTCAGCACCAGCTGGTTGCCTTCGATCATGCGGAACCACGCTGTCTTCGCCTTAGCCACCACTTTCAGTTTCTCTAAAGCTGACTGCATCATCGGTCCATGGTTCTGGGCGCGGGAAATCGTCACCGTCAATTCGTTGAGCACCGACAACCGCTGCACTCGTACTCGCGAATCGCCCAGCACCAGCAGGAACATGCTGGAACCAAACAACACTTCCAGAAAGAGAAAGCCTTCCGATGACACGCGGCTCGTGTAAGGAGCCCAATTCAGGTTCAGGGTGAGCAGTCCAAGACTCAGCAGAATTGGGCCCAGTCCCAGTCGTCCAAACCGGTACCGCAGCAGCCCGAATGCCGCCAGGACGGCGATCAATCGGCAGCCGGCTTCCACGCCGATGCGCATCGCCTCAGAATCTGGAAGGTACAGTGGCCGCATGACCGCGCACGTCACCACCACGGACGAAACCATCAGCAGCGCCGTGAGCATTCGCTTGGCGCGGGCCGACAGCAGTACCGCTGTCGCGAACAACCCGAGCGCCAGCACAAATTCCGCCTGCGTAAAGGCTGCCGCGGCCTGCGACGCGGCATGCAACCCGCTGCGGCGCTCCATGAACAGGAACACGGCGTACGTGATCCAGCCCATTCCCCAAGTCAGCAGATATCGTTCACGGAAGGCGCGAAAGAAAAGGAAACTCACCACCGCCAGGATCAGGGCAGCCGACTCCCGCGACGCCAGCCAGGGAACGGCCAGAGCGCCAACCGGGTACCCTAAGAACCAGGCAGGATTCATAGACACGCGTACCAACGCCAAAGTTTTAAATATCATGCGCGTGCCCATTCGATACTGAATTTCCGCCTCCAAGTGGTTACTTTCGGAATGTAAACGCTGGGCTAGAATGGGCGATACACTCTGTCGAAAGTCAAAACCATGCCGTATGACCGTATCCTCGTGGTGGACGACGAAGAGACGATCCGGGAAATCGTTTCCTCCATGCTCGAGGGCGCCCAGTTCCGGACTCGCCAGGCGGCGAGTGGCGTAGAAGCCATGGCCCTGTTGGAATCGGGCGAGGAATTTGATCTCGTGCTCTCCGACATGCTGATGGCGGAGATGGACGGGACTGCCCTTCTGGAACGTGCCAAGGAGAAATTCCCCGACGTGCCCGTCGTCATGGTTACCACCGTCAGCGATATCCAGGTGGCCTTGCAGGCGCTCCGCCATGGTGCCTATGACTACCTACCCAAGCCTTTCGAGCGGGAACAGTTGCTCGCTACGGTCCGCCGCGCCCTGGAAAACCGCCGGCTAAAACGCGAGAACGACGCTTACCGCACCAACCTCGAAGCGCTGGTCACGGCCCGCACCCAGCAATGGAAATCCGCCCTCTCCGATCTCGAACGCTCCTATGACATCACACTCGAAGCTCTGGGCGACGCGCTCGATCTGAAAGACGCCGAGACCGAAGGCCACTCCCGGCGCGTCACGGCCTTTACCATCGCCATCGCGCGCAAAATGGGCCTGCAAAAGGATGAGATTAGCGTCATCGCCCGCGGCGCCTTCCTGCACGACATCGGCAAGATGGCGATTCCCGACAAGATCCTGACCAAACCCGACAAGCTCACCCCCGATGAAATCGATATCATGAAGGAGCATGCCTGGTACGGATACAAAATCCTGAAGAATATTCCCTTCCTCAACGAAGCGGCTGAAATCGTCTACTCCCACCAGGAACGCTTTGACGGCACCGGCTACCCGCGCCGCCTCAAGGGCGAACAGATTCCTCTCGGGGCCCGCATCTTCTCCATCGCTGACACGTTCGACGCCATCACTTCCGATCGCCCCTATCGCCCCAAACAGAGTGAAGAGGCCGCCCGCAAGGAAATCGCACTCTGGTCCGGGCGTCAGTTCGACCCCCGCATCGTCGAAGTCTTCCTCAGCATGCCCAGCAACATCTGGGAAGAACTGCGCAAGGATATCGACCAGAAGGGCCGTTTCCCCCGCGCCTAGCCTCGTATCAGGGCATCGCTTCAGCGATGCCGGAAGAGGGCGTTTCTAGGGACCGCTTCAGGGGTTGCGGTAGCCCTCACCCGCTCCTTTCGTCCGTGGACTAGTGGACCAGCTCCTCCCAAACCCAGGCATCGTTTTCGCCCCACCCGCACATCCAACTCACAGTTGACGTTAATCCAGACGGGTCCCCAGGACGGCTATTTTCTTGCCGTTCTGGGGTGGAAGTTTGCTGGGGCGGGCGCTTTACGAGGTGATTATGGCCAGGCTCAAGTCTTGGATCGGCACGTGTCTCTTACTCAGTACCTCTGCTCTCTGGGCGCAGGCGCATGATCCGCTGATCGCGCCCATGGCCCCGCCCAACGCTATCCCCGAGGGCACTACCTTCCTCGTCCGTCTCCAGGACAAGCTCGACACGCGCAACCTCCAGCAGGGCAAACATTTCAAAGTGAAACTTGGCGAAGACCTCATCTCCGCCAACGGCAGCACCATTCCGCGCGGTAAAAAGATCAAAGGCCACGTGAGCTCCATCGAGCAGGGCCTGCACGCGCGCATGCTGCTCAGCTTCGACGAAATCGAAACCAACCACGGCTGGGTGCCGATCGTGGCCACTGTGACCGGCGTCCCCGGCGAACACGCAGTCAAGCAGCCCGACGCCGAAGGCGAAATTGAACGCAAAGGCATGAGCAAGCGCCGCATGATTGAAGCCGCTGCGGTGGGCGCAGTGCTCGGCAGCGTGACCGGCGCAGCCGCGGGCGGCGGCAAAGGAGCCGGCATCGGCGCCGGCGCGGGCGCTGGCCTGGGCGCTCTGGCCGGAATCCTCACCGACCACGATCTCCGTCTCGACAAAGGGACAACTCTGGAAGTGCGCCTCGAACACGCGCTCCAGATTCCGTCCCACTAAGAGTTTCGACCTAACAGTAGGGTCAAGGGGCACAGCTCGGTTGTGCCCCTTTCTTGCGCAATCTTGTAGACTTGCGACGTTCTAAAGATGTGTCCTTCTTTGATCGATATATCCGGAGAGACCCATGAAATCCGCCGCTCTGATCCTTGCTTCCGTTCTGCTGCTGGCCGCGTTCGCTGCCGCCCAGGCTCCCGCCCTGACCGCGCTGCCCAACACGGTATTTGTCGGGACCGACGGCAAATTTGAAACCGCCCCCGACACTGCGCTCATCCAGTTCAATATCAGCGCCCAGGCCGACACCGCGAAAGCCGCCTACGACCAAGCCGCAAAGGAAGCCGAGGCCACGCGCCAGGTGCTGCGTAACAACGGCATCGATCCCAAGACCGCCGAGATCGGCTTCTTCTCCGTAAACCCCATGTATGACTGGAAAAATCCCAAGCGTAAGGTGATCGGCTACCAGGTCACGACCAGCGTGAGCCTGAAACTCAAAGACTTCTCCAAGATCGGTCCCATCACCCAGCAACTCGCCGATGCCGACGTCAGCGAGAGCCAATCGCTCAGCTACACACTCGAAAACATTGACGAAGCCAAAACCAAAGCCGTCGCCGACGCCTATCGCCGAGCCCGCGCTTCCGCGCAGTCGCTGGCTTCCGCCGCCGGCCGCGCCCTGGGCGAGCTCTCCTACGCGTCCGTGGACACCGCGGAGAACATCCGCATATACGCCCCCATGCAGCGCCGCGGTGGACCGATGGTAGCGATGGAGGCTGTTACGCCTCCGACCCAGGAGTTCACGCCCCAGAACGTGACCGTCACTGCGCACGTCAACGCGATGTTTGTGCTCAAGTAGCGGGTGTGGGCGGAGACTCCTGTCCGCCGCAGTCGCAAGAAGAAGCACAGGAAGGTCGCAGTTACTTGCCGGCCGGATTCTCCGCGAATACTAGTCCCTGCGCAGCCCGCAGCTTGAGGCCAGGCAGAAGAACTTCGAGCGCCAGGTCTTGGGGAGCACTGGCCTCGTATTCGAAATCGTAAGTCTCGCCGACTGTAATCGACGTCTCTGCCGTTTGCGGGATAGCCTTAGCCGCCAGCAGGTCTGCTCCGTCTTTGGCAATAATCCGCCACTGCACCGGGACTCCATCCTGTCGCAATGAAGCTCGCATGCGTCCGAAATTGGCTGAAATGTTAATCATCCGGAATCGATATTTCGTCCCCGTGGCCAGGCGCAGTGGCGCCGGCTGCGGACCGCCGTTGATCAGCACCATGGCGCCGAAGGGGTCGAATACTCCTTCGCTGAAGAGCAGGATTTTGTCGGTTGCCGGATCAAATTGTTTGCCCGGTGGTAGCACGATCAACGGACCATAAATGCTGTTATCCAGCTGCTCCGGATCATGCCAATGTGTGTGGTAAATGAACGTGCCGGCGCGGGGCGGCGCCATCCGGGCCACAAAGGACTCTCCCGGCTGAATAGCAGGCGTGGTTTGCTGGCTCGTTCCCGTCCAGCCGGCGACTCCATCGTAGTAGCTTTCCAGCTCAATTCCGTGCCAGTGAATCGCTGTCGGATGCGAGGTACGGTTGACGACTTCAATTTCCACCGGCTGCCCGCTGGTCAGCACGATCGGTGGCCCGACCAATGGAGGACTTGTCGGCGGCGGAGCCGGTGGTTGCGCCAGGTCGCGTACCGCCAAGGCATAATGTGGCCGACCGCCATCCTTGCGCTCGTCGATCGCCAGTTGCAGCTTTCGCTCGGCATGCCAGCTCGCTGGCCTTGTCTTTTCCTTCTCGTCGACCACCGTAATCCCGACCACGATGCCGCCCATGCCTCCCGGCTCCATTCCTTCGCCATGCTGGTGCGTATAGGCGGTCGCCGACGTCGCCCCTCCACCTATGCTCGCCGGCGGCAAAAACCGGGGTATGCCATGACCCTGTTGCGGTCCCACGCGGGCCGCTTTCCAATCCGTCGGAGACATGTGGATCAGCATGTGACAGTGAAACAGCCAGCGCCCCGGCCGCTCCGGAACCCACGTCATGTCGAAGGTCTCTCCGCCGTACACCAATCGGGTCACAATCAGCGGGCGCTCCGCCTCTTTGTAAGCCTGGGAATGCTCTCCGTCCCCGATAGCATCCAGGTGATAGTAGAAGCCGTGGAGGTGCATCGCATGTTCCGACGTGCTGATGTTTAGCCATCGCCAGTGCACCGCTTCACCGACCTTGTAGGTGGGCCGTTCGGCATAAGGCCACGCCTTGCCGTTGATGGTTCCTTCTTGCGGAATGCCCGCCCTGATAGGGGGATCCTGGTAGTAGACGCCGATCACGAAGACGCGGTCGGCTGCGACCGCGCCCGGCGGATCCACGATGAGGGCGCCAGCCAGCTGGGTTTCGACTGGCATCCGCTGCAAGATTGAACGGCCGGTCGTCGTAGCCCAGTAATAGTAAGTGCCCGGTGTGCCCGTCTTGAAGCGCACTTCCTGAGTCGCGTCAGGCGGCAACCCCAAAGCGTCTTTCTCATCGCCCGGTCTCGCGTGCAAGCCATGCACCGTCGCGGCCACCGGAAGCGCGTTATGCACGATGGCACGAATCTCTGTGCCCTCCGGCACTCGAATCAGCGGACCCGGATTCTGCAATGCCTTGCCCGCTTCGCCGAATGCATACACCGTGAAAACTTCGCCGTCGTCGCTCTCCGGACGCCACTGCCCCTCGCCCAGCTCCAGGCGGATCGTCAGGACTCCGTCACGGAGTGCCCCGGCAAATGCACGGTTGTCGTTAGGAGCGATCGTGGGCAGAACATCAGCAGCGAGAAAAACACTGGAGGCGGCAACAAGAACGGTTAGAAAGCAAATCTGTCGCAAAGCATTCGATAGCATAGCCGTCGGCTGGAGAGAATCTTGCAGACGCGGAAACGATCCTGCGATCCGCAGCGGAGTTTATCACAAGAGAGAAAGCCCAACGCTGTGGGACCAGCGTGAGCTGTCGCTCTGGAAATCAGACTTCCAAGTCACTCCCATCTACTCGTTGCGGACAATCACTTCCCGTCTCGACGTGATCCGGTTCGGATCCACCGTCACTTCCCGCTGAATGATCATCTCAATCGACGTCCCCGGCTCCAGCTTCACATCACTCCCGCGCGAAATCATCGCGATCGCTAGCCCTGCCAGTCCGCCGGCAGCCGCGCCGATCCCCGCTCCCTTCCCGCCGCCGCTGAGCCCGCCAATTACCGCCCCAGTCGAGGCCGTACTGGCCACCGTTCCTATGTCTTTTCCTTTTTCACTGTCCTGGCGAACGGTTCCTTCCGAGCCCGCGACCGAGGTCTTATCGGCCCCGGGCAGATTCTCCACCGAGCCCGGCAGCATGACCGTATAGCCGCTGGGGTAGATCATGGAGGTGAAGTGCATCAGCAGCTCAGCCCGGCCTTTGATCCGTCCCGGACGCTGAATACGGCTGATCTTCCCCTGCACATAGGTTCCGGCCGGAATCACGATCCTGTCCTCCACCACGAACGGAAAGGTCGTCTCGCAATACACGGGATCGCCTTCCTTCGCCGTCTTGGTCGAGATCGCTTGCTTCAGTGCCAGCGGGACTTTCGTCCCGGAGGGGATGGTCAGCCTCGCTGGACTCGGCACGGCCTGGGCCGCCGAAGCCTGCGCTGTCGCGGGCTGCGCGGGTGGCGTGGAAGCCGCGGGCGTCTGCGCTAGCGTGCACCCCGCCATTAGAAGAACGCCTAAAAGACGAGTCCACATTGGACGTTCACCTCGATGGGATAACTTTGAGATCGGGCCCGTAAACTCTGATGCGGTCACGACAGCCGCCGCTTAGCTGAGGCTATTACTCGGAGAACTACTGCCTACCCAAACTGAAGCCAGGTCAACAAGCCAGCGCACGCGGCCTCACGCGCGCCGCCGCTCCTCATTTTCCCGCAAGTTCCCCATGAACTGGGACTGCAGCTTCTGCGCGCAGCCCTCGCCGCACACCGGCAGCGCGCCCTCCCGCACCGCCAACTCCTCGTCCCACGCCGCCAGATGCAGCACCGGGGCCCCATAATCGCCAAACGAGGACCACATCACCCACCAGCGGTTGTTGACACCCTTGATCGCGCCGCAATTCGGGCCGGCGCAGCGGTGAAAAGGGTTGGGAGCAAAGCGTTCGGAGTCGGACATGGGAGAAACCTGAACGTTATTCTATCGAAGGAGTGCCGTTGGGGCTACGCTTGGATTGGCCCTGTTTTCAACCTCTTTCCGAGTCCGGAGTCGGACCGCTATTTGTATAGCAAGTACTTCTCCCGCAAGGCCACAAACGTCCCCAGCCGCTCTTCCCAGTCCTCCGAGATCCGTCGCGGATCCTGTCCGGCCACAAGCGCGTCAAATGTCGCCTGATTCAGGAGTAACTCCTGCATCCGCTCCATCTTGAAGTCATTGGGATAAAGCTTATGCAGCGCCGAAGCCAGTTCAATTCCGAGTTCCGGGGCATCGAAGGTGTTGCGATCCAGCAGCACGATGTTCACCCCTTCGCACTTCTCCCCGGCAAAATTGCTCGACAAGGGCGTAAAGCTCACTGGCACGAAGCGAACGCTCGGAATGCCGCGCCCGTTCAGATAAGCCGCCAGCTCTTTGCTCTTGATCCACGGCGCTCCCACTATTTCAAAGGGTGTGTCCGTACCGCGGCCAACCGAGACATTGGTTCCCTCGATCAGCCCCACGCCGGGATACAGCGTTGCCTCGGTCAAACTCCGCAAATTCGGCGAAGGATTGATCCACCCCAGCCCCGTCGAATCGAACCAGTCCCCCCGTTGCCAGCCCTGCAGCGCGACCACTTCCAGCCGCGCGTCGATTTTCCGCTCGGCGTTAAACATCTTTGCCAGTTCACCCAGCGTCATCCCCTGTCGCACGGGCATCGGGAAATAATTCGTGAAGCTCTCCCGTCCCTCCTCGGAAACCGGCCCCTGCACGAACGAGCCCGTAATCGGATTCGGCCGATCCAGAACGATCACTTCGATGTCCGCTTTGGCCGCCGCTTCCAGAAAATACCCCACGGTCGTCTCGTAGGTATAGAAGCGAGCCCCTGCATCCTGCAGATCAATCACCACCGCATCCAGCTTCTTCAAATCTTCCACCGCCGGACGCCGCGCTGCCTCGCTCGCTCCATAGACGTTGTAAACCGTAATCCCCGTAATTGCGTCCTTCGTGTTCCCAATATCCGTTGTGTCCAGCGTCCCCGTCACTCCGTGCTCGGGGCTAAAGATGGCATCCAGTGAAATGCCCGGCGCGTGCGCTAGCACGTCGATCGTCCGCCGTCCCTCCGAGTCCACTCCCGTCTGATTCGTCAGCAACCCGATCTTTCTCGGTGCCCCCTCTTTCGCCGGCTTAAGCGCCGCAAAACCGCTCTCCTCGAGCACATCGATCCCCGTTTTCAGCGTCCCATTCCGTACCGCCAGCTTGCGCGCTCCACTCTGCATTTCGTTGTAGCCGGTAATGGTTGCTGCCCGAAGCTTCTCTGCTTCGCTTGGATTCAGCGCCAGCGCCGCTGCCACCGCGGTTGCGACCTTGGTTCGCAGTGACACCGCACTTCCCTTCTCTCCCAGATGCACCGCGTTCGTCATGAGCACGATGTAGGTCTTCGTGACCGGATCGATCCACAGCGACACCCCCGTAAATCCCGTGTGCCCGAACGATCCCACCGGCAGCAGCTCGCCACGATTGGTAGAAAACGGAGAGTCAATATCCCAGCCAAACCCGCGCACAGCCGTGCCCGTCGCCGGCTGTTGCGGCGAGGTCATCTTCGCGATCGTCGCCGAGTTCAGCACCCCGTGTCCCCCGTCGAGCAGCGCCTGCGCAAACTTCGCCAGGTCATCCGCCGTCGAAAACAGACCCGCGTGTCCCGCGACGCCGCCCATGCGCCGTGCCGTCGGATCATGCACCACCCCGCGCAGCATGTGATGGTTCTCATCTTCCTCGGTGGGAGCGGTGCGCGCGACCCACGAGTTCGGCGGCGCAAACCGCGTATCCTTCATTCCCAGCGGCGCAAAGATGTGCTTTTGGCTGTAGACATCAAGCGACTCGCCCGACAGCCGCTCCACCAACGCCCCCAGCACTTCAAAATTAATATCGCTATAGACGAACCTCGACCCCGGCGCGCGCTCCGGTGTTTCCTCAAACGCCAGGCGATAGGCCGCTTCTTTCCCAGCAAACGGCTTCGCCAGATCGAGATCCGGTGCCAGCCCCGAGTAGTGCACCAGCAACTGCCGGATCGTGATGTCCTGCTTCCCGTTCTGCGCGAACTCCGGAATGTACTTCGGCACAGGATCGCCCATGCGGAACTTACCGCGCTCCCAGAGCTGCATCACCGCTGTCGTCGTCACTACCACTTTCGTCAGCGACGCGCAGTCAAACACGGTGTTGAGCGTCATCGCCTCCCCCCGCGGCTGGATTGCCCGGTTGCCATAAGCCTTGCGATACACCACGCGGCCGTCGTGCCCGACGATGAGCGCCGCCCCCGGGATCTGCCCTTCGCTGATTGCGTTATTAATAATGGAATCGAGAACGCCACGACGAGCGTCGTGGGCCGCCTGCGAGAAAGCAAGCGCCGAAAACAGCACACCGAAAGACAGGAGAATTTTGGCGGGAAGTTTCACTCTGCTGTGACTTTACACGACGCCCAAGACGTCCCTCAAGCAAACCGCCCGCCCCCGCGCCCCGGTAGTAACTCTTCGCGCGACCGCCGTTTGCCTCCACTCTCCACCTTTGCTATAACCCGATCAGCCTTCCAAAACGACTTTGACCGCGACCCAGAATCCGCCCGCCAGCTTCTCCTTCCTGGTGCGCAACTCCGCCACGCAGGATGCAACGTTCCGCGAAGCCTTCGCGATCCTCGAAAAGGCCATCGCCGCCCACGCCTTCCCCGCCTGCGCGCTCGCCGTCACCCTGCGCGGCGAACTCATCGCCCACCACGCTTTAGGCCGCTTCACCTACGACCCCGCTTCCCCGACCGTCTCCACCGCTAGCATCTTCGATCTGGCATCGGTCACGAAAGGGATCGCCACTACCACCATGACGATGATTCTTTATGAGCGCGGATTGTTGGATCTGGAAGCCCCCGTTACCGCCATCGTCCCGGAATTCGCCGCCGATGACCCCCGCCGCCGCGACGTAACGCTGCGCATGCTGCTCGCCCACTCCTCCGGCCTGCCCGCCTACGAAAAGCTGTTCCTGCGTGCCCAGACGCGCGACGAACTCCTGGCCGCCGCCTTCACCACCAACCTCACCGCAGCCCCCGGCACTCACGCCGAATACAGCGACATCGGCTTCATCATCTTGGGCGTCGCCCTCGAGCGCCTCGCCGACGAACCCTTCGACACTTACTGCCAGCGCGAAATCTTCGGCCCGCTTGGAATGTCGCACACCACGTTCAATCCACCGAAAGCCTGGAAAGACCAAATCGTCCCCACCGCCAACGAATGTGGGACGGACACTCCTGTCCGTCAAACGCCTAAGTCTCCCGCACAGCCGACGCCCGGTACATTCCGCGGCAGAATCATCCAGGGCGAAGTGCAAGACGAAAACGCCAGCGTCTTGGGCGGCGTCGCCGGCCATGCCGGCCTCTTCGGCCCCGCCGAAGACGTCGCCATCTTCGCCCACGCCCTGCTCAGCGGTGGACGCCCCATTCTCCGCCCCGAAACCATCAAGCTTTTCAGCCGTCGCGAAGCGACTCCCGCTGGCACCTCGCGCGCTTTCGGCTGGGACACCCCCTCCGCTCCTTCGCAATCCGGAAAGCATTTCGGCCCGCGCTCCTTCGGCCACCTCGGCTACACCGGCACTTCGCTCTGGATCGACCCCGACCGCCAACTTTCGATAACCTTGCTCACCAACCGCACCTGGCCCAACTGCCAGAACCAGGCGATCAAGCAGGTGCGCCCCGCGTTCCACGACACAGTGGTAGAGGCTTTGACATCCTGTGGATTCACTCAATGAAACTGCATGCAAATTCTAGGGATTGTCATCCTGAGCGAAGCGAAGGATCTGCTTTCTCTGCGATCGCGACAACCGCATCCGCAATCCGTCGACTCTTACCGATTTGTCATCCCGAGCGAAGCGAGGGATCTGCATTTCGCCAGCACCGCAAGCGACTCCCTGCGGGGCCAAACGCGTGAAGCGCAAACCCCCCGACCTCCGCCGCCTGTCCACCGAAAAGCCCAACGCAGCCTCCGCCGAGTTCGACCGTAAATCCTCCCTCGAAATCGCCCGCATCATCAACGCCGAAGACGCCAAGGTTGCCCCTGCAGTCCAGCGTGCCCTCCCGCAGATCGCGCGCGCCATCGACCTGATCGCCGCCGCGCTCTCCCGCGGCGGACGTCTCATCTACGTCGGCACCGGCACCAGCGGACGCATTGGCGCCCTCGACGCCAGCGAAATTCCGCCCACCTTTGACACCGACCCGCGCATGGTGGAGTTCATCATCGCCGGCGGCCCCAAAGCTCTCGCCGCTGCCGTCGAGGCCAGCGAAGACTCCCGCGAACTAGGCCGGAAAGAAATGGCAAAGAAGCAGCCAGGAACGAATGACGTCGTGGTCGCCATCGCCGCCAGCGGCCGCACTCCTTTTACGATCGCCGCCGTCGAATACGCCCGTGGCCGCGGTGCGAGGACTGTCGCCGTCACCTGCAACCGGCAGTCGCCGTTGGGGAGAGCGGCCCACATCGAAATCATCGCCGAAGTCGGTCCCGAAGTCATCGCCGGATCAAGTCGCATGAAAGCGGGATCAGCGGAAAAGATGATCCTCAACATGCTTTCGACCGGCGCCATGACCCGCCTCGGCTACGTGTATGGCAACTTGATGGTCCACCTCCACCTGAAGAACACGAAACTCCGCGAGCGTGGCGTCAGCATCCTCGAGAAGACCACCGATCTCGACCGCAACCAAGCCCTCAAGCTCCTGACCGCCGCCGGACACTCCGTGCCGGTCGCGCTCGTCATGGCGAGAGCCGGAGTCAGCCGAGCCGCCGCCGCCGCCGCTCTGAAGAAATCCCGCGGCCACGTGCGCAAAGCCATCGAACTGGCAAGGCCCACGTAGTCCGCCGAGCGTAGCTCGGCTTTGTTGGCGATTACAAAAGACACTTTCCGCGCAAAAGTATCCTCGTCCCGCGCGCCGTCCCCGCTAAAATGAAATTGCGCCCCGTCTCGGGTCATTCATGGGGCACTCTCGGGACTCATACCGATGGACAAGCTCGTAATCCGCGGCGGCGACCCTCTGCTCGGCACGGTCCGCATCAGCGGCGCAAAGAACGCCGCCCTGCCCTGCATGGCGGCCGCTCTCTTGACTGACGAGCCGGTTATCCTGGAAAACATCCCGCAAGTGCGCGACATCGAGACCACCCGCAAACTGCTCGCCGCGATGGGCGCCGAGGTCGAGCTCGGCTTCGGACGCGCCCAGCACCGCACCACCATCTGCGCGAAGAACCTGTCTGCGCCCGAAGCTTCCTACGAACTGGTCAAGACCATGCGCGCGTCCACGCTCGTACTTGGCCCGCTGGTCGCGCGCTGCGGCCGTGCCCGCGTCTCGCTTCCCGGCGGATGCGCCATCGGCGCCCGCCCGATTGATCTGCACATCAAAGGCCTGGAGCGTCTGGGCGCGAAGATCACGCAGGAACACGGCTACGTCGAAACCTCCGCCGAGCGCCTGCGCGGCGCCGAAGTTGTCTTCGACAAAATTACCGTCACCGGCACCGAAGACCTGCTCATGGCCGCCACTCTCGCCGACGGCGAAACCGTCATGCAGAACTGCGCCCGCGAGCCCGAAGTTGCCGATCTCGCCGCCTTGCTCAACGCCATGGGCGCGAAGATCGCAGGCGCGGGCACGTCCACGATCCACGTGCAAGGTGTCGCCAAACTGCGCGGCGCCCGGCACCGCGTCATCCCCGACCGCATCGAAGCAGGAACCTTTATCATTGCAGGCGCGCTCACCGGCGGAGACCTCAACGTAACCGGATGCGACCCTAATCACCTCACCGCCATCCTGCAAAAGCTGAAAGAAACCGGCGTGAAGACCGCCGTAAAAGCGGACTGCGTCCGCGTGATGGGCGATCAGCCTCTCACCGCCTCCGACCTGAACACCGAAGAATATCCCGGCTTCCCCACCGACATGCAGGCGCAATTCATGGCGCTCGCCACGCAAGCCGAAGGCACCTCGATTGTGACTGAGAATATTTTCGAGAACCGCTTCATGCACGCCCAGGAACTGGTGCGCATGGGCGCGAATATCAAGATCGAAGGCCGCCGCGCCATCGTCCGCGGGAAGACCCCGCTCAGCGGCGCCGCCGTGCTCGCCTCTGACCTGCGCGCTTCAGCCTCGCTTGTTCTCGCTGCTCTGGTGGCCGACGGCGAAACCATCATCGACCGTGTCTATCACCTCGACCGCGGCTACGAACATATCGAAGAAAAGTTGAAAGCCGTGGGCGCCCAGATTCGCCGCGTCGGAAACATCCTCCCCAAGAAAGCCGCCGCGCCCAGCAGACCCTAGGTCTCGCCCGCAAGCCAGCCCCGGAGGGGCGATCGAGCTTAGCCCACCGCTTTTAGCGGTGGGAAAAACGCAAGGAAGACTCAAGTCCCGGACAGACGACCCACCACCGCGCCCTCTACTCATACCTCAACCCTTGAATCGGATCCAGCTGCGAAGCCTTCCGCGCCGGATAAAACCCAAACAATATCCCCACTGCTGCCGCGAATCCCGCCCCGCCCGCAAACACGGACCGCGTCAGCAAAGTAGGAAACCCGAACAGCGACTCAACCGCCCCCGAACTGAAATATCCCAGCATCATCCCCAAAAGCCCCCCGAGAATCGCGATGGTCACCGCCTCCGCGAGAAACTGCGATTGCACATCCCACTCCGTCGCGCCCACCGCCAGCCGTATCCCGATCTCGCGCGTCCGCTGCGTCACCGAAACCAGCATGATGTTCATGATCCCGATCCCGCCCACGAGCAGCGACAGCGACGCGATACTCGCCAGCAGCAGCCGCATCGTCTGCTGCATCGAAAGTTGCAGCTGGATCACGTCCTCGGGGCTGCGGATGTTGAAGTCATCGTCTTCGCCGGGGTTCAGATGATGCCGCTCGCGCAGCAACCCCACAATCTGCTTCGTGGCCTCGCGCATGGTTTCCCGCGACACGGCCGAGCAAAAAATATCATCCAGCCAGAACGTTCCAGTAAGCCGCTTCTGCGCCGTGGTGTAGGGCATGACGATAAAGTTGTCCTGATCCTGCCCCGTCGCGGAAAAGCCCTTCGGATGCAGCACTCCTACCACCAGACATGGCAGCTTGTTCACCCGCACCGTCTGCCCGACCGGATTTTCGTTGCCGAACAGGTTTTCAACCACTGTTTGCCCGAACACGCACACCGGCACCGCTGACTCCACATCCGACTCGCTGAAGAAAACTCCTTCATCCACCTGCCAGCGCCGAATCTCGAGGAAGTCCGGCGTCACGCCGCGATACTGCGTCGCCCAGTTCGTATTGCCATACACCACTTGCACGGGACCATCCACGTTGGGCGAGATGCGCTTGATGAGCGGCACCTGCTGCCGGATGGCCTCGGCGTCTGCCAGCACCAGCGTGCGGATGCCGCGCGAGCCCATCCGAATCCCGTTCCGGCTCCGGCTGCCCGCTTCAATCCAGATGAAATTGTCGCCCAGGCTCTTGAGCTGATCTTCAACGGCGCTCGTGCTGGCGTTGCCGATCCCTACCACGCAGATGAATGCAGCCACACCCACCGCAATTCCGAGCACAGAGAGCGCGCTCTGGATCCAGTTGCGGCGCAGCGCCCGCGCTGCCTGGCGAAGTATGGTTCGAGGGTTCATCAGGATGCGGTTCGGCTGCAAGCCACCATAAATGATCTCATCTGAGATTCCCGCGGCAGGAAAGGCCGCGATCTACCGGCCCTGCGGAGCGCTCGCCGCCTGGATCGCATCCTGGCACGCGCTCGACGCCGTCAGCACCTTGCTGAAGGCCGGTTCGGCGCGCAGCTTCGCCAGCAGCGGATCCGAAAGCAGATTGGAATGCGCGCAGTAGTTTTGCTCGACGGCACTTTGCAGCATGCGCAGAGCCGCCTGCTTCTTCCCACAGTACCCGAACAGTGCTCCCTGGTAGTACCAGATTTCCGGGTCCGGCTCAGCCGGCGGATTGGTTTCCGCGTCGTGCGCGAGCCGGTCCAGATCCGCCGCCGGCCGCATCTGCAGGCATGCCTCCAGCAGATCGCGGTGGAATCGCGGAGCCGTCGGCATGCGCTTCACCGCCTCCCGCGCTTCCGCAATCTTCCCTTCCCGCAGAAGAATCGACGGCGTCACATAAGCCGCCCACTCCGATCCCGCATCCAGCCGGACATAATCCGCCGCTCGCTGCGTCTTGCCCAGTTCCATGAACGCCCAGGCGCAAGAACGGAACGTGTAGTTTCCCGGATCGAGCGTCAGCGCGGTATCGCATTCGCCCGCGGCCTTCTCCAGCATTCCGGCATAGCGATAGACGTAGCCCATCACGAAATGCGCCTGCGCGCTCTCCGGACGCCGCTTCACCAACTCTTGCGCTGCCTGATAAGCCTTTCCCAGTTCTCCGCGCTCGACGCGATTGGTAATCAGCTGCCCCGCTGCGACGATGCGATTCGGATCGAGCGCCAGGGCGCGTTCGCAAGCGCTGTTGGAGCGCTGGAACATCGCCTCGCCGCCATCGGAATAGTTCGCATCGAAGTAGCACCGCAGACCTAGTGCCTCCCATCCCGGCGCGTAGTTCCGATCCATTTCCACCACGTGCTCCAGCACTGCGATCGCATCCTTATTTGGTCCCGGGTCATGCGGAAGAGCCAGGCTGTGTAGGTAGAGATCATAGGCCTGCGCATCTTTCGGACGCGTGCCGGTATCGAGCACGCCGCCCGCCGCGCCCAGACTGGGCAGCAATCCCTGACGCACTTGCGCCGCCATCCCTGCTTGTAACGCGATCAAGTCGTCGGCGGGGGCCGTGACGTTCGTCTGCCAGCGCAGCCGGTTGCCATCCACTTCGATCGCTTCCAGCGTCACCAGAAGACGATCCCCTTGCTTCAGGAAGTGTCCGGTGAGGATGTTGGCGACATGTACTTCCCGCCCTACCTGCTGCGGATCCACATCGTTCGCCACGTATTTCCGCGTAATTGAAGACGGCCGCACGTCGAGCGTGCGCGTGTAGGTCAGCGTATTGGCAATTTCATCCGCCAGCGCAAAGCGCAGAAACTCCACGCTGATGTCGCCGTTCATGTTCTGCAGCGGCAGCACCGCGATCGTGTTCTTGGCAGCCGCTCCGCCAGCCGCCTTGCGCTGCTTCACAACCCACGCTCCCACCGCAGCCAGCACCGTCACCAGGAGCGCCACCACCCCTAACAAGATATAGGTATGCCATTTGCTGGAAGCCGCAAAAGTGGTCGTGGCGATACGATACGGCAACGCCGGCCGCCGCATCCCGCTCTTGGTTAGTCCTGACTCCGTCTCCTTCTTGAGCGACAGCAGATCGCCCTTCATCGCCTGGGCATTCGGGTAGCGATTGCCCTTGTTCTTCTCCATCGCCCGCCCGATGATGCCTTCCAGCTCCGTGGGCAGTTTGCGGTTGTGCTGCAAAGGGGAAACCGGCTTCTGGTTCAGCACCGCATCCAGCGTGGTCACCACGTTGGCGCCGGAAAAAGGCTTCTTGCCGGTCGCCATTTCGTAGAGCACCACGCCCAGCGAGAACAGATCGCTGCGCGGATCAATCTCCTCGCCCCGCGCTTGCTCGGGCGACATGTACACTGCCGTTCCCGGAATCACACCGACTGCCGTCAGCGAATCTTCTCCTGCTGCCACTCCCTCGCCGACCGCCAGCTTGGCGAGCCCGAAGTCGAGGATCTTCGCCTGTCCGGTCGGCGTCACGAAGATGTTGGCGGGCTTGATGTCGCGATGAATAATCCCCTTGGCATGCGACGCGCCCAGCGCATCCGACACCTGGATGCCAATGTCGAGGATCTCCTCCAACTCCATCGCTTCGCCCCGGATCCGCTCTTTCAGGCTCGATCCTTCCAGCTTCTCCATGACAATGAACGGATGCCCGTTCATGTCTTCGATGTCGTGGATGGTGCAAATGCCAGGATGGTTCAACTGCGAAGCCGAGCGCGCTTCCCGTACAAAGCGATCCAGCGACTTCCGGTCGTGCAGCATGGTTTCAGGAATGAACTTCAGGGCGACGTGGCGGCCCAGGCGCGTGTCTTCCGCCTCATACACCACGCCCATGCCACCACCACCGAGTTTCCCCACGATGCGATAGTGGGAGACTGTCTGGCCAATCATCCGGAGGGCCTCGGTCCTGTCGGCGCTATGTTAGGACTGTGGCCGCGCTCCGGTCAACCCGGAGAAGCAGGTGTCAGGTCTCAGGTCTCAGGAAAACCTTGATGTATTCCCGTTTCCCTGCAACATCCCTCGAGCGCCTTTCCTGAGACCTGAGACCTGACACCTAACACCTGACACCTGCCCCTATGCTTGAGGCCGTGTCCCGATGCTGTTCACCTTCTAGTACTCCCGTGACATGGAATCCCGGCCCGGTCCGAGCCAACATAGTAGGGCCATGAAATCAGCCAGAATCACTGTGCTCTCACTTTTTTTGGTGGCCTCGGTCGCTGCGCTTGCCCAGCCTTGTCCCAAAGTCAACACCACCACCCAAACGCCCGCCACCATGCGCGCCATCGTGAAATCCGTCAATTGTCTGGTAGAGTCGGGCGCGGCACCAGCCGCCACTCCAGTCGCGCTGCATACCGCTGACCTGCGCGGCGGCACCCAGGTGGACACACTGCCCATCATCGGCCCGCAGCACTCCAACATGTATCCCGGATTCGTGCTCGCCATTCTCTCCATGCCCGTGGACAACACGCACAAGTCGGCGATCGTGACGCCCGACTCACCGCAGGCCCTGGTGCGCGGCGCCGGCGGCGGCGAATGCCACCTCAAGCTCAACTCCGACCGCACCCTCGACGCCCAGTGCAATCAAGCCGGCGGAACTGTGTTCGTGGTTTTCAAATAGCTCTCGTCCTCTGCAGACCTCTATTAACCATCTGGTACCGAGAAGGGGGTAGCCCCTCCCCTCTACTCACTGGTAACGATACTGACCAGGATCCCCGAGTACGGCGTTGGCAGAAGCGGACGGATCCCCTCTTTCAATGGGCATTCGAAGGCTGCCACGTGACCCGAGACATTCCATCTCTCATTCGGCAGGGTGGATTCAAAATCGAGCAAATGGACACGGCGTACCTGGCTCCATTCCCCAAGTCGGGATGGTATTTCTTTTGGGGCGTGGCGCGTCCGGAATTGTGACCGTACGAAGTCGCAAGCATTCGGCGTGGAGGGCGTCACTTCACGCGCTTCCAGTGACTCTCGCAGTAGAGCTCAAACTCTTTCTGCCAGGTGCCCCTCCTCTCCCGGTTTTCGCAACATGGCCCGCGCTATCCGCAGGATTCACAGTGAGCCTCGCCCCTCAGGGCTTCCCACCCCTCCTTCGCGATGATAGGAGTCATAACGAGTGCGCAAGCCGGGTCCGCCCACCACCATCCTAAAGCGGCATTGAGTACCAGGCCGATAAGCAGAATGGCGGACAAATACACGCAAAAGTCAGTCTGCTTCGCGTCGGCTTTCATCGCCCGGCTGCCCAGTTCGTTCCCCACTCTCTTCTTGGCGCGGGAGAGGAGGGGCATCACAATCAAAGAAACACAGGCGAGAACAATTCCGGGGAGGCTTTGTTGAGGGGCTGTTCTGCCCACCAGATCCGCAATCGATTCGTACAGGACATAAGCAGCGAGGGCGACAAAACAGACGCCCACAATCCGCAGACTGAGCCTTTCGTTCCGTTCCCGGCGCTCAGCGTCGGCGTCAACCGACATCCTCCAAAGCAGGGCCGCGCCCGATGTAACCTCTATGAAGCTATCAATTCCGAAACCGACCAGTGAGATGCTGCCCGCCACTGCTCCCGCTACCAGCGCAACCAGTCCTTCAAGACTGTTCCATGCGATGGTGAAATATTCCAACCGTTTGCCACGCAGCGCGATCTCCTGACGACTGACCGCAGTCTCCATCCCTGAAGCATACCAAGCTGACTGACCGGTCAGGTTCTTTGACATCAAGATTAATTCTCGCTGTAAAGTGATGATTCCACAAGACAAGGGGGAAGTGGGTACCCCAAGGTACCAAGTAGTGAAGTGGTAGGCCAGCAGCCAGAAGCGCATTTGACTTCCCCGCCCCGACTCCCCAGAATAGAAGTAGTTCTTTGATGGGCCATTCCCACCGAGATGGGGGCGTCACGGTTTCGACGGAGATGCTTGCGGCCCGAAGGCATGCCGGGGTGCACACACCCGTAATCGCGTGCAAAATGATAATTGCCAATCAACAGATGGCATACGCAGCCTAACTAGTTTAGGCAGCCGTCCCAGGAGGTTTTGCCCGTGGGCCTCCGAAGGACGTCGCACAGCGGGCTGGTTCTCTCTGCTACGTCTGGGTGGAGAGGACGAGATCTTCAGGCTAGCGGAACGCGTTTCTTGTCCGTTCTGAGCGCGGGCCGCGAACGTCCCAGGGTAATGCCTGGGGCAGGAACGCGAATAAGCATGTAGTCTTCGGACCAGTAACATTTTCGGACGCGGGTTCGACTCCCGCCGCCTCCACCATCCACCCCGCCATCAGCATTCAGCCGTCAGCATTCAGGTCTCTAGGTTCTGACTCGTTAATTTTTATTCTCACCTGCGAACTTGACAGACGACGCGATCATCTCCGTTGCCGCGCGCTCAGCTCTTGATCGTTTTGCTGGCATCGTCCCAAGGCACGGCTTGCTGGCGGCGAGCAGTTCCTGGTAGCGCCGGGTGGCGGTCAGATCCGGCTTGGCGGTAATTTCGCGGGCGAGGGTGTGGGAGGCATCAGGAGGCACACTATCGCTCTAGGGATCCAGGTTGGAAATCCCGGGCGACCGCCCACCCTCCGCTTATCCAGTCAGACTGTTCCCGGCTATTTCTTGTCCTCCATCTTGGTGGACTCCTTGGCATTGACCACGGCCGACTTGGCGGTGGTTCCCTTGGCGTGCACGGCAACGGCAGCCTTGGGTGTCCAGAAATCGGGAGCGTTGGCAACCACGTCCGCCGGGGCATTGCTGATGTCCGGGACAAAGCGGTTGATTGAGGTCTCAGCGGTCACGACGGTTTCCGCACTCGCTTTCAGAAACTTGTCGTAGCCTTCGTCGCCTAAGAGCTGCTGGACCGATGGGATGGCGTCGAATCCCGCGAGCGAGCTTTGCAGGGTGGTGACGTAGTAGACGGTGCCCTCCTGACCGGCAACGGCCTGCGAGACCAGCATGGTCTGGGCCGGCGCGGCTTTATCGCGGGCGGTTTTAAGGTCTTTCAAGATCGCCTCGAAAGCGTTGTTTTGTCCGGGGCGAACGTGCACGGCGGTCGTGCGTAGCCAGCGCGATCCGGCAACCAGCTTGGCAAAGGCCGCGGGATCGGCCGGCGCATTGCTGCTCAGGTCCCAACGCCGGCGGCGAATTTCGGAGCGTGAACTGGCCAGGCACTGACTGAAATCCCCCAGCATCTTTTCGGCGGCCGCTTTCCCGTAGGTTTTCTGCATCGCCTCGTAGAACGCCCCGGTGGCCTTTTCTATGTCGCCATAGCTTTGGCGAGTACTGACAAAGGTGACCCGGTCTCCGGGACCGTAAACGGTTTCCATGGCCAGCCAGTTGTCGCCGACGTTTTGGCGATTGGCAGCCGCGATTTTCTTCGAGATGGCATCGAAATCTGCCCGTTTTTCCGGTTTAACTTGCACGGTATAAACGTCCAGATAGCTTTCCTGGGCTTGTGCGATAGCCAACACGCCAAGCAACACAACCACGATCGAGGCCCATAGGGCTTTCCGCTGCATACAACCTCCTGTCGTATCGAAAATGCCTAGCGGAGGGCACGCTACACTCCGGCGACGCCGCCGTCAAGTGAGCGTGTAGATCAACTCAGCTGGTACAAGGGCCGAGGTGGTCGCTGGGATCTCAATCAGCTGGACATCCTCGCCAAAACCGGAGCCGGGGTAGAGAAGTATTTGGGATTCCTGGCGGGGCGCCTCGCTGAGGCGCGAACCGCAGCCGTGATTTAGACTATCCAGCATTCGGGATGATCGGTCTTTTCTCAATCATCGCGGTGGGGGTTTTTCTCGGGATGCGTCATGCGACCGACCCTGACCATGTCATCGCGGTCTCAACCATTGTCAGCCGGCAACCAAGTCTCGCCCGCGCCGCTCTGATTGGCGCCTTCTGGGGATTGGGTCACACGGTTACTATTTTCGTGGTCGGGACCGCAATTATTCTCTTCAATCTGAGCATTCCCGCTCGCATCGGTCTCAGTATGGAGTTGTCCGTCGGAATCATGCTGATTGTGCTCGGGATTCTCAATGTGGTGAGCTTCTTTCGTTCCCTGCCTGAGGCGTTGACCCACACTCACGAAGGCAACACCGTGCACTCGCATCATCACAGCCACGGGGACTACGTCCACCGCCACCCGCACGGGCACCAGCCGGAGGTCCACCCTCACAGGCCAGACCAGACGCCGGTGGCCTTTTTGGACCGGGTGCTGGCTACCTCTGGTCTGTACCAGCATGTTCGGCCGCTGGCAGTGGGCATAGTGCATGGTCTCGCGGGTTCAGCGGCTGTGGCCCTGCTCGTCCTCGCCACCATCCGGAACCCGCAGTGGGCAATTGCGTACTTGCTGGTCTTCGGAGTCGGCACGATTGCGGGCATGATGGTCATCACGATGAGCCTTGCATCGGCACTCAAGGTTGTGGGAGCCCGGCGATTGGCCATGGCTTCAGGCTTGCTCAGTCTGGCATTCGGTTTTGTGGTTGTTTACCAGATCGGCTTCGTAAACGGCCTCTTCACAAACAATCCCCTGTGGACCGCAAGGTAGCTC
This sequence comes from Terriglobales bacterium, assembly GCA_049273945.1. GTDB lineage: Bacteria > Acidobacteriota > Terriglobia > Terriglobales > Acidobacteriaceae > Acidiflorens. Next base: position 3,211 of record JBASRS010000091.1, on the reverse strand, counting down.
CAGGTCGATTGATTCCGTGCTTCCGAAGCCAACTCCGAAATCTTACGGCCCGCCTCGTGCTCTTCAGAATCCCTACGATCTGCTCCAAGCTGAATCGCCCTCTCTTCATGGCTCCTGGCCCTCGCATTCGATTCATGGCAAAATGGGCGAAGCCACACTCCGTGTCAATCTCAGCGGGCATATAAGAGGTTAAGGGACTGTGACGTGCGCACCAGGTGAGGCTCACGTATGGAGCATAAAGCTCGATCGCGTAGCTGGGAGCATCGCTGTGCTGGAGGCCGTGTTGTCGCCAGAGGAACTGGAGAGGGCACGGCGGTTTCGTTCCCCGGAGCTACGTGAGCATTGGACGACAGCGCATTGGGCCACGCGTCACATACTGGCAGCCTACTCTCAATCGACGCCTAGCTCTTTGATATTTCGGGCAGGGCCGAACGGGAAGCCCAGTTTGGCAAACCTGGCTGAAAACGCTAGCTTCAACCTCTCTCACACCCGCGGTCTGGCGATGCTGGCAATCGCTAGGAACCGCGTGGGTATTGATGCGGAAGCGGTCTGCTCAGATATCGACATTGAAGATCTGAGCCGCCGGTTCTTTGCACCGGCGGAAACTGAGGAAATATTGGGATTGTCCTCAGACGCACGAATCGCCGCTTTCTTTGCCTGTTGGACTCGCAAAGAAGCGATCATAAAGGCCTTGGGTGCCGGATTATCTATGCCGCTCGATTCCTTTCAAGTTACCGTTAGGGCCGACCAGCCAGCTCGGTTAGTGTCGGCTAGTTGGGGCGATCCAAATCACTGGAGTTTGATCGACATAGGTGAGCCAGGTATTGCCGCCACGCTTGCGGTAGAAGGGTCTACGCCTTTGCTCCGGCGTTTTAATTTTGTGCCACCGCCGGCCTGAAGATGCGAAAGGACCAGTCAAGAACTGGGGCGTGCCTCTCTGTCAGGTGGCGAGAGCCAATGTCGCTATTCCTGCGAGAATTGTCGAGGAAGTAACGCAGGAACCGCGGACAGCTGCGAGTCACCGATGCACGAGAGCGAGAAAGCGGGCTAGGCAGAGACGATTATATGGTCAGCGGTACGCGGCGGCCTGGATGCGGTACAGCTCCGAGTACTGACCGCTCTTGGCCATCAGCTCATCGTGCGTACCGACCTCCACGAGCCGGGCCCCATCGAGCACGACGATGAGATCGGCCATGCGGACTGTCGAGAAACGGTGGGAGACGAGAATTGTGATGCGGCCGCTGTCGTTCTCGCCGGTGCCGCGCGCCACTGCGGCGTAGCGCTCGAAGAGCGCGTGTTCAGTCTCCGCGTCCAGCGCGGCGGTCGGTTCGTCGAGGACCAGCAGCAGCGGCTGATCGCGCATGAAGCCACGCGCCAGCGCGAGCTTCTGCCACTGGCCGAACGATAGCTCGACTCCGGACGGCCACGTCGGACCGAGCTGCGTGTCGAGGCCTGACTTCAGACGGGCGATGACGTCGCCCGCGCCCGCGCGGTCGACCGCCACGAGCACGGCGGGCTCGTCGTCCAGTCGGGGGACATCGCCCAAACCGACCGTGTGTCCCGCGCGGAATTCGAAGCGGAAGAAATCCTGGAACGCGCCCGCGAGACGCGCCCGCCACTCGCCGGCCGGCACGCGCGCCAGCGGCGTGTCGTCCACGAGGATCGAACCAGATGACGGCTCGTACATCTTCGCGAGCAGCTTGACCAGGGTCGTCTTGCCGGCGCCGTTCTCGCCGACGATCGCGACCACCGTGCCCGCGGGCAGTGTCACCGACACATCGTCCAGCACAACCCGTGACGTGCCGGGGTACGCGAACGACACGTGGTCGAGTCGAATGCCGCGCTGCACCACGCTGGGAACGGGCAGATCGCCCAACGCCGCGACGGAGGCGGCGTAGTCCTCGAGCCAGGCGAGCCGCCGCGAGCCATCCATCCAGAATCCGCGCAGGAAGCCAATCTCGCCGACGGTGGCGCCGATGTATGCCGACAGCCGCGCACCTGCGGCGAGCACCAGCAGCACCTCGCTGGCCGGCGCGCCCAGGCCGAACGACACGAACACGACCGCGCCGACATAGGCCAAGCCGAATATCGCCCACGCCAGCGCGTGCCACATCGCCGAGCCCCACCGAGCGCTCGCCACCGGTCCGTACCAGCGCTCCCATGCCGCCCGGCGCTCGGTAACCAGGCGCTCTCCGATGCCGGTGACCCGCACTTCCTTCCCGGGGGGCGCGGTCGTGGCGAGGGTGAACAGATGACGCGCCAGCCGATTGCTTTGTGCCCCACGCTCCTGCGCCGATCTCTCGACCGCGGGCCGCCACGTCGACGTCAACACGGTCGGGACCGCGAACAGCGCGAGCAGGATGAGCGCCGGATGAATCGACGCCAGCAGCGCCATCGTCACGCCCAGGCGCAGGATCCACCCGAGCGTGGAAAACAGCGACATGTACATGTGGTCGAGCACGAACACCTGATTGCGGAGCATGGACAGCCGATCGAGATACTCCGGGCGTTCCTGATGCGCGATCGTCGCGACCGATGCCTGCAGTCGGGCGACGTGCGACTCGAGCGCAATCGTCACTTTGTCGCGGAAGCGGCGCTGCACGCGCGTGCTGACGGTGCGGAGAAACCACGTCGCGGCAGTCGACAGGCCCAGGCCAATCGCCGCGCCTTGCACCATGCCGGGTCTGTGCTCGAGGACGCCTTTGCCGAGCAGCATCAGCCACAACGCGAGGAGCGCATCGGGCAGCGCGGCGAGCTGCGACAGCCCGAACGCCGCGACCATCAAGCGCGGCTCGTGGCGATACCCCAGCTTGCACAACCGCCACATCGACGACAGCGCGGGCGGCAGCGGGTCGATCGCGCGATCCCGATCAGGAGAGGACGTCATACGTCGTGCCCTCCTCCTCCGGGACGTTGAAGCGCTGCGCCTGCAGATCGAACATCGTCCGATAGCGCCCGGCGAGCGCCATCAGTTCATCGTGCGTGCCGATCTCGATGACCCGGCCGTGCTCGAGCACGCAGATACGATCGGCATGGCGGACCGTGGAGAAGCGATGCGAGATCAGGATGGTCGTGCAATGCCGCGTCGCGGCGAGCAGGCGATCGAAGATCTCCGCTTCGCCGCGCACGTCGAGCTGCGCGGTCGGCTCGTCGAGCAGCACGACGCCGGCCCCGAGCGTGACGGCTGCCAGCGCCCGGGCGAGCGCGACGC
>JBASRS010000090.1:0-37948 GCA_049273945.1 Terriglobales bacterium | reverse complement strand
CCGTCGCAATCGTGATGCCGCGCGCCTTCTCTTCGGGCGCGTTGTCGATCGAATCAAACGACCGGAACACGATCTTCGGGTTGTGCTTCTGCAATACCGTGGTGATGGCCGCCGTCAACGTCGTCTTGCCGTGGTCAATGTGACCAATCGTCCCGACGTTGCAGTGCGGCTTGTTCCGTTCAAATTTTTCTTTCGCCTTTTCTGCTCCGTGTGGCGCGGGCGCCCACGCCCGCGCAAGTTCCTAAACTCTAAACCTACGACTATCTCGGCGCCGTCTTCCCCTGCGTTTTAGCGATGATCTCCTCCGCCACGTGACGCGGGGCTTCCTCATAACGCGCAAAATGCATGGAATACTCGGCGCGCCCCTGCGTACTCGAACGCATATGAGTCGCGTAGCCGAACATCTCCGCCAGCGGCACAATCGCCTTGATCACCTGTGATCCCGCGCGATGCTCCATGCCCTCAATCCGTCCGCGACGCGAACTCAAGTCGCCCATGATGACGCCGGCGTAATCTTCCGGCGTGACCACTTCCACCGCCATCACCGGTTCCAGGATCACCGGGCTCGCCCGGCGCGCCGCTTCCTTGAAGGCCATCGAACCGGCGATCTTGAACGCCATTTCGTTGGAATCGACTTCGTGGTAGCTGCCGTCGTACAGCGTCGCCTTGATGTCCACCATGGGATAGCCGGCCAGGACGCCGCCTTCCATGGCCTCTCGCATCCCGTGATCGATCGGCTTGATGAATTCCTTGGGCACCGAGCCGCCCACGATTTCATCGATGAATTCGTAGCCCTTGCCCGGCTCGTTTGGCTCCAACCGAATCTTCGCGTGCCCGTACTGGCCGCGCCCACCGGTCTGCCGGATGTACTTGCCTTCCGCCTCGGCGTGCTTGCGGATCGTCTCGCGATACGCCACCTGTGGCTTGCCGACGTTGGCCTCGACCTTGTACTCGCGCATCATGCGGTCCACGATGATTTCCAGGTGGAGCTCGCCCATGCCGCTGATGATGGTCTGTCCGCTGTCGGGATCGGTGTGAACCTTGAAGGTTGGATCTTCCTGCGCCAGCTTGCCCAGCGCCATGCCCATTTTTTCCTGATCGGCTTTGGTCTTCGGCTCAACCGCCACCGAAATGACCGGCACCGCAAACTCGATCGACTCAAGCAGGATCGGATGCTTCTCGTTACAGATGGTGTCGCCCGTTCCGACGTTTTTCAAACCCACGGCCGCGCAGATGTCGCCTGCCAGAATCTCCTGGATGTCTTCGCGCTTGTTGGCGTGCATTTTCAGCAGCCGTCCAATGCGCTCATGCTTCTGCGTACGGGCATTCATGACCGATTCGCCGGACTTGAGTTGCCCCGAGTACACCCGGATAAACGTCAACTGACCGACATAGGAGTCGGCCATGATCTTGAACGCCAGCGCCGAGAATGGCTCTTTGTCATCCGCCTTGCGCGTGAGCGGCTTGCCATTTTCAGGATCGATTCCATGGGTTTCGGGAGTATCGAGGGGAGAGGGCAGATAGTCCACCACCGCGTCGAGCAGCGGCTGCACACCTTTATTCTTGAACGCCGTCCCTACCACCACCGGGAATAGTTTCAGGCTAATCGTCGACTTCCGCAGCGATGCCCGCAGTTCATCAGCGCTAATCGCCTCGCCTTCGAGAAACTTGTGCAGGATTTCGTCGTCATTCTCCGCAACGGTCTCCACCAGTTGCGTGTGGAACGCCTCCGCTTTTTTCTTAAGATCCGCCGGGATCTCTTCCGTCAAGTACTCCGAGCCTATGGTTTCGTCGTTCCAGACAACCGCCTTCATCTCGACCAGATCCACTACACCTTTGAACTTGTCTTCTTGTCCGATGGGAATTTGAATCGCGACGGGTCTGGCGTTGAGGCGCTTGCGGATGGTGTCGATGGCATGCTCGAAATCAGCGCCCATCTTGTCGATCTTGTTAATGAAGCAAATGCGCGGGACGCCGTATTTATCCGCTTGCCGCCATACTTTCTCCGACTGCGGCTGTACGCCATGGACAGCGTCAAACACCGCGACCGCGCCGTCGAGCACGCGCAGCGATCGTTCCACCTCAGCCGTGAAATCCACGTGGCCGGGCGTATCAATAATGTTGATGCGAATGTCGCGCCAGGTGCAAGTGGTGGCAGCCGATGTGATGGTGATGCCGCGTTCCTGCTCTTGCTCCATCCAGTCCATGGTCGCAGTGCCTTCGTGGACCTCGCCGATGCGGTGCGTCCGGCCCGTGTAAAACAGGATGCGCTCCGTCGTCGTGGTCTTCCCGGCATCAATGTGCGCCATGATGCCGATGTTCCTGCAACGCTCTAATGGGACTGTTCTTGGCACTGTCGTTCTCTACTCTTTCCGGAAACCTGCCGTTGGTCTTTAGTCGTTTGTCGTTAGCTTCCTGCTCGAAGCTCGAAGCCCTTTACCACCGGTAGTGCGCAAACGCCTTGTTCGCTTCCGCCATCCGGTGTACGTCTTCCTTCTTCTTGATGGTGGCGCCTTTGCCGTTCGCGGCGTCCAGCAACTCGTTCGACAACTTGTCGATCATTCCTTTTTCACCGCGACCGCGCGAATACGTCACGATCCAGCGGATCGCCAGCGACGTCCTCCGGTCCGGACCCACTTCGATCGGCACCTGGTAGTTCGCGCCGCCCACGCGCCGGGTCTTCACTTCCAGCAGCGGCTTGGCGTTTTCGACCGCCTTCTTGAACAGCTTCAGGGCCTCGTCGCCGCCTTTTTCCTGCAGCTTCTCGAGCGCCTTATAGAAGATGCCTTCGGCAGTCGACTTCTTGCCCTGCCACATCATCGAGTTGATGAACTTCGTCACCAGATCCGATCCATACACCGGATCCGCTTCCACCGTTCGCTTCGGAGTATGTCCTTTACGAGGCATTTCAGTTTCTAGCTCCTGGCTTCTAGCTCCTGGCTCCTAGCTTCCGGCTGGAGCCGATTGGTCAACCACTTTCCCGTTCACCCATTTCCTGTTCCGCGAACGACCAACGACTATCGCCTGCGCCTACGCTTTCTTCTGTCTCTTCGCTCCGTACTTCGAGCGTCCCTGCTGGCGGTTCGCGACGCCGGTCGCATCAAGCGTCCCGCGCACCACGTGATAACGCACGCCCGGCAGATCCTTCACGCGGCCGCCGCGAATCAGCACAATCGAGTGCTCCTGCAGGTTGTGTCCGACGCCCGGAATGTAGGTTGTCACTTCGATCCCGTTCGTCAAGCGCACGCGCGCGACTTTGCGCAGCGCCGAGTTCGGCTTCTTGGGAGTCTGGGTGTATACGCGCGTGCAAACTCCGCGCTTCTGCGGACACGATTGCAACGCCGGACTCGCCGTCTTGTAGCGGGTCCGTTCGCGGCCTTGCTTCACCAGCTGATTAAACGTAGGCACTCTGGCCACTCCTTCAGCAGGACACGGCACGCCGCGTCTCTACCGGATTGCTGCTTAGAGACGGGACCTCCCTCGTCTCCGGTCTGGCACAGGCTCTAGAGCCCAGCCATACTCTCCCGCGCACAAATGCCGGTGAGAAATGAATTCGGTTTCCCGCTCTGACTGTCGCCGACGACGGTGGCGCCACGCCTCACCCCATCAGGTTCGGAGGCGCTCCGTTTCGTCTGCTCTCCCCTGCATAGCCTCGCGTGATTCCCACACTCTGGGCGCTAAGGTTTTCGCAGGACGTTTCAGCGAGGGCGTCCTCAGTCTTGTCGTACAGACCGAGGCCGTATTTCTTCAGAGCTCAGCCAAGGTTTTCCCGGAGCCTGTCATCCGCACGAAACACGCAGACAACCAGGCCGCCGTACACAGGCAAGCTAGACTTAACTCGCGGAACCTTAAGATAATAGCAACTCGTTTGCACATCGTCAACCACCGTGCTCCGCATCTCAAGACCAGGACGCCCTCAGGCTTGCCCAAACCGACGATGACCCTCTACACTGACACCTTTCCGCCCCACACTACGCTCGCGCCTGGAAAACGGTCGCGAGGAGGGTTCATGGATCGTCGCGGTTCCGTCTTCCTTCTTATATTGGCTATCTCCTCGCTGGCCGCCCTCTGCGGTTGCGTCGGAAAGAGCACCAGCAATTCCCAGAATGGCGGCGTTCAAACCGTTACCTTGAACCCCAGCACCGATGTTTCTCTCGAACTCGGAAGGACGCAGACCTTTTCCGCCACCGCCCGCAATGCCGCCGGCCAGTCTGTCTTCGCTACCATCCACTTTACCGCTGGGTGCACGGACCAACTTCCCTGCGCCCCCGTGTCGATCGCCAATAACGGTGTTGCCTGCGCCGGATCCTGGGATTCCCTCAGCAACCCGGTCGTTTGCAAACCTGGTGTCACCGGAATCGCCACGGTAACTGCCGAGGCCGAAGGTGTCAGCAGCGCACCCACCACCGTCTACATCCACCAGCACATTCAAAACATTCAGGTTACGCCGGTCGGCACCCCCACCGCCGACTGCTTTTCCCAAGCAGTGTCGTGGAACTTCCAGGCCACCGCCTACAGCGTCAATAACGTGGACATCACCAACACTGTCGGACCTCTGGCCTGGTCAACCACCACCGGAAACGTTCTCACGGTGGACAACATCAAGGGACTTCCCAACAATCAGATCCAGGTCACCGCCAAAGATCCAGGCATTACCCAGCTCTTTGCCAGCGTCTCAGGGACGACCAGTACGCCGCTTAAATACACCACGTGCCTGGTCCAATCCATCATGCTTCAGGTGCAGAACGGGTCAGGAAACTCCGTTACGATTAATGCCGGAAGCACCAAGACGATTGAAGCCATGGTCGTCGACACTCTCAACGTCACCCTGAGCAAGCCGCCCTTAACCTGGAGCACTTCCAACCCCGAGATCGCCACCGTCAGCAACTCAGGCGTGGTCACGGCTCGCCAGGAGGCGGGCGCAGCGGATATTTCGGCTTCCTGCACTCCGCCCTCGTGCAACATCGGGGTTCTGCCCGGACTTCCCATTTACTCAACCGGCGGAATGCTGCCCAATGGCCAGCCCGCCTTCGGCGTCATCGTCACACACGTAACCCAGACCAAGCCTCCTGTCGCCACCGCCTTTGCCGCCACGACCGACTGCAACGACGCATTCAACTGCACGAGCGTGATGTTTCCCGTTGCGGCTGGAGCTAATCCAGTCGGCGCGAGCGTGACGCTGCCCTATACGCCCAACTCGCTGCTGTTTACTCCGGCGGGCACGCGCGCTTACCTGGGCAGTTCGAAAGGCTTGATGTTCGTGGATTTCGGCCAGAATATAACGGTAAACACCGTCTCCCAGGCGACGACTCCCTGTAATGTCGCGGTCTGCGGCAAGCCCCTCACGATTTCCGCGGACGGCAACCGAGTGGTCGTCTCCGACACCACCACCAATCCGAATCAGGTCTACATTTTCGACGCCGCCCACGCTTCCAGTGCCCCGGTCGACCTTCTCATCGACGGCGCCACCGCCGCCGCCTTCTCGCCCGACCAGATGAAGATCTTCATCCTGAGCAACACTGGCAAGATGTACGTCTTCTCCACCGTTGATTCGTTGCTCTTCGTCCCGATCTCCGTTTCCGCCACCGGCGTCTCCTTTGCCGCGGACGGCAGCTTTGTCTACGTCGCCGGAACCCCGGGGAACAACATCTCCGGTTTCTCCACCTGCGACATTCCTCCAGTCGGAAGTGTCGACCTCGGCAACGTGATCACCGACAGCACCCCCCTGAAAATCTTTCCGTTGCCGGACGTGCACGAAGCTCAGATCGACGCCAGGCATTCGTTGATTACTCAGAGTGTGATCGCGCTGGAGCCGCCTAACCTTCAACTGTTAACCGCTCGCTTTACGCGCGACCCGCTCGACGACCCCAAGCAATTAACCTGCAATCTTCCGACTCTTGCTAGCTTTGATCCGAGTACGCCGGTAAACCTCGGCCAGGGCAACTTCACGCCGCTCTACACGCAGGTCACGGGCGACGGCTCCCAGGTCATCCTCGTTGCCAAGAACATTCCGGCCGTGCTCGTCTTCGACGCAAACGGTGGCACCACCTCCGCTTTTCCTCTCGCCGACAGCGCCTTTCCTTTCGCGGCCACCGCGACCCTGGACGGAACGCAGATCTTCGTTGCCGCCTGCGACGCGTTCCAGAACAATGATCCGCAACAACCCTGCCTGAACGGCTCCGTGCACATCGTGGACGCGCAGTCTGGCGGCGACATCCAGCAGGCCATCTACACCAACGTCAACACCAACAACAGCATGTGCACCAACCTCGACCCCACCCAGCCTCCCTGCCTCCCCAACTTGATCGCCGTCCGCCCGCAGTAACGAGCCGCGCAGCAGCGGAATAAGGGACGACACTCCCGCGATAGACACGCAGCAGCGGAACCGCTCGCCTTCCGTGGTTGATGTTCCGGATGTTCTTTATCCGCGCAGACTCGGGAAGAGAAATCGTCACAACTCAGGTGGGCCAACCCTCAAGGAACGGAGACCAAACCTCCGTGCCTCCGTGTCTCCGTGGTAGGTTTCGATCCGCGTTCATCCGCGGAAACGAATTCACCCCAACTCTTTCCCCACACTATCCAATACGCCATTAATAAACTGCACCGACTCCGGCGTGGAAAACTTCCGCGCAATCTCGAGCGCTTCATTGATCACCACCGCCCGCGGGGTCTGCGGATATCCCAAGAACTCCGCCACCGCCTCGCGCAGAATGTTCCGATCCACCGCTGCCATCCGATCCATGCGCCAGTGCTGTGCATGCTTTTCGATCAGGCCATCGACTTCCTGCAACCGGTCGTTGGCCACGCGAAACAGATCCTCCGCAAACCCGCGCACCTCGTCATCGACATTCGACCGCTCCGCCCAAAACGTCTTCCGGACAGCGTCCGGCGCCTGCTTCCCCATATCGGCCTGAAACAGCATCTGCAGCGCCAGTTCGCGGGATTTGCGACGAGTACCCATCAGCAGTCAGCACTCAGCACTCAGCAGTCAGTTTACAGGAGCTACTTCGAAAGAAAGAGGATCCGTCAACGGCGGAGCGCGGGTTTGCGGGATTTTTTCGGAGTCTTGTTTTTGCCTTTCCTAACACCTGAGACCTGAGACCTAACCCCTGCCTTCCTGACTGCTGACTGCGGAGTGCTGACGGCTCGCTTCACATTCGCCATTTCCACTGCCGCCAGCGCCGCCTCGAATCCTTTGTTGCCCATCTTCAGCCCAGCGCGATCAATCGCCTGCTCCAACGTGTCGCACGTCAGCACGCCGAAGGCATGCGGCACGCCCGTCTCCTGCGCCGACTGCCCAATTCCCCGCGTGACTTCATTCACGATCACGTCGTAGTGCGCCGTGCCCCCGCGTAGCAAACATCCCAGGCAGATGATCGCATCGTACTTTTTCGTCTCCGCCAGCGTGCGCGCCGCCGACGGAATTTCGAATGACCCCGGCACGCGTATGACAACAATATCGTCCTCCGCCGCACCCGAGCGCCGCAGACCATCCTGCGCTCCCTGCAGCAAGCGGTCCGTGATGAAGGCATTGAACCGCGAAACCACAATCGCAAATCGCTTTCCCGCCCCGTTCAAATCCCCTTCGACCGCTTTCCCTGGTTTTTCGGGCTTGCCATGGATGGTGGCTACAATCTCCCCTGGCAGTTCGAGAGAAAAACTGCGCTCGCCGGTCTGGGGATGCGTCGCATCCGCCAGCAGCTTGAACTTGCGCTTCTGGGCAATCTCAAACACCGCATCCGGATTCGTAACCTCGATGACCAGCAACCGGTTCACATCCTTCAGCCGCTCGCGCACTTCCGCCGGATACTCCTTGGCCAGCGAGTTCAAGCTAAGCAGCCCCAGCGGCGCCGACAGGATCGCCGACCGGCCATCCTCGCCCGCCACGGTCTCGAACCCGATGGCCTCGAGAAACTCCGCCAGCATCCGCAAGTGGTCCGGGTCGCTCACGTACCGCCCGATATGTAATGACTTCAGCATGCTTAAGAAGCGTTTTCACCACGGAGACACGGAGTCACGGAGAAAATCCAAGAAACCTGAATTCGCTTTTCTCTGTGCCTCTGTGTCTCCGTGGTGAATTTGCTTTTGAATCTGTGTTCATCCGCGCCAATCCGCGGAAGAGAAGGTTTTCACCTCTCCAATCTGCCCTCTGACCTCTTACCTGCCTTTGAACTGCGCCGGCCTCTTCTCCAAGAACGCCGTCGTCCCTTCCTTCTTATCCTCGGTCGCGCAGCCCACCCCGAACAGTGTCGCCTCCAGATACAGTCCTTCCGCCAGCGTCATCTCCATGCCCTTGTTGACGGCCTCCATCGCATACTGCACGGCCAGCGGCGCATTCGCGATGATCTTTGCCGCAATCGCCTCCGCGCGCGGAATCAACTCCGCTGCGGCGGTTACTTCATTTACCAGCCCAATGCGATACGCTTCCTGCGCCGTAATCATTTCGCCTGTCAGTACCTGCTGCATGGCCAACCCCTTGCCCACCAGACGCGGCAGCCGCTGCGTGCCGCCATACCCGGGGATAATCCCCAGTTTCACTTCCGGTTGCCCGAGCTTGGCGTTCTCGCTCGCCAGACGCATGGTGCAGGCCATCGCGATCTCGCATCCACCGCCCAGCGCAAATCCATTGATGCACGCAATCACCGGCTTCCCCAGGTTCTCGATCAGGTTCAGCACCGACTGTCCGCGATGCGTGTACTCCTTGCCCGACACCGCATCGTGTTTGGCCAGCTCGCCGATGTCCGCGCCCGCAATGAATGCCTTCTCTCCCGCGCCGGTGAAGATCACTACCCGGATCGACGTATCGCTCTTGATGTCATGAAACGCCGCCCGCAACTCCTCCATAGTGGCCATGTTGAGCGCATTGAGCACTTTCGGCCGGTTTACGGTGACGTATGCGATTGAGTTCTTCTTCTCAACCAGAATGTTCTCGTAAGTCATAAGTTCGAGATTCCCTTTCCGCAGATCAACGCGGAGTTACACGTACCAATTCCAAATTTCAAACTGATTGTGTCCTTGTGGCCGCCCCGTTCCAGTAGAACTTCCTCACTGCCGGCAGCAACAATAAAATGGCCGGCACCACAAAGCCCGCGGCCAAGGCAATCTCGTCGCCTTCCCGATCGCTCTCGCCGACGATGTTGTAAACCAGCACCGCCACCACCCCGACATCCGTCGCCAGCGACAACACCCATCCCCAAAACCGCCGCTTCCATAGACCCCAGGCCGCAATCAGAGTGATGAGCGCGGGAACACCCAGCACGGCCGCGCCGATCAACAATCCATGCATCGTCCCGGCGGCATCGGGATCCGCCAGCGTGTCCGGTGATCGCGTCAGCGCGAGCACGTAAATCGTCAGGCCCGCCAGCAGCAAGCCAAGCAAGAACTGCAGTACATTCACGACCACAACCAACGTAGGACGCTTCATGCTGAGAGCCTTTCTCTGTGCCTCCGTGTCTCTGTGGTGAAATTGTTCCTGATCCGTGTCAATCCGCGGAAGAGAAGTCAGAACTTCCCCGCCACCGGCTTCTCCGCGTCCGCGTAATCATAGAACCCGCGCCCGGTCTTCCGCCCGTACCAGCCTGCCATCACCAGCCGCTTGAGCAGAGGAGGCGACGCAAACCGCCGCTCCTTGAACTCGTCATACATCACGTGCGTAATGTAGTAAGTCGTATCCAGCCCCACAAAATCCAGCAGCGTGAATGGCCCCATCGGATACCCGCAGCCCAGCTTCATGGCATTATCGATATCCTCGATCGACCCCACACCCTCTTCATACGCCCGGATCGCATCCAGCAAATACGGCACCAGCAGCCGGTTCACGATGAACCCCGTCTTATCCGACGTCCGCACCGGCACCTTGCCCAGCCGCTTCGCGAACTCGTAAGCCGCGTCGTACACCTCAGGCGAAGTGGCAATCGTCCGCACCACTTCCACCAGCTTCATCAGCGGCACCGGATTAAAGAAATGCAGCCCGATAAACCGCTCCGGCCGCGAAGTCGCCGCCATCAGCTCGGTCACAGAGATCGAAGAGGTATTGGTCGCGAAGATCGCATCCTTCCTCACGATCCCGTCCAGCGAGTCGTACATATCTTTCTTCTGCTGCACGTTCTCGATGATGGCCTCGATCACGATGTCGCAATCCGCTAGGTTTTGCCGGTTGGTCGTCCCCTTCAGCCGGGCCTGGATAGCCTCTTTCTGCTGCGCCGTGATGCCGCCCTTCTCCACCGGCCGCTCGACAAACTTCGACAGCGACTTCTCAATCCCGGCAAATCCCTTGTCGAGATATTTCTGCTCGAGCTCGAGCACCGTAACCTCAAACCCCGCCGTCGCCGCCACTTGCGCTATGCCAGAGCCCATCAGACCACAACCCAGAACGCCAACTTTCTTGATTTCCATTTGTGATCGCCTCAGATATTGTCATGCTGTTTTCTGATTTTCAATGCGCCGATAATCCAGATAATTCCCCAATCCAGAGCGATGTTGGCAACCACACCAGCAGTATCCGCCACAGTTGAGTGCCAGCCGCTACAGGCTGCTAGATAGGGCTGATTGCCGGGATCGAAAACTTGGCAAACGCTAAGCGCGGGGTACAGACCAGGCACTAACGGCCAAACAAACCAAGACCAAGCCGCTAGCAAAAACAGCGCGTTTGCTGCGAGTGAGATTAGCAACGACTTGAAGCGCCAGGTCATCGCGGTCACAACCTAGACATTGAGTCTAACGAGATCCCTTCAAATTCCCTACGTCGTCTCGAAGAAACTTAGTGAAAGCTCTCCACCACCATCGCAATCCCCTGCCCGCCGCCAATGCACGCCGTCGCCACTCCGTACTTTTTCTTGCGCCGCCGCAGCTCATAAAGAAGCGTGATCACCAGCCGCGTCCCGGTGGCCCCCAGCGGATGCCCCAACGCAATCGCCCCGCCGTTCACGTTCACTTTCTCGCGATCGAGTCCGAGTTCTTTCTCCACCGCCAGATACTGCGCCGCGAACGCCTCATTCACTTCGATCAGATCGATGTAATCCAAAGTTAAGCCAGCGCGCTGCAGAGCCAATTTCGTAGCCGGCACCGGCCCGCGCCCCATTAGCTTCGGCTCCACGCCCGCCACGCCCCAATTCACAATCCGGCCCAGCGGATTGATATTCCGCTTCTGCGCCATTTCGAGCGACATGATGACCACCGCCGCCCCGCCATCCACGATCCCGCTGGCGTTCCCCGCCGTCACTGTCCCCGTCTTCCCAAACGCCGGACGCAGCTTCGCCAGCCCTTCCATCGTCGTCTGCGGACGCCGATGATCATCCTCTGCCAGCATCTCCCCGGTCGGTTCGCCTTTCGAATTTCTGAGCGGCACCGGCGTCAGCTCCTCCTGCAAGCGCCCCGCCTTGTACGCCGCATCGGCCATCTGCTGCGAGCGCAGCGCAAATTCATCCTGCGCCTGCCGCGTGATCCCCTGCTGCTCGCCGTACAACTCGGCCGTATTCGCCATGTAAAGCCCGCAATACGTATCGAGCAGCGCCACCATGAGCGAGTCTTCCAGCTTCCCGCCTGGCGCCAGCGTGAAACCGTCGCGTCCGCGGATCACGAACGGCGCCTGCGACATGGCCTCCATCCCGCCCGCCAGCACGATCTTCGCTTCTTCCGTCTGGATCAATTGTGCCGCGCTGACAATCGCCTGCATTCCCGACCCGCACAGCCGGTTCACCGTCAGCGCCGGAGTCTCAATCGGCAGCCCCGCCCGCAGCCCGACGTGCCGCGCCCCATAGAGTGCATCTCCCGAAGTCTGCTGCGCGTTGCCGAACACCGCGTGCTCGAAGTCCTTCGGATCCACCCCCGAGCGCTCGATCGCCGCCTTCGCCGCCACGGCTCCCAGTTCCTGCGCCGAGTAGTCTTTGATCTTTCCGCAATAGCGGCCAAAGGGCGTGCGCGCCCCGCTGACAATGGCAATGTCTCCAGGTTTCAGCATGAGTCCTGTTAGATAGAAGAGATGGCTGACCAGAAGCCAACTTGTGAGTTTATCAGTAGGAAAGGAACATCACCAAAGACTGGGCCAAGGATTTCCGACGTCGCCTGAGAGAGACTTCAGAAACGAGAATTTTCCCCGCGAGCTCTGCGTTCTGCGGTTAAAGATTTTGGGTTTGACTTACGCCACCGCCCCCGAAGCCGCGAACTGCGGCGCCAGGCTCATAATCTTCCCCAGCCCCTGCGCCGCCGCGTGCTCCAGAGCCTGGTCCGCCCGGTTGACCACTTCCGTCACAATGTCCACCGGATCGAAATGCTGCCGCATCACCGCCTGCGCTAATCCTGCGCTGAAATCCACCGTCTGATTCTTCCCCGGATAGCGGACCTCCGCCAGCAGGCGGCGCAGTTTCTCCACCGCCATCAGCGCTTCTTTTTCTCCCGTATCGCCCAGGATCAGGGCGACGGTAGTCGCTTCGTACCGGAACGCCAGATCATTCGTGCGAATATTCGCTGAGAACAACTGCCCAATCTGTTCCATGACAGTCTCAACCGCCTGCTCGCCATGTTCCTTCACCAGCGCGCTGCGCTTACCAAACTGCATCAGCAGCACTGTAACCGCCGTCCCCGTCTGCAGCCCGCGCCGCGTTTCCGCCTGCAGAAGGTCCAGATAAGAAGCGCGCTTCAGGAGCCCGGATTTCTCATCCGTTACGGAAAGGTTCTTCACCAGCCGCCGCAGCCCGGCGTTGTTGAGCGCAATCATCACCTGATCGCTCAAGGTCTTGATCACCACGATTTCTCCGGATTGCCACGCCCGCGCCGTATTTTGCGCCAGGATCAGCACTCCCAGTTGATCGTTGCCTTCCACCAGCGGCAGCGCCAACAGCGATTCGATCTGCAACTCCTCCAGGGCACCACGCACGCCCAGTAATTCGGGGGCGTTTGTGGCATCGCTGATGGTCACCGTGCTGCGCGCCACCGCCAGGTCCTGCAACGTTTCCACCAGGCTGACCAGGGCCGCCGAACTGCCCGGAATCAGGCCGTCCACGTGATATTCCTGCACACTCGACGGGGGCAGCCCCGGCTTGCGCATGGCTGCAATGCAACGTGCCGCCCGCCATTGACCTCCAATTTCATTCGCCGCAGTCTTCAAAACTCCTTCGGCGTTCCCTTGGCTATAGAGCTTGCGGGTGATCTCGGCCACTTTCGTCAGACTGCTCACGTCGCCCGATTCCTGAGTCGCAGCCGGGGCCGCCGCCTGCGAACCCGTAGTTGAAGGCGGCGCACTCACGGCCGTCGCCGGCGTAGGCAGCGCGCCCGCATACTGCGGGGCCATTCCCGCCGCGATATAGAGGCGCTGCAGATCCTGATTCCGCTCTTCCTCCCGCGGAAACAGCTCCTGAATTCTCTGTAGCCGCTCGATCGCCTTCGCGCGCATTCCGTATTGGACCAGAATTTCCGCTTGCAGCATCAGATCCTGCAGCGCCGCCGCTCCCAGCGTCGGCTCTTCAATCTTGACCGTCTGTTCCGCCTTCTTCACCGCCGTGAACCGCGAGGCAATCACGTTGAAGCGCTGGTCGTCAATCTTCCCGCGCAGCGCCTCCAGCCGTTTTTGGTGTCCCGGCTCGTAGGGATCCACTTCCGCCGCCCGGTCCAGACACTCTCCCGCCTTCTGGTAATCGTGCTTCCCGCAATAGAGCTCGAACAGCTTCAGCAGAGCCTGCGCGTAATCCGTTTCACGGTTGGAAGCGTTGAACAGCTCGGCCAGGAACTCCAGCATCTCGGTCGAAGGCCGGTGCGAGCCTACCACTTCCTGGATGGTGGTAATGAACGACCGTCTCTCCCCGCGCCGACGCTGGAAGACTTCCAGTTTGCGCGCCAGGGCGACCGCTTCCGTATCCAGATCGGAATCCACCATCTTCCCGATCAGGTTCACCACCTGGTGCATGCGCGCCGGATTCTGTTCGAACATTTGCCAGATCAGCGGCTCACAATCCAGGCAACGCCCCGCCGCCAGCAGCGCCTGCGCATACAAATCGCGCAACTCGACCGCGGTATTCCCCGACTGCACCAGCGGCTCGAAAATGAAGATGGCGGCGCCCGCTTCGCCTTGCCCCAGCAGGCTCTTGCCATACGCGATCGCGTTTTTCGGATCGGTCGGATTCTCCGTGTAGGCCCGCTCGAACCACTGCGCTGCGTTCCCACCCGACACCACCGTGATGTCCGCCAATTTCAGAAAAAACTGTGCCGCCAAGACGTGTTCGCCCAGCTCCGCCGACGACTCCGCCACCCGCAGATGGTTATGCTGCGTCGGTTCCAGGTCTACGATCCGCCGCAACACCAGCAGCGATTCTTCTTTGCGTCCCTGCTTGTTCAGATCCTCCAGCGCATTCTCGAAGGTGCCCACCGCCAGCTTCTTGTTGGAATGCTCCAGCAGCTGCCCGAATCGCACCTTCTGTTCCCACGTCGGATTGGTATAACGCGCCAGTTTCTTGTACGTGAGGCTGGCGCGCGTCGCGTCCATTGCGGCCACTTGCCGTTCAAACAGTTCCCCCAGCAGCGTCACCGCCTGCGCGCCCTTGTTAAGGGAAAGGCATAGGTCGGAGGCCATTTGCCGCACATTATCGTTTTGCGGATCGTCTTGCAGAACTTGCAGATACTCCGTCAGCGCGTCGGCTGTTTTGCCCTTCTGCAAAAGCTTCTCCGCCTTCTCAATCCGGCGGGCAATTTCGACACGATTGGGGTTTTCCGGCATCGGCAGTGTTGGGGCGGAGAGACCCGTTTTGATTTTAGGTTTGACTTTCCGCCCCAGCAACGCGGCAAGGGTCAGTGGTGATTACTAAGGTCATGGCCCGCCTCCCTGATCCGCGCCCACTGAGTCCGCCTGCCCCTGAAGCTCCAGCCCCCGCCGCCGATTTTCCCTTTATCGGCCGACATTCCGGTCTTGACACCATGGGAACATTAATGGAGACGCCGGTCCCTGCCGAAAAATCTCGTTTCCATCGCTTTGTTGGATTCGCTTCACTCCACAAACCCAACTTCGTCGCCGCCCTCTTTGCTGGCTTGATGGCCTTCCAGGCTGTCGCCCTCCTGGCGATGGGAACCAACCGGGCGGGAAGAAGCGTGTCCCTGCTCACCCTTGTTGCTCATAATGTTCTGGCCATCGCCTGTGCGTGGATTATGTTTCGTCGCGCACGAGGCGTCGCTGCCCTGTTCTGGTTCCTGTTCGCCATCTCGCTTCTCATCCTGCTTATTCCCCAGGCCGTTGGGGCCTATGACACTGCGTTCGCGCAGTCCACTCTGTCGGAGTCGACCTGGCGAGTGCTTTTCTGCCTTTACGGCGCCCCAATCCTGATGATGCTTTTTCTTCCTGAAACGGATCGCCAGCGTCTGAAATCGGAAGTCTTTCTCGACCTGTTTCAGGTCGCGATCGTCGTCGGCCTTGCGTTCACCAGCCTCTTTCTCCTCCCGGTGCAACAGATGTTGCCGAACGATGCATTTGTACGCAACATCAGCGTTAGCAACCTTGAGAGCATCTTCCTCCTGGCCGCAGTGTCGGTGCGTCTGCTCTTCGCCCGCAACCTCGCCACCCGTGGTCTACTTCTTCGCTTGGGATTCTTCCTGGTCTTTTGCGCGGTCGTGACCTACATCGGGAACTGGATCGACCTGCACCACTACACAACCGCTTCCGCTTGGTTCGATCTCGGCTGGGCACTCCCTTACGTGGCTGCAGGACTTGTCACGCTCACCTGGACAGCGCCCGCCGAATTGCCTGTGCCGCGCACGCCGGCCAGTTTCCTGAGTTATCTCGGTAGCAACGTTGTGCTCATCGCGCTCCTGTTCTTCACTAACTTGCTGATGGCGCGCTGGAAACAGGCCCACGGAGGACTTCTCACGAACGTGGTAGTGGCCGTATCTCTCCTTGCCTTCACAATTCGGCTGGCGCTAACACAATTCGGACAGCAGCGCGAGATCACCCAGCGCAAACGCGCACAGGAGAAGCTCTTCGTCGCCAACGAGACCATCACTAACCTGCTCGAGGACGCGCGCCTGGAGGTCAGCGCCATCGGCCAGATCAACGAACTCGGCAATCTGTTGCAAACCTCCGACTCCCGCGAGGAGGCCTTCCGCGCTATACCGGAGCGCATGGCCCGCCTTCTGCCCGGAACCAGCGGTCAACTCTCGGTACTCAATGCTGGCAGGAATCGAGCCGAGGCAGCGGCTGCGTGGGGCTCGCCTTCTCCTCCGAGCAATAACCCTCCCGGCACTGTTCTCTCCCAGAGTGAAGGCTTTTCGGTCAACATCCCCCTCGTAGCCAATGGTGAGGCTCTCGGCGTCCTCGTCATACAGTCTGGCGGCCAGACTGCCGAAACTTCCCAATCGTCCCTCGGCGACGAGCGCGGTCGCTACCATCAGCTGGCCTTAGCCGCCGCCGACCAGATCGCTCTCACCATTGCCAACCTCGACCTGCGCGAGGCACTTCGCGCGCAAGCCACTCGCGACCCCGTCACCGGCCTCTATAACCGTCGCTACATGCAGGAATTTCTCGAACGCGAAATTCACCGCGCACGCCGCCGCGGCCGGCCGCTCGCGGTCATGCTCCTCGATATCGACCACTTCAAACGCTATAACGACACTTTTGGCCACGCGGCCGGTGACGAAGCTCTTCGCTTTGTGGCGGAGGCCTTGCTATTCAGTGTGCGCGCCGAAGACTTGGCTGTCCGCTACGGTGGCGAGGAGTTTGTAATACTCCTCCCCGAATGCACGCTGCAACAAGCCGCTATCCGCGCCGAGGAGATCCGCAAGCGCCTGAAGGAACTTTACATCGCGAGGCCGGGAGAGCTCCCAGGCCCGGTATCTGCCTCCATCGGCGTGGCGGCTTTCCCGGCAACCACCGACCAGGTCGAACTCCTCCTCAATTGCGCCGACGATGCTCTCTACCAGGCAAAACACGCCGGCCGTGACCGCGTTGCCGTCGCCCAACCCGCAGCTCGGGCGGCCAGTCCAAAACAGTAGAGACGCGGATTGAGGACGGTCTGGTACTCTTTCAGCGCTCTGTTCAGGCCCCTTTGCCCTTTCGCCTGGTTCTGATACAACGAACGCTCCATGTCTTCTCCGGCCCCGAACCTGCCTTCGAACCCCGAGTCCGGCCTCCGCCACCAACTTAGCGCCGGACAGATGACGATGGTCGCAGTCGGCGGCTCAATCGGCACCGGTCTCCTCCTCGGAACCGCACCCGCCATCGAACAGGCCGGTCCCGCCGTTATCCTCAGCTTCGTTCTGGCCGCTTTCATCAGCTGGATCGTCGCTCTCGCCCTCGGGGAACTCGCCAGCACCCATCCCGCAGCCGGATCGTTCGGCGTCTACGGCGACCTCTACCTCAACGATTACGCCGGCTTCATCTCCCGCGCCGGATACTGGCTGGCCATCGCCGTCTCCATTGGCGCCGAGATGGTCGCCTCCGCCACTTACATGCAGCTCTGGTTCCCTCGATTGCCTGGTCTGCCAACTTGCGTTCCAGGTCTGCCTACCTCCGAAGCGTGCAAAGAGAATGGCCTCGTGTGGATCCTGATCTTCTCCACCGCCCTGCTCTTGATCAACCTGCTCGGCGTCCGCACTTTCGGACGCTTCGAATTCTGGTTCGCCATGATCAAGGTGGCCGCGATCGCAGCCTTCATCCTCCTGGGTGCAACCCTGCTTCTCACCGGACGCGCCCAGCCCCAGTACACAGCCAACGGCGGATTCTTCCCGCTGGGCGCCGCCGCTCCCCTGCTCGCCATCACCTTCGCCATTTACACCTTCGGCGGCGTCGAGTTCGTCGCCGTCACCTCCGGCGAATCTACTTCAGCCGCCGAAGTTGCCCGCGCTGTGCGCATGACCTTCCTCACTCTGACCTTTCTATATCTAGGCGCGATCATCATTCTGGTCGGCATCCTGCCCTGGTACCACGCTGGGGTCACCGAGAGCCCCTTCGTGACCGTCTTTCGATCGGTGAGACTACCAGGCGCTGCTCACGTCATGAATTTCGTCGTGCTTACCGCCGCACTCTCCGGCGCCAACGCCGCCCTCTACATTTCGAGTCGCATGCTCTTCTCCCTCGCACGCACGGGATGGGCCCCCGCCGCCCTCGGCCGCCTCAACTCGAAAGGCTCACCCACACTCGCGCTGCTTGTTTCTTCCTACGGGATCATCGTCGCTCTCGTGCTCGAACACTGGGCCGCCTCGAAGGCCTTCGAATACATCCTGCGCGGCGCTTTCTTCGGCATGATGCTCTCCTGGATCGTCTCCCTGGCCGCCCACATCTCCTTCCGCCGCCGCATCACCCCCGAGCAAGCCGCCGCGATTCCCGCTCAATCTCCCCTGGAAGGTTGGGGTTCCATGATTGGCCTGATTGTGGTATTAGCCGCGATCGGCAAAACCTGGTACGACTCCCGCGTCAACCTGCTCAGCGGTGTGTCCTTCCTGATCGGTCTGAGCGTCCTCTACTTCCTCCTCCGCCCAAAAAAAAGCACGTAGGGACAGCCGCTGTCGGCTGTCCACGGGCGTAGCCCGGGCCAACGTAGCGCCGGCGCCCCGCCGGCTGTCGAGCGGGCGCCCTCGCCCGCTCCCGCATTACAATGACCCCATGCCCGACGCCCTGCTCCAATACCGCCCCGAATTTCCCATCCTGGCCCGCACCAACTACATGATCTCGAACTCGCTCGGCGCCATGCCCCGTGCCGTCTACGACGCCCTCCACGCTTACGCCGACACCTGGGCCACGCGCGGCGTCCGTGCCTGGGAAGAACGCTGGTGGATGCTGGCTCTCGAAGTCGGCAACGAAATCGGCGCCCTGATGAACGCGCCGGAGAACTCCGTCTCCACGCACCAGAACGTCACGACGTGTCAGGCCGTAGTCGCCTCCTGCTTTGATTTTTCCGGTAAGCGCAACAAAGTCGTCTACAGCGACCTGAACTTCCCCTCAGTGATGTATTTCTGGGAAGCGCAGCGCCCGTACGGCGCGCGCGTGCACATGGTCAAGAGCGACGATGGCATCACCGTCCCGACCGACCGCCTGCTCGACGCCATCGACGATCAGACCCTGCTCGTCCCCATCTCGCACGTAATCTTTCGCAGCGCCTACATCAACGACGCCCAAGCCATCATCGAGAAAGCCCACCGTGTCGGCGCCCACGTCGTGCTCGACACCTTCCAGTCCCTCGGTACTGTTCCCGTTGACGTCACCGCACTGAACACGGACTTCGCTTGTGGCGGCGTCCTGAAGTGGCTCTGCGGCGGCCCCGGAGTCGCCTATCTCTACGTGCGACCCGACCTCGGCAAGAAGCTCGAACCCAAACTCACCGGATGGTTCGCCCACCAGGACTCTATGGCCTTCGAAGTTGGCCCCACCCGATACACCGATCCGCCATTTCGCTTCATGAACGGCACGACGCACATCCCGTCGCTCGAAGCCGCCCGCCCTGGACTAAAGCTCATTGCCCAGGCCGGCATCGCCCGCATCCGCGAAAAGTCAAAACGCCAAACCGCGCGCCTGATCCAGTTAGCCGATCAGCACGGATGGCGCATCAACACCCCGCGCGATCCCGAAAAACGCGGCGGCACTGTCTCCATCGACATGCCCGACTCCCAGCAGGTCTGCCGCGAACTACTGGCTCGCGACATCCTCGTGGACTGGCGTCCCAAAGCGGGCGTCCGTTTTTCGCCGCATTTCTACAACACCGACGAAGAGATCGATGCCGCGATCACCGCCGTGGAAGAAATCCTCAAAGACCGCCGCGTGGCCGTCTAGCAATCACGCAGATCTTTGCGTCCTTGCGTCCTTTTGCGCACCTTGCGACCTCAGCGGTTTGAAAGGGTTTTCTCTGCGACCTCCGCGCTCTCTCCGCGTCCCCTGCGGTTTAAGATTTTTTTGGACTCCGCCCTCAGTTACCTCCGTAAGCCCCGTTCCCCTCTTTTCCCGTGTTCCCGGAAATCTCCGTCCTTATCCTCGTTATTGTGAACGTCCCTGCATTCATCCTCCCGTCCGGCGAACTCGCCATCTTCACGATTATTGGCATCGCCGGCGGCCTATACCTCTTTCTGCGCGGCTTCCGCCTGCTCGCCCGCAAGCGTCTTCTCCTCAACACGCCCACTTCGAAAATCCGCAGCGCCTCCCTCGGCTTGGTCGAAGTCGGAGGCCTCGCCACCGGCCCCTACACCATGCCCGCGCCCCTCACCGGCAAAGCGTGCTATCTCTACCAGACCACCGTCTGGCAGCAGCGCGATTCGGGAAAGAATCAGGAATGGGAAAAGGTAGCCGAAGAGTCTTTACACGTCCCCTTCTTCCTCGACGACAACACCGGCCAGCTGCTGATCGCCCCTGAGGGCGCCGAACTCGACCTGCACCGCGACTTCCGCGAAGAATACAGTTCATCGTTTTTTTCTACGCTCGACGCGGTTCCGCCGCAGGTCACCGCTCTCCTGGCCCGCCATGGGGTTGAACCGAGCCGCACAATTCGCGTCGAAGAGCGTTGCATCAAGCCCAAGAACGCGCTTTTCATTGTCGGAACTCTGGCAGAGAATCCCGGCCTCGAGGTGCGCCCTTTCCCCGCCGCCCTCCGGGACGCGTACGACTCGGCCTTGACACCAGGTGGCCTGCACCGCCGCCCAGTCTCGACACCTCCATCGGAGGTTGTCCGTCTTTCCGAACCGGCCGATCCTTCAGCCCCGGGCAAACTGACCCAGCAGTCGAAGATCGCCGCCGCCCTCGCCAAAGCGGGAATCACCAACCCTGCCGCCTGGGCTGCTGCTGGAGTGCCCTACCGCACCGTCACGGTCGAAGAAACTCCCCGCGTCTCGCAGATCTCGGTTAGTGGAAAGGGCCAACCGGACAAACCTGACGAACGATCTGCTTTCGACCTCACCCCGCCCGTGGTCCTGATGAAAGGCGAGAACAATCCTGCCTTCCTGATCTCCTGGCGCAGCCAGCACGACTTGGTTCGCTCCCTGGCCTGGAAGTCCGCCGCCATGATCTGGGGGGGCGCCGCCCTTACTCTGCTCGGGATCTACGTTCTACTCGCCCAGTTGGAGCTGGTGTAAAGCAGCACTTGGCACTTGGCATTTGGCACTTAGCCTTGGCAACTGGAGATTCCCGACCGCCGAGCGTCCCAAGAACGCGCAGTAGCCAAGTGCTAAATGCTAAGTGCTAAATGCGAAGTGCTGCCTGCTAAAATATCCCCGTGCCCGAACCCGTCCGGATCGGAATCCTCGGCGACTTCAATCCCGACTACCGCACCCATCACGCCACCAACGAATCGCTGCAGCACTCCGCCCAAAAGCTTGGCATCGAACTGGAATCCGTGTGGCTGCCGACGCCTTCGCTGCTCGCGTCCGAGACCCCCAAAACCCTAGAAACCTTCGACGGCCTCTGGGCGGCGCCCGGCAGCCCTTACAAGAGTTTCGACGGCATGCTCAAAGGCATCCAGTTCGCGCGCGTGCACGACTGGCCGTTCCTCGCCACCTGCGGAGGCTTCCAGTACACCCTGATCGAGTGCGCCCGCAACGTGCTCGGCATGAAAGACGCCACCACCGCCGAGGAAGATCCGAATGCGAAGAACATCATCATTTATCCCGTAGCCTGTGCCGTCCCCAAACGCGCCGATGGTGCGCCCAAGCTCTCCGGGGTCGTGCCCAAGATTCGGCTGCGTCCGGGTTCCTATCTGGCGGGCTACTACGGGAAAGAGGTCGTCGAGGAAGAGTATTTCTGCAACTTCGAAGTGAATCCGGAATTTGAATGGACCGCGATGGAAGCCGGTTTCCCGATCGTGGCCCGCGGCGCCGGAGAGGAATGCCGCGCCATCGAATCACCCGCGCACCAGTTCTTCATCGCGACCCTGTTTCAGCCACAACTATCTTCGAAGCCCAAGAAACCGCATCCCTTGGTGATGGCCTTCGTCCAGGCCGCCGAAAACTGGTCCCGCAAGAAGCTCGACGATTCCATCCTGGCTTAGGCCAGCGGGGGACGATCCAGTGTGGGACGGACACTCCTGTCCGTCACCTTTGATTCTTTCTGCGACACCAAGAACCCGTCCGACGCCCTTGGTGTTTGCCTCCCTTACCGCGACTTCTCCAGCACCAGCACCACAAACGTATCCGGCTCGACTTTTCTCTCTGGCAACACCTTCGCCGTTACCGTGAACAACTCGTGCGTCTTTGGATCGAGCGCCATTGTCCGCGCCCGGTCCTGCGTCTTGACCGTCTCTGCCACGCTGAATTTGTCCGGCGAATCTTCGCGAATCACCGTGATAGTCCCATCCCCAGCCGATGCAAACGCAAGCCTCTGATCCGGATCGAACGCGGTTGCGTCACATCCATCCCCGATATCCGGCATCGCAATCACTTTCCCGCTGTCGGCGTCCACGATCGCCATCTTTTTGTTGCCGCCGCATCCGGCAAACAACCGCCGGTTCTTCTTATCAAGAGCCAGCCCGGTCGGTTCCTCGCATCCCGCCATCTTCCATCGCGACTTCACCACCAGCTTCTGCGGATCGAATGCGACCAGTTCCGAGGTGTCTTCGATGTTGACGAACATCGTGCCCTTCTCGTCACTCGCGGCGAACTCCGGCTTGCCCCCCAGGTCTATCTTGCCGACGACTTCGCCCTTCGCAGCATCCACCGCGGTCGTGTCATGGCTGAGCGCATTGAACGTGAAGACACGCTTCGTAAAAGGGTCGTAGACGATCGCGTCCGGCCGCGTCCCGACTTTGATCTTATTCAGCGGCTTCAGCGACTTGAGATCGAAGATCGTAACCATATGTTCGCCGCCGTCGCTGATGAACCCCCGCCCAAATTCCGGCGCCAGCGCCACACCATGTACGCCCGGCGTGTCCGGGATCTCAGTCAGCAACTTTCCCGAATCCTCATCCACCACCATGACGCGATCTGACCGCGCAATAAAAAGCCGCCGCCCTTCGCTGTCCACAGTGATGTAATCCCACCCGCCGTTGCCGCCCAGCTTCCACGTCTTCACAACCTTGTACCCAGGCGCAGACTGCGCCCACGCCGCCAGCGACAATGCCGTCATCGCAAGCATCAAGACTCGCATCACGAAAAGTTTTTTCATTGGATTGATCTTCTCTGCGCCCTCTGCGCTCTCTGCGGTTTAGGGTTTTGGTTTTAACGTCGCGGACAGAATTGTTCGCGCGTTTGCAACCGAAAGGCCTTCACCTCTGCAATCTGACCTCTGCAATCGTGCTGGCTACTGGGTACTAGGCACTAGTTTTGCAATCGCCGCCTTCAATTCATCCGGCGTGAACCCAAACGGCCCCGGACGGCTCTTATACGCCACCTTCCCCTCGCGATCGATCAAGTACAACCGATCCGGCCATCCCGTATACGCCTTCTCAACCGTGTTGTCGAAGCCGTCGAGCACCGCTGGAAACTTAATCCCCAGCTTGCGTACGCAAGCCCCAGCGACGAATGCCCGTTCCTCTTCATTCTTCGGCGAGGCAAATACAACCTGATCCTTCAGGTTGCTCTGCATTTGCCACACGTCGCTCGGATGTGCTTCCAGGATATACACCACCAGAAAGCTCACCCGGTTTCCATACTGTTCGTAGAGCTTGTTGAGGGCGGGAACCTCCCGCCGGAAGGGCGGTCAGGTATAGCTCCCGAAGACCAGCACCACCGGCCCGCGCGCATTGAGAGAGGAGAGCGCCACGCGCGACGTCTTGTCGAGCGTCTGAAGGTTGAACTCCGGGGCAACGTCGCCCGGATGCAATTCACCAGCCCGCGCCCGCACCCACATGGTCTCAAACGGCGCCGCTAGAAACACCGCTGGCACGGGGATGTGCGACATGACCGCTGCAAATTTTTCCGGCGGCTGCTTCATCGTGTGCCACATGAAGGCCACAAATCCCAGCCACAGGATAAAGAGGACGAGAGCAGTCTTCAGGAGAACCGGCTTCCAGCGCCGCTTCTTCGGCGGAACGGGCGCTGAAGCCTGAGAAAGAGGTACCGAGGACATATCGAATGCGATGACAAACGCCTCGCTATTTTCTCACAAAGCCGATCACAGGTGTCAGGCCCCGGATAGCAAACCAAATCGGAAAACCTGAGACCTGACACCTGAGACCTAAGACCTGCCTACTTCAGCGTTACTTCCTGCATCAATTCGGAACTTAGCAGCTCGCGAATTTCAGCGCGTTTGTCGGCGACCTCCTGAGCCATCTGTTTCCCGCCCATGATCTTGTCGCGAAGTTCTTCGCCCTTTAACGTCAACCCGTCCAGCGCCGCGTGATTCTTGAATGCGAGCGCCACCGCGATGTCCCAATCCTCCGGATTCGATTTGGTTTCCTTCAGAAATATCTTGTAGTCCACAATCACGCCCTGCTTCTTCTCTTCATCCAGCAGCGGCTTGGTGGACTTCCGCAGGCTCGTCAAGTACGCATCCATCTTCCCCGGCTTCACCCGGATCAGCTGCACCCGCCACACCGGCCCCTCGGTGTAGTGTTCCTGTCCCCACGCCCCATAGACCAGCCCCATCAGCAACACGAACACAAATGGCCCCAATCGCTTCTTCATGAAATCTCCTTATTCAGATTTTGGAATTGTCTGGCGCGAGGATGATACGCCCTCACGCGAATTTGACGAGCCCTTTCCCCCCCGGTGACTTCCCCTGCGTCCTCTACGTCCACTGTTGTGGTTAGGACTTTCCTAGCGCTACAAGGCGGAGGCCGCTGCCCGTGAGGAGTTTCACCCGTGACCTGAGATCTGCCACCGGCCGCCTGAGACCGGTTCCACAATTGTGCAAACAATTTGCCCGATGCCCAACGTAACCACCCTGAACGCACCTCTTAGTCCCAAGTCTTTGGTATCGAGCTTGCTAATGGTCTCTGTAGGAAAAGGATGTCCGTAACCGGCCCAGCCGGGACGGCCAGGAACCCGTATTCCAGGTTCGAAACCCGGAGACCCTAAGTGAAAACGACCCTATTCGCCCTGTTCCTTCTCTCGACCACCGCCGCCCTTGGACAGTCCGTCGGCTCATTCATCAACTCCGAGCCAGTGCTGGTTCAGGTTCCGAGTCACCAGCTTCATGCGTCGCAGCGGCCCTTGGCCGAGGAACAGAGCATCCTCTTTACTTCTACCAACGCCTACGCTCGCGGCGAGCGCCCGCTCTGGGAAGTCGGGGCCAAGCCTCCCGCTGAAATCCCTCTCGGCGACGTTGCGCGCGCCTTCAGGAGCCAGCACGCCACCGTCAAGAAGGCCGTCAAGGTTCTGGAAAAATAATCTCCCCGATGTGTCATCCGCGGCGAAGCGCAGGATCTGTGCGCCAGCAGCGGTAACTCTCAGCCGTCACATTACCAAAGCCCCTGCCCTCTCCCCGGTTGGCCCTGGACCATGCGCATCTGGAGCCGCCTCCTTCTCTTCGCTAGACTGTTCTCGACGCTCGCACCCTCCCCAACTAACAACCGCCAAGCCGCGCCCAGCGCCCAACGAGGAGCCGACCACTTCTATGCACTGGTGGGACAGTTTCTACCGCATCTCCTTTACCGCGTTCATCGCGTACATCCCGGTGCTCGCCACCATCGTCACCTGTTACTTCAGCGTCGTGCTGGCGCGCGCTACTCTCCGTTATGTGGCCGCCACCGACAAAGGACTCGCCCTGGCGCGCGAAGAGTTCGAGCGCGAGTGGTCGCCCGAACTTCACCTGAAGCTCGAGCGCATCACTCCCACCGAAGCGCGAATCGTGGTCACCAATCTGGCCAAGCTCTCGGTCCTCTTGCAGCTTCTGCAGATCCGCAAGATCACATTCCTGGTGCCCTTCGAGCGCTGTGTGCTGAACGATCCACTGGTCGGCGGCATGACCTGGACACAGGATGTCGGCAAGCGCCTGATCGCCTGCACCGGAGACGACTTTCAAGGCCAGATCGCCGCTTCCATGACCTTCTTCGCCTCCGGACGTATGTTCCGGACCGACTGGTTCCGCTTCCATATCACGGTGGAGCGCGGCCGCATCCTCCGCCTCGATCCGTCGAACATTCCGGCCCGCCGCGTGCGCGTCCTCACCAACCGCGAAGGCGCAGAACGCCGTCGCGACTTCGTGCAGGACGTCGCCGCCGGTGCCGACGCAGCCCAGATCCCCAATGGGGCAGCGGTATAGTCACGTACCCGGCAGATTTAGGTGGTGTTCCACGTGGAACATTTGACTATTACCTCGAACTAAGAGTGAGGGCTTCTACTTTGCCGGTGCCGCGCTTTTTTTTCCCACAGTCTTGTCATAGAGCCAGAGCAGCAAGGCGGTTAGGAGGCCCACGGCGGTGACGCTCCACCAGATAAGCGAAGGCTGATGTGCAACTTCCCCGAAGTGGTGGACGAGCGTCCCGCCAAACCATCCGCCGATCAGCGAACCGATTCCGATCGGGAGAAAGGCAAAGCCCATGTACGTCCCTTGCTGTCCTGCTGGAGCGAGCCGGGAGATGTATTCGTAATAGCGCGGTGATTGGATGATCTCGCCGAGTGCCACGATGATCAACGCCACAACGGCCGTCCAGACGCGCGGATGCAAGCCGACGACGAGCCAACCCAAGGCGGTAATCAGCGTACCGAGCGTGATCGCTCGGAAGGGCGATATCCGACGGGTGAGCGCGTTTACTGCCACCGTAAGAGTGATCACGATCAGCGGGTCGGCGATCAGAATTAGTTCCGTGTTGGCGGTTGCGTCCACGTAATCATGGATGTAGATGGGTAAAATCAGAAATTGCTGCCAGAAGACGATCCAATAGCCCGAGAAGATCAGCAGGAACACGACGAAGCGTCCGTTGCCGAGCACGGTGAGAAGATTGCTCGCGACTTGACCGAGCGATGCAGTTTGTTGGTCGTCCGCACGCCGTAGCTCCCTGAAGAAAATCAGAACGCAGATAAACATCAGGAATACGCTCAAGGCCGCGAGCCGAAAGACGTTCTCTACTCGCATCCGCGAATGGATCCAGCCAGCGAGAAACGGTCCCAGGAAACTACCTATATTTACCAGCGTGTAATAAATCGAGTATCCGATCGAACGGACACTCTCTTTCGAAGCCCGCGCCGTGGTGCCCACCACGCTGGGTTTGACTAATGCGACACCAAAGGCGGGCAGGAACAAAATGATTCCGACCATCAGTCCGAGCGGGACTACGGTGCGGACCGGCGCCAGCCACGGAGCTGCGATCGACCCTACCAGAAAATAGGAGCAACTCAGGATGAAGTAAGCCAGTGAGAGCGCGCGCCGAAACCCGATGTGGTCGGCAATCGCACCCCCAAAGATCGCCATCACCCAAACGCCGGCCCCAAAGAAGCCGCTGAGACTAGCGGCCCGTTCGCTGGGGAACTGAAGCGCTTCGTGCAGGTAACGAGCGAGCACGGCAAAAACCGCGTAGTAGGAAAGCCGCTCGAAAATCTCGCTGATATTGGCGATCCAGAAAGGACGCTCAAACCCGGTGCGGATGTCTTGCAAACGTTCAGAAAAGGTCAAGAGTGGCTCCTGATGGCCCAGCCGAGCGGGTGCCTTGCCCTCGATCACTCGCCTAGGCGATCGCGCACTTGTTGCGCAGTCAGCCCTGCTACCCGAATGACTTTGTTGCGGCTAGTCTTGCCGGCAGCAATAGTAACGGAGGAACGGGGCACATTCAAAAGTTTCGCAAAGAAGTCGATGCAGGCTTGGTTGGCTTTGCCGTCAACCGGAGGGGCAGTTAGCGCGAGTTTGAGGGCGTCGCCGACCTCGCCGGTGATGGCGTTCTTCTTCGCGCGGGGGTGGACTTTGACTGCGAAGGTGACTCCGTTGGGCGGGTTTTTAGTTGGTGCCATCGAAATGCCTAACCACGGGGGACACGGGGGCACACCGCGGAAATCTTACAAACGATCGATCTGGGTTTGCCCCGTGTGCCCCCGTGGTTAAGGTTTTGTTCTCTCCCCGAAAATTGCCGTGCCCACGCGCACACAAGTTGCTCCCTCTTCGATCGCGATCTCGAAATCGTGTGACATGCCCATCGAGAGCAGGTCCAAGCCGATCGCTGGCAGACGCCGTGTCGCGATCCGGTCACGGATTTCGCGCAACTGCCGAAAGTATGGCCGCGCACCCTCTGGGTCTTCCGTGTAGGGCGGCACCGTCATCAGCCCGCGAATCATGAGATTGCGCCATCGCGGCGCGGCTAGCAGGATATGTTCCATCTCTTCCGACCCGGGCGCGACTCCGCTCTTCGCTTCCTCGCCCCCGACGTTGATCTCGATCAGAACCGGCAGCTCCTTGCTCGCCTTCTGCGCTGCCCCATCCAGTTTCTCCGCCAGCCGGACCGAGTCCACTGAATCCACCGCGGTGAACAATTCCGCCGCTTTCATTGCCTTGTTGCTCTGCAAATGCCCGATTAGGTGCCACTCTGCATCAACCAAGCTGGCCAAGGCCCCCGCCTTCTCCGCAAATTCCTGCACCCGGTTCTCGCCGAACACGCGGAGCCCGGCACCATAGGCTTCGCGAATTCGTTCCGCGGGAAACGTCTTGCTCACCCCCATCAGCACGATTTCGCCGGGACTCCGCCGAGCACGGCGCGCGGCAACCTGTACCCGCTCGCGCACGCGATCAAGACTCTCTGCTATTGACATTGAAGTGATTTAACCACAGGGGCACAGAGGCCACGGAGGAATTGGGTTACGCGAAGGCAGATTGCAGAAGTAGAGCGGACCCATTCACAACTGGGTTTTCACCTCTGCAATCTGACCTCTAGCCTCTGACCTCACATAATCGCCGTCGGCGGCGCCGGATCCTCGGGTCGTCCGGCGTTCGCCAGCGGCACACGGATCATGACGAGGGCCAGCACCGCCATCGCGGCGACGGCCATCAGGGCGGGCGACGTCCACTTGAAGAGCGCGACGTCCCTGCCTGAGCCCACCAGTCCTGCGATCACCAGACCACACAGCGCTTCACCGGCAATCAGGCCCGAAGCGGTCAGCACACCGGCGTTATCTACCCGTGCCTTCTGGGCATCGTTGAGGCCGCGGCGGTCGCGTAGTTTGTCGGTGATCCAACGAATCACGCCGCCCAGGAAAATGGCAAAGGTCGTGCCGAGGGGCAGATACATGCCGACCGCAAACAGCATCACGCTCTTCACTTCGATCATGATCATCGCCAGCCCCAGCAGAATGCCGACGATCACGAGCGGCCACGCCATGTCGCCGCCGACGATTCCTTTGGACAGCATCGCCATCAGTCCCGCCTGCGGGGCCGGCAGGGCAGGGCTGCCGAAGTGGTAGGCCTTGGCCAGCACCGCGACCGGGAAGAACAGGACGAGCGAGGCCACCACGATGCCAAGAAGATCTCCGATCTGCATCTTCGAGGGCGTACCGCCGAGGATGTGCCCGACCTTCAAGTCCTGCAACATCTCACCCGCCACCGCGGATGAAACGCAAACCACGGCTGCTACTCCGAGCACGGCCGCGACTCCACCCGTTCCGGAAACGCCAAGCACGACCATGAGCAGCGCCGCAATCACCAGGGTGCACAACGTAAGCCCTGAGACTGGATTGTTCGACGATCCGATCAGGCCGACCAAGTTCCCAGAAACCGCGGCGAAGAAGAATCCGACGATGATCATCACGCCAGCTGCCACGAGCGAGCCCGACAGTACCTGGGAACCGGAAAGCGTTCCCGCCCCGGCGATGAAATAGTGATAGAGCAGAATCATGGCGACGAATACCACGGCGATTCCCGCAAAGACTGCCTTGGCGGGTAAATCTCTCTCCGTGCGATTCGTCGCGGCTTGCGCTGCTGCCGACTTTCTCAAATCGGAAACGGCCCGGCCCATGCCGAGCGCCAGTTGCTTCCGCATCTTGAACAGGGTGTAGGAGGCGCCGACCAGCATCCCCCCGACGGCAATGGGACGCACGATCGAGTAGTAGATGGCGCCGGCGACGAGAGGCCAGGAGAGCATTTGACCATCCGGCTGCGCTGCCTGGATGTAGGGACCAATCGTAAACGTTAGCAGTGGGACCAGAAGGCCCCAGGCCAGCAAGCCTCCAGCAAAGTTCAGCGCGGCCAGTCTGGGGCCGATGATGTAACCCACGCCGAGATAGGCGGGACTGACGTCCGGCGCGGTGAAGAGAGTCGTGCCGCCGGTGACGGTCGTGGCCACGTTCGGGTTGGTACTTGTTCGCAGCAGCAACTTCTTACCCAGATCGCCGATGGTCACCGCGAACGTGTTGTTGGGGTTGAACACATTGATTGCGCCCAACACATACATGAAGCCACCGAACCCCATGTTCGCGAAGAGAACCTTTGCTGCGGTCAATCCCTGCTGGCCTGCCTTGTGAATCTCCGATGCGGCAACCGACTCGGGGTAGGGAAGGTCCGGATCCTCGACCATCACGCGGCGTAGGAGGGTTACGAACAGGATACCCAGGGTGCCGCCGATCATCATCAGGGCAACCGACTTCCAGTATTCGGGCGTGAAATTCGGCGTAAGTGTGGGCCAAAGGTCAGCCATCACAAAGGCAGGGATGGTGAATATGGCACCCGCCGCTACCGACTCGCCGATCGAGCCGACAGTTCGCGCGATGTTCTCTTCCAGCAGCGAACCCTTCATCAACCGCAGAAGCGCCATCGAAATGACAGCCGCCGGATACGTGGCGGCAATCGTCATCCCCGCCTTGAGACCGAGGTAGGCGTTGGCCGAGCCCAGCAGGGCGGTCAAGAACAGACCGATCAACACGGCCCGGAAGGTGAACTCCTTCATTTCCATGGTTTCCGGAACATAGGGACGGTGCTTGCGGGGGGCTTGGGTGGCATTCACCGCGGGAGCGCTCATAGAGTCCTCGCTGCAATCAAGAGTTCATTTCCGGTTCACATTCACAGACGGCGCACCTTAGCACGCCAAAAGGCCGTTTTACAAGTGTGGCTTGATCCACAACTTCGACGGCGGCTCGGGGTTACAATTGAGACTCTGGCCCGGAGGTATGCCGTGTCTCCCCTCGGATTGCCCTCCTTGTGGACCCGTTTCTTTCATGAATTCCACTGCCGGGAATGCGGCAATAAGGAAGCCTATCGCTCCCGCCCGCGGAGTCTCTTCGAAAAGGGCCTGCTTCCTGTTCTGATGCTAAGACCCGTCCGCTGTGATCGTTGCTATCAGCGCAGTTACATCTTCCGTGCCGTCCCAGTTCTGGAACGTGTCCGTCCCGCCGACAAGCGCCTGTCCAAGCAGGCCCCAGGTACTTCGGATACTGGCACCCGCGTTGCATAAGGCCCTGAGCGGCGTCTATACTGCTCCTATGTAGCCAGGCGGGAGCTCACAACTGCTCGCCGGGTTGCGGGAGGCCGTCTTCAGCAGTACTGGGTTTCGAATACGGGCTGCCCAGGGTCATGCAGCAGGTTCTCGCCAATGGGCAGAGCAAGCTGCGGCCAGCGTCTTTTTTACGCTTTTTCCCGCCGATTGCCGTATCTGTGGTTCCCCTCTGATCCGGATTTCCAGGCTTCCAGTTTGCGAACCTTGCCTGAGCGCGTTACGGCCGCTCGCCGGCTCGTTCTGCACCGTATGCGGAGAAGCGCTGCTCTCTCCCGCCTTCCTCGATCGGGGAGAACCTCAGTGCGGGCTCTGCCAAGGGACGCATCCTCCGTTCGAAAGAGCGGTCGCCTACGGCAGCTACGAGGGCGGATTGCGTGACCTGATCCACCTGCTCAAATACCAGCAGGTTCGGCCCGCGGCCGCGGTCCTCGGACGCATGCTGGCGGAAACGGTCGTCAGGGTTGAAACCACGCTCCCGGCAGGAGTGATGGCGGTGGTTCCGGTCCCGCTGCACTCTCAGAAACAGGCGCAGCGCGGATTCAACCAGTCCGGACTCATCGCCCGGGCTGCGCTGAAGCAGCTGGCGCGCCCGGAGCGCTTTCAGATGCTTGCGAATGCCCTGGCGCGCTGCCGCGAGACCGGATCCCAGATCGGCCTGACTCGGCATCAGAGAAGAGAGAACCTGCGCGGCGCGTTTGCGGTCATCGATCCCGATCAGGTTCTGAAACGCGATATCCTGCTCGTGGACGACGTTTTCACCACCGGCACGACTGCTTCGGAATGTGCCCGCGTTCTGCGCCGCGCCGGCGCCACCCGGGTGTGGGTTGCGACCGTGGCGCGCACCTTGAAAGTGTCCGGCGTGTTCGCTGTTCCCGAGCAAGGGTCGGGAGAAAGGGCGGACCGCCTCGCAGCGGCGGCAAACGGCTAGGTAGTATGTCTTTGAGAAGCTACAACGCGGGCATGTCCGGTGGGCGCAGTCACTTGTCTGCTCCGCTGCTGCCTGCCGGGATGCGCCAGCCGGGCGACGGCCACGCGCTGCACCAGCCTGTGCTGGTGCTAAATGCGTCCTACGAGCCGATCAACGTGTGCGCGGCCCGCCGCGCCATTGTCCTCGTGCTCAAGGGCGTCGCCATGACCGAAGAAGAGAATGGACACTTCCTGCACGCGGCGCGTCTCGCGGTACGCGTGCCCTCGGTGATCCGGCTTCTGGAATATCGCCGCATCCCGCACCAGTCGCGCGCGCTTTCCCGTAAGAACATCCTGCTGCGCGACCGCAACACCTGCCAGTATTGCAGCACCACTCTGCCTTCGGGCGACCTCACGCTCGACCACGTCATCCCGCGTTCCCGCGGCGGTCTCTCCACCTGGGAGAACCTGGTAGCCTGCTGCCATCCCTGCAATCGCCGCAAGGGCAACCAGCTCCCTCACGAAGTCAACATGAAGCCGATGCGTGAGCCGCGCTCGTTCAATCTCCATACTTCGCGCCACATCATGCGGCTCATGGGGCACTCCGACGACAAGTGGAGGAAGTACTTGTTCTACTGAGAGATCCGCGTTCCGGTCGGCTTGGATTACAATAGAGAGTAGCTCACCCGATTTGCCCGGGGGCCACCGCACGCAGCCGGGCTACGACTAACATCCGAGACATGGGAGACAGTGTATGCCACGAGGCCGATCGACGTTCACGAAACGTCAAAAAGAACAAGCACGGCAACAGAAGCAGCGCGACAAAGCAGAGCGCAGGACGCAGCGCAAACAGGAGAAACCCGAAGTGAGCGTCGACGAAATGCAAGAAATGCGCGCGCACGCGGAAGCACAGGCTGCCCTTTTCCGCATCGGCTCAGAGGAAGCGAGTCCCGTCGAGTTTTCCACGCCGCACGGCCGTAAAGAAGTCGACTCCTAAGCCCTCTGGAGACTCGCCGGGGCGCAACGCCCCGGCAGTATCGGTCTCCATTTTCAGACAAAAACCTCACCCGGCAAAGCCGTCAAAGTCCGTGTTAGCAAAGTGTTTTGGATGAACCGCTTCGGCTGGTCCGACGGATCTAGTTGCTTGCGTTCCATGCGCAACTGCAACGTGCGCTCGATTTGTCGCAGCGCCAGAACATCCGCCCCAGCGACCAAGGTGGAGGCCCGGCCCTGGGAGCCGGCCCGTCCGGTGCGGCCGACGCGGTGAATGAAGTCCTCGGCCATTTTCGGCAGGTCGTAGTTGATCACATGCGCCACATCGTCCACGTGCAAGCCGCGGGAGGCGATGTCGGTGGCGACCAGCACCTGGAAGCGGCCTTCCTGAAACCCGCTGAGTGCTCCGTTACGTTGCGATTGCGTGCGGTCGCCGTGAATCACGGTGGCATTGAAGCCGTCCCGCTCCAGCTCTTTGGCAAGCCGTTGCGCGCCGCGCTTGGTGCGCGTGAAGATCAGGGTCTGTCCCTTTTCTTCGTACAGCAACTGCCGAAGCACATCCAGTTTTTCCGCGGGGCGCACTTCGAAGGCATGCAGCTGTACGCTTTCCGCCGGTTTCAGGACCGAGCCCAGAGCCACTCGCACCGGCTCACGCATGTAGTCATTCACCAGCGCGGCCACCGATTGCTCGAGCGTGGCTGAGAAGCACAGCGTCTGCCGGCGTTGGGGTACCTCCAACAAAATGCGCTGGATCGCGGGGAGGAAACCCATGTCCAGCATACGGTCGGCTTCGTCCAGCACGAGCAGCTTTACATGACGCAAGTCAACGAGCTTGCGGGTCAGGAAATCCTGCAGCCGTCCCGGAGTGGCAATCACCAGGCTGGAGCCCGTTCGCAGCCCCTGGATCTGTGCCTTCTCCGAGAAACCGCCAATCACCAGCGAAGCTTTCGGCATGGTCTTGCTTCGGAGCTGTTCGTATTGCTCGTGAACTTGCATGGCCAACTCGCGCGTCGGCAATAAAACCAGTGCGCTGGTTTGGCGTGCCGGCGCGCTGGGCAGCATCTCGATAATCGGAATCAGGAACGCCAGCGTCTTGCCGGTGCCGGTCTGGGCCGTGCCGATCACGTCTTTGCCCTCCAGCGCGGGCGGAATCGCCCGTTCCTGGATAGGCGTCAGGGTTAAGAACTGAGCTGCCGCCAGCTTCTGCTGCAACGCAGCGGAGAGGGGCAGTTGCGAAAATGCGGTCATTCGATGGTTTCTTTCTGGAGGGGCCCGTGGTTACACACTCAGACACACGTCAGGCGTTTCGTGCCGCTCACATTTCTAGATTTACGCTGAAATAAACGGCGGGCAGGAAATGCGGAGGTGAATCTGATCCCACCAGGGATCACCGCGTGACGAGCAAACCGTGGCAATAGCGTCGCAATTAGTATAGCAGACCGGGGTTTTGGCGGTAGTTACGTCAGTCACTCGCGTTCTCTCCCGAATTGGGCTGGACCAAATATCAGGCTTCTGCATTTCGGTATATCGGAAAGTGTGCGTATGATTGATATATGGATCTCCACGACGTGGTCGAGCGGCTGGCTGGCTTGAAGCAGGAAATACGAGATTTGCAAGACATGAACTCGCGCTATCAGGATCGCGAATCCCACACACCGACGGATCAGTCTGCGCAAGAGCAACGCCGCTTGAGGCTAGTGCAGATTAAAGACGAGTTGGCGGACCTGAAGAAGCGCACCATCCCGCGTGAAGTGCGCTATGGGCATCGCCGTCCCGCCGAAGGCTGAGCGCCGAACGTTGACCGCTATCTATTGCGGCTTTTGCTGCTCATCAGGGGCTTGCGGCTTGGGCTCGGCCTTCTTCACTTCCTGTCCTTCGTAGGTGATCTTGGTCTTCGATCCGAACCTCTGGTAGTTCGTGTACTTCACGATCTCGCGGATCTTCACATCGCCAATGGAAAACTTGAGCGTATCTTCGGCGCGGGTGTAGGTGGGGAACCAGTACTGGCCGTCAATCTGCTCGCGCCAGGTGGTAAATTTGGGAAACAGGTTCTCGTTGTTCTTCTTTTTCTTGATGTCGGGCACCGTCTTGCCGTAGCTCTTTACGATCTGGAAGTCGTGGTCGTCGACCCAGATCCGCCCCTGGAAATAGCGCTTCTTGCCGACGATCTGTTTGGG
The DNA here is from genome assembly GCA_049273945.1 of Terriglobales bacterium. Lineage (GTDB taxonomy): Bacteria > Acidobacteriota > Terriglobia > Terriglobales > Acidobacteriaceae > Acidiflorens. The sequence goes on along the minus strand of JBASRS010000090.1, from coordinate 2,634 downwards.
CGCAATATCGAAGACATAGGTGCTCAGTTCGTCCTGCTTCTGCTGGCCGATGTAGAGGATGTCGTATTCGCCAACTTCATCTGAAGTGAGCACAAACGGCAGGCGGTTTTCGATGTCGTCAAAATCTTCTTGGGTCATCCCGATGCGCGCCAGAGTGGATTGCGGCGCGAAGACCACGTTCCTGACTTTGCGTCCCTTGTCGTCGAAACTGACGTCAAAAACCTGACGGTACTCACCTCCATCGGGAGTGTCGCCTTCGAGAGTTTGCACCTTCACGTCCTGCCGATAGGTGTACTGGTCGCGGGCCTCCTGGAACTCTTTCTCCTTGGCGGCGAAGCGTTTGATAACCTCCTCCACTGAAATGCCCTTGGGCTCGGACTTGTCGAGGCTGCCTTCCTGCGCGCGCGCTGCGAAGGGAAGCATCGTCAAAGACACGAAGAGCGCCAGAACCGGCCGGACATAACGCAACAGGAATGTCATAGCAATAGTGTAACGAAAAGAGAATTTTGAAGAGATAACGGCAGCTTCCACCCCCGGGGCCGCCGTGCAAACAGCCCTCAGAAGGGGGTGGAAGACTGCAGTTCTGCCTGTTTCCTTTAGATGCGCGACACCGGCAAACGGTAGCCGGATTTACGCTTCTTTACGAGGTACTTTACTTCTCGTCGGAAGCTGCCGTTACTTGCCCTTCGGGCAAAGACAACGCCTTCCGCGCCATCCTTACCGCCAGGGCCCGGCAAGGATCCCGCTTTTCATGAAGGTCTTGCCCAGTAGGGAGGCAAACCTGGTTCGGAGCAACGCCACGATTTTCCAGGATTTCACCGTCCGGGAACTTTACCTGCGCGACCGTGATCTCCACACCGAACGGCACCTTGAATTCGTCACCCATCACCAGGGGAAAGAAGCGGGCAGCGTTCACTTTGCCCTGGGTATGGTCGCCGATCACCACCGCGCGGCCACTCTTTTGAAAGTACCGTGCAAACATCTCTGAGGCGCTTGCAGACTCGCTATCCACGAGAACAAATAACGGACCGGCAAACTGCAGATGCTCGGGCTTGACCTTCAGAGATTCCTGCTTCTTACGGCCCAGGATCTGAACCATTTCCACGGGAGACGGCTGAAAGAAACCAGCCAGAGTGGCGAGCGTATCAGTGCGGCCGCCATGGTTGTCCCGGAGATCGAAAATGATCGCCTTGGAGTCCCGCGCGTTTTTCATGAGGCCCTCGAGACTCTCGGGTTCGATCATGAACGACGCTAGCCGGAGATAGGTGATCCCGCCTTCATAGCTGTGGAAAGCCGTCTCGACGCGGCTCGCATCCTCCGCTTCCCGCACGAGTTGCCAGATGCTGAAGGAGTCGTTCAGGTTGGTGAGCGCCCCTCGTACAATCGCCTTCCCCTCCAGCTTGAGCCTCTGGGCTGGCGCGTCGCCCCGCTGGTATTCGATGTCCATGGCCCGCACGGGGCGGAGAGCGCGAAAATCCAGCATCATCAGATCGAAGTTTTCCCGCAGCGTGTTGAAGCCATTGATTGAAAGGATCTGATCCCCGAGTTGCAGTCCCGCCTTCTCGGCAACGCCATCCTGATCGAGTTTGTCGATCCGGATGTCGTTTCCAAAGGGTTTCGCTCCGAACCCAAACTTGATCGTTTCTTGCCGCAGCGGCGGAATAAAGACCGTGTGCGAATCCTGCAGCTTGAAAAGCTGGCTGAAAATGGCGGTCATCATTTGCCCCGGGCTCTTGGACTGACTGATGCGCTGCGCACTTTCATCCGTCAAGGCCTTCCAGTCTAGGCCGTGCATCGAAGGGTCGTAGTAGTTGCGTTCGACTTCGTGGGCCACTATGGTCAACATGGCTTTCATGCGCCCGCGCTCGAAATTAATGTCGTCGACTGCGACGACGAGCAGCGCGAACTGAAAGACGGACAAGAGCCCGATCCATCGCAGGCGGCGATTTCTCAACATTCCTCCTTGAGGCATCAGGAATTGGTCGCGGACGTCCCGGACGTTTCGGGTTGAGGTATCACCTTCATCATGCCCCACTCGACCAATCCGGGAAACAACTGGTACAGCTTCACCACTGGATGCATCGTCCACGGCACAATGACTTCACGCTTCCTCTTTCGATATCCGCCATAGACCGCACGCGCCACCCGCTCCGCACTAATGCCACGCACTGACTTGGGCCGCGTATTGCCCCGGCGGACGGCAATCATGTTTTGGCCGAAATCGGTGGCCACATACCCCGGACACACCGTGAGCACATGGATGTTGTCACGCTGAAATTCCAGCCGCGCGGCTTTTCCAATGGCGTTCATAGCAAACTTGCTGCCGGAGTAGGCAGCACCAAAGACCAACGGAATATGTCCCGCCACGCTTGAGATGTTGATGATGCTCCCTCCGCCCGCTTCCCTCATCACAGGAACGACGGCTTGCATGCACGCGATCGCTCCGAACAGGTTGGTCTCGAACAGTTCGCGGCACACCGACATCTCCATGTCCGCCACCGAGTCCCGCATGCCCACCCCCGCATTGTTGACCCAGACATCGACACGATCGAAATGGTGCAAGGTCAGGCCGAGCGCGCGGTCGATTTCCTCCCGATGCCGCACGTCGCAGGCGAGGGCCACGGTGCGCTCGGT
>JBASRS010000089.1:0-19238 GCA_049273945.1 Terriglobales bacterium | reverse complement strand
TGGATCGGGGATGCCGCCGAGATCCGCACGAAGCGAGTAGGCAAGCAGAAGACGGATCGCCAGGATGCGCAGCTGATTCTGCAATTGATGCTCGAAAATCGCTTTCGGCAGATCTGGGTGCCGAACTTGGCGCGTTCTACGTCGGTCTCATATTCCCCGTTGATGTCTGGTGTGACGGCCTCCAGCCGAGTGAAGCCGACTAGGGCCAGGACTTCGCGCAAGCGGTGGAGTTGGATTACGGCCTGCACAGGAGATATTGGTCGGGGCGTGCGCGGATTTGAACCACGGACCCCCTGCGCCCAAGGCAAACCAACCGAAGCTATGTGGTTGGCTCGCTTACGTCGGCTCTGCGTCTTGTACTCTGGTTTTCGATCGTGTTCGGATGTTATTGGACCCAAATCGGACCCAAGTTTGACCACCTGCCGGACCCCCTGCCAAGCCTGTCCTTTACGACGGCCTTGAACCGCGGGGGCAAACGGTGGATCCGTATGCTCTATGGCCGCCGCTAGGTCGTGACTCAGCGGGTGAGGCCGAACTTGGGCCAGCTCCTCTTCGCTTTCCCCTATCTCGCTTCGCCCGCCGTCAAGTTCACACGAACCGTCTGTGCGCGAGCCGACCACGGTATCCCAGAGATTGAGATGCCGGCTCCTTCCTCCCTCCAGGTCTCTATTGGCTTACCGTCGAGTTCCACACTCGAAGTTCTGCCGGTCACGCCATAGACTGCTACTTGCAAGTCTTTGAACCACGGCTGATACGGCCCCTCTGGGGCGGAAACATCAACTTGGACCGAGCTAGAAGTTGAGCTGCAAGTAAAGTGGACTCGCAGACTCTCGCCGTGCTGGTAGGCCAACGTGTTCCCGTCATCCAAGTACAAGTCCCCACTACATTGCGGACCGGGATAAACGCGCAGTTCGAGTGGTCCTTGCGGGGTCTCGCCGACATGTTGTATGACGGGCTGCTGGGGCAGAACGGTCCCTGCCCGCACATAGACCGGAAGTGTGTCGAGCGGAGGCTCGACCCGCACACTTCTTCCTCCCTCCAGCCGGCTGCCGGTCCAATAGTCGTACCACTCTCCCTTCGGTAAGGTGACCGAGTAAGCGTCGACAAAATCCCAGACCTTGGGCGCCACCAGCAGGCTGCTGCCAAACATGAATTCCTCACTACTGGTCGTCAGGGCTTGATCGTCGGGAAACTCAAGAAACATCGGGCGCATGAGCGGCACTCCGGTGCGGGAGCTTTCCTCCATACTCGTGTAAATGTAAGGCAGGAGGCGATAGCGAGTTTCGATATAGCGCTTGCGGATGCTCTCGTGCTCCGGCCCATCCACCCAGGGTTCGCGGAAACGCGTCTCTTTGGCAGCGTGGTTGCGATAGATCGGATTGAAGACGCCGAGCTCCATCCATCGTGTCAGCAGTTCCGGAGTTGGACTGCCGTTGAAGCCTCCAATGTCGGCCCCCACGAATGCGTAACCCGACACTCCCAGATTCGCGAGCTGCGGGATCGAGATTCGCATGTGATTCCAGGTCGCGCTGTTATCTCCTGTCCAGGTGGCGGCATAGCGCTCAGTTCCGGCATAAGCGGCGCGCGTCAGCACAAACGGCCGCAGGTTGGGCTGGAGGCGCAACAGTCCTTCATAGGTGGCACGCGCGTTCTCCATGCCAAAGACGTTGTGGATTTCGCGATGGTCCGTAGCTCGACCTTCGACGCTATGAAACACGTCGAGTGGCATAGTCTTCGACGGATATCGGAACACAGCGGGTTCATTCATGTCGTTCCAGAAGCCGCGAATCCCCATTCTTACGAAGTCCGTGTACAAGGCGCCCCACCACTCGCGTACCTCCCTCCTCGTGAAATCGGGGAAGACGCTGTCGCCAGGCCACACCTTGCCCACATATACCGAGCCATCGGGATTCTTCACAAAATTACCCAGCCTCAGGCCTTCGTCGTACGGGAAATAGCCAGGGAGACGTGCGATATGAAGATCCGTAATTGTGACGAGCTTAAATCCCTCCGCACCCAGGTCCTTCACCATATTTTCGAACGTGGGAAACCGTTGCCGATTTACGGTGAATGGACGGTTGTCCTGCTGGTAGTCGATATCGAGGTAAATGACGTCGGCCGGAATCTTGCGCTTGCGGAATTCAGCCGCGATTTCCCGAACTTGAGCCTCCGGATAATAGCTGTAACGACACTGCTGATAACCCAGTGCAAAGAGCGGAGGCAGGGGGGTGCGCCCAACTAGCTGCGTGAACTGTTCGATCACTCGCTTCGGGCTCGGTCCGTAAAAAAAATAATAGTCGAGTGCGCCCCCATCGGCACCGAATGAGTACATGTCCCGAGCTTCTTTGCCGAAATCAAAATTGCTGCGATAAGTATTGTCGAGAAAGAGCCCGTATGCCACGCCCCCGCGCACTGCCAGGAAAAAGGGAATGGCTTTGTAGAGGGGGTCGATGGACTCCTGCCACCCAAAGGCATCGGTGTTCCACATCGTGAAGGCGAGATCGCGATGATCGAGCGGGCCGGTCTTATCTCCCAAACCGAAGTAGTGTTCATCCTCCGGCATCGCCTTCCAGACTCGGAACTCAGTGCCATTGAACGCGGCGGGATAGTCAGCTCGCTCCTGAGAGAGGATTCGGCCGCTGGGGTCGAGGAATGCAACGCGCAGAGGTGACTTGTCGACTCGGATCACCAGCAGATCTGTGCGCAACTCAAGGGCGGCAGCGCCATTCGAGACTCGCAACTTGGAACCCGCCGGGAAGGCATCTGGCAGAATTGCGAACGATTGATCCGGCGGAAACGTTCCGCCTGGGGCGTAGGTGACACGAACGACACCCGGAGCCAGGGCAATGATCCGCACCTTCCCGCCCTGAGCGGTTAGTTCTACCTGGTTCGCACGTTCCTCTACGCGGACGAGGTCGCCGACACTCCGCCACCCGGGCTCGGCAAGAACTCTCTGGCTGAGCAGCAAACTGACAACTAGGGTTATATTTCTCACAATCTGCATGTCACCTCCTTGCTGACAAGGATCAAGACTAAGTTGCGAATTTGGTCTGATCGCTCCGGCTGGGTGGGGTGGGGATTACTCCTGTTTCTTCTTTTCCGAATCCACCTTCGTCCCACCAGCTTCTGGCGGGTTTGGGTTCGCAATCATCGCCTTTTCGAATCTCTGCAGCTCTGCCTTGCGGACACTGACGTACTTCGACGTGACTTGATTCTTGTAGTCCCGCTCCCCCACTTTTAGACGTGAGGAGGACTGAAAACCTATCTCGATGTCATATCCCCCGGGCTCTTTCTGCTGGCGATACCAGACGACCCGCTCGCCGTTTTGTGTCTCGTCGATCTCGTATTCGAACTGGATGCCGGGAGTATTGGTCTCAGGAACGATGCTGATGCGCGTGTGTTCGTAGTCACTGGGCAGCCATAGATCCCGTCTTTCGCGGACCGGATGATAGTCCAGCGTGAGGTAAGACACGAACTGCTTCTTGTGGAACCGCACGCTCACAAAGTCGCCGCCTGGCAACTGCCATCCGGAAACGATGTCCTCGCCCTGCACTTGGCCCACGTCGGGTGGACGGTTCATTACGACCAATACCTCCTGCGGTGTCATCCCGATCGTCAAGCCGCAGATATAGGCAGAATGTACATCACCCAGTTTCTTGTCACATTGGCCAAATGCGGCCCCTAGCGACCCAACTAACATTAAAAAGCCAGCCAGAGTTCGGCGCAACATTAACAGCTCCATCGGCCTACCAAGAAACACCCATGATGCGAAGGATAATCGGTTTCTCCCCCAAAGCAAGCGCAAAAATCCGCAAGTCTTCTGCTGCAGCTGCCTATTTGAGACGGGATTATTGGTTTCTCTTGCGGACTGCCAAGAGTTCCGTTTCGACGGGTACGCCCCGGGTCACCTTGACGTGCAGCAACGCTTCGAAGGGCACCATCTCCCCCGCTTTCGAAACCGAAAGGCGGGACAGGAGAGCCTGTACTGAATTCTGCCGGGACACAAACTCCACCGCTGCCTGCGTCCCGAACGTGGTGGTGCCGGCCAGAATCATCACCGAGCGCACGGAGTTCAGACCCGGCATCAGCGCGACAACCGAGTAGTCTTCGGTGAGTGGGGACGAGTAGGGACTGGCCAAGAATGCTTTTTCCTCCCCGGGTCCGGGATGGACATTGACAACCGCGAGATCGCCCTTGCGCGGGCCGGATTCAACCCTTTGGAAGACAAACTCTCGTGTGCCCGGGATGTCCAATAGAGTCAAATTCTCAGAAGGACTGCCGACAAAAATCAAATCGTTGTTCTTGGCGTCATCGAGTGAGAACAAACTTCCCCGCTTGACCCGGATGCGGTGCCGCAGCGCTCCAAACACCTGGTCAAGCTCATGCACGGCGAGAACCTCCCCGACACCCGTGTAGTGGTCCCAAATATGGCTCCTGGGGTCGCGCTTCGAATCGAAGTAGCGCATCCCAGTCTCCGGACGCCCAATGAATGCGGCATTGCTGAAAACCACCCAAGGCTCTTCAGGGCCAGCGACAAAGGGACTCCAGAAAACCTGGAATGCTGCCGGCGCCGGTGGCTCGCCGCTCGCGAGGGATGTTTCGCTATTTTTCGACCACAAATTGACGATCATGGCCAACGCTGCGGTCAGCAGAACGGAGAGCACTGCAATCGCGATGCCCCATCCACCTGTACGGTTCCTAGCGATCGACGCCACGGATCGCTCTGGCTCGTAGTCAGCAGCCCCATGGCCTTTGCCATTGCCGTGCGACCGGTGGTGAAACTGCAGGACATAGCTGCCCCTCGGCAGTTCGACCACAATCGGGTCTTCGGCTCCCTCGGAACTGTAGTATTCCGACAACTTGCCTCGCAGACGTCCAGCTTGAACGCGGATGGTGGAATCCGCCTGCGGATCAAAATCGGCGGGACGCCCGAAGACTTCCGTCGCGATCTGGTACTCCTTGAGGTGAACCCCTGGTTTTGCCAATGTGTGCTTCGAAAGATAGCGCAGGAGCTTACAAAGAGACTCCGAGCCGTGGAGAACGCTGCTGCCAGTGATCTTGTCGATTTCGGCGAGGAATTGGCTACGGTCGGACATCGGGCAACTGCCGCTTTTGGCGCCAGGTCACAGCAAAGTAACATAGGCTGGAAATCATTGCAACATAAGAACTTTGCGATGTAACCGTAACAGACAGTGTTGAAACTTCCGCGCTTGAACCTCAGACGCTCACACTTCGCCGTTCGAAATAGTAGAAAAGAACTAGACCCTCTGGTATGCGGGGTGTGGGTGGAAGACTGTTTTCCCGCGGTGGGTTTCTTTTCGTGGCAGGGCGGAGCGGTTTATCAAATTGGCGTCGTGGAGGCTGGAATGACCCGAGTATCGTCCCGGCACGTGTTTCTCATGGTCGCAGTGTTGACGTTTTTCACTGCGTTCGCGCTGGCCCAGAATGACCGCGGATCGATCACCGGGACGGTGAGTGATCCGTCCGGGGCCGCCGTCAAGGGCGCGGCTGTGAAAGTCACCAACGTGGAGACCGGCATCTCGTTCGACGCCACCACCAATGACGATGGCCGCTACGTCATGCCCTCTATCCTCAAGGTCGGAGTCTATCGCGTACAGGCCTCCCAAAGCGGCTTCAAAACCGCGACCAGCAACGACATCGAACTAAGAATCGGCGACGTGCGGGAAGTGAATCTGACGCTGACGGTAGGGTCGGAAAGCGAGAAAGTCACGGTCACCGCCGAAGCCCCGCTGTTGAACACTGAAACCAGCGCTCGCGGGGACGTGATCGCGGGGCGGCAGGTGACCGAATTGCCACTGCGCGACCGCAACTTTACGAACCTTGCGCTTTTGACCCCGGGTGTGAACCGTGCCTTTACGGCCGTAGTCACGGATTCGTTTATGTTCAACCAGGGCGACCCGAATGCCGGCGGCAACGGACAGACAGACAGCCGCGGCGACACACCCGCGTCACGTTTCGCGCGCTCCGGTGGCTCGGCGATCGTGGCCAACGGCCTGCGCCCAGGCAACAACAACTTCACGCTCGATGGAGTCGACAATAACGAGCCCATCTACGGTGAAATCGGCGTGTTCCCCAATCCGGATGCGATCCAGGAATTTCAGGTCGAAACCAGCCTCGCGAAGGCGGAAGCAGGACGCGGCGGCGCGCAGATCAACACCTCGATCAAGTCGGGCAGCAATTCGCTGCACGGGTCGGTTTCTTACTACGGACAGAATGCAGCTTTGAACGCCACCTCGCCCGGGATCGGATTCCGCCGGGTCACCGGCAGTCCAGACTTGCCCAAGACGGCCACCCATATCAACGAGTTTGGGTTCACGGTCGGTGGGCCTATCATCAAGAACCGGACCTTTTTTTTCGGAGACTACCTGGGACAGCGCAACAGCATCCCCAACGACTTCCACACCGCGGTGCCGACGGAAGGCGCCCGCGACGGCGATTTCTCAGCTTTTTCGGTGCAGTTGGTCGATCCGGTTGACGGCACTCCCTTCCCCGGAAACATTATTCCGAATTTGACGAGCCGTCCCGACTTCAGTCCGATCGCTCAAGCGGTTTTCAAACTGTTCCCTCTGCCCACCAAGGCCGGCGTTATCGACCCCAGTCGAGACACGAATCCAAATTACATTGGCACACGAAAATTCACTGAGCGGATCGATTCCTTCGACGTCAAGATTGACCACAAATTGACCAACAGCAACAACCTCAATTTCCGCTACACACGCGACAATCAGAAGTCAGTGCGCAGCAACTTCTTCCCTGGCAACCTGCCAACGGCGGGGTTCGGCGCGGGCGACGAACTGGGCAACACACGCCAGATCGTAGCTACCGACACCCACGTCTTCACCCCAAACCTGTTGAACGAGTTGAGATTCGGCTACACCAAGTTGGAAATCGGCATCCAGAACTGCGGTGTCGAAGGCGCCTGTGGCGTAAGTGCCACCTGGTGTGACGATTTGGGAATTCCGAATTGCAACAAAGGCACTGCCGCCACCAGCGGCGGCCCGCTGCTGGGATGGGGTGGCGGAAACCCTCCCGGCGAACTCGAATTCCTGGGCGATGGCGGGCTCTTCCAGCAGAATTCCAAGAGTTTCTACGTTGCGGACTCGATCACATTTATTCACGGCAAGCACACCTGGAAGGGCGGCGTGGAGGTTCGGCCGCGCCTCATCGATCAGCTTGACTCCGGAAACTTCGGCGACTTGAAAGGTGCCATGGCGTGGGGTAACGGTGGGGTTTGCGGTCCAGGGTGCGTTAATGCCGGACACACCGGCGTCAACCAGGCGGACACATTACTATCCGTCAGTGCCGACTTCTCCAACTCCGGCACCGTCGCTGGCGGTGACAAGCCGTTCCAGTTGCGGAATGTGGAGTATTCGCTGTTCGTCCAGGACGATTGGAAGGCCAGCAGCAACCTTACCCTTAACCTCGGGCTGCGCTGGGACGTGTTGCCCCTCTACCACGAAGTCGATAACCGCATTGGCAACTTTGATCCGGTCGCCCTCCAGTTGAACCGGGCCTCTGGTGGCAACGCCTTGGTGGACACGAACTACAAGAATTTCGGGCCCCGCGTCGGGTTCGCCTACTCCTATGGATCATCGCGGCAGTTCGTCTTCCGCGGAGGCTACGGCTTGTTCTATGCGCTGGAAGGTTTCGGCAATACCTATCCGCTAGAGGTTAACCCCCCCAATGTGAACCAGGTGTTCTTTGGGGGAGCGAACCCGTTGATCAACTTTGAGACCGGCCCGCCAGTTGCCACCGTCACCGATCCACCGGTACTGACGACCGGGACGCTTTTGTTCAGCCTCCCAAGGAGCCACTACCGGAACGAGCAGATTCATGAGTGGAATCTAAGCTGGCAGGCGCAATTCCTCAGAAACTTCGTTTTCGACCTCGGGTATGCGGCGAACCGTAGCCGCCACCTGTTGGCGGAGCGTCAATTGGGAACCAATGGCAATGGACTCGGCGGTGTGTCCGTGAACGATAACAGTTTTGGCTGTGGTGAGCCGCCTTGCTTCTTCAATGATGTGCGCGCTTTTGAAAGCCGCGCCAACGCAAACTACGATTCCCTGCAGGCAAAACTGGAGAAACGTTTTTCCTATGGCTTGGTCGGAACGGCTGCATACACTTGGAGCCACAACATCGACAACAATACCGGCTTGTTCGGCAATCCGGGCGACCAGCGCGGAAACCAGGGCGGTCCAATCAATCCCCTTAACTTCGGTACCGATCGTGCGAGCTCTGCTCTCGATCACCGCCACACCTTTGTGGGCAGCTTCCTTTACGATCTCCCCTTTGGCAAGGGAAAGCGGTACGGGTCAGGAATTAGCAGCGGGATGGACAAGGTCATCGGAGGCTGGCAATGGAACACAGTCTTCACCGCGACCACCGGGCAGCACTTCTCAGTAAATGGCGAAGGGACGGGTTCGGGCGGCGCCACCATCGCCAATATTATCGGGGATCCTTTTGCCAATCGTGCGCCGGGCCGGTTCCTTAACATAGACGCTTTCGAACAGCCCCTCATCAACCACCCAGAAACGGCTTGCGTGACCAACCTCGCTGGAAACGACGTGTGTTGGGGCAATTCGGGACGCAACCACTTCACGGGGCCGGGCTACTCCCGCACTGACATGTCCTTCTTTAAGAACGTGCACTTTACGGAATCGATCAGCTTGCAGCTGGGAATTGAGGCGTTCAACATCTTCAACCAGAACAATGCGCTCGTGCCGCAGAATAACGTAGGCAACCTGGAAGGTGGCAGTCCCAATGGCAGTTTTGGGCAGTTCACCGACACCTATCTGCCGCCCAGAATCATGCAGTACCGAATCAAGATCCTGTTCTAGCGGCCACGCAAGATCATCGACGACCAGGGCTTCGGCCCTGGTCGAATTTTGCACCGGGCTTCGTTTTGGCCTCATCGCGAGTTGCTAAAATGGCTTCCTCATGCTGTTCCGCCGTCGTGGGCCTGTCCCGCAAGTTATCTGCCTGATGGCCGCGGTGTTTGCGGCGGAAAGCCTGTCCAGTCAGGAAAAATCCGAAGCTTCGCATCGCGAACGCTTTGCGCCGTCCAGTCTCGCCTTGCAGAGGGCAGAGGATCTACTCAATGCCAAGGTCGCGGCCCACCCAGACGACGCTCGTCTGCTCAGCGATCGTGGTCTCGAGCGCCTGCAGGCCAATCGCACTCCAGAGGCGCTGGCCGATCTGCGGCGGGCGGTAGAACTGAAGCCCGCAGAGGCGCAGGTCCATGTCAACCTGGCCTACGGACTCCTGCTGACTGGGCAGGCCGAAAATGGCATTGCGGAAGCTCGCAAAGCCGTCACGCTCGATGACAAGAACGCCGCCGCACATGCGTTACTGGGAAGGTCGCTGGCAGCCATAGATCCCGCCAGCAAGGAAGGAATCGAACATCTGCAACGTTCGCTGGCAATTTATCCAGACCAGCCTGATCTCCGCCTTGATTTGGCAAATACACAACGCCAAGCCAAGGACTATGCCGCCGCCGGAGTGCAGATCCGGATTCTGAAGGACCTGCTTCCGCCGGGAGACGCCCGCCTCGAGTACGCGCAAGGAATGCTATCGGCGGACTTGGGCTATCCAGAGGCAGCGGCCGCAAGTTTCCGGCGTGCCTTGGCCGCAAACCCCAACCTCGTGGCTGCGCGTCAGAACCTGGGTGCGGCCCTGGTCAGCACGGGCAAGTGGGATGAAGCCGCCGCTGTGCTGGGCGAGGCCGCGAACAGGCAGCCGGGATCATTTACGGTCGCCTACATGCACGGCCTGGCTCTGCAAAACTCCCAGCACCCAAAGGAAGCCGAGGCGGAAGCCCGCCGTGCCCTGGCGATCGACGATAAGTCGGCGGACGCGCGCACGCTGCTGGGTATCGTGCTGATGTCGGAAGGCCGCTACGCCGAGGCGGTTGCGGAGCTTTCTGACGTGGTGGCTTCCCAGCCCACTTCCTTCGACGCACAGTTCTACCTCGGCCGCGCTCGGTACGGGCTCAATGACTCCGCCGGTGCTGCACAAGCGCTCGGGGAGGCGGTCAAGCTGCGTCCCGAAGATGCGGAAGCGCGCTTCTTCCTGGGGACCGTGTTGGAAGTTTCCGGAGACAAGGACGGGGCAACCAGGGAATACCGCGAGCTGCAGAGGCTCCGTCCGCAGGATCCTCTTGGTTATACCGGTCTCGGGAGCATCCTGAGCAAATACGGTCAGAACGACGAGGCGCTGGAGCAGCTGCGGCATGCGCATGACCTCAACCCGGGCGATTTCGAAACCAACATGGCACTCGGACGGTTGCTGGCCAAGATGGGCAACGTGGAGGAGAGTATCGAACGGCTGCAGGAGGCGTCCCGGCAAAGACCGCAGAGTCCGGAGGTTCATTATCAGCTCGCGCTCAGCTTGCAACGCGCGGGCCGTCGCATCGACGCGGCGCGCGAGTTCGCAGAAGTGGAGCGCCTGAATCGGGCGCGGAGAGCGGGTGGGGAGAATCCCTCACCGCAGCAATAAAGAGAATCATGAAGGTGCGACACGGAATCGGCGGAGTATCCGTCGGGCTGAAACTGGCTGCCTTGGCGGTCGTCCTTGTGCCGGCAAGTTGGGCCGGACCTCCGCCTCAGAAGACCCAGGAGCTGCCGAAGCCGCAGACCTCGAATCCCATGGGTGGAGTCTCCACGGGAGGAAGCTATGCCCCCGTCAAGGATGAGAAGAACCGGCCCATCACGGCGGGAGGATTTGTGGATGGCGCCCCGGTCGTGTTCGAAGATGCGACGGAGAAGTCAGGCCTCGGGAAGTTCCAGCACGTCTCCGGCACGCCGCAGAAAACGTTCATCCTGGAAGCGCCTGGCTCCGGTGTCGCCATTCTCGACTACGACAATGACGGCTGGCCCGACATTTATCTGTTGAACGGCTCGACCTACGACGCTCTCCGAGGCAAGACGAAGCCGCCGCGCTCGGCTCTCTACCACAATAATCACGATGGAACTTTCACCGATGTCACCGACCGCGCCGGAGTGGCCAACGAGCGCTGGGGCTTCGGCGTCGGCGTGGGTGATTTCGATAACGACGGCTGGCCCGACTTCTACGTCGCGAATTTCGGCAAGAACAGGCTCTATCACAACAATCACGACGGCACATTTACCGACGTGGCCGAAAAGGCCGGAGTAACGCTGGGGGGATGGTCCTCAGGCGTTACGTTCGGCGACTACGACGGCGATGGCCGCCTGGACCTGTACGTGGCCGGTTACGTGAAGTTTGATATCGACCATCCACCCGTGCCGGGGACGGCGATCACGCAATACAGCTTTTGTCAGTATCGCGGCAAGCAGGTTATGTGCGGGCCCCGCGGTTTGCCCGGAGAGCGCAACCATCTCTTTCACAACAACGGCGATGGCACGTTTACCGAAGTCAGCGAGAAGGCCGGCGTCGCGAACGAAAAAGGCTACTACGGTTTTGGCACGGTGTTCGCGGACGTAAACGACGACGGTCGTCTCGACTTGGTCGTCGCCAACGACTCCACGCCCAATTACTTGTTCCTAAATAAGGGGGATGGAACCTTCGAGGACTACAGCTATGCGTCCGGCTTCGCGTTGAACGAAAGCGGCCGGGAGCAGGCCTCCATGGGGCTGGCCGTCGGCGACTACAGAAATGACGGCCACCTCTCGCTCTACGTAACCAATTTTTCCGACGACTATTTCACGCTGTACCGCAACGAAGGCGACGCCGCTTTCACCGACGTGAGTTTCCAGGCTGGCGTTGCCGAGATCACCATTCCCTTCCTGGGTTGGGGAACAGGTTTTCTGGACTACGACAACGACGGCTGGAAGGATCTGTTGGCCGCCAATGGGCACGTGTATCCGGCGGTGGACGAGAATGACTGGGGCATGACCTACCGCCAACGGCCGCTGCTGTTTCGGAACCTGGGTGGAAGCAGGTTTCAACCGGTCGTGGCGGCAACCGGGAGTGGACTGGCGGTGCTGGTCTCCGCGCGGGGCGCGGCTTTTGGCGCCTTGTTCAATGACGGCAAGATTGATGTTGTGCTCAACAATGTGGACGGACCTCCAACCCTGCTGCGGAACGTGGTCAACAACGGCAACAACTGGGTGGATTTGAAGTTGGTGGGAGGGCCGAAGAGCCCGCGCGATGCCATTGGAGCTAAGGCCCTACTCACCGTTAATGGAATCACCCAACGTGCCGACGTGATCAGCGGTGGCAGTTATTGTTCGAGCAACGATCTGCGTCTCCACTTTGGGCTGGGAAAAGCGGTGCGCGTGGACAAACTCGAAATCCACTGGCCGAGCGGAGGAAGAGAACTCGTTCAACTTTCCGGCGTTAACCGGATCTTCACAATCGTCGAAGGCAAGGGCGTAGTGGAGGCAGGGAAAAAGTGACCGGGCGGTCTCATCTCGTTTTGGCCGTTGCAGTAATGGGGCTTCTCATGCCGGCAGTGGTGAGCCCGCAGGCCAAGCCAGCGCCAGCTCCGTCCCCGGCCACCAAGCGCGCGATCGACGAAGCCGGCGATCTGGCCCAAAAAGGGGAATTCACAAAAGCAGAACCCCTCGCCAGAAAGGCGGTCGGGCTGGCCCCAAATTCGGCCGTGGCGCATAACCTACTCGGGTTAATCGAAGAACAGTTGAAGCGTCCCGTAGAGGCAGAGGCGGCTTACCGGCGTGCGCTTCGGCTCAATCCCCGCTTTAGCGCGGCGCGCGGCAACCTGGGAAACTTGCTCCTCCAGGAGGGCAAACTCGAGCCGGCGCGCAAGGAGCTTCTCCAGACCATTAAGGCAGATCCAAAGAATGCCCGCGCCCACTTTAACCTCGCCCTCCTTCTGGTGCGCGCGAAGGAGTACGCGGCCGCCGCAGAGCAGTTTGCCGCGGTTCGGCAGCTTCGGGGCGATGATCCCTCGCTGATTTTGATGTATATCGGGGCGGCGT
Organism: Terriglobales bacterium; assembly: GCA_049273945.1. GTDB lineage: Bacteria > Acidobacteriota > Terriglobia > Terriglobales > Acidobacteriaceae > Acidiflorens. The sequence goes on along the minus strand of JBASRS010000089.1, from coordinate 6,300 downwards.
TCAAAGCGGAACAAACGCAACCCGCGCTCCAGTCCGCTGACGAACTCGCCCGCACCAACGCCCAGGATCCCCGCGTGCTCTTCAACCTGGCTCTTGTACTTGCCCAGGAGGAGCAGTACGAAAAGGCATCTGAGCTTTTTTCCCGCGTAAACGAACTTCGCCCGCAGACGCCGGAGGTCCTCTACAACCTGGGCATTGCATATCACAATCTGAAACGGCTGGATGATGCTGCCGGAGTTCTAGCAGAGGCCGCTGACATCAAGCCCGATTTGTCGGAAGCGCACTTCCGCCTGGGTCTGATCGCTTCCGAGCGGCTGGATCACGACAACGCTATCCTCGAGTTCCAGCATGCAGTCAAATCTGCTCCCGAACGAGCTCAATATCACTACCTCTTGGGCCGCGAGCAATTTGCGGTTGGCCGTTGGGAACTGGCGGCCCGTAGTTATGGCAAGGCTGCGGAACTGGACCCCAAGCAGCCGCTTTACTTTTTGAGCCTGGGCAATGCGCTCTACCGTGCAGAGAATTATGGCGGCGCGGCGGCTGCTTTTGAGACTGTGGCGCAGCTTGATCCCAAAACCGAGGACATCCAGTACCTGATCGGATACTGTTACCGGGTTCAGGGTTCGCTGGACCGCGCACTCGTGCACCTGAAACAGCAACTAGATTCGAATCCGCAGCATGCTCAGGCGCTGGCCAGTGTGGGGTTCATTCTTCTGGAACAGGGTGATCTGGCGGGAGCGCAGGGGCAGCTGGAAAAACTCATCTCGCTGGCGCCGGACGATGTGGATGGCTGGTTCGACCTGGCGCGGACTTACAACCGGCAAAGACAGAGCGAGAAAGCGATCCAGGCCTTTCTACGCTTGCTAAGTCTGAGTCCAGACAATATCCAGGCCCACTACCAATTGTTCTTGCTGTACACGCGAAACAAGCAACCTGATCAGGGTAAGGATCAGCTTGCGCAATTTCAGCGGCTGGAAGAAATGGAAAAGATCGCCCGCCGGGAGGAGACGGCCATCAGCAAGGCGCGGCGAGCCCAAGCCGAAGAGCAACGGACTGGAACATCGCCGGGAACTCCCTCAGGAGAAAACCGATGAAAGACAGAACCATTCTCCATTTTGGCACCGCAGTTGTCGTGCTGTTGTTGACCGCTGTGTCTCAGGCAGGAGAGCAGCCAAGGATACAGAAGGTAGAGCCGCCTAATTGGTGGATCGGCATGCCTGATCCAATGCTGGTCCTCAGCGGCCAAGACCTTTTGGGCGCGCAATTGGAAGTGAAGACCCCGGGTGTCACGGTCGTTCGCACGAAAATCGAGTCCACGGGACATTACCTGCTCGCCTGGCTGAAAATTGGCTCTGCTGCCCGGCCGGGCCCAGTGCGGCTGATCCTCCATACGTCAAACGCTCCAGCGGAGGTTCCCTTTTCGCTCGCCAACCGCACGCCAGCCAGCGCCGGGTTCCGGGGATTCGATGGAAATGATGTCATCTATCTCATCATGCCCGACCGTTTCGCCGATGGCGACCCCTCCAACGACTCTCCGCCCCAGTCGCCCGGCACTTTCGATCGCTCAAAAGAGCGGGCTTATCACGGGGGCGACTTACGAGGCATCCAGCAGCACCTTGGATATCTCCACGACCTCGGCATCACTACGCTGTGGATCAATCCCATCTACGACAACGACAATCACTCCCCGGATTCATATCACGGCTATGGTGCGGTGGACTTCTACGGCGTGGACGAACACCTGGGCACACTCGAGGACTATCGGCAACTGGTCCGCGAAGCTCACAAAATTGGAATCAAGGTTCTGCTGGACATCGTCGTGAACCATTGCGGCATGCAACACCCCTGGGTTGATCTCCCTCCCGAGCCGGACTGGCTCAACGGAACGCGACAGAATCACTCTATTTCCGACGGGGCGTTCCAGTTGATCGTGGATCAGCACGTGCCATCGTCCAGATGGCGGCATGTCGTCGATGGATGGTTTTTCAACGTTCTACCAGACCTGAATCAGAACAATCCAGACATGGCGCGCTACTTGATCCAGAACTCGCTGTGGTGGGCGGAAGAAGGCGGTCTCGACGGGTTTCGGCTGGATACGTTCCCGTACGTCGAGCGCAGTTTCTGGTCGGAGTTTCACAAGACCGTGTTCCAGGTTTACCCAAAACTGGATACGGTCGGTGAGGTTTTCAACTCCGATCCTACCCTCACCTCTTTCTTCGCGGGTGGCAAGCCTCGCTACGACGGCATCGATTCCGGTGTGAGCACAGTTTTCGACTTCCCTTTCTTCTTTACCCTGCGGGACGTGCTGCTACGGGATAAGCCCGCGGAACAACTGGAGGACGTGTTCCGCAGCGACTGGCTTTATCCGCACCCCGAGATGCTGGTCACCTTCATCGGAAATCACGATACGGGTCGCTTCATGGGTGAACCCGGTGCGACCAAAGAAAAGCTGAAGGCCTCTTTTGCCCTGCTGTTAACCACGCGGGGCGTCCCTCAGCTTTATGCCGGGGACGAAATCGGCATGCCAGGTGGTGGCGATCCTGATAACCGGCGCGACTTCCCGGGCGGTTTCCCGGGCGATCCGCGCGACGCCTTCACGACGGCGGGCCGCACGCCCGATGAGCAGGAGGTTTTCTCCTACCTCCAGAGCCTGCTTCGATTGCGTAAAGATCATGTTGCGTTGCGAACCGGGAAACAATGGTTCCTTGGTTCCAGTAAAAACTCTCTCCTTTATGCCCGCGTCTCCGGCGATGATCGCTTGCTTATGATCTTCAACAACTCCGACACACGCGAACACTTTCAGCTGACGCTCGCGAATACGCCTTTATCCTCCGCCCGCGAGCTTCGCCCACTCTCGGCGGAACCGGCCAGCCTGACTGGGAGCGAAGTTGGTGCGGATGTCTCCCCGCGTAGTGTCGCGATTTACGAGGTGCGATGAACTGGCTTTATAGCCACCTTCCCGCAAGGCTCATCGTGCTCTCCCTTGCTCTGACTGCCCAAGCTCAACCGTCAGTTCCACTGCCCACGGTTGTCTTCACCGATGTTACCCAGAGTGTGGGCATCCGCTGGACCCATGTCAACGGCGCCACGCCGGAGAAATACCTCATAGAAACGATGGGTGGGGGAGCTGCGCTCTTGGACTACAATCGCGACGGCCGCCTCGACATTCTCCTGGTGGACAGCGGCTGCCACAAGTTTTCCGCGAACTGCAGACCTTCCGGCAACACGCTCTACCGGCAGAGCGCGGATGGAACGTTTACGGATGTGACCCAGGCTGCGGGTTTGGCTGGCACTCCGACATACGGCATGGGAGTGGCTGTCGGTGACTACGACAACGACGGTTTTCCCGACATCTACATCACCGGTTTCCCGCGCAGTGTGCTCTATCACAACAATAGGGATGGAACATTCACAGACGTCACCCAGAAAGCCGGAGTGTCCGCGGAAGGCTGGAGTACCAGCGCTGCCTGGTTCGACTACGACCACGACGGTCAGCCGGACCTGTTCGTGGGTCGTTACATGGATTGGGACTACTCGCGGAACCCATATTGCGGCGAACATCGCCCGGGTTACCGCTCCTACTGCCACCCCGACCAGATCCCCAGCATTTCCAGCCGTCTCTTCCACAATAACGGCGATGGAACCTTCATGGACGTAACCGAAAAGGCAGGGTTAGCGATCGCCGGCAAGGCGCTGGGCGTGATCGCTTTCGATTTCAATCGCGATGGATGGCTGGACTTGTACGTGGCCAACGACACCGTTCGCAATTTCCTATTCCGAAACAATCACGATGGCACATTCACCGAAGTCGGGCTCGAGGCTGGTGTCGCCTACGGCTCGAACGGCAAAGCGCAGTCCGGCATGGGAGTGGACGCGGCGGATGTGGATGGGGACGGACTTCCCGACCTTTGGGTCGTCAACATTGACTACGAGCCTAACAATCTGTTCCATAACAATGGCGATGGAACGTTCACGGATGTGACTGGCGAATCGAAATTGGGCCTGATGGCAATCCTGTACAGCGGTTTTGGAACACGCATCGCGGATTACGACAACGATGGCAAACCGGACCTGTTCGTTCTCAACGGACATCCGCTCGATAACATCCAACTTCTGCACGATGCGGTGATCGCCGCCGAGCGGCCGTTTCTGGTGGAGAATCAGGGAAATGGCAAGTTTGAAGAAGTCGGGCAACAGCATGGCGAGATTTTCTCGCGACAACTCACCGGACGCGGCCTGGCGATGGGCGACTTCGACAATGACGGGGACGAAGACTTCTTGCTCGTCCAGAACGGCCGCCCCCCCGTGCTGTTGCGCAACGATGGAGGCAACCACAATGCTTGGATTGGCTTTGAGCTTGAGGGCAAGGCCAGCGGGCGCGATGCGATTGGCGCGTTGGTTACAGTGACCGCGGCTGGACGGATTCAGGTCCGGGAACGCGTCGGTGGTTCGAGCTACTGCTCGTCTTCCGACCCGCGCCTTCTGTTCGGTCTGGGGAAGACCGAGCAGGTGGACAAGGTCGAGGTCCGCTGGCCAACCGGCGCGGTCAGTACTCTGGGACATGTGCAGGCGCGCAAGTATTACCGCATTGAGGAGTCGGCCGCGGCGAAGTGGCCGGCCTCGACGCTGAAGAAATGAACTGCCAGGGTTGAGCACAGCACAAAAAGGTAAAGGGCCCAATCTTTTGAGCCCTTCTGAATGCGGCATTCAGCCAATTCAATTGGGGAAAGGCCCACCCCGTGATTTCTGGCTCCGCCAACTTCCTGCGGGAAATTCAACGGCTGTGTCTGGATCCAATTAGGGTCCATTAACAGTTCCGCCTATTTCAGTTGCTTCGCCCGTCAGGGTCTCCCGTATTACCTGGCCTCCTGTCAGGCCAAAAACTAAGCGCCGATGAGCGCAAGCGTATCGCCGCGCTCGGCGGCAAAGCCTCGGCAGGTAAGCCGAAGACAAAACGAAAGGAGACAGTGTGAGGAGAGCCAAGCAATCCGGCTACATCATGCGACATCGAGGGTGGTGGGTGCTTAGATACTGCGAGCGCGTCGGTGTCGGCGGAGAAATCCAGACAGTTCAAAGAGCTAAGCGCCTTGTGCCTGTCGATGCAGAACACAAGACGAAGGCCAGCGTTCGAGATCTCGCCAACCGAGAACTGGAGCCGCTTAACCGAAACTCGGCAGAGCCACTAAACGTCACCAAACTTGGTGACTTCGTGGATCGCGTCTACCTGACGTTCGTAAAGCAGCAAAAGCGCCCGTCCACATACAGGGGATACTCTCAAGTGTGGTCGGATTATCTGAAAGTACGCTGTCAGGCGGAATGGCTGAGGGAAGTCAAAACCCATCACGTGCAATCGTGGTTGGAAAGTGTCGCGCGAGAGCGCGACATCTCCAAGACCACGTTGAAGCACGTGAAGAATTTCCTCAGTGGTGTCTTCCGACACGCGGCACAGCAGGCCTATTTCGACGGGGCAAACCCAGTGAAGCTCGCCGAGATTCCAGCTTTTGCACCGAACGGCGCCGAAACGAAACCCTACTCGCTCGAAGAAATCGGGACGATGCTGAAAGTATTGTCGGAACCGTCAGCGACAGCTGTGGCAACTGCTGCCTTCACGGGGCTGCGCCTAGGAGAGCTGCGTGGTCTTACGTGGGAATCCTATGAGCCCGCGCAAGACGAGGAATCACTCGGCTGGCTGAACGTCACTCGATCCGTGTGGCGTAACACAGTCGGTGATCCTAAAACTGCAAAATCAAAGGCCCCCGTTCCCGTCATTCCACAACTTGCCCAACGGCTTGCCACACATCGTCTAAAGTGCGGTAATCCGGTGGCTGGCCCGATTTTCCCAAACTCAGTTGGACATCCGCTCGACTTGAACGCTTGTTATCAGCGGGAAATGAAAGACGTGCTCAAACGTGCTGGACTCTCCTGGCACGGTTGGCACGGGTTCCGCAGAGGCTTGGCGTCGAATCTGAATCGCTTGGGCGTGGATGATTCGGTGATCCAGCGCATTCTGCGGCACAGCACAGTAGCAACCACCCAGAACCATTACATCAAGACCGCATCGCCTGATGCGATCGCTGCAATGAGGCAGTTCTCCGAGGCCTTAATGTGCTCCACTTGTGCTCCAGATGGCGGCCATAAGCCTGAAGGGTTCGTACAGTAGGAGTAGTTAAGTGCCCATCTTTAGAGTGAGTGGCGGAGAGAGAGGGATTCGAACCCTCGGTACAGGTGTTAGCCCGTACAACGGTTTAGCAAATGGACCGTTCTCGACGCCCTCACTCGTTTTAAGGCACTTACAGTCGT
>JBASRS010000088.1:0-61870 GCA_049273945.1 Terriglobales bacterium | reverse complement strand
TCCCGACCGCGGTCGCGACGCCCGCGACCGCGCCGCGCTTGCCGGCGGAGAGCGCAAAGGGTATCGCCAGAACAGTCATAACGATGGTGATCAGGGGGTAGGCGATCTTCTTTTGCAGTTGCACGCGCAGCCGCACCACGTCAAAGCCGCTTTGTTCGAGATCGCGGATGTAACGTCGTAATTCCTCGTAGCTCATTTCCTGCGACTGCTTGATTTCCTTCTTGAAGTACGCGGGTGGCTCGGTGAATTCCGGGAAGGTCGCTACATCGAACTGGCGGTAATTCTGAATAGCCGATCGGTTCAGAGTGCGCTCCCAGCCTTGCTCGTAAAGCCAGCGGGCCATGCTCTCCGACCAGTGCGCGCGCTCGGCAGTCACGCGGCGGGTGATCTGGAAGGTATGCGGATCGAAGCGAAAAACTGAAAGATTGCCGAAGACGTCCCGGTCGGGATCGAAGAACTGATAGTAGTAGATCTCGGAGTTCTGGCCGAAGATCCACTTACGGTCGGGACGCAGATACGTCTGCGCAGGCTTGCCTTTGATGCGATTGCGGAGAGCGTCCTGGCGCTTGTTGCTGTAGGGCAAGTAGAGCTGGTCAGAGAGGAACAGGACGCCCGCGACCAGGGTGGCGGCGATCAGCACCGGCACAACGATCCGGTAGAGGCTGATGCCAGTAGCCTTGATGGCGGTGATTTCATTGGAGCGTTGCAGAAGCCCGAAGGTCACCAGCACCGCCAGCAGCATGCTGAGCGGGGCAATTGGGTAGTACAGGAAATAGGGGGTGACAGCGAGCAGATACTCACCCACCACGAGCGGGGACACCTGGTTGCGCAAGATGTCTCCGAGCAGCTCGAAGAGAGTGAAGACCAGCAGGAGGGTCACAAAAGCTCCTGCGATCATCGCCAGGTAGAAGGAAAAATCCCTTAAGACGTAGTCGTCGAGGATGGTGGGGAAGTGAATGTTGAACAGACGCCAGCGCCGGGATAGGCGATCCGCTGCAGTCTCCCGAACGGTCTGGGAAGGCGCTGTGCCGGCACTCGCCGGGACTGTCCTCGCCAGCGGAAACTTGAACCAGGAGCGGAGGGAGGAGAGATCGATCGGACGCCGTTCGGATTGCCACAGGAGAAAGACGCCACCGATGAGGAACGCAATGTCGGCCATCCAGACGCCGAACCCAGCCGAGACGCGCCCTTGCCGCGCCAGCGAGACTCCAATCAGGGAAATCGAATAATAGAGGAAGACCAGCAGAATCGTTAGAACGAAGCCCGTGGACTTTCCTCCGCGCTTCGACGAGAGGCCAAGAGGAATCCCGACCAGGGAGAGCACGACGCAGGCGGTCGGCAGGGCGAAGCGGCGATGGTATTCGATCAGCGCCCAGCGTCGGGTCATGGTCTCGGTGCTGCGGGACTTGTCGAGCAGTTCTGAGAGCTTCATCTCGCCGACCGATTCTGGCTCGTGTTCCTGGTTGTTCTGGGCCACGGGGACCTGAATCGGGATGTCCGTCGTCTCAAAAGTGGAGATCTGGTACTGATCCGGATTCTTGGGGTCGGTCTCGTGGGTGGAACCGTTGGTGAGATGCAAGTCCAAGGTGTCTGGGCCCTGGCTGGCCAGGATGCCCTCGCGGGCGAGAGTGATGCGTGGGGCAGAGGGCTGGCTCAAATCAGCCAGGAACACGCCTTTCCAGATCGCGGCGCCCGAGGCGGCCTTCACATCCTGCACGTAGAGGACGACTTTCGGGAAGCCTTCATAGAAGACGCGGGGTTGGATCTCGAAGGACGCCTGGGACGCCTTGAGCTTGTTCTGCAGATCTCCGAGAGCAGCCAGGGAGCGGGGCGCCAAATAGACGCTGTTGCCAAGCGCCAGCAGCCAGGCGCCCACGACGAAGATCAAGATGATGCGCAGGAAAGCCCACACGCCAATGCCGCTGGCCCGCATCGCGGTAATTTCGCTGTCGGCGGCAAGACGGCTCAGGCCGATCAGGATGCCGACCAGTACGCCCATCGGAATTGTGTAAGTGAGAGCGACTGGAACCGTGAAGAAAAAGACCTGGGCGACGCTCGGAAGGGGCGCGCTGTTGCGGACGACCAGTTCGAGGATGCGTCCGAGATCGCGAGTGAAAAGAACGAAAGTAAAAACCGCCGCGCCGATCAGGGCGTGGGAGACGACTTCGCCCAGAATGTACCGGGTGAGGATGCGCATCCGCGGTATGGTTGACTCCCTGCGAGTCTAGCATGGGCGGCGGGGGTCGCGGCCTGGTGGTTTGCATTGCGGTCCTAATTCGTTGACAATCTCGGGTTCCCTTCATGAGTAGAAGTCGCCAGTTTTCTGGCCGGAGGAAAGATGATCCTGCGTCGCGCGGTTCTACTGTTGTGGTGCTCGATTTCTGCGATGGTCTGGGCGCAATCGCCCTCAGAAATGAAGCCGGTGACGGACCGGTTGGCGGCTTCGATTTACACCGGGCCTTCGATGGCAACTTTACGCGAACTCACCGACACGTTCGGCGGACGGCTGACGGGGTCGCCCGCGTATCAACGGTCGGCGGACTGGGCGGCAGCGAGTTTTCGCAGTTATGGGATCCAGAACGTGCGGCTGGAGCCCTTCACAATTCCGGCGGGTTGGCTGCGGGGATCGGCGAGCGGGATGATGCTGGCACCGCTCTCGCGGCCACTGAGCGTTGCATCACTAGGCTGGTCGCCCTCGACTCCCGCTGGCGGTGTACAGGGGATGGTAGTTGTGATCTCGGACGTCTCCGGGGAGAAACTCAAAGACACCGAGCCGTTACGCGGGAAGATTGTCCTGCTCGATTCCAGCAAGATTTTCGCCGAGGGATTCGCGAAGGCGCTTCCCAAGCTGGATGCGGCCTGGCCCCTTTTTCAGAAAGCGGGCGTTCTGGCAGTGGCCATGATGGACCGCGAGAAGAACAACGTTCTCAATGCGCATGACATGTTGTGGGGCGCGAAGATGCTTCCGCTGCCCGGGGCGGAAGTCGGCATGGAAGACGGGAAATTAATCCAGCGGCTAGTGCAGCAGGGGCCAGTCACCATCCGAATTGCGTTGGAGAACAAGACTTCCGGAGAAACCAAGGTCAATAACGTGGTGGCAGAGATTCGCGGCAGCGCGCGTCCCGACGAGTGGATTCTGATCGGAGCGCACCTGGACTCCTGGGACTTCGGCACCGGCGCGCAGGACAATGGCGCCGGCAGCGCCAGCGTACTCGAAGTCGCTCGCGCCCTCATGACCCTTGGCAAAGCGCCGCGACGCAGTGTTCGCTTTGCGCTGTGGGGAGGGGAAGAACAGGGTCTTCTTGGCTCCTACGCGTACGCGCAGGTGCACAAGAGCGAATTGGAGAAGTGTGTGGCTGTACTGAATACGGACAATGGCGCGGGACATCCGAAAGGCTGGAAAGTGGAAGGGCGCCAAGATCTGAAGGACGCCATGCAGCCCTGGAGTGACGGGCTGCTGAAGGACCTGAACGGGGGTGACCTTTCGCTCGAGGCGACCTACGACACCGATCACGGGCCCTTCCTGTTGCAAGGGGTTCCCGCGCTCGATTTGTGGGTGGACATGTCGAAGTATTTCGAGATCCATCACAAAGCGAGCGACACCATTGATAAGGTCGACGCCCTGGACTTCAAAGCGGGTGAAGCGATCCTGGCAGTGACCGCTTATTCGATAGCGCAGAGCGAAAAGCCAATTGCTCCACACATTGACCACGCGGCAGTGGGCGAGATTCTTAAGGGCGCAAAGCTGGACGAGTTGCTCCAGTACGTGGGAGTCTGGAAACCTTAGGGGGCAGCTCTCGGCTCTCAGCTCTCAGGGCTGGCGGTTTTCCGGTATCGGCGCGCAGCGCTCTCGAGACACGGTTATGGTGGTGGGCGGTGGGGCATCGGGACGTTTCTTCTTCTTCTTCGGGCTGCCCTGAGGGTAGGCGGCTGAATAAATAGTCTGCAGGTCGGGAGATGTCCACGCCAGCGTTCCCGTGATACCCGCATATTTTGAAATAGTGTTGCGCATAGTTTCGACCAGATCGGCGTCCCCGTGCTCCCGCATTTGTTGAGCCAGGAATTTCTTGTTGGCGACCTGGGGATCGAGCAAGTCAACGCCCGCAGACCTTGGGAATTCGGCTTGCCAGGCTTGCGTGAGGCAAGTGAAACTCACATCGTCCGAGGGAACCGGCGTACGTTCGGCCATCACATCGGATACCCGGTGAATCACAAGCAGGTGGCAGCAGCCCAGATGACCGTAGCCGCCGAGTGGGTTTCTCGGATTGTTTGGCGCGTAGAGGAAGAGGCCGACTAGCGTTGCCGACACGTTGTAGAAGTTGCAGAGCGAGCCGTCACAGGGCTGACCATTTACCCGGTGCTGCCGCCGGGCCCGAACCTTGGCGATGAAGTCCTCCATCGGGGCGTCTCGAATGAGCGGGACAGACTGCCCGCGCACACTGATGTCCTTACCCTTCGCGCGGCTGGGATCTTCACAGCAGTAGGTCGTGGGTGTTGCTTCGTCTCCTCCGTAGGCAAGCCAGATGTTACGGGTGAGGGGTTTGTCGCAACCGGGCTCGCGTAAGGAAAAGTCTTCGAATGCAACGGAAATGTGTCCGTGAACCTGAATCCACTGACTGTCAAACGCCTGCGGGTTGCTGAGGAGGTCACAGAAGGAAACCGACGGAGGTAGTGCCGGGGGGCCGGCGGCTCGCGCACCTGCGATCGACGCACTGAGTACGAGTAATACCGTCAAGAGGGTGTTCCAGCGCGCAATCACCGCGTATCCTGCAGACCTCACTCTAACCGTCGCCACATACATCGACATAACGCTACGACTTCTTGAGGAACAGCGCCCCCAGCGGGGGCAACGTGAGTCGTAGCGAATACGGACGGCCGTGAACGCCATCGGGCAGGGCCTCGGCGCCGCCCATGTTGCCGATGCCGCTGCCCCCATACTCGCGAGCGTCGCTGTTCAGGATTTCCTTCCAGTAGCCGTCCGCCGGAACTCCAACTTTGTAGCCAACCCGTGGCACGGGCGTGAAGTTGCATGTCACCAGGACTGCGTCGTCGGCGGACTTGCCTTTGCGCAGCAGCGAAACGATGCTGGCGGGAGCGTCGTTGCAGTCCACCCACTCAAAGCCCTGAGGATCGTTGTCGAACCAGTGCAGGGCTCCCTCCCCGCGATAGGCGCGGTTCAGTTGTTCCATCCAGGCCTGCAATCCGCGATGTAGAGGTCCTTCCAGCAGGTGCCAGTCGAGGCTGCGATCATGCGACCACTCCCGATACTGGCCGAACTCTCCGCCCATGAACAGCAGCTTCTTGCCGGGCTGGGCGTACATGTAAGCGAACAGCAGACGGAGGTTGGCAAACTTCTGCCAGTCGTCGCCGGGCATCTTGTTGAGCAATGAGCCCTTGCCGTGCACGACTTCGTCGTGACTCAGCGGCAACACAAAGTTTTCGTGGAAGGAGTACAGCATGCGGAAGGTGAGCGAGTTATGGTGGTAGTGACGATAGATCGGATCGTGCTGAAAGTAGTCGAGCGTGTCGTGCATCCACCCCATATCCCATTTCATGCCGAAGCCCAGGCCGCCCAAATGCACGGGCTTGGAAACCATCGGATAAGAGGTCGACTCTTCGGCGATGGTCTGAATGTCAGGGTGCTCCTTATAGGCTTCCAGGTTGAAGCGGCGCAAGAATTCGATGGCCTCCAGATTCTCGCGTCCACCGTACTTGTTCGGAATCCACTCTCCCTGCTTGCGGGAGTAGTCGAGATACAGCATAGAAGCGACGGCGTCCACGCGCAGGCCGTCTATGTGATAGCGGTCGAGCCAGAACATGGCGCTCGACATCAGGAAACTACGCACTTCGCTGCGGCCGTAGTTGAAGATCTGCGTCTTCCAGTCAGGGTGGAAGCCCTGCCGGGAATCGGAGTGCTCGAACAGGTGCGTGCCGTCAAAGTAGGCGAGGCCGTGGGCATCGGAAGGGAAGTGCGACGGAACCCAGTCGAGAATCACGCCGATGCTGTGCTGATGCAGGTAGTCCACCAGGTACATGAAATCCTGCGGCGTGCCATAGCGCGCCGTGGGAGCAAAGTAGCCGGTGGTCTGGTAACCCCAGGAGCCGTAGAAGGGGTGCTCCATGATGGGGAGGAACTCGACATGCGTGAAGCCGAGTCGGCCAATGTAATCGGCGAGGCGGGGCGCGATCTCGCGGTAGGTTAAAGGACGGTTGTGCTCTTCGGGCACCCGCATCCAGGAGCCGAGGTGAACTTCGTAGGTGGACATGGGCGCGTGTAGAGAATTGCGCTCCCCACGTTTGCGCAGCCAGTCCGAGTCATTCCACGAATACTCGATGTCCCAGACGACGGAGGCGGTGCGCGGCGGTTTCTCCATGAGCAATCCGACGGGATCGGCCTTATCGACCCGGTGGCCGTGATGGTTGGAAACAATGTGGAACTTGTAGACCGTTCCCTTGGCGGCTCCCGGAATAAAACCTTCCCAAATGCCCGAGCTGCCGCGTGGCTGGAGCGGATGCGAGCTGTGATCCCAGCCATTGAAGCTGCCGATCACATATACGTTACAAGCATTCGGAGCCCAGACGCTGAACACGGTACCCTGCACGCCCTTGGATTCCGTCAGGTGGGCGCCCATTTTTTCGTAAAGGCGATAGTGGCTGCCCTCGTTGAAAAGATAGAGGTCCTCGGCAGTCAGTAGGGACACGTCGTAGCGGACAGGAGGGGCTTCGGGGCTGGCGAGGTTCCGGCTCATGGTTTGTCGAGCTTCCAGTGTATTCGAATCCGGACAAGGTCGGGCGGACGCCTATGCCATACTGGAAAATCGCCGATAGTCTAGACAAAGGCGACTATGGCCCGACTGCGAGTTGTCGTTCTCTGGCACCAGCACCAGCCGTTCTATAAGGACTTGGTGACGGGGCAGTATCGCCTGCCCTGGACACGGCTACACGCGCTGAAAGACTACTACGGCATGGTGAAACTGCTGGAGGAATTTCCCAATGTCCACCAGACGTTTAATCTGGTGCCCTCGCTCCTCACCCAGATCCAGGACTATGTTTCGGGCGCCGCCCAAGACCCCTTCTTGCAAGTCGCGGCCAAGCCGGCCAAGGAACTCTCCCCGGACGAAAGACGCTTCGCGCTGCAGTACCTGTTTCAAGCGCATCCGGTGAATCTGATTGGCCGGTATCCCCGGTATCGCGAGTTGTGGGAACGGTTCCGCAGTGCCGCGGACTCACCAGAGCGGGCGGAGAAGTACTTTCAGGCGCAGGATTTCACCGATCTACAGGTGCTGTCACAGGTCGCCTGGTTCGACGAGTATTTTCTGGAGGAGAAAAACGTTGCCGAGCTGGTTCGCAAGGGGAGGAACTATTCACTGGAAGACCAGCGCCTGGTGATCGGAGCCGAGCGCGAATTTCTTGCGCGCGTCGTGCCGGTACACGCTGAAGCAGTCAAGAAAGGGTCGATCGAGATTTCGACTTCGCCTTTTTACCATCCGATTCTGCCGCTGGTGTGCGACACGCAGATGGGCGCGGTTTCGTCGCCGGGACTGCCCTTGCCGCAGAATCGGTATCTTCATCCCGAGGATGCGCGGGAGCAGTTGCTGCGCGGCTTGGACTTCCACGAAAAAGTCTTTGGGCTGCGCCCGCGGGGTGTCTGGCCTTCAGAAGGGAGCGTTTCAGAAGAAGTCCTGGCCATCGCCCACCAGCTCGGAGTCCAGTGGATGGCAACCGACGAAGGCGTACTCGGACGCAGTCTGGGATTGTCCTTCAGCCGTGACAGCCAGGGTCGCCTGAGCTCCGAGATGGCGCACCGGCTCTACACTATCTACCGGTATGAGAACGCCGACACCCGCATGAACCTGATCTTCCGCGACCACACGCTCTCCGACCTGATCGGCTTTGTCTACTCCGGAATGCCGCCCCAGGAGGCTGCGAGCAACCTCATCCAAAAGATTAAGGAATCGGCACAACCAATTCTTTCGCATGGACAAGATGCCATGGTACCGATCATCCTGGATGGCGAGAATGCCTGGGAATACTACCCGCGCTCCGGGCGGGAATTCCTACGCCGGTTCTACGACGCGCTGTCCAGCGATCCTGGGATGGAAGCCGTCACGGTGAGCGAGGCGATCACGCGACACCAGAACTGCAGCTACCTGAATTCCTTGGTTCCGGGATCGTGGATCAATGCCAACTTCAACGTCTGGATTGGCGCGCCGGAGGACAACAAGGCGTGGGATTACCTGTATCACGCGCGGAACTTGTACACCGAGGCGGCGGACGCGAGCGAAGAACGAAGGAAGCTGGCATTCGAGGAGATTCTGATCGCCGAGGGCAGCGACTGGAACTGGTGGTATGGTCCGGAACATCACTCGGCCAACGACCGTGATTTCGACGAGCTCTATCGCAAGCATCTTTCGAACGTGTACCAGGCGCTGGGGCGCACGCCACCCGACCACTTAGCACAGCCGATTGCAGGCGCGGCGGCGCGGCCTTCCTTTACGCCGCAGAGCGCGTACATTCATCCGAAGATTAGCGGTGACATGGTGCGCTACTTCGAGTGGATGGGCGCGGCACGCTATACCGCCGATCGCCGCTCCGGGTCCATGCACGGTAAGCAGTTTCTGCTGGATGCCGTGTATGCAGGGATTGACGACCAGATTGTGTATGGCCGGCTGGATTTCGCGGGCAAGGGTCCGGACGACGGATTTGAAGTGGTCGTGAATCTGGAGTCGTGGGCGAAGGACGCCACTGCTCCGCGGCTCGAGTTGCGACTGGATGCGGTGGTCGAGAGCGGCCGGTTGGAATCGTGGAAGGTGACCGTACAGGCGGAAGAGAAAGTGCTGGGGTCATCGAATGAGCCGGGTCAAGCGCGGGTCGCGCTGGGGCGGAATTTCGAGTGCCGACTGCCGCTCGCGTGGTTGCAGGCGGCCCCGGTGGAAATCGAAGAAATGCGCGGGGCGCACGGCTCCGAAGTAGCCACCCGGCTGCGCCTGCGCTTCAGCTTGTGGCGTAATCGCCTGCCACTAGATGCCTTGCCGGTGGAAGGCTGGATTGAGCTTGAACTGCTGATGGAAGAGGACTTGATAAGCCGGTAGCGAGTAGCGAGTGGCGCGCAAACCCGCCACACCGTTTCGGCATCAAGACCAACGAATTAGAAGCTCGCCACTCGCTTCGCGCGACTCGCTACTGTCCTGGGTTCGGATTCATGGGCATGGGGCGGCTGAGTTCCATGACTAGCTCGGTGCCCGCTGGGAGCGTCGTGGAACGATGTTTGCTCAACCAGTGAGTGACGGTGGCGCCGGCACCGATGGCTCCGCCGATCAGCAGGCCTTTTCCGCCGCCTGCCAGACCGCCGATCAGCATTCCTCCGCCCGTACCCATGCCGATCTCGGTGAGGTCTTTGCCGTCGTGACCGGCGCCTTTGAACTGGCCTTCGTTATTGACGTCGGTGCCGCGGCGAGCATTGGTATCTACCAGCGTGGCGTTGAGCATGAAGCGGTCGCCGTTGGGCAGTACCAGCGTCTCCGGGAAGAGGGCAATCGTCGGCTTGCCGGCGACGCGCCGCGGCTCGCTGGTTTTGGTGACGCGTCCTTGGACTGTGGTACCGACAGGGATCACAGTCTTTCCGTCGATGACCACGGGTTCAGTGACCCTGGCCTGGAAGGGATCTCCGGCCTGATTGCTGAAAGTGGTGAGCGTGGTTTCGAGCTTCATCTTGAGAGCCGTGCCGGTGGGCAGGGAAGTTTGCGCCACAGCAGCGACAGCCAACAGAATCAGCGCAATAAGTACGACAAGCTTCTTCATGGAACCTCCTGAAATCTGGCAATGCTGGTAGCGCCGACGCCTCGCCGCTTGTCCGGCGGACGCCCCGTCCGCCGCTCTTCGAAATGCCAAACCCTTAACTTGACTCTAAGCCAGACGAAATTCGGGAACAACATTGGAAAGGGCGGGGGAACCATTGGAGGTAATGCGTCTGCTACCCACGCGCGGGCCGCTGGGTCGTATTTGCACTGAGCAGTGTCGAGATCCACTCGTTCGGAGTGCGTCCGCTATAATTTCTGGTTTCAACCAAAACGGCTGTAGCGGCGCGGCTGCGTCTCTAGAGCGAGAACGACTCTAAGAAAATACTCAAACCTGAGGACGCAATCATGCCTGTTACCAGTATCGCTGAAATCTGCGGACGCCAGGTGCTCGACTCGCGTGGCAATCCGACTGTGGAAGCTGAAGTTTCCCTTGCCGGCGGCGCGCGCGGGCGGGCCATCGTGCCCAGTGGCGCGTCAACCGGCGAGCACGAGGCGGTCGAACTGCGCGATGGCGATGAGCAGCGCTATCAGGGAAAAGGCGTGTTGAAGGCGGTGGAAAACGTGAATGGCGAGATCGCGGAGGTTCTCGGCGGAATGGACGCGGCCGATCAGCGCGCTCTCGATGCCAAGATGATCGAACTGGATGGCACGGAGAACAAGGGACGCCTTGGTGCAAATGCGATCCTGGCGGTGTCGATGGCCGCCGCCCGTGCCAGCGCGAACGCGTTGGAAGCGCCGCTCTACCGCTATCTCGGGGGCGCGAGCGCGAACATCCTGCCGGTGCCGATGATGAACATCCTGAACGGTGGAGCGCACGCCGACAACAACGTGGACTTCCAGGAATTCATGGTGATGCCAGTCGGCGCGCCCTCGTTTTCGGAGGCGCTGCGCTGGGGCGTCGAAGTGTTCCACACCCTGAAGGGCGTGCTGAAGAAGCACGGGTACAACACGGCCGTCGGCGATGAGGGCGGATTTGCGCCTTCACTGAAATCGAACGTTGAGGCGATCGAGGTTGTGCTGGAGGCGATCCAGCAGGCTGGCTACAAGCCGGGAGCAGAAATCGCGATTGCGCTCGATCCCGCGGCGAGTGAGTTCTATCAGGATGGTAAGTACGTTTTCAAGAAATCGGACAAGTCGGCAAAGGGTTCCGACGACATGGTGAGGTTCTGGGCGAAGTGGGCGAATGACTATCCCATTGTGTCGCTGGAAGACGGCCTTTCGGAAGATGACTGGGAGGGCTGGAAGAATCTGACCAGGGAACTTGGCGGGAAGATTCAGCTGGTGGGTGACGACATCTTCGTCACCAATATTCAGATCTTCGGCGAGGGCATTAAGAAGGGGATCGCCAATTCAATCCTCATCAAGCTCAACCAGATTGGGACAGTCAGCGAGACGCTCGACGCGATTGACCTCGCGCGCCGTAACAGATACACCTCGGTCGTCTCGCATCGCTCGGGCGAGAGCGAAGACACGTTCATCGCGGACCTCGCGGTCGCGACCGGGGCGGGACAGATCAAGAGCGGGTCGGCGTCGCGCACCGACCGCGTCGCCAAGTACAACCAGTTGTTACGGATCGAGGAAGAACTTGGTGGGGCAGCGCGGTTCCTAGGTTTGAAGGCACTCAACTACCACAGAGAAGTTCGTCCTTAGTGTCCGCAGGATAAAGAGAGGTAATTAATGGACATCCCTGTCGAATCCGCTTCCAACTGGCGTAGGACGTTAGCCGTAGCGGTTATATCAATCATTGTCACGGTGGTGGGCGGGACAATGGTGTCCATGCTCTCCTCTCGCGAACCCAGACTTACATATACCGCTCCAGAGTCGCTACCGTTCAATGGCGAGGGTAAGAGCGTAGGTATTTATCAGCTTGAGTTCGCTAACGAAGGTAACAACGTAGCCGAGGGTCTCACAGGTTCGGTGAGAATACCGCTGGCCATCATCGATAATCATCGCGTGACTAGCCCAGGCGCACTGCCTATCGAGACGAAGGTTGAAGGCGACACCGTTCGTTTGTCGGCCCCTAGCCTGAATCCGACTGAGACAATCCGCCTGTCCATTTTGGCCAGCTCTTCGACCACCTTGCCTGGAGAGCCGGTTGTGTCAGTGAGGGCTAACGGGGTTACGCGAGTTCGGCGGGTGCCCGGCACCTCTCGCACAATGCCATTCTCTTTTTTCCCCACGCTCGTCATTGCGAGCGCTACGACACGAACGCCAACCCTCAGTGGCGTGCGGACTTTAGTAGAAGGGTGAGTGATGTGATTGCCAAATTCGGTGTTCTTGCAAAAGCTCAGCAGCCGGATTTCGAACCAAGTCCGCGCTGATCTATGAGGTCGCGTGTGGACGACAGAGTATAATTTTGGCAGAGACATGCCAGAAACTGAGATCATTTTCTCCGTGCAAAAGTCGCCGGAGGGCGGCTATGAAGCCCGCGCTCACGGCTATTCCATTTTCACTCAAGCTGACACCATGGATGAGTTGAAGCTGAATGTGCGTGAGGCAGTGCGCTGTCACTTCGGAGATGGGCAGGCGCTGCCCGTGATTCATTTGGAGACGTGGGCCAACGGACGCGTTCTCGGCTCCGCGAAAGGCGAGTTCACGGTTCCAGATGATTTCAACGATCCACTCCCCAAGGAGATCGAGGACCTGTTTTGGTGATGGTCCCCACTAAAACCCCATCGTGTCGTCCGCCGAAGGCCCGTATGTCGAGGGCACTGGTTTCTCGTTCAAACGCAAGTAAACGCCGAGCTGAGCGCGGTGGTGCTCGAGATGATTCAGAAACATTTGCCGGTAAGCCAGAAAGCGTGAGCCATTGAAGATGGGCTTGCCCTGAAAGCTCAACTTCCAGTTCTGGGTCCAGGCTTCATCCGGTGTGTTTTTGAGCGCGGCGCGAGCCTGGGCTGCGCCTGCATCGAAAGCCTTGACCAGTTGGGCCGCCGACTCGAACGGCACCGGCTGGATGCTGCCCTTTGAAAAATCCAGCTCTGGAGTAGTCAGCACCGTCACGCCGAAGCCCGCTAGCTGCGCGATGTGCGGCGCCAGCTTGCCGAGCGGCATCGATTTGACGTGCGGCGCAAAGTCGGCCTTGTCCATCGGAACACGTTCCAGGGCGGTGTGCGTCTTTTTCATTTCTTCGTCGAATTCGAGTAGAAGCAGATCATGGATGGGCACGTCTATCCTCCGAGACAGTATGATGCCGCGTCCTGCCGCTGGGACGCAATCTCTGTTTTCTTCTTCGATCTCCGCCTGATTTGAAAAGCGGCGTGCCCTCCTATAGATTCTTCTTTCGTCTATTCTCTCCGTGGCCCCGTGCCTCCGTGGTGGATTCTTGTCGAAGGCTAAGAGCCAAGAGCTAAGAGCCAGGAGCTGAATGTGCCTCCCAAACCTCTCGTCCTCATCATCCTCGACGGCTGGGGATATCGCGCTGAAAGGAAGGCCAACGCGATCGCGCTGGCGCGCACGCCGACCTATGACCGGCTGTTGCGCGAGTATCCGAACACGCTCATTCACACCAGCGGGCCCTTTGTCGGACTGCCCGAAGGCCAGATGGGCAACAGCGAAGTCGGGCACCTGAACATCGGCGCCGGGCGCATCGTGCATATGGACATCACCCGCATCGATCTGATGATCCAGAATGGCGAGTTTTTCTCTCATCCCGTGCTGCTCGACGCAATGAAGCACGTGCGCTCCGGCGGACGCAAACTGCACCTGTTCGGGCTGGTGTCGGACGGCGGCGTGCACTCACAGCAGGCGCACCTGTACGCGCTCTTGAAGATGGCCAAACATAATGGCGTGGATCGCGTTTTCGTGCACGCCTTCATGGACGGCCGCGATACGTTGCCGACGAATGGCGCGGGCTATCTCGAGCAACTCCAGCAGAAGATGCGCGAGTATGGCTCGGGAAAGATTGCGACCGTCAACGGCCGTTACTACGCCATGGATCGCGACCGGCGCTGGGAGCGCATCGCGAAGGCGTACAACGCGATGATTTTCGGCCAAGGCGAAGGCGGGACGTACGTGGATCCCGTGCAGGGCATGAAGGAGTCCTACAACAGGGGCGTGACCGATGAGTTCGTGGTCCCGTTTGGGTGCGTGGACAACCGGGGCGAGCCGCTGGCGAAGATTGCCGACGAGGATTCCTGCATCTGCTTTAACTTTCGCGCCGACCGCGTACGGCAGATCACACGCGCGCTCTGCCGTAACAGCGGATTGAACGCTCAGGAAGGCCGTGATCTACCGGGGGCGGCGGATCTCGATGCGGCCATCCCGCGCGACCGCGTGCCGAAGAATCTGAAGTATGTCTGCATGACGCAATACGACAAGAATTTCAGCCTGCCGGTTGTCATTCCACCGGAATCCATGGCCAATATTCTGGCGAACGTGATGGCCGGGCTGAACATGCGCAACCTGCGCGTGGCCGAGACGGAGAAGTATGCGCATGTTACATATTTCTTTAACGGTGGCGTGGAGCAGCCGTTTCCGGGAGAAGACCGGGTGCTGGTGCCGTCTCCGAAAGTGGCCACCTATGACCTGAAGCCGGAGATGAGCGCAGCCGGGATTGCCGAGGCCGTCGTCAAAGCGACAAACGACAGTGCGTTCGATGTCATCATCGTGAATTTTGCCAACGCGGACATGGTCGGGCACTCGGGCAAGATCGAGCCGACCGTGAAAGCGGTTGAGACCGTCGATGTGTGCCTGGGTGGGATTGAGAAAGCGGTGCGCGCCAAGGGCGGAGCCATGCTGATCACGGCCGATCACGGTAACGCGGAATTGATGATTGATCCGGTCACGGGCGGGCCGCATACCGCGCACACGACGAATCCTGTACCGTTTATCGTCTTGTCCGACGACGCGAAGCAGTTCACGCTCAAGCCGAATGGGTCGCTCCGGGATATTTCACCCACGATTCTCGGCGTGCTGGGGATTACCGAGCCGAAGGAAATGACGGGCTCGGACCTGCGCGTCAAAACGAGCTAACCACAGGGAGCCAGGGAGCACAGGGGAAAAGCATCGGATCCATTGCGGTTTCAAGAAGGCTCCGGCAATATCACATGAAACTTCTCATCTTTGTCCACCATCCCTTTGACTTGTGGAAAGCTCCGCCATGGTTTCCCCAGCGTCTGCAGCAGCAGTTTCCTGAGATCAACGTCGTCCACCTTCCCGACTACAAACGAGTGGATGCGGAAATTCCCGACACGGAAATTGCAATTACTTGGTCCCTCCGTCCCGAACAGATCAAAGCCGCCAAGAAACTGCGCTGGATTCATTCACCAGCGGCGGCGGTACACCAATTAGTCTTCCTGGAACTGGTCGAAAGCAAAATCGTCCTAACGAATGCGCGCGAGGTGCACGGCCCGGTGGTGGCCGAGCATGTGATCGCGCAGATCTTTGCGCTCGCCAAAAAGGTTCCTGACGCGGCCCGCCTCCAAGAAAGACATGAATGGGGCCAGCAAAGAATGTGGGCCGAGCTTCCCCGCGTGCGTGAAGTCGCGGGCACAACCGTGGGACTGATTGGCTTGGGCAGCATTGGTCGAGCAGTGGCCAAGAATGCTAAGGCTCTAGGCATGTGCGTGATCGCAGTTCGCGAGCATCCGGAGAAGGGAAGTGAGGGCGCGGACGCCGTCTTCGGGCCTGCGCAAATGGACGAAATTTTTCGGCAGGCTGACTACGTCGTTTTGGCCGCGCCGGTCACTAACGCGACCAAGGCCCTCGCCAACGCCGAGCGCTTGGCGCAAATGAAGCCCGATGCCTGCTTAATCAATGTCGCCCGCGGACAGTTAGTCGATGAGGCCGCGCTGGCGGCGGCACTGCGAGAGAAGAGAATCGGCGGAGCCGCGCTGGATGTATTCCCCAAAGAACCGCTCGCACCCGAGTCTCCGCTGTGGGATGTGCCGGGCCTGCTCATTACACCCCACACCGCAGCCCTGACCGACAAGTTGTGGGAGCGGCACTACGCTCTGTTTTCCGAGAATCTCCAGCGTTACCTCAGCGGCCAAGCACTGCTGGGCATGGTGGACAAGCGGAAGGGATATTAGGTTGTGACCAACAGACTGGCTCTAGCGGGTATCAATCCCGAAGCCAAGAATCACGTTCACCTCCACCGGCTGGTTCCCCCGCATCGCGGGTTGAAACTTCCAGTTCGGCAGCGCGGCCAGAATTCTTGACGTGGTCTCCGCCGCGCCCGGTTCGAGAACTTTCAGATCCTTCAGAACGCCTGAGCGGTCCAGGATGCAGGTAATCACCACGTAAGTGGGACGAAGGCCGTCAGGGAGATCCTTGCGAATCGGCTCCGGTTCGGTCAGAGGTTCCCTGGTTGGGTGAGCAACTGAAGCCGGGTCGGAGTATTGCATCACGGCGGTTCCCAGCGATGTTTCGATGTAGATGGAATAGTTCTCTCCCTTGAGCAGACCGTAGTAGTTAAACACTCCCCCGGAACGCGATGTCGCATCCACCGTTATGCCGGACCTCTTGTGATTGTTCGCTGCGGAACGACCCGGTCCCGACGAGGTATCACCGCTGGAAGAACCGAAGCTGGGAAGCGTGATGGTGCTGCCGCCATGGACGGAGACGCCTGGAATGGTGGGCGCGCCGCTGGTACCGCGTCCCGTGCCGCCGGGACCGGGATAAGGTGAAATCCCCGAGCGCGCCGACGGATCGGAGCCGGGTCCGGTACCTTCCTTCCCTGCACCCGTACCTTCTCCCTGCAGGCCGCTGCCCGGGCCATTGCCTTTGCCAATCCCGGCTCCGCCGCCGCTGCCACCGAGGCCGGTTTTCGCGGTGCCAGTGGGAGACATGGCAATGGCTCCGCTACTGGCAGAGTTCGGCACTCCTACCTTGGTTCCGGGCTGATTAGAGACCACGACTCCCGTGCCGGCAGCGCTCCCGCCGCTACTGCTCGGGGGAGCGACCGCGGTACCCAGATCGAGCGGGCCGCCCGTGCCGGCGCCTTTCGAGCCGCGTCCGCTGCCAGAGAACTCTTTACCGCCACCCAAACCTGGCGGAGGCGGTACTACCTCCGTCGAGCCCTGGAGCGACCCTCCTGACCGGCTGCCACCGCCACCTTGTACGCCGCCGCCGCTGGCGCTCACCGGAGGCGGCACGACTTGGGTCGTGAGGCTGCCTGCCCCAGTGCGCGAGAGCGAACCTCCGCCTAGGCTGGGCGGAGGCGGAACCGGATTGGGTTGTAGGTTACCGAGTGCTGAGCCGCCCCAGCTGTTAAGATCGCGGCTGACCTGCGACGGCGGCGGGGCAACCACGGCCGGAGCCGGCAAGCTCAGCCTGGCAGCCGACGAGGTGTCACGCTGCGGCGCGGAGACGGGGGGTGCGACTACGTCGGTGGTTTGGGTAAGCAATGAACGAGAACTGGCCAGGTCGCGCTGGACGTCGGTGGGCGCTGGCGGGACGACGGAGGGGCTAATCGGGGCAGCGGGCCGCAGCTTGTCGCGCGTGACATCGGGCGCGGGCGCGACCACCGACGCGCTCAAGGTTGGCGCCGGGCGCGTGCTGGCGTGGGAGATCTCAGGCGCGGGCGCGACTACATTGGCAGTCAGGTCGTTCGGTTTGTGGGTCAACGCGGAATTCAACTCTTGCGTCGGCGGTACGACTCTGGGCACCGGCAGAGTGGGGGCTTCCAACCTGGAGCGCAGCCCTTCAGCCGGCGGCGGCCCCGGCAGCGCTTTGAAAGCGAGCAGATTCGCCACCGAGGAATCGGAACGGGGCAGATTCAGTTTGGGGGCGTCCACGACTCTCTCGGCGGGCTTGGAGCCGCGCGCGACGCGGATGGTTTGGGTGCGATGGTGAGCCTCCTGGCCTCCGGCTCGGCCGGACTTGCCCGCTGGAGCGCCGCCCTTGTCCAGCGTCTGGGGAAGTTCGTCGCCGGAGTAGTAAATGACCTCCCACTTGGGAAGCGGCGGAGGAGTGTAGGGTCGTAGGCTCGCGATGCGCGCCGGAAGCACGATCACCAGCAGCAGGAGCAGGCACTCCAGCACCCACGACGCCACCATCCCGCGATAAGGGAACATGCCGACGGGAGCTTCCCCGGCGAGCCGTTTCGGAGGCTTGCTCAGCGCGGGCCGGATGGCCGACTTGAATTCCTCCCAGGGCGAAGACCATTCCACCAGCAGCCGCGGCGGCTCGGGCCACTGGTCAACGGTCTGCGGAATGGTTTCGACGGTGCTCATGCAGCCTCGGTATCGAGGGGACGCTCCATAAGGATATCCACCTGGTCGCCGAGCGCGGTCTGGGAATCGTGAACCGTCCCAGTCGGAAGTTCCAGCACCGAAGTGGCGAGCACGCGAATGGCGGCCATGCGCCAGGGCTTCAACTCTTGCTCGATGTGCACGACGATCCGCTCCTGGTCAAGGTAGACAACGTCGATGGGGAAGCGCATGGCGAACGTGTGGACGCCATGGCTCGGCACAATCCATAGTCCCTGGCCGGGCCGGAAGCGGGAGGCATCAGTGGCCATCAAGCCGCGAAAACGGGACCAGTGGGTGCGCGCGATCAGAAGTTCGGTCGCGAGATAGGTAGTGCGTGTACGGTTAAAAGCGTATCCCGTAGGCCCTTGCGCGGGCATGACAACTCCTCAACTTCGAACCGGATTCACCGCTGCCCTCCCCCGCTGATGGGGGCCAGCAAACGCATCAACTGAATTACTGCCGGGCCGACGGTGACGAAAATCAGGGAAGGCAGCACAAACAGGACCAGGGGAATAATCATTTTAACAGTGGTTTTCGCAGCTTGCTCCTCGGCCCGCTGGCGGCGCTCGGTGCGCAGGGAATCGGAATGGACCCGCAAGGCCTGGGCGACGCTGGTTCCGAAACGGTCGGTTTGAATCAGCGTGCCGACCAGGCCGCGCACATCGTCTACTCCGGTGCGGGCTGCCAGATTCTTCAGCGCCTCAGCGCGCGGCTTGCCGGCGCGTGTCTCCAGGTTGAAGAGATGAAACTCGCCGCTGAGTTCGGGGTGAGCATGCTGCAAATCTTCGCCCACACGCATCATCGCCTGGTCAAGAGCGAGACCGGCCTCCACGCAGATGACCGTCAAGTCAAGCGCGTCGGGAAGGCCCAGGCGAATCCTACGCTGCCGCTCCTTCATTGCCCTCTTCAAGAAGAAGCGCGGAATGAAGAAGCCGAACGCCGGCACCCCGACCAGCAGCAGCAGCGAGTCGAATCCGGTGAACAGGACGACCGCAGCCAGGCCAAGCCCGGCAAACAGAGCGCGCGCGCCGAAATAGAAGCTGACGTGGCGAGCATCGCGGTATCCGGCCTGGATCAGCCACGCGCGCGTCTCGGAAACGTTGGTGGGGGAAACCGGAAGCGCGCGGCTAATGGGATCAAGGGCTTGCTGGATCCGCTCGCGGATAGCGGGTTTTTCTTCGGCTTTGGGCCGCTGCCAACCGATCTCGCGCAAGCGGGAACCGAGCACGGAGGAAGGCGCTACGGTCGCGGCTCCGAAGGCAAACACCACCACTGCGATGGTGAAAAAGATCAGAATGGAGAGCACCAGCACCATGACTCAGACCTGAATCCTGATAATCCTGCGGATGAAGAAGTAGCCGACGGTCTGCAGAATGATCCCGCCAGCAATCAAAACGTGTCCCAGGGGATCGGTGAAGAGGGGCTGGATAAAGCCGGGGTTAAGAGTCAGCATGATCACAACAATCGTCGGGGGCAGAGCCATGAGCAAGACCATGGTGAGGCGCCCCTGTGCTGTGTGAACCCGGACCTGGCGCAGGATCTTGAAGCGCTCTCGGATAACGTAGGAGAGATTGTCAAGAATCTCAGCGAGATTGCCGCCAGTCTCGCGTTGCAACATCACCGCTGTCACAAAGAACTTGACGTCCACCAGCGGAATGCGGTCCGCCAGGTTCAACAACGCGTCGCGCACCGGGAGACCGAACTTCTGTTCTTCGAAGAGCTGGCGAAATTCTCCGGCCACCGGTTCAGAGACCTCGTTGGCGATCATCTCCAGAGCAGTAGTGAAGGCGTGTCCGGCGCGCACCGCCCGAGCCAGAGTATCGATGGCTTCCGGAAACTTCTCTTCAAAGTGCTGAAAGCGCTTCGCTCGCATGTGGGAAGCGTAGGCGTAAGGGAGAAAGAATCCGAGAACACCGCCCGCCCAGCCGAACAGCACATTGCCGCCGGCAAACATAAACACCAGGCCGAGGACCACCGCCGACACCAGGCAAAGTATCAGGAAGTTTCCGGCGCGAACGTTAACCTCGCCCTGGCTGAGCATTTTCTGCAGGACGGAGACACGCTCGGAGCGGCGCAGCAGGGTATCGAAAGCCGGAATCCGGCTGAGCATTTTGTCGCGGAGAAGAGCGACGTCCTGCACCACCACCTCGGGCGGCTTTTGCACGGAGGAGAGGCGGTCGCGGAGAACGCGCGCTCGCGCATTGCGTTCGTCGAGCAGGCTTAACCCGGCAAACGCCGCCAGACTCACGACCACAAACACCAGCAGAGCGATGGCGAAATGCATCCCCTAGACCTCCAGCCTGGACTCGAAGATTGCAGGATCCAGGCGGCAGCCGGCGGTGGCGAGGCGATCGGTGAAACGAGGCCGGATGCCGGTTGCCCGGAAGGATCCCCGAACCCGTCCGCTTTCGTCGATTCCGGTGCGGTCAAAAACGAAGACATCCTGCATGGAGATCACGTCGCCTTCCAGGCCAGTGATTTCGGAAATGGTGAGCACCTTGCGCGAGCCATCGGAGAGACGCGCGATCTGCACCACGGCATGAATGGCGGCGGCGACCTGCTGACGGACCGCCCGCTCGGGAATGTTCAGGTTGGCCATGGCAACCATGTTCTCGACCCGGGCCAGGGCGTCGCGCTGTGAATTGGCGTGAACCGTGGTCAGCGAACCCTCGTGGCCGGTATTCATGGCCTGGAGCATGTCGAAAGCCTCTTCGCCGCGCACCTCGCCCACCACGATGCGATCTGGACGCATACGGAGACTGTTGATTACGAGCTGGCGCTGCCGCACCGCGCCCTTGCCTTCAATGTTGGGGGGACGGGTTTCCAGCCGTACCACATGTTCCTGCTTAAGCTGCAACTCGGCCGCATCCTCGATGGTGACGATGCGATCGGAATTCGGGATGTATCCGGAAAGAACGTTGAGAAGCGTAGTCTTGCCGGCGCCCGTTCCTCCGGAAATGAGCAGGTTCAAGCGGCCTTTGACCATGGCCGAGAGCAAATCCAGCATCGCTTCGCTCAGGGTCTTGTTATCGAGCATGTTGCGGGCGGTGATGGGGTCACGGCCGAAGCGGCGGATGGAGAGACAAGGTCCGTCCAGTGCCAACGGCGGAATGATGGCGTTGACGCGCGAGCCGTCGGCCAGGCGGGCGTCCACCATGGGAGAGGATTCATCGACCCGCCGCCCGATGCGGGAGACGATACGGTCAATAATTTGCATCAGGTGCTGGTTGTCTTTGAAGGAGAAACTGGTAAGTTCCAGCTTGCCGCCGCGCTCCACGTACACACGGTCAAAACGGTTGACCAGAATGTCGGAGATGCTGTGGTCTTTGAGCAGCGGCTCGAGCGGGCCGAGGCCGAAGATTTCGTCCAGGATTTCCCGGGACAGGCGTTCGCGCTCGGCGAAGCTGAGGGGAACGGCCTCACTGTTCACCGAATTGCGGATCAGGACCAGGACTTCATCACGGGCCGCATCGCCGGCCGTGCGTCCCAGCTTTTCCAGGTCGAGGCGGTCGAGGATTTTGCGGTGCAGGTCGGCTTTGACCTGCTGGTATTCACTCCGCTCGAAAGCTTGTAAATTAGCCATGTCCTCTAGACCGTCTTAAACAGTGACCACGCCGTACGTTTTACGTCCAGATCGTCCTTGGTGAGGTACTCGGCCAGCCCCGTAATGGAGCGGGCGATTTCAGTGTTCCCTTGTTGCATCAAAGGCACGCCGCGGTCAATGGCGGTGGAGACGGCGAAGTACTGGTTGGGAATCCTCCACAGTACCGGGGCGCCGATGGCGGCTTCGGTCTCGGCCTCATTGAAGCCGGAGACTTTGCGATAACGGTTCAACACCAGCGCAAAACGGTCGCGGGAGCCGCTCTCACCGAGGTATTGCGCGACTCGCCCGGCACTCCACAGGGAAGCGACGTCGGCATGGGCCACCAGCAGCACCTTCTCCGACAGATTGCTGACGAGGCGGGTGGCGCTGTCGAGCCGTGAGGAGGCGTCCACGACGATGTAACGGAACAGGCCGGCCATCATGTCGAACAGACGGGCAAAGTCGGAGACGGAAGGCTCGATCGGAGCTGGACCGGTGGCGCCCGAGAGTACCTGCAAGCCGCCTCCGTGGCGGGCCATGAAGCTATCGAGCAGCGAAGCATCCAGGCGGTGCAAGTTGGTGATCGCGTCCGTGACGGTGAACGCGGGCTTGAGATTGAGATGTAGGGCGCAGTGACCGAGAGGTGCCAAGTCCACGAGCGCAGTGCTGTTCTGAATGGATTGCAGAGCGATCGCCAGATTGACGGCCACGGTAGTGGCGCCGCTTCCGCCCTTGGCGTTCACGATGGTGAGAATTTTGCCGCGCGAAGTCTCGCGGCCGGGTTTGCGCCGCGCCGACGTCAGGCGCACAAAGGCTTCCAGCAGGTCGGTGGTGGTGGGCGGTCGTTCGATGTACTCACGCGCGCCTGCCCGCATAGCGCTCACGATCAACTGGGGTAGCGTCATGGTGCCGATTGCGAACACCGCTGAATCGGGAAGTTCCTGGTGCAGGAGTTCAATGCCGCGCAGCGCCCCGGTGGTCCCCTCGGCAGGGATATCCACTAGGATGACGTTGGGCGCGAAGGTCTGGGTCTTGCGGATGACGGAATCGGTGGCTGCCAGGGGCAGGGTCGGGTGGCTGCACACGGTGCGCGCCACGCTGGTTCCATCCACCAGGACCTGGAGCACCGCGCGCTGATCATTGTCCGCGGCGAACACCGCAACTGACAACTCAGGCATGACTCGAACCCACCGCCCTTCCTAAGACTTTCCCCATTCCCCGCCCTAGGTGCGCGGGTCTTGCTTACTTCTTGCTGCCCTCCGGCTTCTTGCTGTCGAAACTTTCTTTATCCAGAAGGGGCTGCGGATTGGCTGGAGTCGTTGGCGCCTGAGCGCTCGGCGAGACCCGGCGCGCGGTACACAGGACCATCAATTCCCCCCTGCTCTTCTGAATACTCTTGCTCCTAAAGAAATTACCCAGCACCGGGATGTCTCCCAATCCCGGGACTTTGCTCATGATGTTGGTCACGCGGTTGTCCATCAACCCGGCGATCACGAAGCTCTGACCGTCCTGCAACTCAAATTCGGTGTCCGCTTTGCGCGTACTGATGGCCGGCACCGTGGTTCCGGCAACGGTCACGGCATTCGTAAAATCCAGCGTACTTACTTCCGGGACCACGTGGAGGTGAATATTCCCGTTGGGCTGGATGACGGGCGTGAACTTGAGGCGCACGCCAAATTCGCGGAACTGGATGGTCACCGTCGCCAGCCCCTGGGCGCTGGGCTGCGCCACTGGGAAAGGAAATTCGCCGCCCGCCAGAAAGCTGGCTTCCTTGCCATTCACGGCAATCAGATTGGGCTCGGCCAGGATCTGCAAGAGATTTTTTTGCTGCAGGGCTCTGATCACAGCGCCGATGTTGACGTCCGTTCGCGCAATAAACAGATTCAGAAAATCGCTGATATGGACTACCGGGGGGGTCAACGTGGTGGTCGTGGTCTGGGTGTTGCCGTTGGTCACGGTCGTCTGCGCGGTATTCGAGACGCTCAGGCTCCCAAATTGCCCGGTTTGGCTGAGGGCGATCGTGTTCCCCAAGCCTGGCATGAACAGATTAGCCCCAAGTTGGGCCACGGCCGTGCGGTCAACCTCGGCGAACTTTACTTCCAGCAGAACTTCCTGCGCTCCCACCGGCCCGAAACTCAATACGTTTACGACATTCTTCGAGTAAGCGGAGGCGATCGCCCCGGCGTGCTTCGAGACATCCTCGGTGGTCACGTGGCCCGATAGGACGATGGCGGAGCGCGAAGGAGTTACGTTGATCTGTTCGTCCGGGAAAATACGCCGGACCTCCTCGGCGGCCGCGGTGATGTCCACATCCACGCGCAGATCGAAGCTGCGGGAACGCTCCAGTTCATCCCAGATCAGCAACGAGATTTCGCCCGGCGCGAGTCCGTTGACCAGCACCTGCGTAGGAGTAACCACCAGCGCGTCGGCCACGCTGGGATCGGTTACGGAGACGCGCTTGAGTCTTTCCGTGGTGTTGATGAGAAGAGATTTGCCCACCATCACGCGCAGAGGGGCAGCGCCTGGAGCCTCCTGCGTGGCCGCTGCCGGGGCCGGAGTGGGCGCCGGTGAAGGGGATGCATTCCCCTGCGGGGCGGGGGCCGCCGGCGGGTTCTGCGGGCCGGCATCGGGAGCCTCAGGCCGAGCCAACGCCGGCGCGACACACAGGAACACGGCCGCTGCGATCAGCGTGAGAACTTTCATGAGTTCGGACCTCTTCGATGATGCCAGCGCCATTGCCTCGAAAGAAGATGAAGATGGCATTGCGAGTTCTTGCTGCGTGACCGGATCAAAACTTGGTTTCATCCCGCTTGCTGCCACGAATCGTTTCCACCGCATAGGCGGAGGACGGGATCACTGTAACCGGAATCGTCGGCTTGTGAGTCCTTGGCTTGGCCTGAGTGACCGGCGGCGCCGCTCCCGGGTACAAGGAACTTGCCCGCGTCGCCCCGATCTGTTCCTTGCGAGTATCCAGCGGGTTGCGCAGCGCCAATTGAATTCGTCCCTCTTGCGAAGCCAGAGTCAACCTCTGAGCATCGTCCGGGGCGACCAGCAGAGTGATTACCGGCGCCGACTGCGACTCCCCGGTTGCGCTGCGCTCGAGGCTCTTGCCCACGGCGATGACGGCGACGTTCTCGAGAACCGTAGTCGTTTGCCGGTCGTTGCCATTTGCCGGATTGCCGGTCGCGAGAACGTCCACTCGGGAGCCCGGCTGTACGAAACCCGCTACCGAGACGACGTCGTTGACACGCACGGAAACGGCGCGCATCCCCGGTGGAATGAGCGAGGGCAAGCCAGCGCCGGCATTGGCTGCTGCCAGTTTGCTGGGCAAGATGAATTCGCCCTTGCTGACCGGCAAAACCACCCCCCGCCCCATGACCTGCGATTTCTTGGTGACTGCACCAGGAGGGATCACCGATTGCGGGAACCGCGCCAGGCGGATGTCACGGTCTTCCAGCTTGGCTCCCACCTGGATATCGTTGGCAGCGACCACAACCTCGATTCCAGCCTCGTTACTTGAGCCGGCGGAGGTCCGAAGCCGGTTATAGACGGTATAGCTGACCAGAAGACCCAGAACGACTGCCAAGCCACCAATCATCAACAAACGGCTTCGGTTCATTCCTCTCCTTCCGGGCGATCCCGGACTCATGCCTCGCCAACCGCGCGGAGGCGAGGCACTTGCCCTTCATCAAAATGCACACCGCCGCGCGGCTCTTGGAGCTATTGCGAAATGCCGCTGGCGACCGCCGAAAATACGTTATTGGCGTTTCCGCCGATCAGACGGATGGTGCCAATCACGATTACCAGGATCACGGCCAGCATCACGGCGTATTCGGCGATGTCTTGTCCCTCATCGTTGCGCCACAACAGTTTGGCCAGATCTCTCATCATGAGTGTCCTCCAATTGTTTGCGTCCTGCACTGGTGCAACGGACAGGGCCACTACAAGGTTCAGACCCAGTCCCGGCATACCGTCGTCCAATGCCTGGACGAGAACCGCGGCTCGCTTACCCGGTCGGGGGCGGGAACGGTTCAGTTTGTTGTAGTTTCGCAGATTCGGGAGAGCTCCGGTACACATTTTTTCACTCTGCTCAGTGGCTAGGAAGGTTTCTGACAACGCCAGTCTCGGACAGGGGGCGCGTCCGAAGCATCACAATTGCCTGCGAATCGCGGTATTCGGCGTGCCAGCCCGGATCCAGAAGTAGGGCCTCGGCCAGGGCGCAAGACGGGGGTACGAGTACGGTCTGGACCCCCCACCTGTCCAAAACCTGGTCCCATCCAACCCCAAGACGCACCGCCTGTTGAAACTGGTGGAGCAGGTCATCGCCGTAGAGGTCAGCCCGCCCGTCCACAAACACGCGATAGTCGGGATGGAGCTTCCAGATCGCGTAGCCTCCCCAGTCGTAGTAGGCGAATAATCGGCTCGGCAGATGGTGGATATACAGGAATTCTATTGCCTGGATAGGAAAAAATTCAGCCTCGGCGCGAGCCTGGTTGCGGACGAGGTCATGCCAGCGGGTCCCCGCGAATCCAGCCATCAAGAGCAGGACGGCGGCCCGGAAGGCGAACCGGAACTCGGAGAACGACCGCGCGGATCGCGCTCGCACGGGCGCCAGTCCCAAAGGCGAAGAGAAAGCGGCCGCGATCACGGGAGTCGCCAGCAAGACAAGAATAGAAATGTGGCGCACGGCGTCCAGAGCCGCGAAGCAAGTCATGAAAAGAGGGACGAGCACTCTCGCTCTTGGGCGGCAACGGGGACTGGCGAGCGCGAACAGCAAGGCCAGCCAGATCAGGAAGAGCGGTAGATAGCGGAGTTGATGGAAGTCCGGAGGGAGCCATTCGACGATGAAGGAGCGCATCCCCGCCGAACGCAGGACGTCCACCGGATAACGATAGAGCTGCGCGCCGCTGGGATTGAGGGGTACCAATGCCAGACATGCCAGCAAGACCAACAGTATGCGCGCGAGATATGTGCGTGCTTCCTGCCAGGCAGTGTCCCCGGAGGCCACTTCCCAGGCCAGGCCGACGCCGTAGGTGAACATTAGCGCCGGTCCCAGCGCGAACCCCGCGTGCAAGTTCAACCAGAGCACGAACAAGGGAGGTATCCAGAGCAAAAGTCGAGGCCGGTTCTGGCCGCGTTCGAGCAACCAAAGCAGAAGGCTGGCGAGCGCGAACGTAAACATCTGCGGACGGACACCCCAGGTGGGCGCCGCAGCCAGGGCCCCAAGGACGAGCGCCCCAGCCGCCCACTGCGGCCTTGCGGGACACCGCAAATAAAGCAGCAGAAAACCAGCCGTCGTGATCAGGGCAGAGAATATGATTAGCCCGGCCGCGCCGCTGTGTTTCCAGATCTCGTAAAACGCGACTTCCGACAACCACTCATGGGACACCCAGGCCCCCCCGGTTCGAGTGAAGGAAAATGGATCCGCGTGGGGGACTTGCCCGCTCTCCATGATCCACTGCCCGGTGCGCAGGTGCCACCAGAGATCGGGATCGACGGCGTTGCGCGCCGTCATCGCCAATAAGCCGAAAAGCAGGATGCCGGCAAAAACGTGTGCCTGGTCCAGTCGAGGAATCTTCATCACGGGCAGTGACGATTATAGAATCATGCGGCTGGAAAGCGTCTGGATTATAGCAATGGCTGCGTTCGGTCGAGGAAAGGAATTCGTTGCGGGCGTGTTTCTTGCGGTCATCACGCTGAGCAACGTCGTCGTGGTGCCGGGCCTGCTGCCGTTTCTCCGAAGCGGATATCAGAATTTCACGATCTTCTACACCGCCGGCAAGATGGTTCGAAGTGGTCAGACTGCGGCCCTGTACGATCTGTCTGTGCAATATCAGGCGCAGCAGCAGTTCGCGCCGGACGTACGCATACGGCAGGCGGCGCTGCCCTACAACCACCCGCCTTTTGAAGCGCTGCTGTTTGTGCCGTTCACGTTCTTCGGGTATTGGACCGCATATCTGTTCTGGACGGCGCTGAACATCATCCTGTTGGCGGCGAGCCTAGCGGTACTGACAAAACAGTTCGCCGAGGTAGGGAATCTGTCCTCGGCGTTTCTGGGCCTGGCTGCGGCTGGGTTCTTTCCGGTTGTGAGCGCCATCATTCAGGGGCAGGACTGCATTCTCCTTCTTTTTTTCTATGTGATCGCGCTTGCTGCCTTCGAGAAGGAGCAGGATGTTATAGCGGGCGCGGTCCTGGCTGCAGGGCTGTTCCGGTTTCAGTTGGTGCTGCCGCTGGTGCTCATCCTGGCAGTTCGACGCTGGCGCCTGCTAGTCGGGTTTGCTCCGGTAGCCGGGCTGCTGGCGGGTGTGTCGGTGGCGATGATCGGGTGGCGCGGAGCCTTCGATTACGTGTGGCTCGTTCTGAGTCTGGAGAAGAGCGGAGCCGTCGGGAGTATTGTGGCGGTCGGTATGCCCAACCTGCGCGGCATCATCGCCGGCATGCCGGGAGTGGATGCTGGATCCAAGTCGGTGGTCGTGCTCACTTTCGTGTGTTCGATCATCGTCGCCGTGATGGCGATGTGGAGGATCCGCACGGGCCGCGACTCGGCCCGTTGCTCGTTCGCCTTGGCAACGGTGGCGGCAGTTCTGGTGAGCTATCATGCTCTCACCTACGACCTGAGCCTGCTGCTGCCCTCGATGCTGCTGTTGTTTTCCGCGCCGGGGATGCGGGCCCCGAGAGAAACTCAAGCTGACATCATGCTGCTCGTGTTGCTCTTCCTGATTCCTCGATTTGAGCTGCTCGGGCATTCTTTGAGTCCGCTGGGCTGGTTTGCTTTGCTTCTGGTTTGGCTTCTCGGGAGGCTCAGCCGTGGTCAGACAGCGCCAGGCGACTTCGCCTGTTCGTCGCTCGGGCGCAGCAGAACGATCCCCAGCATGGGTAGGTAAGCGCCAAGGACGATCCAAAGCCCCACTTCGTGCATGTTGCGCGGCATGTGATACCAGCGCCAAAGGCCCATGATCCAACTGCATGCCACGGTGGCCAAGATGTGACGGCGGGTCTTAGGGATCAGCCACAGCGCGAACGGGTCGTAAAACCAGCGCTGGGGCATCGAGGACAGCAGGAAGAGCAAGAGCGCGTCGCGATCGCGATATCGCCGCAAGGCAAGAATCAGCAGCGGCCCGGGAACAATGAGCAGTGGGATGAAGTGCTTGTAGCCGCGAAGCTGCCCGATCCATTCGAGGGGCCAGGAAGGCATCCACAGCAGACTGACGAGCAACAGAGCCGCACTGGCGATGACACCTTTGCGAGAAATGTGCGTGAGCGCGATCGGGCCCCCCAGGTTGGGCTTCAGGATTGATAGCGCGCAAGCCACCGGGAAGAACCCAGCGCACATGAGAAGGGGCGTCCATTGTGCCGTGAGAAGAGCGGCCCAGTATGGATAGGCGAGGAATATCAGCAGCCGCTGCGGACTCTGGCGACAGAGTCCAAGGGCGAGTAGTCCGGAACTGCTTCCAAAAAACAGCGCGCCGGCAAGCTCCGGAGAGAGGCCGACCAAGGGCAAGGCTACAAATGCGGCGGGCAGTGGGTAGGGAACAGTCTCGACGGGGGTGTGCGCGTATGGGTTCTCTCCCGTGAGCAGATGGCGGGCGGCGGCGTGGGCCCAGTTGAAATCCGCCGCGCCC
Source organism: Terriglobales bacterium (assembly GCA_049273945.1). Taxonomy (GTDB): domain Bacteria; phylum Acidobacteriota; class Terriglobia; order Terriglobales; family Acidobacteriaceae; genus Acidiflorens. Next base: position 32,670 of record JBASRS010000088.1, on the reverse strand, counting down.
AGTTGGTATCGATGAAGAATCATCCAACAGAGAACGCCGCTGGCGAGGCCGATTGCGGCAGCGGTCACAAAATCTCTACGGGTCGGGAGAGCAATCTTCACGGGGCCGTTGTAATATCCAGATTCTCTCAGATTCTATGACGAGACCCTGCGTTCTCTGCAATCCACTGTGCCTGGTTTTGGCAGCCGCCTTGTGTTTAGCTGGCATGTGGCTGTACACACAGCGCGTACTGGTGGCGCACCAGATTGTCGATGCTGAAGCCCATGGCAGGCCGCGTGGCAATCTTTCCGATCTTTATCCGCGCTGGGTCGGGGCTTGCGAATTGCTTCTTCGCGGACGCGATCCCTATAGCCCCGAAGTCACGCGCGAAATTCAAGCCGGATATTATGGGCGGCCGCTGGATCCCTCCCGCCCGCAAGACCCGAAAGATCAGCAAGGATTTGCCTATCCCGTTTACGTAGCCTTCTATCTCGCTCCTGCGTTACAGTTTCCTTTTACGGCTGTTCAAAGAATCTTTTGGTGGATCTTGCTGGTCGTGACGGTCGCCAGTATTCCGCTCTGGTTGAAAGTCTTGCGCTGGCCTTTGCCCTGGTGGATACAAGTCAGCCTGATGGCGCTGACATTGGGCAGCTTTCCGGTCGTGCAAGGACTGAAGCTGCAGCAGATCAGCCTTCTCGTTTCCGGCATGATCGCCATGGCAGTCACGCTTCTGGTGACGGATCACCCTGTTCCGGCGGGAATATTACTGGCTCTGGCAACCATCAAGCCTCAACTTGTCTGGATCCTCCTGCTTTGGCTGGCCATGTGGACGGCTGCGGACTGGCGTCGCCGGTATCCCTGGCTGGTGTCATTTCTCATCACCATGGCGATTCTATTCACGGCTTCGGAACTGTGGCTGCCGCACTGGTTGTCCCGTTTCTGGCAGGCTGTGATCGCATATCGAAGCTACACCAGCACGGCCTCGGTTCTGGACATGCTGGTGCCCGCCCCGTGGGGAAGGGTTCCGGAGTTCCTGGCGGGAGCAGCGACCATCTACATCTGCTGGAGCAATCGCGGGGATGAAAAAGACTCCATCCTTTTTGCCGGCACCGTTGCTCTAGTGCTCGCGGTCACTCTGATCGTGGTACCAACCTACGCACCCTACAACCAGGTCCTGCTGCTCCCCGCAATCCTGATGTTTGCGCGGGAGAGACAGGCTATCCGGAAGAGGAGTCCGGTCAGCCGGTTCCTGCTGGCGGTCGTTGCCGTGCTGCTTGTCTGGCCGTGGCTCTCAAGTACCGCGCTGGCGGGTCTTTCCTTCCTATTGCCGGCAGAGCTGATTCGGCAAGCTTGGGCAATTCCGGGATGGACCGTGCTCACGCTACCGGTGGCCGTAGCCGCACTAATGCTGGTGGTGGGCTACCGGGGATCGTTCGCTGCTTCGCCGGGGCGGGTGTCAGCGTAAAATGCTTACGGCTAGGACTGTAGGGTTGGCACCTGGCCGCAGGAGAATTCGGGATTCATGTCGGTTTCCTCCACTACACCATCGGGAGCAGTGTCGGGCATCTTCCCGGTCGTGATCTACGTGCAAGGGAATGAGCAGCAGACGCTCTCGCTCAACCACACTCCCTACACGGTTGGCCGCAAGGTGGATCGCGACCTGGTGATCCCGGACCCGCGGGTTTCGCGCGAGCACGCCCAGATCGTCGCCGAAAACGGCGAGTTCTTCGTCGTCGACCAGGGGAGCAAGCACGGAACCTTCGTCAATGGCGAACGCGTGGATCGCCGCAAACTGGCGCGCAACGATCGGCTGGAGTTTGGCGCGCGCGACATCGCCTACTTGATCTTCCATCCCCTGCATGCGACTTCGAATACGGCGCGCGAGTTTCTCAGCCAGATCTCCGGCATTCAGATCGCTCCCGAGGCCAGCGACCTCGAAAAACTAACCCTGTTTCTGGAAGCGGCGCGCAAGCTGAACACCATCGGCGTGCTGGATGAGATCCTGGTCACGCTGATCGATGCGACGCTCCGGCTCACGCGCGCCGAACGGGGCTTTATCTTTCTCCGCGATGGTGAAGGGAACCTTACGCTCGCGGCGGGACGCAATTCGAAAGGCGAGCCGCTTCTCGACGACAAAACGATTTCGCGGTCGGTGCTGGAGGAGGCGTTCACCTCCAATTCCGAATACCTGGTTACCGACACCAGCCAGATGATCGACATGAAGGAGCGGCAGAGCATTGTCGCCTTCGACCTGCGCACTGTGATCTGCATGCCTCTGCGCAAACCCCTCGTGCAAGCGACTCGCCCCGAACAGCCGGCGAGTGCCGAAGTCATGGGCGCCCTGTATGTGGATTCGCGGTTTGCGGCCCGCGATATCACCAGCGTGAGCCACGACATTTTGCGCGCGATCGCGACCGAAGCTGCGCAACTCATCGAGAACGCGCGCCTGGTGCAGGCGGAAGAGGCGGGACGCCGCTACCAGCAGGAACTTTCCATCGCCGCTTCGATCCAGCAACGGCTCATGGCCGTGACCATCCCCGAGGTCCCCTTCGCCCGCTTGAGCGGACGCAATCTTTCCTGCAAAGAGATCGGCGGTGATTTCTTCGATGCAGTGAACACACCCAGCGGCCTCGCAGTCGTTCTCGCCGACGTGAGCGGGAAAGGAGTGTCCGCCGCGCTCCTGGCCTCGATTCTTCAGGGGATGGTGTACTCCCACCTGATTGCTGGGATGCCGCTAACGGAGATCGTCACCGCGCTCAATCGCTTCTTCACCCAGAAGCACATCGGCGAAAAGTACGCCACCATGATCATCGCCCGCCTGCGCAACGACGGCGAACTCGAGTACGTAAATTGCGGACACGTGCCGCCGGTGTGGATTTGCAATCAGGAAGTGCTGCGGCCCGGTCACGGTAATCTGCCCGTGGGGCTGCTGGCGGATGCCGTCTATGAAAGCGATCGCTGCCAGATGAAGCCCGGTGATCGCCTGATCATGGTGACAGATGGCGTCACCGAAGCCGAGAACGCCCGCGGAGATATGTTCGACAGCGAAAGACTAGAAGTGGTTGCGGGGAAGAGCCACTCCATGGACGATGTCTTCGCGGCGGTCGCCGATTTCTGCGGCGGGACACCGCTCAACGATGACTGCACGGTGATCGAGCTGGTCTACAGCGGCGGCTAGGGTTTCCCGCTCCTGTGAATATCCACCGTGGACCACGTTTTGTCGGCGGCGTGACAAAGCGTCTCAATTCCGCACTCCGCGCATTTCGGACCGCGCGCCACGCACAGCTTCCGCCCGTGCCAGATGACCTGATGCGAAAAATCAGTCCAGCGCTCGCGCGGAATAATTTGCATCAGATCCTGTTCGATCTTCGGTGCGTCTTCCTGCTTGGTCAGCTCCCACCGTCGTGAAATGCGTGTGACGTGCGTGTCCACGACGACGCCTTCGTTTTTCTTGAACCACGTGCCTAGCACGACATTTGCTGTCTTGCGGGCCACGCCGGGCAACGTGAGAAGTTCTTCCATGGTCTGCGGCACATTGCCCCCGAAGTCCGAGACAATCTTGCGTGCCGCGCCCACCACTGACTTCGCCTTGTTGCGGAAGAAGCCAGTGGATCGGATATCGGGTTCCAGTTCTTCGGGTTCGAGCGCGGCAAAATGTTGGACCGTCGGATATTTCTCGAACAGTCCAGGCGTCACCATGTTCACGCGGACGTCGGTGCACTGCGCCGAAAGAATCGTGGCGACTACCAGCTCCCACGCATTTCTGTGAGTAAGAGCACAGGTCACACCGGGATACATGCGATCCAGACCGTCCAGGATCGCCTGCACACGCTCGGGAGCCAGCGGATCATAAGGGGCCGCAGCCTTCTTCTTTAAGACGGCTGTTTTCGCAGTTTGCGGCTTCCTTTTCTGGCGCGGCAGTACCGCTGCCGCACGGATCGCCGAAGCCTTGGGCTGGGGACGAGTCTGGCGGCGCGCGCCTTCATGGCGTCCGCTGCGGCTGGCTTGGCGCGGAGTGGTGCCGCGGGGCATAGGGTCTCCTGGATTCATGGTAGCAAAGAGTCCGACCCACACCGTGAGCGTTAGCCCGCCCATACGTAACTCTGCGGCAATTGACTCCATACGAGTCCCGTGAGTAGTCTGAGAGTCGAAGGTAAAATATCGTGGCCGTGAAGGGCATCAAACTCGGGCAGGTGTGGCGGCAGGACGCCAGCGGACAGGACTACCTGGTCACCAAGGTTTACAGTGAGGTTTTCAGCCAGTACGCGGTGCTGCGTCCTGCAGAGGTGACCGCGCCCGATGCGCCCGTGGTGAAAGTAAAGGTCGCCAAGTCGGCGGAGGGCGTGACGCTGCCCGGCTTCAGCTTTACTCAGGAAGGGGCGTTCTGACGACGCGCTGCGCACCCACGCGCCAGCCACAACTCTGATCGCATGACCGAGAAAATTCTCGCTCTCCTGTTTGTCTTCATCAAATCCATCATTGCGGCGACCGGCTACGGCGGTATTACCATCCTGATGGCGATCGAGTCGGCCTGCATTCCTCTTCCCTCGGAACTCATCATGCCGTTTGCGGGCTATCTGGTTTACGAGGGCAGCATGAAGCTGCTTTGGGTTGCGACCGCGGGCGCCATCGGATGCAATCTTGGATCGCTGGCCGCCTACGAAGTTGGCTATTACGGCGGCCGTCCGCTGGTGGAGCGCTACGGCCGCTGGATCCTGATGGGCCGCCGCGAACTCGACTGGGCGGATCGCTTTTTTCAGCGCTGGGGACAGGCGGCAGTGTTCATCGCCCGCCTGCTGCCCGTCATCCGGACGTTCATCGCGCTCCCCGCCGGCATCGCCCGCATGCCGCGCGGCAAGTTTCACATCTACACCTTTCTTGGATCGTGGCCCTGGTGTTTCGCACTGGCCTGGGCGGGCATGAAGCTCGGCCAGAACTGGCGTTCGCTCGGCAAGTACTTCCACCAGTTCGATGCCGTGATTGGAGTGCTTTTGCTGGCCGGTGTCATCTGGTTCCTCTGGTCGCACTGGCAGAACCGCGTCGGTGCTACTCAGCGGTAACTTTCTCCATTTTCCAGAAACGTATAATCTCAGCGTCAACAACAACTGGCATGGGATTTCTAAGCTATCTCTTTTATCCGTGGGGCTTCCTGCTCCAGGGGCTGGCGATCGTGCACTTCATTCGCCGCCGCCCGGATAACTATTGGATCTTTATCATCCTGTTTCTCGGCCCGGTCGGCGCCGTCGTTTACCTGGTTGTCGAGGCCCTTCCCGACATCGGATTGGTCGGCCAATCCTTCAAAGTCTTCCCCCGCCGCAAGCGCATCGGCCAGCTCGAAGCCATGATTCGCGACAACCCTTCGCCCGGCAACTACGAAGAGCTAGGCGACCTCTACATGGACGACGGCAAGATTACGCAAGCCCGCCAGGCTTTCGACAAAGCGATCGCAGCGCGCGCGGACACTCCGGACCCGTTTTACCGGCGCGGAGTATGTGCCATCCAACTGGGCGAGCCCGCCGCCGCAGTACCCGACCTGGAGAGAGTAGTCGCGAAAGAACCGGATTATGACTTCAATCGTGCTCGCGGTTTGCTGGCCCACGCCTACGCGCAGACCGGCCAGCGCGAGAAGGCCGAGGCTCTCTTCCGCCAGGTGACGACGACTTCGACTCTTTCGGAAACCTACCTGAATTTCGCCGACCTGCTGGCGTCCGAGCAACGCAACGCTGAAGCCCGTGAGTGGGCGCAGAAAGTTCTGGACAAGAAGCCGACCATGCCGAACTATCTGCGCCGCCGGGAACGGCCGTGGTTCCGGCGCGCGAATGATTTTCTGAAGCGCCTGCCCGCGTGAGGGAGAGCCGACGCAAAATGGATTCCCGAGTCTGCTAGCGAGGCCGAACGAACGTGTTCTGGAAGGCTTCTACCCACCATTTCCCAGCTGCCTTGTGGAAAACCCAAGTCGAAAGAGCTTGCTTTGTTTCTTTGTCGTCACGGTACTCATTTCGGACCACCACGACGGCGACGTCCGCGGTCAAGAATCGAATCTTCGCAACAGTACTAGTGAGCTTATCGCGAGTGGTTGCCAGAGCAGCCGCGTAGCCTTTCTCGACCTCAGCCCTTCCTGAGGACCAAGCACCCATTACATTGACGTGATCAACATTCTCGGCGAGGAAGGCTGCGTTAGTTTCCGCGTCACGACGATTCCATGCATCCATCTTATCGGCCACTATCTTTCGGATCGCGTCTTCGTCCTCGTGGGCATCTGCCCTTTCCGAGTTGGTCGGCGTTTTTGCCTTCGTCTCTACGTGATCTATAGGATTCTCGCTTGCTGCCTGCGCGAACACCGCTGCTCTGCTTTCTAGGGGCTGTACAAATGTGTTTTGGAAGGCTTCATTCCACCAAATCCCGTTCATTTTGTGGAGTACGGAAGTTGAAATCGATTTACGGGTCTGTTTGTCATCGGTGTATTCATTCCGGACCACCACGACTGCGACATCCGGGGTCACAAATCGTACCCTCGCAACGGATCTGGTCATGTTATTCCGGGTGGTTGCAAGTGCAGCGGTCAGAGCTCTCTCAGACTCGGCCCTCCCATCACGCCAGGCACCGTCGACATTGATGTGATCATGATTCTCGGAGATGTGGGCTGCCAGCGCCTTCGCGTCGCGGCGATTCCATGCATCGGCGCTATCCGCAACTATTTTCCGAATTGCGGCTTCATCTTCGGGGACGCCCTTGATAGCCGGAGCGCTGGTTTGTTCGGTAGGGTGGTTGTAATGCCAGGGGATCACTTCAACGTTTGTTTCCTCGCTTCTCCCGGCAACCATTGAAGCGATGAGAAACAATAGGGCAGAAATAATCGCGCCGGCCCAGACTGTTAGCTTCATGTGTCACCGTCGTTCGGTGGGTCCCGTGACGAGGTAGACGGTACTCCTGAGCCGGCGCTCCGTCAATGTTTGGTTCGTAGGAAACGGAAGCTAGAAGCTGAAATGCTATCCTTCCCCCGATGCGAATCGCCTACCTTGAATGCTCGCGTTGCGGAGAGCATCTCCCTGCTGACCGGCCGCAGAATGTCTGCCCTAAAGACGGCGGAGTCCTCTACGTCCGCTACGACCTGGCCAGCCTCCGCGGCAAATTGCGGCCCGAAGATTTGAAAGGCCGCGTCGCCACCATGTGGCGCTACGCCGAGGTTCTTCCCGACGCCCAGCCGGTAACGCTAGGCGAAGGCTTCACGCCCATGCTCTCCAGCCGCGAGCACCCGGGCGTCTATATCAAAGACGAAGGCCTCAATCCCACGGGATCGTTCAAAGCGCGCGGACTCTCCGCCGCCGTCACCATGGCGCGACACTACGGTCTCAAGAAACTGGCCATCCCTTCGGCAGGCAACGCCGGCGGGGCGCTGGCGGCCTACGCGGCGGCAGCGGGGATTGAAGCCTACATCTTCATGCCGAAAGATGTGCCGTTGGCGAACCGCATGGAAGCCGACTATTACGGTGCGCACGTAACGTTGGTGGACGGCCTGATCAGCGACTGCGCCCGCATCGTCGCCGAGCGCAAGGAGAAAGAAGGCTGGTTCGATGTCTCCACGTTGAAAGAGCCATTCCGCGTCGAAGGCAAGAAGACCATGGGCTACGAAGTCGCCGAGCAACTGGGATGGAGGCTGCCGCAGGGCATTATCTATCCCACCGGCGGCGGCGTGGGCATGATCGGCATGTGGAAGGCCTTCGACGAGATGGAGCAGCTGGGCTGGATCGGCCCGGAGCGTCCGAAGATGGTGACCGTGCAGGCGGCGGGCTGCGCGCCCATCGTGAGAGCCTGGGAAGCAGGGAAGAGCACTTCGGAAATGTGGACCGGAGCCGAGACCTTCGCCGCGGGGTTGCGCGTCCCCAAGGCCTACGGCGACTACCTGATTCTCGACATCATCAAGAAAAGCAAGGGCACGGCGGTAGCCGCGACGGACGAGGAAATCCTCGCCGCCGTCCGGCATTGGGCGAGCGTGGAAGGGGTGTTCGCAGCGCCGGAGGGGGCTGCGTCGCTGGTGGCGTATCAGAAGCTGCGAGCCAGCGGTTTTTTCCGCGCGGAGGACACCGTCGTGCTGTTCAATACCGGGACGGCCTACAAGTCTCTCGACATGCTGGAAGCGAAGAGAAGAACCGTCCGCCCCGAACTGCCCGCCTCCCGCAGCATCGGTGGAATTATCGGGCCGTATTGAATGACGTAGGACGCCCTCGGATGTCCGGCGGGGCGCGGCCCGGCGGTATAACCAATGCAACTTCGATTTCAACGCGACTCATTCGAGGCGCTGCGCGCAAGGATGGTGCGCACACAACTGGAGGACCGCGGCGTGCGCGATCTCCGCGTGTTGGAGGCCATGCGTGAGGTGCCCCGACACGAGTTCGTTCCTGAGTCGCTCGGGGACGACGCCTACGAAGACCACCCGCTGCCGATCGGCGCGGGGCAGACGATCTCCCAGCCTTACATCGTGGCGGTGATGCTGCAGCACCTGGCCTTGCGGCCCACCGACCGCGTCCTCGAAGTGGGCACGGGCTCCGGCTACGTGACCGCTCTGCTGGCGTGGATGTGTGCCGAGGTGTACTCAGTCGAAAGGCATCCCCCACTCGCAGCCGCAGCGCAGGCGACGCTCGAGCGGCTGGGCTATTCCAACGTGAAGGTCCGCGTCGGCGACGGCACCCTGGGCTGGCCCGAATACGCTCCATTCGACGCCATTCTCGTCTCGGCTGCAGCTTCCGAAATTCCGCGAGCGCTGTTTGTGCAACTGCGCGAGGACGGACGCATGGTCGTGCCCGTCGGCCCGCCCTCAAGCCAGGAATTGCAGTTGATCCGGAAAGTGACCGGACAAGCGGAAGTGCAGGTTCTGGAAGGCTGCCGGTTTGTGCCGCTGGTGGAGGGAGCAGTGGAGAGTGATTAGTGGTTGCTGGTTAGTGAACCCTCTCATGTTTCCGAATCTGGTGGTTGCTAACCACTAATCACCAACCACTAACCACTGCTTTACAATGTCCTGTGGGTTTCCTGCAAAACCTGAAGATCACGCTGGAGATGATCAAGTGGGAGCACTCCGTTTTCGCGCTCCCCTTTGCGCTCTGTGGCGCGATGCTGGCCGCCGGCGGACTACCGGCATGGCATCAACTCACATGGATCATCGTGGCCATGGTGTCGGCCCGCTCGGCGGCCATGGCTTTCAATCGCCTGGCTGACGTTTCCATTGATGCCGCCAATCCTCGCACCAGCATCCGCGCTCTGCCGACCGGTCTGTTGACTCCCGGGTTTGTCAGCACGTTCGTCTTGGTCTCCTGCGGAATGTTTGTGCTGGCGGCATGGCAGTTGAACCGCATGGCGCTGATGCTGTCGCCGGTAGCGCTCGCTGTCGTGCTGCTCTATTCTTATTCGAAGCGCTTCACACGTTGGTCCCATCTCTTTCTTGGATTTGCTCTCGGCATCGCTCCCGCGGCGGCCTGGATCGCGGTTCGCGGCTCGCTCGACCCACGAATCTTATTGCTGACGGCGGCAGTCACGTTCTGGGTGGGCGGTTTTGACGTGATCTACGCCTGCCAGGATTATGAGTTCGACCGCCACCATGGATTGCACTCCCTTCCTCGGCACCTGGGAATCCATACCGCGTTGTGGATCGCGCGCGTTTTTCACCTTACGATGCTTAGCTTGCTGGTCGCGCTGGTGCTGGTTTTCGGACTCGGTAAGCTGGCCATCGCCGGAGTGACCGCCGTGGCTGCGCTTCTGGCCTACGAGCACTCGCTGGTGCGACACGACGATCTGAGCAAGCTGAATGCGGCCTTCTTCACCATGAACGGCGTGATTTCCGTAGTGTTCTTCCTATTCATCGGCGCTGACTTGCTGCTTCGAATTTGAAGCAAACGGAACCGCTGAAATCACTTGGCGGTGTGATCGAATTGAGACCGCTGCGGTATCATAAAAGCGATGGCGAACACCCATCCATTCCAGACCGATGACGCCCGTCTCCATCCGATCAAAGACAAGGTTTTGGCCGGCGAGCGTCTGAACGAAGCCGACGCGCTCGCCCTCTACGCGACCAGCGACATCCTCGCCGTGGGCTGGCTGGCCAACTGGGTGCGCGAGCGGATGCACGGCGACACCGCGTACTTTAACGTCAACCGTCATATCAATCCCACGAATGTGTGTGTGGCGGCGTGCCGGCTGTGCGCGTTTGGCCGCAAGAAGGATGCTCCCGGCGCTTACACCATGGCGCTCGAAGAGGCGTTTCAGACGGCGGCTACCGGCTACTCGGAAGCGGTCACCGAGTTTCACATCGTCGGCGGCTTGCATCCCGACCTGCCGTTTCAGTATTTCCTGGACCTCATCTCGGGATTGAAAGAGCGTTTTCCCCAGGTGCACATGAAAGCCTTCACCATGGTGGAAGTCGCCTACCTGGCGAAGCGCGCGAAGCTCTCGATCCGCGACACGCTCGTGCGGATGAAAGAAGCGGGCGTGGACTCGCTGCCCGGCGGCGGCGCCGAGATTTTTGCCGACCGGGTGCGGCACATCATCTGCGATCACAAGATTGATGGCGATCAATGGCTCGACACGGCGCGCCTGGCCCACCAGGTCGGCCTGAAGTCGAACGCTACTATGCTCTATGGCCATATCGAGAACGATGAAGACCGCGTCGATCACCTGCTGAAGCTGCGCGCTCTGCAGGATGAAACCGCCGGCTTCCAGACTTTCATTCCGCTGGCGTTCCACCCCGCCAACACGCCGCTGCAGCATCTGTTCACGACCACCGGCATGCTCGACATCAAGCAGATCGCCGTCAGCCGCCTGGTGCTCGACAATTTTCCGCATGTCAAGTCCTACTGGCAGATGATGACGCCCAAGATCGCGCAGATTTCCCTGCGCTTCGGGGCCGATGACATTGACGGCACGGTGGTCGAGGAGAAGATTTACCACGATGCGGGCGCGACTACGCCCCAGGGTCTGCGGCGCCAGGACTTGATTCGCTTGATCACGGAAGCGGGCCGCGAGCCCATCGAGCGCGACACGCTTTATCGTCCCGTCACGCGGACGGAGACCTCTTTCACGGTATCGGTTTAGGCGGCAACGCCACTGGAACCTCTGCTCGCCCTGCGCATCTAACCACCATGGCCAAAGAGCAAACAGCAGTCTTCGGCGGCGGATGTTTCTGGTGTGTTGAAGCCATTTTCCAGCGGCTCAATGGCGTGACCCAAGGCGAGTCCGGTTACATGGGCGGACACATCGACAATCCCACCTATCGTCAGGTCTGCGGCGGTGATACCGGGCACGTCGAAGTCGTGCGGATCACGTTCAATCCCGATGAGATCAAGTATCGCGATCTTCTGGAGGTGTTCTTCACCGTACACGATCCGACAACATTGAACCGGCAGGGAAATGACGCGGGCGAGCAGTATCGCTCTGTGATCTTCTACAATGACGAAGAGCAGCAGCGGATCGCGGAAGAGACCATTGCGGAATTAACCGCATCCAAAGCGTTTCCCGAGCCAATCGTGACCGCAGTCGAACCGGCGTCGAAATTCTACGTCGCCGAGGATTACCACCAGAACTACTACAACGAGAACTCGCGGCAGCCCTATTGCATGTTTGTGATTTCGCCGAAGCTCGCGAAGTTCGAAAAGAAGTTTGCAGAGAAGATGAGAGCCTGACGCACAAAACAAAGCCTTCCGGAGACGGAAGGCAGTTCAACTCGACTACGGCTAATGGTGGCTGTAGCGCGTGTTTTCGTTCCAGTGGCTTTTCATTCGATCCCAAAAGGTCGTGACTCGCCACGCGAGGTGAGGCGCAATCGGACAACGGTGCTCCGGTAGGATCAAAATCGGCAAGGGTTCCTGGGTGAAATCGAAGCTGTCCAACATGTCGGCAGCCTTCGAGTCCCGATCCGTTAGGGATGGCACGCGATATCTCTCTTCTGCGAATTTCAGGAACGAAGAAAACTCATATTGCGTGTGGCTGATATATCCCTTGCGGGCATACGGGGAGATGATGAGCAAGGGCACACGTGGACCTAAGCTGTATGAACCGACGACCGGTGGCGGCACGTGATCGTAGAATCCCCCAAAATCATCCCACGTCAGAAACACCACCGTCGCGTTCCAGTCCGGACCCTGCATCACCGCATTTAACTGGCGCACGGTCCAGTTTTCCCCCGCACAGGTACTCAGCGGTGGATGTTCACTGTCGTCGCCTGTCACCAGCCAGCTCACGGCGGGCAGTTTTCCAGCCAGGGCGTCGGCAACAAACTGATCGTCGTTTACGACGTGCTCCGTCCACAGAGGACTCTCCCGGATGTGCCGTATGGCGTCGAGCGTTGACCACTGATAGCCGTATTGGCCTTTTGGCGGCGCATAGTATTTCCAGCTGATGTGAGCCGCCTCGAGCGAATCGGCGAGAGTCTGAAAATCGAAGCAGGGAGGCTCGGTGGTCAAACGGCTGTCCGGTTTCTGGACCGGAACACTCTGATCCTCATCGGAGTCGCAGCCCCAGTTGTAGTGGTTGGGATGCGGGTTATCGAGAGTGCCATCATCCTGGGCGGCTACCGTGTAGAGGTGATTGGGAAAGCTTGGCCCGGCCATCGACGAAAACATATGGTCGGCCAGAACAAAGTTCCGCGCGTAGGAGAAATAGTTTGGGATATCGGACTCGTAGAGCTGGGTATAGGACAGCTTGTACCCGTCCTCATCGCCATTCTCCACGAGGTCGAACTTGTTCATCTTGCCGTTGTTGATGGCAATGAGCGCATCGCGCCAGCTGTGGCCGATGTCCCACGGCGTTTCATCGGGCGCGTGCGAGAGCGGAATAGTTCTTCCCGCGGAAGTCTTCCCGGAAGTAGCCCCGTCGGCTCCGGGATAGGTGCCGAAGTAGTGGTCAAAGGTGCGGTTTTCCTTGATCAGGAAAACGATGTGCTGGATTTTCTGGATTCCTTCGCCCGGCGCCGGCTTGGTGGCGGAGCGCGTCGCCGGCTGTGACGACACAGCTTTTTGACATCCGCCAAGCACCAAGAGAAAGAACCCACAACTGAGGCAGAACAAGACGGAGAGCTTGGACTTCATTCGTCGCTTTCTGCACGCCTCCCAGCAGGGGTTGCGGATCATACAACTTGGTGTCGTGCGGTCACAGGCCGGCATGCGTTCGGAGAATAATCTTCAAACCCATACTCCGGCAAAAAGTTTCGCGGAAAAAATTGTCAGCGCCGGACGCAAGAAATGTCAGGGCTACTTGGAAGAAAAGAGTCTGGCGGAGAGGGAGGGACTCGCCCCCCCGGTAAATCAGGCAGCTTCCGGGTCGTTCTCGGCGCGGGGCACAGTCGATGTGGGTTCCGGCCTTTCATCGAACAACAGGCGCCGAAGAGTGCGGAGGTCATTGAGTACGCGGCTGCTGTTCTGCAACTGCTGTTCCAGCTTTTCCAGCTTGTACTGCACCAGGCGCAACGCCTCCAGCCGCCGATCAGGCTTTGCTCCCGAAGCAGCGGCAAGATCGGCTGCAATATCCAGGCGGGCGTCCGATACCGCTTCGAGCAGCAGGCGGACGTATTCGTGAGCATTCTCGACACTTTCAAAGGGAGTCTCGGGTTGACTACCCATGACGGCACCTTCTGGGCTGGGAAATGATGGCGGAGAGGGTGGGATTTGAACCCACGATACCCGTTAAGGTATGTCCGCTTTCGAGGCGGATCGTTTCAACCACTCACGCACCTCTCCGGAAGCAGTCGTCAGTAGTCGGTAGCCGGTAGTCAGTAAGAAACCCGACCCGCGAACGACTAACGACCAACGACTAACGACGTTTTCTAAAGAACTCCTGCAGGATTTCCGCCGAGCGCGCTGCCAGCACCCCGCCGCGAACGTCCATCCGATGATTCAATTGCGGGTGATTCAACACCTGCAAGACGGAATGAACGGCGCCCGCTTTAGGATCGTCCGCACCGTACACCAGGCGGCGGATGCGCGCATGAAGCAAGGCGCCCGCACACATCGCGCACGGCTCAATTGTAGCAAACAGTTCACAGTCGCCGAGACGGTGGTTACCGACGTTCGAACCCGCTTCTCGCAGCGCGACGATCTCGGCATGAGCGGTGGGATCGTTGTCGGTAAGATTGCGATTCCACCCCCGGCCGACAACCTGCCCCTTCCAAACAACGACCGCCCCGACCGGCACTTCTCCCATCTCCAACGCGCGTTGCGCGCAGCGGAGCGCTTCTTCCATGCAGATTTCGTCGGTGCAAACCAGTTGTCAGCTGCCAGTGGCCAGTTGCCAGAAAGCCAGTAGTTCGTGGCACGAAGCCCGTCGCTCGTAGCCATTGAGATTGTAGCGGGTTGAAGGCGAGAAGTTCGAGTGAAGCTTCGGGAGCGCGCTTCAGATGATTCTCAGCACCGTGCGCACCACTTCCGGCACTACGGCGTGCACCACCTGGGGCACCACCGTCGCCACCACACAGCGGGTGACGACCAGCGCGGGCAGGGCAAGGAGGGCCCAGACCGCGGTCGGCAGATTGGCGAGATAGGCTTTCATAACCATGTCCTGCGTCCTGATACGCAGACGGCTGGGGAGAAGTTCCGTGAGCGCCGCCCGGTTGTTGGTCGTTCGTCCTTCGCGACCAGAAATCGACAACTAGCAACGGGCCGAGGGGCGTGCTGACAACTGGCCACTGGCTACCGGCAACGGCAGTGGTATCCTATCGGGGTTATGGGATTGACCGAAATCGTCCGGAAAGTGTTTCTGCTGGACCTGCTCCAGGGTCTGAAGGTTACGTTCAAATACCAGCATCCCAAGGAGATCTACACCGAGCAGTATCCGCTGGAGCGTCCACAGGTAGCAGAGCGCTATCGAGGCGCGCCGCGGCTGAACGTGAATCCCGACACGGACGAAACTCTCTGCATTTCCTGTGACCTGTGCGCGCTGGCTTGTCCTGAGAACCTGATCGTGGTCACCAGCGAGCGCAACGAGAAGACCCGCCGCAAGGAACTCACCGCTTTCACTTACGACCTGAGCCGCTGCATGTTCTGCGGTCTGTGCGAAGACGCCTGCCCCACCGACGCGCTCGAACTCACGCAGGATTTTGAGCTCGCCAACTATTCCCGCGAAGGCATGATCTGGGATCGCGAAACGCTCGAGAAGGGTCCGCGGCCCACCGTGTACAAGAAGTGATGAGTGCTTAGTGGTTGGTGATTAGTTCAGCGATTGCATACCATTCTGCGTCGGAACCCGATCTCCGGTTGTCGAATCACTAATCCGGAATCAGCGGCAAGCCCTGAATATTCCACGAAATGTGGTGAACAGCGCTGTTGGTAGCGAGGATCGCGGACTTGCCCGGCGCAAAAGCCAGGCCCACGAGCCCCTGTCCGGAGACTTCCAGGCTGGCTTTGCCCTCGGACGTGATCTTCACAATGCCGCGCTTGCCCGAGAGGGAAGCCGCGACGTAGAGATTCCCGTCGGCATCGAATGCTAACCCCTGCGGGCGTCCCAGGCCGCGGTAGAACACTGACATGCTGCCGTGCGGGTCCACCTTGTAAACGCAGTCGAAACTGGAAGTTGTCGGTCCGGTGACGAACAGGTCGCCATGCGGGCCGAAGGCCAGGTGGTAAGCGGAGACGCTCGGCTCGAGCGTAGCGAAAACGAAGATTTGCCGGTCGGG
The DNA here is from genome assembly GCA_049273945.1 of Terriglobales bacterium. Lineage (GTDB taxonomy): Bacteria > Acidobacteriota > Terriglobia > Terriglobales > Acidobacteriaceae > Acidiflorens. Next base: position 17,039 of record JBASRS010000088.1, on the reverse strand, counting down.
GGCGATCTTGAAGATGGTTCCGCTGCGGTCGCCGACGTAGAGATTCTGGGCACGGTCAAAAGCGATCCCGGTCGCCACTCCCATGCCCTCGGCGTAGGACGACATGGTGCCGTTGGGCGCGACTTTGTATACCGTTTCGTCGTGACGCGAGGAGACGTACATCTGACCTTCGCGATCGAAAGCGATGGCGGTGGCGTTCATCATTTCATTGAGAAACGGCTTGATGGTGTAGTTGGTGTCGATCTTGAAAATCGCCACCGGCACCTTTTGTCCCCGTGATCCGGAAAAGGTTACGTAGATGTTTCCTTCATGATCGAGCGCGGGATTGGTGACGGGATGCAAGTTGTCGGCGACCGGCACAGCGACCTTGATGGAGTGCGCGTTGCTGACGTGCCCGTTGGTGCCCACGACAACCGGTCCCGAGACTGCGCCTTCGGGTACGCGCGCGATCACGAAGTCGTCGGCACTGATCAAAACCGAGCCTTCCACCTCGCCAAAGTGAACACGCGGCCGGCGCAGTTCGGGCGGACGCAGCCCGCTGCCCACGATGCGGACCTCGCCTCCCGGCAAGGCAAAGCTGGGCGCCACCGCCTGGATATGCGGCTTGCCGTTCACGTTCTTCTTGCCTAACAAGCGTTCGGAAATACTCATCTGTGCGTTTCCGGCAGGAGCCGGCCGTTACCCTGTTAGAAGTCGAAAGTGCAGCAGTAGATGCATGACGACCAGGGCGTACAACCCGGCTGCCAGGTCGTCCACCACGATTCCGATACCCTCCGGCAGGCGCTCCAGTTGCCGCACCGGCGGGGGCTTCAGAATATCGAAGACACGAAAAAGTATAAGGCCCGCGAGAAATGTTTTCCAACCGAGCGGAACGGCAATTAGCGCCACCAGTTGGCCGGCAACTTCATCAATCACGACAAACTGCGGGTCTTTCCGACCAGACGCGCGCGCGACACGGGTGGACGCGGGGATGCCGATCAGTGTGACTGCGATGGCGGCGGCGATCGTGGCCCACGTACGGGACTCAGGTGGGATGCGCCAACTCGCGAGCGCCCATAGGGTTACGGTAGCCAGAGATCCCCAGGTCCCCGGGCCGGGCTTCAAGTGGCCGACACCAAGAAAGGTGGCAACCAGGGTGGCCCAGAGCGGAGAACGGGGGCGGGACGCCCCCGCGACAGCCGGAGCCTGCCCCGAGCGAGCATCGCGAGCCGAAGGGCCGGCGCTACGGTCGGGGTTCGCGCTTGCGGATCGGGGCGCGGGTTTCACGAGCTTTCGTCCGCATCGTCGGGATTGCTGTCTCGAATTGCTTCCTCGGTATCCTGTACGGGCGACGAAATCACATACGCACCGCTCGCCCATTTTCCAAGGTCGATCGTCCGGCAGCGCTCGCTGCAGAAAGGGAAGTCGGGGTCCGCGCTCTTCACAGGCTTCCTGCAGATCGGACAAGCGATGCGCTTGGAACGTTTGCGCCCCATAGACACCATTCTAGATGCGGAACGAGATAGTAGTGGAAACATTGGCGCCGGATTTTCAATTAGCGGCGGCGGCCGTCGGGTGCACCTGAGTGGTCGAGCGGCGGCCTGCCAGCCGAACGATAAATGCCGCCACGACCGCGACTCCAAAGGCTGCATAGGTGCGCAGGTCGCGAAAGGTTCCGCCGACAAATGCCAGTGCGAAAACAACCCAGATCAGGTACATCGCGGTCGCCTGCAACGCGGTGAGGTGCCGGACAGGGACTCGGGTCGCGCGCCGACTCCTAAGATCCGCAAACGCTGCCCACGCCAGCACATAAATCAGCACGTAGACAATTGCCCCACCAATCAGACCGTACCGTGGAAACTGCCTGCGGAATTCCTCCGGAATGGCCCAAGCCAACGTAAGTACCAGAGCCAGATGAATCGTGTGCGATCCGGCAAACGCCAGCAGAAACTGCGGGCGGGATTGCTCAATCCACTCCGTCCACTTTGGCGGCCACAAGTTGCGCAACCCCGGCCCGGCGAAAGCCCCTAGAAATAGAAGGCACGAAATGCGGGCAGTTACGCGCAGCAGCAGACGGATGAAATCCGGATTCATGGCTGGACATCATGGACCAGGACGGCACAGAGCGCAAGGCCGCGGCTATACCAGCCGCGCGACCAGGTCGTAGTCGTGCGCTTCGGCGATCTGGCAGCGGTAAAACGCCCCTTTTTGCGGTTCCGTTGTCTCCGCGTAATCGTTTACGAAGACTTTACCGTCAATTTCAGGAGCGTGCATCGCGGTGCGGCCTTCGAGAAGCAGGTCGCTTTCTTCCGAAGGACCCATGAGTAGCAGGTCAAACTCGCGGCCGACGAGCGCTTTCTTTTTTGCGCGGCTGATTTTCTTCTGGATGGACATCAGCGACTTACGGCGGCCCTCGATCTCGCGGGGGGAGATTTTGTATTCAAGATCAAACGCCCCAGCTCCCTCCTGGTCGGAGTAGCCGAAGGCTCCCATCCAGTCGAAACCGGCCTCTTGTGTGAACTCGCAGAGATCTTCAAATTCCTCGTCCGTCTCACCGGGAAAGCCCACCACGAAGGAAGTTCTCAAAGTCAGGTTCGGGATCGTACGCCGCATCTTCTCGATCGAGCGCAGGAACAAATCCGCGCCGCCGCCTCGCTTCATACGCTTCAGAACTGAAGCCGAAGCATGCTGCAGAGGAACGTCAATATACGAGCAGATATTGTCGTGGGCGGCGATGGTTTCGAGCAGGCGGCTCGTGATCTTGTTGGGATAGGCATAGAGGAACCGGATCCAGTGCAGCCGGTCAATGCGCGCCAGCTTTTCGAGCAGCAAGGCCAAACCATCCTTCAGGCCGAAGTCTTCGCCGTAGCAAGTTGTATCTTGCCCAATCAGTGTGATCTCTCGCACGCCCGACTGTGCCAGCCGCTCCGCTTCCGCGATCACCGACTCGAAACGCCGCGAGCGGAATTGTCCCCGAAGTTGCGGAATGATGCAGAAGGTGCAGGGATGATCGCAGCCTTCGGCGATTTTGATATAGGCCGTGTATCCCGGCGTGGCCAAAACGCGCGGCGTGGCTTCGTCGTAAAGATAGTTGGGGAGGTCGGCGATGGCACCATCCCAGGAATCGCGCGCGAAGCGCCCATGCTGACGGCGATGGTCGCCCTCAGGTCGCGAGGTCAGGATGGTGAACGGGCTGGGCGTGCGGGCCGATTCCGCTACGCCGGTTGCGGAGAGAATCCGGTCCAGTTCGCCGGTGCCGACGACCGCGTCCACCTCCGGAATATTCTTGCGGATCTCGTCGCGAAAGCGCTCGACCAGGCATCCGGCGACGACCAGCTTCCTGACCTTGCCGTTGGCCTTGTGCCGGGCCATTTCGAGGATGGTGTCTACCGACTCCTGCTGCGCGCTGGCGATAAATGAGCAGGTGTTGACCACGATGACATCGGCATCATCGGCGCGGGGCGTAAGTTCGGCGCCCGCGCGAGCCAGCATGCCCATCATCACCTCGCTATCCACGAGGTTCTTGGGACAGCCCAGGCTGACGAAGCCAACCTTGGCCGGAGCAGTCTGCTCCGCGTTCACGGAACTGTTTTTCTGTGCAGGCACTGGAGAACGATGAACAGGAAAAGGAGACTCACGAATTTTATCATCCGGCGCCGTGCGGAGCCCCGGAGCAGGGCCGCATGCCCGCACCAAGTAGGGTACTTCCGTTTCGACCGAAGGGGTGGGCCCGTGCTACCCTTAGGAAAATAAACTACATCCCGCAAGACTCCGGAGGAGAGATGTCGCCCAAACGCCTCGCCGCTCTGCTTGTGTTCGTCGTAATTCTCATCTCCGCCGCGTGCGCGCAGCAGAATGAGGTTTCCGCGACGCTGGGGCGCACTTTCGTCAGTTCGCAGAGAATCCAGGGAGCGAATTTCTCCAATCCGAACATCCATTTCGGAAACGGAATCACCGTCGGCGGGAACTACAGCCGCCTCCTCAAGACCTATGGCCTGTTCGGAATCTCCGGGGAGGTGCCGTTCGCGTACGGTTTCGATATGGACCTGAACACGGGAGAAAATCTCATCCCCGAGGGTTACAAGTCGTTCTTCGTGACTCCGGCCGTGCGCGTGAACTTCTTTCCGGACCAGGGAGTGTCACCTTGGGTCAGTGCCGGCGGAGGCTACGGCTACTTCAAGCAATCGAGCCAGCTGGTTTTTGGCGGGCCCAACCCGGGCAAGACCAGCACCAATACCGGAGTGTTTGAGTTCGGGGCGGGATTGGACGTTTGGCCCTGGCACAATTGGGGTTTGCGTCTGGAAGCGCGCGATTATTATTCCGGGGTACCGGACCTGAATGTCACGACGGTGCGCAGCCGGCAGCACAACTACTACGTCGGTGGCGGATTCATCCGCCGTTTCTAGGGCTGTGTAGGTCCGGGTCTTCGACCCGGGCCTGCCGGGTCAGAGACCCAGGCTCTACACTACCTAGCGCTCCGCAGTCGTAATTTCCTCAAACAGTTCAGGCAAGGCGCGCGCGTCGTCCACCGATTGGCCGAAGCGGGCGGACTCATAGGCGCGCGTGAAGGTGGCGACCTTCCGCTGCAAGTTCAGCTCTTGGATAGCGGCCACAAAATCGTGCGGCGTCTGCGCCGGTGACTTCCGCCAGCCCCGCCGAGCCAGCCAGCGGAGCATCCGTTCATACCAGAGCGCGGCCGATTCCCTCGGGGCGCGGTCGGGGTGGGCCCGCAGGCGGCGGTGCGCGAGCCCGCGGAGAATGCGGCCGAGATTGATCAGGATCGCCAGAAACGCAGTCACCGCCAGGCTCCCGCCGATCCAGCGGGCGGGAGAGCGGGTGATTTGCAGGTGAGTTCGCCGGGCGGAGTCCAGCAGCGCTTGATAGTGCCGGGCATACCAGTGGCGCAGCTGGTTATAGAAGCGGCGGCTGTTCTGGGCGGCTCCCTCTCCCAGGGTGCGCTGGTGGGTCACGTCGTAATTAATGATCCACTCCCGCCAGAAAGAGGCGGCGGCATCCACGTAGAGCAGCATCCGTCCCCAGCCGGTGCTTGTCTCCAGACTGCCGCCCGGAGTCGGATCGAAACTGACCCAACCGTAGCCCGGAAAATAGGCTTCAACCCAGGAATGGGCGTTACTGGCGCGCACTACGTACTGGCCGGTGAGGTCGTTGAATTCGCCCCCGCGAAATCCGGTCACCAGGCGCGACGGGATGCGCAGCGCACGCAGCATCACCGCCATAGAACTGGCAAAGTACTCGCAGTGGCCTCTCTTTCGCTCGAACAGGAAATAGGCCAGCGGATCGTGCGGAACGCTGCGTGGCAGCTCCAGCGTGTAGCCGAAACGCGTGCGCAGATAACGTTCCAACGCGAGAGCCTTGTCGTAGTTATTGGGCGCCGATGCGGTGATCTCTTCAGCCAGCTTCGAAATGCGAATGTCGAGTGGCGGCAGCCTAAGGTAGTCCTCCATGCTGCCGGGGACGGTGTTAGCGGTCAGGCGCAGTTCGCTGGTATCCGGTTGCACCAGTTCGGAATCGGCTTCGTAGCGATTGATGGGATGGTCAGCGTCGAGATTGTAGACCGCTCCGCCGGCATCGGTTGTGACGAGCCGGAGGTTTGCGGTGAGGCTTTCGGGCCGCTCCGCCAGGAAGAACACGTTGGTACCCAGCGGCTCCATCAGGACACGGTAGTGGATCAGCCGGCCTGTAATGCCAGGAGCAGCGCCCTTGCCGGCCACCGGTCCCAGCCGATAGCTCCCGTTGCCAGACCGCTTCACTTCGATCTGCGCGAAGGGATTTGACCAGATTTTGCCGTCGAAAAGGCTGAGGGCAACCCCGCGCCACTTCAGATCGTAGGCGCCCTGGAGATCGTTCTCGATCTGGATGTGCATAACCACCGCGCTGGACTGCTGAATCTGCCCGATCCGGCCGAGTTGCACGCGGTCAGTAAAACCGGTGGAAAGATCGCTGGCCGGGGCGTAAGCGCTCAGATAGCGCGACGAGACGCGCGGCAGAAGAAAGAAAATCAAGGAGCCGCCAGCCAGGATCATCAGCATAAGCAGGGGAGCCGTGGCCAGCAGGACGTTCGCCATGCGGCGGTAGGGCGCAGCCTCCTTCGGTTCCTGCGCCCACCCCTGGTCTTCAGCGACCGAGTGGCGCATCTCCATCAGGACGAAGGTGATGACCGCGACCAGTAGGAACCCGGCAAAGGAAAACAGAAAGACGCTGTCCACGGTGAGGACGGCGGCTCCTAACACCATCAGGAATGAGAGCACCGCCAGCATGTAGTGGTCGCGAGTGCGCTGGGACGAGAACAAGCGAACCACCATCAGAAACAGCACGAGGTGAACGGTGGCTGCCAGGAAACTGCCCGATACCGAGAAGTAGTCCGCAAAATAGACAAAAACATAGAGCAGCGTCAGGTACGTGGTCCAGCGCTCGGGGATGGCAAAGTTCCGGCGGCTGATCAGTTGGTAGCCGCGGAGGAGCAGCGCACAACTCACTACCAGCACCGCCGGGAGATCCAAGCCTCCGGTCGAGGCGAGCGTCCCAAAACCGGTGAACACCAGCATATACAGCGCTATGTTGAAGTAACGCTCAATCGCCATAGCCATGGTGATTGGGCCCGGATTGACGGTGGTTTCAAACACGCAGACCTCTATTGTTGGCGAAACGGGCTGGGAAGGGAAGTGTCCGCGGTAACAGTCAGCGGCGTTTTCGGTGAATGCCGAATGACTTGACGTCCGGGGAGAGAACGAGTGGTGAAGCACAAGTGCGCGAAAAACATTTGATACAATGAAAAAATCAGGTTGGGGACGTAGTTCAGTTGGTTAGAACGCTGCCCTGTCACGGCAGAGGCCGCGGGTTCGAGTCCCGTCGTCCCCGCCATTGTTTTCAGCGAGTTGGAAAAGGTCGAAAGCCGTTAATCCCTCACGTTTCTAACGCGGCAGGCTGGCTAATTCGAGCCAGAACTTCTCGATCGAGTGCACCGCCGCCAGAAAATCTGCCAGGCTTCCGGGTTTGCTGACATAGCAATTCGCTCCCAGTTCATAGCTGCGCGCGATGTCCTGGCCGGAACGAGAAGTAGTAAAGACGACAACAGGTATGGACCGCAGGTTCGGTTCGGATTTGAAATCGGCCAGCACGGCGCGGCCGTCCTTGCGCGGCAGATTCAGATCGAGGATGAGCAGGTCCGGACGCACGGCGTCGGCATATTTGCCGGTGTGGTAGAGGAAGGCGATCGCCTCCTCTCCGTTAGGCACGGCGCTGACGCACCTTTGGTAACTGCTGGCCGCCAGTGCCTCCCGGATCAGATCCAGGTCGGCGGGGTTATCGTCAACCAGCAGAATCGCAGGTTTGGAGGAGGTCATTGGAGTTGTCTTTCTCATCGGCCGGAATGGCCGTCAGCGTGAACTGGAAAGTGCACCCATGACCCGGCTCTGACTCGACCCAGATTCTTCCGCCGTGGTGTTCCACGATCTTCTTGCAAATGGCCAGCCCCACGCCGTTTCCGGAATATTCGTCGCGGGCGTGCAAACGCTGAAAAATGACGAAGATGACGTCCTTGTGTTCGGGCGCGATGCCGATGCCGTTATCGGCCACCGCAAACTGCCAGCGAGCGCCCTGCCTCTCGGCGGAAATCCGAATGACGGGCGCTTCTTTTCCGCGAAACTTGATGGCGTTGCCGATCAGGTTCTGGAAGAGCTGGATCAGTAGGGTCGACTCGGCGGCAACCGCGGGGAGCGGGTCATGGTTCACGGCCGCGCCGCTTTCGTCTATGGCGGCCTTCAGGTTCAGCAGCGCCCGTTCAAGGGCAGCATTGCAGTCGGAATGTTTTCCGCCGGTTCCATTGCGCCCAACGCGGGAAAACTCCAGCAGGTCGCGGATCAACGCCTGCATGCGCGTGGCGCCTTCGACGGCGTAGCCGATGTACTTGTCGGCATTTTCGTCGAGTTTGCCGCGATAGCGCTCGGCCAGCAGTTGGGTGTAGGCGGCCACCATGCGTAACGGTTCTTGCAGGTCGTGGGAGGCCACGTAGGCGAACTGCTCCAAATCGCGATTGGAGCGGGCCAGTTCGTCCACCTTCACCGCCAGATCTTCTTCTCCACGCTTGCGCTGCTCCCGCAGACGCTTCTCGTGCAAAGCTCGACCGATGGCGACCGGGAGCCGCGTCAGGGCGCCTTTCAGGACGTAGTCGGTGGCACCCTGCTTGATACAATCCACAGCGGTCACCTCGCCGAGCGCGCCCGTGACCAGGATCAAGGGAACATCCAGGCCGGCCCGTGCAAGAATCTCGAGCGCTTCTATGCCTTTCCACTGGGGAAGGTTGTAGTCGGCGAGCACGACGTGTGGACGGGTGGCGTGCACTTCGCGCGTAAAATCTTCAGGCGTTTGCACCACCGCGGAAGTGAACTTGAAGCCGGCGCGGCGCAGTTCGCGTTGCACCAGCTCGACATCCAGTGGGTTGTCCTCGACGAGCAGGAATCGCAGCTGTCCGTTTTGCGTCGTCGGAGCAGTGTCTTCAGCGCTCATGACCTTGCCCACTCATTTCCCGCACGTCATGGTTCACCGGTGCCTGGTTGACGACCAGCCAGTACAGGCCGAGGGTTTTCACGGTGTTGCGCGAGGCCTGCCGCTGCTCGGGCGATAACTGCACTGCCACGTTCATATCGTTGTCTCCCTTCAGTGTTGCCATGCAGGCGCCTCCTTCGACAGTTGTTCAACTCGGTCTACAGCGGGTCCCGAAACCGTACCGCAGCCGGCGATCGAGAAAAGACTGGGGAAAGCGCCAAAGGCGCTGAACCCGAGGTCAGGGACGAAATGGACCGGTCGCTCATGTGGGTCGACGTGCGCTGTTTGAAGGCACAGTGAGACACAAATCCCCGCTCAGGATTACCATCGTCAGAACTCTCGCGCACTTCAGAGCAAAACAGGGATTGGGACCAGCAAGAATGGCCGGGGGATGTACGCTTGGGACTGTCCTTCGGTGCAGCGGGCAGGACGACTACAAGCGATCGGCGATGGCCTCAATCGGCGCCGCCGATCGGGCGCGCGGATTCCGCACGCTCACTTCGCAGGCACGCATCACTAGCGAGCCGATCACGCTACCTTGCCTGGGTTCGCCCTTGCCAGCGGACGCAGCGGCGCGCACAGACCCCGCATTACCTTCTCGAATTGCGCCAGGTCGAGAGATTGCGGTCCGTCGGAGAGGGCGCGTTCCGGACAGGGATGAACCTCGACGATGATGCCGTCGGCGCCCACGGCAATGGCGGCGCGCGACACGGCTCCGATTAGGCTCTGCTTGCCGGTTCCATGCGAGGGATCGGCAATGACCGGCAGGTGCGAAAGCTCCTTGACTAGCGCGATGGAGGCGAGATCAATGGTGTTGCGGGTGGCGGTTTCGAAGGTCTTGATCCCGCGTTCGCACAGCACCACCTGATGATTGCCACCGGAGAGCAGATACTCCGCCGCCAGCAGCCATTCCTTGACGATGGCGGAAGGGCCGCGCTTCAGCAGCACGGGCTTGTTGGTGGTGGCCAGCCGCCGCAACAACGCAAAGTTCTGCATGTTGCGCGCGCCCACCTGAAGCATGTCGGCGTATTCGCAGATCAGATCCACGTCCTCGGTGCTCATCACTTCAGTGACGACCGGCAACCCGGTCTGTTCACGCGCTTCGCGCAGGATCTTCAGGGCTTCGATTCCCAGGCCCTGGAACTCGTACGGTGACGTGCGAGGCTTGTAGGCGCCGCCCCGCAGCATGGTGGCGCCGGCGCGTTTTACGCCGTGAGCAGTCTCGAGCAGTTGCTCGCGGGACTCGACCGAGCAGGGGCCGGCAATAACGACCACTTCCTCGCCACCGATCCTGACTCCGCCCACTTCTACAACCGAAGGCTGCGGCCGGGTCTGGCGGCTCACAAGCTTGAACGGTTGCGCGATGGCGACCACGTTATCGACACCCGGCGCCACGGAGAGCGCTTCGATTTCGTGGCGGCGTCCGCCGCTCCCTACCGCAGCCACGATGGTGCGTTCCGTGCCGCGCGTGACGTGGGGCTGGAACCCGGCTTCCCGGATCCGTTGAATGACGTGTTCGATCTGCTCCGCCGTGGCGTTGTCCGACATGTTCACAATCATGGGGAGGTTCCTTTCGATTCTTCTGGCCCAAAACAAAAGCCGCAATCTATGATCGCGGCGTCGGGTGCGGATCTTTGAGCTGCCTCTATTCCACTGACCGGCTCCAGTCTTCCACCTCCGCCGCGAATGTAAAGCGATAGCGGCCAAACTGGCTGGAGGTGCTAAATCGTGTCATAACCATCTCATCCAAGAGAATGCCTACTCCATTCCGGCAACGAGAAACGGTGACCCAGGCTCTACTGGCTCAGGGAACTGGCGACGCTGGAGAACGCGTTATTGGCATTGCCTCCGATCAGACGGACGGTGCCAATCACCAGTACCAGGATCACCGCCAGCATCACTGCGTATTCGGCGATGTCCTGTCCTTGCTCGCCCGACCACAGGTTTCGGAGAAACTGAAGCATTGGACCCTCCAAGCCCTCGTCTCGCGGGGGATACCGAACCAAACCAGGGAGTAATAATGCCGACTCTGCCGACGATTGTCAATCCAAGCCCAGAGCGGATTTTCACAGGATTCCCACGCACGATTAGAATCAGAAGCTTATGCCGCCAGCCCTGGAGTTCGAAGGGATCACGAAGGAATACCGCTCGTGGTCCGGACGGCGGCGCGTGCGCGCTCTGCAACAGTTCTCTCTTTCTGTGGAGAGCGGAGAAATCTTCGGCTTCCTCGGCCCCAACGGCGCTGGGAAGAGCACAGCCATTCACCTGGCGATGGGGTTCATGCAGCCTTCTTCCGGTACCGGGCGAATGCTCGGGAAACCGTTCGGGCAGGTGGCGACTCGCCGGCGCGTGGGATTTCTCGCGGAGAACGTTGCGCTCTACCACCGCAAGGCCGAGGCTGCCATTCGTTTTTACGGCGGCCTGAACGGGCTGCACGGAGCAGCGCTGGACCACGCTACCCGTGCGGCGCTCGAGGCGGTCGATCTGCAGTCGGAGGCGGGAAGGAACCTCGGGCAGTTTTCGCGCGGCATGCTGCAGCGCATGGGCCTGGCCCAGGCCCTGGTCAATAACCCGGACTTACTGATTCTCGACGAGCCGACATCGGCGCTTGACCCGGCGGCGCGGGTGTCGATCCGCGAACTGCTGTTGCGGTCTCGAAGCCAAGGGAAGACGGTATTTCTCAGTTCGCACCTCCTTTCCGAAGTGGAACTGGTGTGTGACCGGGTGGCGATTCTCAGCCGCGGGCACCTAGTGCACACTGGGACTCTGAGCGACATGCTCGAAACCAGCGATCGGGTGGAGATCGTAGCGCAGTCGATTTCAGACGCTCCCTTTGCGAATGCGACCATGGATGACGGCCGGCTGCGGTTTGCCGTTCCGAAAAGAGAGCAGCGCGCAGCTATCGAGCGCGTGTGGGCCGCGGGTGGGGAAGTCGTCAGCGTAAATCCCGTTCGGCGTTCGCTGGAAGAGTTATTCCTGGAACTGACGAACCCTGCATCGGGTGCTACTAAGGCGAGCCAACCCAGGGATGGGAAAATAGCGTGAGACCGGTCTTTCTGATCGCAAGAAACTTTGCGCGAGAACAGCGCTGGCCACTGTTTTTCCTGCTGCTCTGGGTGCTGGGCTGGGCCACGTTCGGAATGCTCGGCGACGAACGGGCGGGACCAGAAGACGCGCTGATGATTTTCCGGCAACTGGCGGTGTATTCGGTGACCTTCGGCGTCTTCTTTGGCAGCTCCGCGATTCAGGCGGACCAGCGCTCGAGGCGGATTCTCGCGGTGCTCTCCAAAGGGATTTCGCGCCGCCAGTATGTGTTCGGCCTGCTGGCGGGGATCGGCCTGGTCCTGGGTGTGTTCTGCCTCTGTATGGGCTTCACGGCCAGTTGGCTGCTCGGTCGTTTCGGTCTCAGCCTGGGGACATTATGGTTTGGAATGGTCGCACTCTGGACAGCCTGCCTGTTGACGGCCTCATTGACGCTATCCCTTTCAACATTCTTGCCTCCTCTGTTTGCTGCGATCGGCGCGGGAACGGTGGCCGGCATTCCGGCGCTGCTTTCGTTGCGCGGAGACTCATTCTCGAGATACGTGATTCCAGTCTATGGGCTGCTGGAACCGCTGATCGTCAGCGATTTCAGCAGGACGTGGAATGTGAGCCTCGAGATGGTGTTGCTGGCATGGACTGAGACCGCAGTCTTCTGGGTAGTGGCCGCGTGGATTTTTTCGCGGCGAGATCTGGCGGTGGCAGTGGAGTAAGAATGGTGCCTTGCCGAGAGACCGTCTACTCAGGTCGCTTCCAGTCAACCCAGCTGCCACGCCCCAGCCGGTTCCTACGGAGTGAGCGCTGCCCTTTTCTCAGTCAGAAGCTGAAAACTGACGCCCGGGATGGGCACTCCCCATAGGCCGTAATATCTTCGTTCCGCCCGAATCATTGGCAAACTGAAACTCAAAGGTCTCGTCAACCCACGGCCCCAACAAGCTAATCCTGACCATGAAATGTTGCCCGACCAGCAGATGTTCCGGCTTCTTCATCAGGGGATAGTGGCAGTTTTCATTGTTGAATGCGTAAAACTCTCCCGTCTGGTCATCTCTAAACGCAACATCCAGACTGTGTTCTTCCTCGATCCCAAACTCCATCCTGAGAAGGTCAGTCCGGGACTGTCGCCAATCTCCAATTGATGGCTGGTCGCTATCGGCCCACCGGCCGTCGATTGCCAAGAGTAATCTGCCGCCGGGTATAGGCTCGAAAAAACGCAACTTCACCCGAACGTCACGGGCCACGGAATTTGCGAAAGGTCCCTTCGGCTTGTTTACAAACCGCACTGTCATGAATGACACAGTATTCATTACATTGCCGATTGCCTGGATGTTGACCGGCTCAATATATGCCGCGTCCGGCTCGCGAAGAATAATCTGGGGCTTGGCCTCCTCAATCTGTTCCAGTTTCAAGCGGTATTCGTCGCATTGCCTTTCCCGCTTACGTATTGCCCTAAAAGCTCCTTCCACCCCGAGAAAAATATTGGCGATAAGCATGGTGATAACTTTCCAGGGCCACGGAAGATCGCTGAGAAAGGCGAGCTGACGAAAGAAGTCCTCGGTGTCTGGGAATACTTTCGCAATGGAATCGCCCCACGCGAATAGGGCAAGTATTGCATTCGCGCCCAACGTTATCGGGCTCCACAGCGCCTCTTTCCAGATCGAGCGACGCGTGGTATGTGGTGGGATTTCCATGGCCGGAAATTGTACCCCACGTGTTGCGTGAAGTACGTAGCCTCGTAGTGTTAGAGCAGATAGCGGGGTTATGCAGGCGAGAGAGCTTATTGGCCCCGACTTTTGGAATGATGGATCAAGGCGCCGGAAATGATTGTTCCGTGAACCAACTGACTGGCCGACTGGGTAGCGAAATCCAGGACCCGTCCGGGGAGCACTCCCAAGTAGAGCGTGGCCAGCACACATACCGCGATTGCCAGTCCGGTGGCCGGGGGCGTCGGTGTGACCGCCACTTGGCCGCGCGGCTCGCGCATGTACATCATCACGATCACGCGCAGGTAGTAGTAAGCCCCCACCGCGCTGTTGAGCACGCCAATGATCGTCAGCCAAACCAGATCGGACTTCAAAGCCGCGCTGAACACGTAGAACTTGGCAAAGAATCCGCCGGTGATGGGAATTCCCATGAGCGACATGAGGAAGAAAGTGAGGGTCGCGGCCAGCATGGGCGAGCGGCGTCCGAGGCCGGCGTAATCTTCGAGCGTGACGTACTTCTCGCCGGCGTTGGCGAAGTGGCTGACCACGGCGAAGGCGCCCACGTTCATGGCGGCATAGGCGGCGGTGTAGAACATGGCGGCGGATGTGCCGAGTTCCGGCTGCGCGGCGAAGGCAACCAGGAGATATCCGGCGTGCGCGATGGAGGAGTAGGCGAGCAAGCGTTTGAGGTTGTCCTGCACGAGGGCGCCGAGGTTGCCGAGCGTCATCGAAAGCGCCGCCGAAACCCAGATCAGCCAGAAGCGTCCGGGCGCGTTGATTTCGAACATGACGCGCAGCAGAACGGCAAACGCCGCGGCCTTGGGACCGGTGGACATCAGTCCGACGATCGGCGCGGGCGCTCCTTCGTAAACGTCGGGGGTCCAGATGTGGAACGGTGCGGAGGCCACCTTGAATCCCAGACCCACGAACATCAGAGCGATGGCGACATAGGCGAGAACCGGCACGGTCCCTGAACTCAGAGCGCGGCCGATCGCGTCAATATTCGTGGAACCGGTGGCTCCGAACATCATGGCCACGCCATACAAAAAGAAGGCGGTAGCGAAGGAGCCGAGCAGGAAGTATTTCAGTGAGGCCTCGCTGCTGGAGGCTTCGCGGCGCCGGAAGCCGGCCAGAATGTAGGTGGAGATAGAAGAAATTTCGAGGGCGATGAAGATCAGGACCAGTTCGACGGCCGAGGACATCAGGCACATGCCGACGGTGCCGAACAGGATCAGGCCGTAATACTCGCCGGCGCGGATGCGCTGCACCGCCATGTATTCATACGAACTGAGAATGACAACAGCCGCAATCGCGATGACCAGGACGTGGAAGAAGACGCTGAAGCCTTCGACGCAGACCATGTTCCAGAAGGCGTTTCCGGGGTACTGCGCCATGAAAAATGTAGAGACCAGCGCGGCCAGAGTGCCGATCAGCGCAATCGTGCCCAGCGGCTTCTGGCTGCGATCTTCATCGAGCAGAGGATCGACAAACATCACGATCATGCCAAAGAGGGTGAGAACCAGCTCCGGCAGGATGCGCATGTAGTCCGGGCCCTGCGGGAGCATGGAAGTCTGCGCCTGGGCAAGCAGAGCCGGAAGCGAGTGAGCGAACGAGCTCATTGGCCCACCACCTTGGCGGCGAGTTGAGCAAAGGGAGCCAGAGCAGACTGCACAGCTGGATCGATCGAGTTGAGCCAGAGCAGGGGCGCGACTCCCATCAATAATGCCATGGCGGCGGCCGGCCAGAGTGCGGCCTTCTCGCGGACATTGAGGTCAGGCAGCGTGTTGTTGACTTCGTGCTTGACCTTGCCGAAGAAGACGCGCTGATACATCCAGAGCAGGTATCCGGCGCTCCAGATCACGCCGGTCGCGCCGAGAATTCCGTAAATCGGGCGCGCCTGGAAAGCGCCACTCAACACCAGAAACTCGCCGATAAATCCGTTCAGCAGCGGCAGTCCCACCGAGGCCAGCACGATAAACAGAAAAAACGCGGCATACTTGGGCATGGGTGTGGCGAGTCCGCCGAAGTCGGAAATCTCGTAGGTATGGCGGCGTTCATAGAGAATGCCCGCCAACATAAAGAGCGCGCCGGTGGCGACCCCGTGCGCCAGCATGACGAAGACGGCGCCGTTCAGCCCGGCGCTGGTGAAACTGAAGATGCCGAGCACGACAAATCCCAGGTGGCTGACCGAGGAATAGGCGATCAGCTTCTTCATGTTGGGCTGCACCAGCGAGACGAGCGCGCCGTAAATGATGCCGATCAGGGCCAGCACGATAATCCAGGGAGCATTCTGCCGCGACTGCTCCGGGAAGAGTCCGAGGTTGAAGCGCAGCATGCCGTAGGTGCCCATCTTGAGCAGCACGCCAGCCAGCAGGACGGAGCCGGCGGTGGGGGCTTCTACGTGCGCGTCCGGCAGCCAGGTGTGCAGAGGGAAGAGTGGAACCTTCACGGCGAAGGCGACGAAGAATCCTAAGAACAGCCACTGCGCCGCGGCGGCGAAGTTGCCGACAGTCCCGCTGCGGATCGCATTCTGAATGACCACGAAATCGAAGCTGCCAGTCTTGCTATAGAGCCAGATGATGGCGGCGAGCATGAAGACCGATGCGATCATCGTGAACAGGAAAAACTTGACCGCGGCGTAAACGCGGCGCCCATGGCCGTACATGCCGATCAGCAGCGCCATCGGGATGAGCGTCGCTTCCCAGAAGAAGTAGAAGAGGAACAAGTCGAGTGCAGTGAAGACGCCGATCAGCGCAGTCTCGAGAATCAGCAGCAGGATGAAGAATTCCTTCACACGCTCGTGAATCGAGGTCCACGAGATCAGCACGCACAGGGGCGTGAGGAAAGTGGTGAGCACAATCAGCCAGGCGGAGATGCCGTCCACGCCCATGTGGTAGTGAATGTTCGGGCTGACGATCCAGGCTTTGTCGATCTCGAACTGAAAGCCGGACAGGTTGCGGTGCAGATGGACGGGCAGATGCAGCGAGGCCACAAAGGTCAATAAAGAAATGACGAGGGCGAAGACTTTGATGTCCCGATCGCGGCGGGGGATCGCGAGCAGCAGCAGGCTGCCGGCGAGCGGGATGAAGGTCACGAGCGTGAGAATGATCGGGCTGAGGCTGGCGGTGTTCATCGCACCCCCATCCAGATCATGTAGGCGATCACGACTGCGCCTCCGGCAGCCACCCATCCGGCGTAGGAGCGCAGGTTGCCGGACTGCATGTGGCGCAGGTTGTCGGAGAGGTGGCGGGCGGAGTCGGCGCTGTTGTTGACGGTCGCGTCGATCACGCCTTGGTCCATACCTTTCCAGAGAATTGCGGTGGAACCTTCAACCACTGGATTAACGAAGAGCTGGATGTAGAGTTCGTCCACGTAGTACTTGTTGGCGACGGCGCGGTAGAGGCCGCCGAGGGCGTTGGCGATCTTTTCCGGGAGATCGCGGCGTTTGTGGTAGAGGAACCAGGCCAGGAAGAGGCCCAGGAGTCCGGCCGCAACGGAGACTCCAGTGAGGGTCAATTCCAGCCGTTCCATCGCGGCAATGTGGGCGGTTTCTGCAGCAGTCTCGAGCCTGGCGACGAGCGTTGCATGACGATGAAAGGCAGGGTCCAGGAAAAAGTCAAACCTGTAATGAATACCAACCCAACCGCCGACGAACGAAAGAACCGCGAGTATAACGAGCGGGCCCAGCATCACCCACGGGCTCTCGTGCGGCTCGCCATGACCGGGCCCGTGTGGCGCGGGCGCCCCCGCCCGCGA
>JBASRS010000085.1:0-157142 GCA_049273945.1 Terriglobales bacterium | reverse complement strand
ACTTCTCCCCCGGAGGCGCACCACAAGTTGGACAACGGACAGCGAGTACCTGTTTGGGGCTGAGTTCTTTCTTCACCGAGAGATGATGCCCCAGAACAGATGCACGGAATGGTCAATCTTGACCAGTTAAGGGCGTTTTCTGTGCGCCTCTGCTGCACCAGATCGGCTGCGCCAAGCCCTTCGTCAGGTCAGGGCCACACCAACGAGGGAATCCTTGGCAACGAGTGCCATCCCAATGACCCTGATGTGCCATTCCCGCGTCCCAGCCGTGGACTTACTCTGACCGGAGGGGGGATGCGCGGCTCGATCGAGGGGGCATTCTAGCGCCCTCGGAGGGACAACTACCCCACCTTTAAGCAGCAGCGCTCTCGAGGCGCGCTCCCGTCCAAATCGTGCAGATACCTTGTGAAGTTCTTCATGGGCGCCCATTCGATGACTAAGGTGCGACCAACCCAGTGAAGGACTCTAGCTTGGTTCCAAAAACCCTCAGGATCTGGGGCTGCCAAACCATTGAGCTGCAACGACCGAAAGAGCGCATCGACTTGTTCCGAAAAGAACTGATTTTCGAAGTTTGGATGGGCTGTATCCCGTAGTTGGTGTAATGGCGATATTACGCCAACGATCCACAGCACCGCGTAAATTCAGGGCGGAGCCAAAGACCGCTTGAGGCGGTCCCAAATTCCGCCCCGCGTGAACGACTACGGCCCTGTATACAAAACGGGTTGTCCGTAGCGATTCGCAAATTGCTGATACACCGTGACGGTCAGAGTCATGTCAGCGGGGAATGACGCAAAGTAGGGAATCACGATGATGCGAATTCCCTTGCGACCATCGAGCTGACGGGGAACGCAAATTGCCGGCGACGGTCCGACAAAGAAGGCATTCGAGTCATTGAGCGTAGCCAAGCAGATGCCGCTCGCACTACCCGTGGGGATGAAAGCGTCAACATTCCCACCTGCATTGACTACGCTGTAATCGAACGTGACTTGCGCGGCGCCAATCGGCAAACCCGGAGTTTTTGTTTGCGAGACTGCCCACATTGACGTGATCGTCAACACGAGTAGAGTTATGCTTACTCGTTTCGAGGATTTCACGATCATCCCCAATATGTGATTGGAACTTTGTTGCTTCATGTTTGTCCTCCTGGATTGAGCCCTTTGAACTTCGGCTCGCGGCCAAACATAATCGCAACGACCGCAGCGCACAATGCACTGAACAACAATTCCAAATCGTCTAGAAGTA
Source organism: Terriglobales bacterium (assembly GCA_049273945.1). Taxonomy (GTDB): domain Bacteria; phylum Acidobacteriota; class Terriglobia; order Terriglobales; family Acidobacteriaceae; genus Acidiflorens. The sequence continues at coordinate 155,900 of JBASRS010000085.1, read as the reverse complement.
AACGGGTAACCTCAATGCAACCAGCCAGTTACCGTAGTCGCTCCACTGTGAATCGGCCGTCGCCGTGTGAGCGGGACCGACGCGCGACGGCGCGGACTTGGTTGAAGCCGCGTGGGGCCGCCGAGCTAATTGTTGTTAACAGGCGTTTACACCAGCTATTCGCGGGAGCTGCCGCCACCGGGCACCTATTTAAGAGTTCACGACGGTCTTCGCTGCTGAAGTGAGCGGTCTCCCGTTTGACACTCCCGGCCCCGAGTAGCACAATGCCGATTCACCGCTCCACAAAGCACTCACGAGGGCCTGCATGAAATTCCGCTTCTCCGCTGTCATCATCACCCTGGCTATCGTCACGTCTATCTCCGCGCAGAATTCCTCCCCGGCAAAGCGCTCCATTACTGAAAGAGACCTCTTCGATTTCGTCTGGATCGCCAACCCCCAACTCGCGCCCGACGGCTCCCGCGTCGCCTTCACCCGCGTCGTCGTGGACGAAAAGCGCACTGGCTATGAGACTTCCATCTGGACCGTCGCCACCTCCGGCAACGAGTCTCCGATTCGCTTGACCAACGGCAAGCACGATGCGCAGCCGCGCTGGTCGCCTGACGGCAAGCATCTGGCCTTTGTTCGCGGCGGCGAAAAAGACGACGCCGGCAAGCCCAAGCCCCTGCAGATCGCCCTGCTCGCACTCGCCGGCGGCGAAGCGCGCATCATCACCGATCTGCCCAAGGGCGCTGCCAATCCCGTCTGGTCGCCTGACAGCAAACGAATCGCCTTCACGAGCACGACCACGCCTGAAGATATCGATAAAGCCCAGCGGGCGAAAAATGCCGCCAAGCCTGCCGAGCCGCTGGCAAAACCGGAAACAACAAAAGACGCAACCCACCCCGAGGGCGATCACGAATCCGACGTCCACATCATCAGCCGCGCCATCTATCGCAGCAACGATGAAGGCTATCTCGATTTCAAGCGTCACGAGCACATCTGGGTGCTCGACGTTCCCACCACCTCCGACGAACTCCCCAAGCCCCTGCGACTCACTAGCGGCGACTACGACGAGCGCGACGTTCGCTGGACTAACGACGGCTCGCGCATCTACTTCCTGACCACCCGCATCGACGAGCCCTACTACGACAACGGAACCACCGACATCTACTCCGTGTCATCTACCGGGGGAACTCCGGAGAAACTAACCACCGTTCCGATGGATATCGGCGACGTGGCTCTAAGCCCTGACGGCCGCCGCCTCGCCTTCCACGGCTCGGTCACCCAGCCAGTCCGCTCCTATTCGCAGCCCGACGTGTGGGTCATGGACCTCACGCCCAACGCGCAGCCCCGCAACCTCACGGCAAATTACGACTTCGACCTGGGCGACTCCGTCTTCGGCGACAACGCCGCTCCGCGCGGGGGCAACGGACGCACCCTCCACTGGTCCCCCGACGGCCGCTGGCTGTTCGACCTGGCCGCCAAACAAGGCCGCACGCCGATCGTGCGCGTGGATGCGCAATCCGGCGCCGTCACCGAAATCACCCACGGCGATCAGGCCGTGCTCGATTATTCGATCACACCCGATGCTCGCACCACCGTCGCCCTCGTCTCCACGCCCATGATGATTGGCGACCTGTTTACGATTGCCGCCGACGGTGCGCAGACTCGCCTCACCGACCCGAACAAGACGCTCTGGTCGCAGCTCAACCTGACCGCTCCGGAAGAAATCAATTACAAGAGTTTCGATGGCAAAAATATTCAAGGATGGATTCAGAAACCGCCCGACTTTGACCCGCACAAAAAATATCCCTTGATCCTCGACATTCATGGCGGCCCACACGCCGCCTACGGCTGGGTCTTCGATCACGAATTTCAATGGATGGCGGCCAAAGGCTACGTCGTGCTTTACATCAATCCGCGCGGCTCAACCAGCTATGGCCAGGACTTCGCCAACATCATTCAGTACCACTATCCCGGCGACGACTACCGCGACCTGATGATCGGCGTGGACGAACTTCTCAAGCGCGGCTACATCGATCCCAAGAAACTCGCGGTCACCGGCGGCAGCGGCGGAGGCGTCCTCACCAACTGGACCGTCACGCACACCGATCGCTTTGCTGCCGCCGTCTCGCAGCGCGACATTTCCAACTGGGCCTCGTGGTGGTACACCGCCGACTTCACGCTCTTCCAGCCGCACTGGTTCAAGGCTCCGCCCTTCGAAGATCCCGAGGATTATGCCAACCGCTCCGCGATCACCTTCGTGAAGAACATTCACACGCCCATGATGTTCGTGCTCGGTGACGCCGATTACCGCACGCCGCAGGATTCCGGCGGCGAGCAGCTATTCCGCGCTCTGAAGTACCTGAAGCGCCCGACCGCCATGGTGGTCTTCCCGCGCGAGACGCACGAGCTCTCGCGTTCCGGCGAGCCCTGGCACCGCGTCGAGCGCCTCGACCACATCGTCGGATGGTTCGACAAATACCTGATGGGCGTGTCGCATCCGGAATACGACGTTCGACCCGAGAAACAAGTGACGAAAACACAATGGGAACCACGGTGAAGCGCTCAGGAAGGCAGGCCCAGGTTGCGCAAAAGACTTTGAAAGCGAGCATCGGTCTGCAGCCAGGAAAACCTGGGATTCACTCTCAAAAAGGGAGCTGCGCTCGAGCGCTCTTTGTATGCTTTCGCAAGCCAAGCCAACGCCTGGTCCTTATTTCCGAGCCCCACATACACGACCGCCAAAGCGTAAGCTGGCACAAATTGTTTCTTCGATTCTGTTTTGAGCTCCCGTAGCAGCCCAAGCGGCTCGCTGAAACTAATCGAGCAATCCCTTAACCTGCTCAACACCGATCACCTCGATGCCTGGCAGCTCCATCACATCGACAACCAGAGCGACGTGGACCGCATCTTCGCCAAAGGCGGCGCCATCGAAGCTTTTCAGCAGGCCAAAGAACAGAAGATGGTCCGCTTCCTCGGCATCACCGGCCACACCGATCCCGATTTCCTGATGCAGTGCCTGGAGCGTTTCCCGTTTGATCAGATCCTGATGGCGCTCAACGCCGCCGACAAGCATCACCTCAGTTTCATGGAGAAGCTTTTGCCGCTCGCAGTCGAGAAGCAGCTCGGCATCATCGGTATGAAGATTCCCGCCCGCGGACGCATCCTGGCGAGCTGGAAACCAGATCCGGCACGTCAGGGAGGTTTCGAAGGGACTGCCACCGGCCCGGGTACTCTCGCGATGAAAGAAGCTCTGTACTATGTACTCTCGCTGCCCGTTAGCACTGTGATCATCGGCTGCGACAGCATCGCGCAGCTCGAAGAGAACGTGCGACTCGCCCGCGACTTCACGCCGCTCAGCGAACGCCGGTTGGCCACGCTCAGCCAGAAAGCCGAGCCCGTCGCGCGCCAGGCCCTCTTCTTCCGCCGCTGGTCGTAGCGACTGCGACTGGCTTTCAGAGCTGAAAGATAGCGGCGTAGCCGCGAAAGATTACAGCCCACGGCGCAAGCCGTGGGTGAAAAGCGGAATAAGGCGAAGCCCCGAAGGGGCGACAGAAACGGCTTGCTGCCGGCAGGAACCGCCAGCTTGCGCTAGGCTTGTCCCACCATTACTTTTTATCCTCGGCCTTGGGTTTCTCCTGAATCGACATCAGCTCCACCTCAAAAATCAGCGTGGCGTTCGGACCAATGTCTCCGGCTGCGCCCCGTTCACCATAGGCAAGTGAAGATGGAATGACCAGTTGCCACTTCGATCCCACTGGCATTAACTGCAGCGCTTCCGTCCAGCCCTTGATCACGCCGCTAATGGGAAACGTCGCCGGCTGGCCGCGCTTGTAGGAGCTATCGAATTCCGTTCCGTTGATGAGCGTGCCGCGGTAGTTGCATACCACCGAGTCGCTGGCGGTGGGCTTCGGTCCGGTGCCTTCCTTCAGGATCTTGTATTGGAGCCCGCTGGGTAAGGTGACGACGCCCTCTTTCGCCTTGTTGGCGGCGAGAAAGGCTTCCCCTTCTGTCTTGTTTGCCTCGCCCGCCACTTGCATCTTCTCCTGCTGTTTCTTGCGCAACTCGTTCTGCACTTCCATGAGCGCCGCCTGCGCTTCCTCTGGCGTCAACAGAGTCTTGCCGCCTGCCAGGGCAGCTCTTAGTCCCTGCGCCACAATGTTGGGGTCCACTTCGACCGATTGTTTGTGCAGGCTCGTCCCCAGATTCATCCCCAGGGCGTAGCTGAATTTGTCTTTTTGCGTTTTGAGGGCTGCGACGCTCGCGCCCTTTGCTGCCGCAACCGCTGGAGTCTTTGCCGGAGTAGCCTTCGCCGGAGCTTTCGGCGCTTTTGCCGCCGAAGCCGGAGCCGCTTGACTCTTGGCCGCGGGCGCTTGTTCAGTCTTTGCCGCCGGAGTCTGCTGGGCTTGGATTCCCAGCATCATCCCGGCTGCCAATATAGTTACTACCGTGGTGAAAGTTCGCATGTACTTATTGTCACATTGCTCCCACCGCTCCGCAAAGTGGCTACATGGACATCTTCGAATGCGGCAAAAGATCCCATACCCGCCAGAACTCCTGCATTGCATCCGGCGTGCCCAGCGAAACCCGAATGTGATGCGCGAGGGGAGGGAAGTGCCGCCCAATGCGAATCTTGTTCTTGAAAAAATGCGCAATGATGTCGTCGGCAGGTTGGTGGGCGTCCATCATGACGAAATTGGTGTGCGAGTCGATCGGCTTCAGCATACGTGCCATCGCCTGGTTGAAGAATTCCTGCCGGTCGTCGGCGTTCCGTTTCACTGCCTCCCGCACCCTTTCGCTATCCGCCAGGGCGGCCCGTCCCGCCGCTACCGCCGCGCAATTGAGATCAATGTCGGTGATATGCGTTCGCATCGTCTCCACCAGCTTGGGATCCGCCACTCCGTAACCCAGTCGCAGTCCGGCCATGGCATACACTTTGGAAAATGTCCGGATCACAAGCACGCGCTCGTTCGCGACCGGCTGATCAAGAAACGAAGCATATCGCGCAGAGGCATTCGCATAGTGATGGTAGGCCTCATCAATCAGCACGTATTTGGACGGCGGCAGCTTGCTTAGAAATGCTTCGATCTCCACCCGCGGCGTCAGGCTCGCCGTCGGGTTGTTGGGATTGCAAATGTACATGAGCGTCACCGCGCTATCCAGTCGTGCCAGCATTCCGTTCAAGTCGTGAGCAAAGTTGTTAGTCAGCGGCACGGCGATGACTTCAGCCCCGGTCGCCTTGGCATACATTCCCAGGTCCTCGAACGTGGGCGAGGCCATGACTACTTTCTTGCCCGGACCGAGCAGTGCGCTCGCCGCCACGCGCAGAATGTCGGTCGAACCACAGCCCATCAACACACGATTCGCTTCCACTCTGTGCATGCGGGCGATGTCTTCGATCAGCGCATCATATTCGCGGAACGGATAGCGATTCACTCCACTCAAAGATTCCTGAATAGCAGCCACAACCTTGGCCGACGGCCCGTATGCGTTCTCGTTGCTGTCAAGAAGCAGAAACCCTTGTCGATCCCGCTCGGGCCGAGCCGCAAACATCGCCGCCGCCGCTCCGCTTCCTGCCCAACTGGTCAGCGATCCGGCAACCGTGCCCGCCGTGAGCGTGCGCAGAAATCCCCTGCGAGAAACCGGCATACTCCCTCCCTCATTGATGAATGGATGATTGTCGCCCGCAGCGACTCGGCTGGACAATATCGTTGGAGGCGCCGCGTCAGAAAAACTTGCAGAAGAGACTGGATGAGCTGTCCGCAATCGGGACAGCTCACCCAGGAAGCCCCGTCACTGTACGGTCAGCGCCAACTTCCCGACCTTCGAAAGCTGACCGCTTGTTCCGATCACGCGCAGCGTGTGCAGGCCCCGCGCTGCAGACCCGTCCACGTTTACAGTCAACGTCGATGTCCCGGTCGGTCCGACTGCAGTCGGGTCAAGGCTTGCCGTGATGTGCGTGCCAGTGCCTTTGACCGTCAGGTCCACAGTCCAGTTGAAGCCCTTCAGCGGCGTGATCGTAACTGTGTAAGTAGAGCTCGAGTTACGAGTAACCGTCTGCGATGCGGGCGTTATCGTCACCGTAAACGTGCCTTGCACCAGTACCGTCAGAGTCGCGTTCGCGCTATGTGTAAACGCTCCACTCACTCCCGTGATCGTGAAAGGATAAGTTCCAGGCGCCGTCGAAGCTCCAACCCCGACATTCAAGGTGGAATTTCCACTGGTGAGGACCGGCACGCTGAAGGCCGCCGTCACGCCGGCAGGCAAGCCGCTTACGCCTAGGGTTACCGGATCCGTGAATCCATTCTGGGGTGTCACGGTCACGGTCCAGGTGGTGTTCCCGCCCTGAAAAACCTTCCTCGACGCGGGCGTCACCGTCACCGTGTAATTGCCCGCAGCCTGTACCGCCAGACTCGCGTTGACACTGTGCGAGACCGCTCCACTCACACCGTTAATTGTGAACGGATACGTTCCCGGCGCCACCGAATCGCCGACCGTCACATTGAGTGTGGAATCTCCACTCGTCAGCACCGGCACGCTGAAGCTGGTGCTCACACCCGCGGGTAGTCCACTGACTCCCAGGTTCACGGTGCCAGTGAAACCACCCTGCGGTGTCACAGTTACCGTGAACGAAGTGCTCCCGCCTTGAGGCACCTGTTGCGACGCTGGAGTCACGCTCAGCGAGAAGTCCGAGGTCTGCATCTGCACCCAGTTCGCCACCGAAGGCACGCCCGCCGAATTCACCAGGAACAGCAGGTAGTATCCCGGAGGCGCGAGGTTGCCATTCGCCGGAGCGTTGACCATGAGTGTGCCATTGCCCTGATCGGTAAGACTCAGCCCGACCATCCGCTGATCCATGTCGAAGGCATGCGTCACCGCGCCGGCGCGAATCAGCGCAATCGAGCTGATGTTGCTTGCGTCCGGAGTGCTCACCGCAAACGCCGATCCGTAAGCAACCGTTCCCGGCGCATTACTGATCGTCGGCCGCGTCGCCGGTATCACGTGTCCCTGTCCGTCGTTGGTGAACAGATACGCCGGCTGATAGATTTCAATTTCGTGCTGGTAGGTGCCGCGCTGCGGATTGCCGCCTGCCACCCAGACCGTCGCATCGGGGAGGAGCAGCGCCACCGAGTGATAGAGGCGCGGAAATCCGTTCGCCCCCGCGGAAGAAAACGTATTCCCGATCGGGTCGTACAAATCCGCATTCAAACTGGCCGAGCTGTTCTGTTCATCGTTCAGCGACCCACCCAGTGCCAGCACGTTCCCGCTGGGCAGGATGACCGCATTCATTTCAATCCGCGGCTGGCTCATGCTCGGCCCGTAGATCCAGGCTGGCGTGGGCTGCGAGAGGTCAATCGTCTCCGTCGTCGAGGTCGAAGGATTCGCGCCCCCCATGATCATCACCGTGGGTGCATAGTTGTTCGCCGGTGTCAGCGGCAGCAGCACTGTGGTCCCGTATCCGCGCGACCCGCCGTAATTCGTGTGCGCGACGTTCTGTGTCCACGTCTGCGTCGCTGGATCGAACAGCGCGGAGTTGGCCCCCGGACCCGAGTAGAACACCTTTCCGTTCGGCAGCAGGTTCATCCGCGGATAGAGCGGCGGCGTCCATGGCGCATTTACCGCAGAACCCCATCCCGTCCCCGCCGTAAAGAACTGCACCGCCGGCGTCGTGCCGCCGTTCACATCGAGACCGGAGAACGCCATTACTCGGCCATCGCCCAGCACGGTCGCGGTCGGATACCAGCGGCCGACCGCCATCGACTGCACATTCGTGAAGCTGTTGCTTGCCGGATCGTATACCGCGGCGCGCGTCTCACCGTGGAACGGATCGTACTGCATCGTTCCGCCCGAAATCAGCGGACGGCCGTCGGGCAGAATTACCATGCCGTTGCAGAACATGTCCCACGAAATGGGCTGCGTCGTTACCAGGCCCGTCGCCGGGTCGAAGATGCCTGCCTGGTAGTTGGTGTTGCCGGCCACGTTGCCCGACCCGGAAACGATCAGGACTTTTCCGGTGTGCAGCATGGCGACATGGACCGGATTGATTGGCATCGAGGTGGACAACGTCGTCCACTGGCCAAACTTGTCGGCCTGCGCGGAGAGGTGAGTGGTGACGAACAATCCAAGCAGCAACATCCCAGCGAGCCGGGCGGCCCGCGCGACGAGGTGGCGCATTGAGATTCCTTGTACCCGGGAGATTTAGGGGGAATTCCGCGAGCTTGGGGGAAGCCCGCAAACTGCCTGAGTATGGCGCGAGGTATTGCTGAAGTCAAGAAGTTGTGGTGGGGTCGGTAGTGTCTTAACTCAGTAAGTTAAGACACTACTTGCCGGGTCGAGCAGCAATACCACGGTCTTTTGGAATCATCACTTTACGGCAAAACTCTCATCAAGATCTTTGATGTCAAAGAGCTTATGGGTCAGCAGGGAGAGGCGCATACCAACTGGTGCTCTTCCAGGTCGCTCTTGGCGCGCTCCATGTCGACGTTCTTGTAGGCGGCAAGCTCCGTGCTGACGCGATAATAGGCAGCGGAACGGGCCGCGATGTACTCGCCCTGGCTAGACGCGAAAACTCGTTCCAGATCCTTGCAGATCAAGCAATCCATGGCGATCCCTCCAGCCTACCAGCAAACCCACGGGTAGCAATGGATGTGGCCCCTTTCACCGCTTTGGTTTGAGGATCTCCTGCTCGGCGCGGAGCCAGTCCTGTTGGTCCTGGCCGGCTGCACGACCACGGTTTTCATACAGCTCATAGGCGCGCTCTCTTATCAGGTCTGGTGATGGCGCAGTGTCTGGCATCGTCGCCACCTTGCCAAGAGAGCTTTGCGGGTCGACGACAGTCTTTGGCTGCGGTTGTTTGTTAGCCTTGGGATCGATCAATAGGGAACCTCTGGGTGCTGCCGACTAAGGGGAAAGTACTTCAGATAGGCTGACTTAGCTCAGAGGACCTGAACGAGGAGAGGACTGCTCCCTCACCTTCAAGACTACGCTGAACCCTCACCCGCGTCAAATGCAGTTGTGGGGCCGGGTCTCTGACCCGGCCAGTGGAGCGAAGCGTTTGTTTTCGGAGAGAAACAGTTTTCAAACAACCAACATTGCTATTTCCTCGAGCCAGAAGCGTGGGCCGTCGTTTCGCGAATGCGTGTCAGGATTTCTGCCGCGGTGGGGAGATCAGGGAGCGTTTCGCCAACATGGCGCCAGCGCTCCCGGCCATCGGTCTCCACCAGCAGACTAGTGTCCAGCGCGATGTCCCCTCCTTCCATTCCCGCACCGGGGTGGACCAGGCCATAGGTCCGAATTACCCGGGCGCCGGGATCGCTCAGGACGACGAATTGGCGGTTGACCACCTTCTCCCACACGGAACGCGCGTGCTCGCGGTCGTCAACACTGATGGCTACAAGACGGGTGTCGAGGGAATTGAACTCTTTTACGTGCTGCGCGAACTCGCGCAGTTGGCCCGTGCAATACGGTCACCAATACCCGCGATAAAAGATCAACAGGACGCGTTTGCCTCGGAGGGACGCCAGGTGAAAGCTTCTGCCTTCCTGGTCCTTTAGCGTGAAGTCCGGCGCCGGCTTGCCCTGTGCGGAAGCGATTTGCGGCCGGGGCAGAACCTGCGCCCCAGCCAGCACTGAAAACAGCAGAGAAAAGACCATCCCGTTTCGCGCTGCACTCGACACGGTCGGGCATTCTACCGCAGTTTCGATAGCAGCGAAGCCAGAATCTGCCTCACATCCGTTGACTTGCCTATCCGGGAGACCTAATATCATACCCTTCAATCAATTGCGTCCGGGGGGTAAGCTCCCGTGATTGGTTCTTCTGTCTCCCATTACCGTCTGATTGAAAAGCTCGGTGGTGGCGGTATGGGTGTGGTGTATAGGGCCGAAGACACCATGCTCGGCCGCTTTGTGGCCCTGAAATTCCTTCCCGATGACTTGGCACAGGATCCCCAGGCGCTGGAGCGTTTCCGGCGGGAGGCCCGCGCCGCTTCTGCCCTGAACCATCCCAGTATTTGCACCATTCACGAGATTGCGAACCATGAAGGCCGGTGGTTCATCGTCATGGAGTTCCTGGACGGCCACACGCTCAAGTACTGCATCCAAGGTAAGCCGCTGCCATCGGAGGAGGTCTTGGACTTGGGCATCCAGATCTCGGATGCCCTGGATGCCGCTCATGAGCAGGGCATCATCCACCGGGACATTAAACCTGCCAATCTGTTTGTGACCAAGCGCGGCCAAGCCAAGATTCTGGATTTTGGACTTGCCAAACTAACTTTTTCTCCGATGCAAAGCACGGCGACTCTTTCTTCCCTGCCAACCAGCAGCTTTGAAGACTCGGTAAGCACACCAGGAAGGCTACTGGGCACCATCCCCTACATGTCGCCCGAGCAGGTGCGGGGAGAGCAGTTGGACACTCGCACCGACCTTTTCTCTTTCGGAGCTGTGCTCTACGAGATGACGACCGGGGCGAGGGCATTCTCGGATACGACTCCCGGGGCGGCGATTGACGACATTCTGCACCATACCCCCAGGCCACCTACTCGCCTGAATCCATCCCTTTCCACGGAACTGGAAGGGATCATCAGCAAGGCGTTGGAGAAAGACCGCAAGCTGCGCTACCAGAATGCGAACGAGCTCTTGACCGATTTGAAGCGCGTGAAGCGCGATTCGGAATCGGCGGAACTGCGTCTTGAAATTCAGTCCGCGGCTGCTCCCGCCCCACGCTACAAGCGAGCCATGGTGATCGCCGCCATTGTGATCGCCGGGCTTGCAGTTGCAGCCGGCTTGTGGCGATGGTCTGTGCCGGCTCGTCCGGAAGCCCGCATGCTGCTGCAACGCAGCGTTACCGCAAATCCTCCCGAAAATCCCGTGTACGCGGCAGCTATTTCTCCCGATGGCAGATATCTCGGCTACGCCGATCTCACCGGCGTCTTCGTTCGTCTGATTGCCACCGGAGAGACCCATGCCCTCCCTCTGCCGGAGGGATTCTGCTTTCGTTGAGCAAGCCTTTCCTGGTTCCGGGACGGAGCCACCTTAGCAGCCGTCGGGCCGGGACAATCCGGCGAAACCACGGGTATCTGGGCCATTTCCATTCTTGGCGGTCCCCCCCGCCAGCTGCGGGACGACGCCGGACGCGCGGCGGTCGCACCCGATGGCACGCATACGGCTTACATAGCCGGCAGGTCGCAATCCGAGATTTGGGTCATGGGTGCCAACGGCGAGAGTCCGAAGAAGCTTCTCCAGGGCGCAGTCGGAGACCGTTTTCTGCAAGTGCAGTGGTCGCCCGACGGAGAGCGGATCGCCTATTTGAAGTCTCGTGCCGACAGCAATAGCCCAGAGACGAGTATTGAGACGGTGCCACGCGCAGGTGGCATTAGTAGCACCTTCCTCGCCGCTCCGGCGCTGCGCAGTTTCTGCTGGTCCTCTGATGGACGCATCATCTACTCGATGCAGGAGCCGCCACCCAACGACAAGGACATGAACCTGTGGGCGCTTCGGGTTGAGCGCTCAGGTACGAAGCCGTCGGGAGCCCCGCAGCGCATCACGAACTGGGCCGGCTTGTCGCTGTTGGACCTGAGCGTCAGCGTCGACGGCAAACACCTGGTATTCGTCAATCAGGGACTGCAGAGCGATCTGTATGTGGCAGAGCTTGAGGGCAAGGGCCGGCTGGGACCATCACGACGATTCACCCTTGAGGGACGAAACAATCTGCCCTCGGCCTGGACCCACGACGGGCAAGCGCTCTTCTTCTATTCCGACCGCAATGGGAACTGGGACATCTTCCGCCAGCGCTTGCTGGAGCGAAATGCCGCGGACTTCGTTTTGGGTCCCGGAGAACAAACCGAACCCCGGCTCAGTCCAGACGCTTCCTGGGTCTTGTACTGGGATTACGCCACGCAAGGCACTGGAGCTTCGCCTGCCATGCGTCTGCTGCGAGTGCCGGTTTCGCTCGGCGCTCCAGAGCCGGTGCTCGAAGCCGGTCGCGGAGCGGCCGTTCGATGTGCACCTCGACACTTGCCGTGTGTCATAAGCGAGCTTGACAAGGTGAACAGCGAGTTAGTCTTCGCCGCGTTCGATCCACTCCGAGGGAGAAGCGGCGAACTCGTAAGGCTCGCCACCGACCCGGAGGAGTCACCCGTCTGGGACCTGTCTCCCGATGGCTCCACGGTAGCCATCGTGGATCTTGACGAAAACAAAGACCGCATTTTGCTGGTGGAGCTGGAGAGCGGATCGGCACGTTGGATAGCCGCCGGCCATTCCGAGCGCCTCTCGGGAATAAGTTGGTCGGCGGATGGCAGGAGCTGGTTCGTCACCAGTTCGTCGCTGCGAGGCTCCACCATTCTTCAGGTGCGCTTCGAGGGTACCGTTTCCGAACTGTGGACGTCCGGCACAATCCTCTCGGCGCCGCTGGCTTCGCCTGACGGTAAGAATCTCGCCTTCTCCAGTTCAACGAACAACAGCAACGCCTGGGTGATCGAGAATTTTTGACCCTTCAGTAAGTTGTTAGGCCACGCGCCTTTACGCAGCGACTAAGGCTGCCCATGCGGAGGACGGTCCTCCTTCGAAGGCTTGGAGCGATTCTCGCTCGGTGGGCGCTGCCTCTCCTGCATCCTCTGCTGCTGCTTCTCTTGCTTTTGCTGCAACTGCTGGGTCTGCTGCTGGTGCCTCTGCTCTACCTGCTGCCTTCTCGTGTCATCGGCCCGCTGTTGTTCCAGGCGCTGGTGATCGCGCTCCTGCTTCTGCTGGAGTTTCTGCCGTTCCTGATCCTGCTTTGCGAATTGCTTTTCCTGTTCGCGCTGGTACTTCTGATCGGGCCGCGATCCGCCGGAGTTTTGGTTGGGGCGTGCAATCGGCGGCAGGTCCCTGGGATGGACCGCACGCCGGTCCTCCCGCTGAGCTCCGCCACGGTTGGCGTCAGGGTGATAAGGCGCTCCGGCCTCTTTGGCGGGTACCACTGCGCGGTCATGGAAAGCTCCCGGCCTGGGCGTAGCGGCCACTTCCGGCCTGCCCTGGTTCACCGATGCTCGCAGCTGCCGGTCACCGCGGGCAGCCTGTACGTGCTGAGTTTGAACGGCTACGGGCGGGATGTGTCTCTCATGTTCCGCTTCCTCTTCGAAACGCGTTGGACGCCGGTCGATCCCCCCCTTGCCCCCGTTGTAGCTGACGCGATTGACGGTGACGTTGTTGATCACCGTGGTGTTGTAAACATTGTGAATCTCGGTGATGTTCACGTTGTTCACGGCACGGTTGTAGAAGAAGCGCCCGTGGTCCCAACGTCCACCTTCGTAGCCCTCACCGAAGTAGCCGAAACCGTAAACGATCCCGCCATAGAATCCGACCCGCGGGCCCCAATAGCCTTCATGGAAGAAAAATCGGTCGCCGGCCCAAGCCCAGTAGCCGGGCGTCCAGAGCAGACCGGGTTCCGGAGCCAGCACCCACGTCCCTGGCACCCAGTAGTAGTCGTCGTAGTCATAGTCAAAAGCCCAGTATCCCGGCACCCAGAGATAACCTTCGCCGGGGCAAAAAGGCTGCTCATAAATGGGCAGCGCGGGCGGCCCGAACCTGATCACCACGCTGACTTGCGCCAGCGAGGCCGCCGACAGAACCAGCATTACGAACGCGATCAACAGCGCACGAATGGAGGGAGTGATTCGCATTATGTTTCCTCGTGCCCCATCACCCTTCGCTTGCCCGGTGTTGCTTTGCCGCTGCGGGTTGCGTGGAATGAGAGGCGAGATTTTCGACTTCATGTCCGTCAGGAACAAACTCCTTCAAGTTGTATTCTGACATCCGGGGCTCGACAGCGAAAGCTCCCAGCTAGACAGCCTCAAGTTCACGTTCTACCCTCGCCCCTTGGGTTCTTCGATGCTTAGCCTCGGGACTGACGCGGCGTTTTTCCTCGCCGTCATTGACCACGTCGTACAGCTGCTTAAGGAGGTGGACAAACTTCTTCGGGTCGCGCTCATTGCGAGCCGCTGTTGACAGTTTTCTCCAGTCATTTGTAACCAGGGCACGAGACACTTGGTGCTCCTCCTTTCGGGCCTTCGTGATCTCTCAATCCTTGCAGTTCGCTTGCCAAGAAATAATGGCTGGATTTTCAGGAAGATATGAGCATTAGCGATGAAGTTTGGTCGGGGGGATTTTGCCAAACGGTGAGTATTTTGTTCAGAGAGCGTCCCCCACAGAACGGAGAGACAAGGACGGGACACCCTCAGAGTTTTGTGCGGATCACGTGAAACCGCGCCGACAAAATCAAGAGGCGGGTGGACCAGACGCCTTGGGAGCGTACGGAAAAGTGTATTCATGAACCTTGCCGCAAGTCGGACAGGTGACCTTGGGGTTGAGTTCGGCTAGCTGTTCTGCGTTGTGTGCGGCCATCTGTTCCAAGAAGGCTGCAAATGTTGGGCCGCAGTCCTTGCATAAGTCGTCGGTCTTTTCGATGCTCATAATTGTTCTCTTTAGAGTAGATGCCAAATCCGAAGAGTGGTTGCCAAATCGCGCTCGGCGCAACCCGAAGGGACACGCTCCAGTCCCATTTGTTGGATGCCATCGCCGCGTGCGTCACGTGTCGCGGTTTTCGAAAGGTGGGTGCTAGTCACGCCTTGGGTCGGACGGGGACGCTACAGCGCCTTCGACATCTGAATAAGATGGACGGGCATTTTGGGATGCTGATCAGCCGGAAAGGGTAAGGTGTCGTTCTCGAGGTAGCCGAGGCGGCGATAATAGGGCGGCAACTCCGTCCGGAGGTTGGCGACGGTGAGATCCATGAAGCGGCAGCCGGCGTCGCGGCAGCCCTGTTCGGCGGCGGCGATCAGGCGGGCACCGAGTCCGGCGCGCTGGCGCTGGGGATCGACCGCCAGCAGTCCGAAATAGCCGCGCTCCCCGCGGTGTTCGACATACACGCATCCGACGAGCGCGGCGTCTTCTTCCAGGAGCAGGAATTTCCCTTTCTGAAGAAGGGCGCGGACTTTGTCGGGGCTGGTGCGGTCATCGTCGATGAAGAAGCGCTCGCGGCGGTAGGCGTCGTTGACGACGCGCGTGATGGCGTCGGCGTCGGCAGGAGTGGCGGTGCGGAGGTGCAGGTTCATGAATCGCATCCCTTTCTCCGCGTACTCAGCGATCTCTGCGGTAATACGGCCTTCCGCTCTTGCCACTCCCGGCTGCAACGTGTTAACCTCGAAGACGTTACGAAAACGAGAAGAGACAGGAGAGCAACAGGTTAGTGCTAGCCAGAGAGCAAAAGCAATCCGTCATTGACAGCTATCGCACGCACGCCACCGATACCGGGAGCCCGGAAGTGCAAATCGCGCTGTTGAGCGAGCGCATCGGTCAGTTGACGGAGCATTTCAAAGCGCACCAGAAAGACCACGGCTCGCGCCGCGGACTTCTCATCCTAGTCAGCAAGCGGCGTCGTTTGCTGAACTACCTGAAGAAGTACGACTCCGAACGGTATAAAACCGTTATTTCGAAGCTCGGTATCCGCAAATAAGCGCGACCGGCTCCGTGGGGAGCCGGTTTTTTGACTCCGAGAGCCTCAGTAAGGTGCGTTTTCCCAACCACCGGGGTCCCCAGCGGGCGCGATTTTGGCCCGATGGGGTGGAAGCCTCGAACCACTGGCATCCGCCTATCCGTGCGAACTCCGTGCCGCAGCGCGTGGACTCCTGCCCAAAAGGATTGACCTATGAAGCCTGAACCTACCTATGCTTCCGTTGAACTCGCCGGCGGAAAAAACCTCTCTTTTGAAACTGGAAAACTGGCCAAGCAGGCCCACGGCTCGGCCGTCGTCCGCATGGGCGAAAATGTTGTGCTGGCGACCGCGGTCGCCAATCCCGAGCCCCGCGAGGGCATCGATTTTTTCCCGCTCACCGTGGACTATCGCGAGTACACCTATGCCGGTGGACGCATCCCCGGCGGCTTCATCAAGCGTGAAGGGCGTATGAGCGAGCGCGAAGTTCTCACCAGCCGGCAGATTGACCGGCCTGTCCGCCCGATGTTTGCGGAAGGCTTCAAGTGCGAAACGCAGGTGATCGCCTTCGTGCTGTCGGCCGATACCGATAATGACCCGGATGTGTGCGGCATCAATGCCGCGTCGGCGGCGCTGACGCTTTCCGATATTCCGTTTCTCGGGCCGATCGGCGCGGTGCGCGTGGGGCTGGTGGAAGGGCGGTTCATCGTCAACCCGACCTACGCCGAGATGCGCGACAGCCTGCTGAACATCATGGTAGTCGGAACCTCGGACGCGATTGTGATGATCGAGTCGGTCGCGAAAGAAGTAAAAGAAGAGACGGTGGTGGACGCGATTGAGTTCGCGCACACTGAGATCAAGATGATCTGCGCCGCGATCAACGACCTGCGCGCGAAGGTCGGCAAGCCGAAGCGCCAGGTGACGCCTCCGGAATTCGACGAGGCATACTACAAAGAGTTGGAGAAGAAGATCGGCGCGCGTTTGGCCGACGCCCTCGACACCCAGAAGCATCCGAAATCTGAAAGCTACGAACTGGTCCGCGCCCTTAAGAAAGAGCTGCTGGCCGCGCTGCCGGAAGAGGACGAGAAGGGCAAAGCGAAGCTCGAGAAGTATTACGAAATTCTGCGCGAGCGCATCTTCCGCGACCAGGTCCTCAACAACAAGCGCCGACCCGACGCCCGCGCATTCGACCAGATCCGCGAAATCTGGATCGAAGCCGGCGTCCTACCGCGCGCCCACGGCAGCGCCATCTTCACCCGCGGCGAAACGCAAGCCCTGGTAACCACCACCCTCGGCACCAGCGACGACATGCAGCGCCTCGAGGGCTTCGAAGGCGAAGCCAAGAAGCGCTTCATGCTCCATTACAATTTTCCGCCGTTTTCGGTGGGAGAAGTGGCGTTCTTGCGCGGGGCGGGACGACGCGAGATTGGGCACGGCGCGCTGGCGGAGCGGGCGGTGTCGGCCGTTCTTCCAACCGAAGACAAGTGGCCTTACGCGATGCGGGTTGTGTCGGACATTCTGGAGTCGAATGGGTCGTCTTCGATGGCGACGGTTTGCGGCGCCTCGCTGGCACTGATGGATGCGGGCGTGCCGCTGAAGGCTCCGGTGGCAGGCGTGGCGATGGGACTCGTGAAAGAAGGCGAGCAGTACGTCATCCTGACCGACATCGCGGGCGCGGAAGATCACTACGGCGATATGGACTTCAAAGTCGCCGGGACGCGCGACGGCATCACCGCGCTGCAGATGGATATTAAGGTTGCCGGGATTACTTCGCAGATCATGCGTGAGGCGCTGGCGCAGGCACAGCGCGGACGGCTGTTTATCCTCGACAAGATGAGCCAGGTGCTGAACGAAGGGCGCGGGAAGGTTTCCGCGTACGCGCCACGGATTTACACGCTTCAGATTCCGGTGGACAAGATTCGCGACGTCATCGGGCCCGGCGGCAAGATGATCCGCAGCATCATCGAGCAGACCGGCGTCAAGATTGACGTGGAAGATACCGGCAAGGTCAACGTGGCGTCGAACGATGAGGTTTCGGCGAACAAGGCTCTGCAGATCATCCGCGACCTGACGGCGACCGCCGAAGTAGGGAAGACCTACCTCGGGAAAGTCACGCGGCTGGCCGAGTTTGGGGCGTTCGTGGAGATCATCCCGGGCACCGACGGTCTGCTGCACATCAGCGAAGTTGCGGAGCACAGGATTAAAGAAATTCGCGACGAACTGAAAGAAGGCGACCAGGTGCTGGTGAAAGTGCTGGCCGTCGAAGGCAACCGCATCAAGCTGTCGCGCAAGGCGATTCTGAAAGAGCAGCGCGCCAAGATGGGCGGGGCGGCTCCGGCACCAGCTCCGGAGACGGAAGCGGGGCCGGTCGCGGCAGCAGCACCTGTCGTGTACGCCGAACCAACCGCCGTGATTGAAGGCGGCGCTGAGTTCGACGCCGACGACGAGCCCAACTTCAACCGCGTGGATGCAGAAGCTGCGCCCGCGGGCGCTGGCGCGGGCCGTCCCGAGGGTGGACGGGATGCCGGACGGGGCGGCGATCGTAACCGGCGTCGGCGTGGCCGGGGCGGACGTGGTCCGGGTGGAGCACAGGGGGGCCACGGGGGCGGGCACCATGGTGGACATGGAGGACGCCGGTAAGTGCGGTAGTTGGTAGCTCGAAGTTCGGAGTTCGTAAGAGACAAGGCCGCGCCATCGCGGCCTTTCTTATGTCCTCAGAAACTCGTGCGGGCGTGACCATCGTCGTACAGCTAACGGTGTCGTTTTCCACAGTGGTTGTGCGCAATGCTTCGGCAGGATGCGTGGAAGCAGCGTATACTTGAGTTGCTTAACCTCGAAGACATTTCACCAGAGCACCTTTCGCCTTCGCGATTGAGAGATCGGCAGAAAGGCATGTTCTGTGTATCGCGGAATCCACCTTAACAATTCACTCTGTACCCCGGTCGGACGGGACTGCCCAACCCCAAGACGTGCATTTTGACGAGATTTATGACACTCGTGTCGATGGCAACCCTTTCGGTGGCAGTGTTATGGCGTGCTTCTCCCGATCATCGGATGGCCGTCGGTGTAGTGGTTTCTGCTGGGGCCGCGGTGCTTGCCCTTCGGACCTTTTTCGCTGGCAAGCTCTTGTGGGGACTGGTCTTCCTGGGAGTTTTGGGTGTATTCACGCCCTTGCGCAGCAGTCAGTTTACGCCTGCTCTCGCCTCCATACTCGACTTGATAACTCTGGCACTCTTTGCGATCTCGCCAATTGTGCTTAGACAGTCCAGAACGCTCTTAATCGCAGGCGCCCCAAAGGGAATGCTGCAATAGCGCAAGGGTTCACGAACCCGAGCGAAAGACAGGAGTCAATTATGTCCGCAATCAATGGCGACAAATCCAGATTCCACCGAATACGGAAGCAGAAGATCGCTCGGCGGAACCGAAATCAAGAACTCTTGAAGAGCGTGGCAGGGGGACGCAAGGCGGCGACGCCAGTATCCGATTCCAAACCGAAGGTCGTGTCCGCATGACCGCGCCTATGGTAACGTTGGCGCTTTCGAATCAAATACCCGGTCCGCTCAAGAGAAACCGGGTTCTTCTGGTGGACACCTCGCCGACCAAACGCGACCTGCGCGCCGAGAGCATGAGAAAGCTTGGCCTGGACGTCGACTGTGCCGCCGATATTGTGGAAGCGCGTTGCTGGTGGCGGGCGGACCTCTATAACCTGGTGCTCATCAACGTAGAAAATGAAGTGGGCCACCGGGACGAGTTCTGCGAAGACGTCCGCGGCGCCACACCACCACAGCTGCTGGCATTCCTGGTCGGGAAGCCCGAGTACCTGGCGGAATCGCCGAATGCGGAGGCAGCACCGGCCGCCCGCACGAATGGCGACCGCGGCACCCAGGGAGACGTATGCGCAGCGCTTTCGGCCGAGATCGCTGGAGTTCAGCCGCAGCGCTGGGGAATCATGGAAGCATGCCAGCGAATCTCCGCTGTCCGATTTGCGTCCGACACGCGCGCCCGAGCGGCGCGGGAGAGACCGACGCCCGCGCGCGAGCCCGACGCCCGACGTCCCAAGGGCACGGCCGCTGAATCTCCGATGGACATGGACTGGCAAGCGGCCATCAAGAGGTCGCTGCCCAAGCAGCCGGCAAGCAACTGGCTGAGGTAGGGCAGGGAAGCTAGTCACTGTTGGTCGTTCGCTATTCGCTGTTCGTCATTAGCCCAGATAACGAGGGCCGCAGGGATGCGGCCCTTCTTGTTGCGCGAACAGCGAACGACCAGCGACGAGCGACCAAGGACCACCGACTACATCCTCTCCGCAATCGTGATCGTGTACCCGTCCGCATCTTCAAACGCGAATTCCTTCATGCCGTAGAACTGCTCGGTCACGGGCATGGAGATCTTCGCGCCCGCCTTCTGCACGCGCTCAAGGACGGCTTGCAGGCTGTCCACTTCCAGGTAGAGCGTGAGGCTCGCCCCGATGGTTGCGGCCAGCTTGGGATACTCCGCCGCGACCACTTTCTGGTCGTTGAAAAAGACTTCGACCGCGCCGTTCGTAACCGACGCGAACACGTAGGGTGCCTGTTCGGGAACAGTCATCCCGGTCTCGAGCCCGAGCACCTCGCGATAAAACTTCAGGCTGGCTTCGACGCTGCGGACGATGAGATTCGGTGTGAGTTTCTTGATTTGCATGTTCTCTCCTCTTCTCCCCTGTGGGGTGGAGGTGCGCCGCGTTGAAGGATGATGGCACAGCACACCTCGAAAGTGTGCTCGCATCTCCTCCATCCACGATCTCTGCGAGGAAGAACGTAGGTAGGGACCCTCATTTTTTGTGGCGCCGATGGCTCAACGCGCGGGCCCCGCGAGGTACGTGAAACAGGATACCACGGGGAGTCGCCCAGCCGCGACAGGGAGCCCTGCTGCGCCCAATACCGCAAGATCGAGTGCCGATGGCGGTGCTAAGCTCGCCACGGGAGTCCAGGTTCGGAGGAGGTTCGATGAAAGTGTCCCATGTGCATTGCCGGGTGCGCGACTTGCCGGCCGCGGCTCGCTGGTTCGAACAGGTGTGGCACGTAGCTCCGGTGTTCCATAACGAGCGGATGGCCTGGCTGGGCTTCGGCGAGTTTGGCGTGATTCTGGACGCCGCGCCTACCGATAGCACGGTTACCCTCGGCTTCGATAGTGAGGATTGCGACGCGGACTATCGCACGGCCACGGGCCGCGGCGCGGAAACCCTCGAGGGGCCGCAAGATCGGCCGTGGGGCGCACGCGCCGCCTACCTGAAGGGACCGGGCGGGCTAACCGTCGAAATCGAACAGCTACTAAAACGCACCTAGCAGAATCTGGTCAGGCTTGCAGCCTCTGCCAGAGCAACACACCCGATGTAAAGAACACAAAAAGGATGGGACACCCGACCTCCCGGGAATGAGCACTCTTGCTCAGACGAATGCCCCGTGGAGTGCTAACGTCGAGCTGTGCTTCCGGCCGAATTGCTGAGCAGCCCAAACGTGGCTTGCCGCTTTGCAGGACAGAGCTATGGTGAAGCGAACCGCACCAATCCGGGTCATTTCTTTTGCTCTATTGGCTACTTGCGGGGCATTGTGCCAGAAACGCCCTTCCGCTGACCTGCTTCAGGGGCTACAGCTTGACGGCTCAAACTCACCCGAGGTGCAGCGCCAGGAGATACCTACATGGAGATCACTTCCTGATGCTCCGTCTACGGTACAGCCTCCAACACCAGCCGAGAAGTTTCCCACGTTCGTCGATCAAGCACGCTCGCCTTTGACACTTGGCGTGGTCGGTATCAATGTGCGTCTAATGCGCGGGAGAGAGGAACATTTCACTCCTGGAATGCAGCCCAGCTTTACTGCACTTTATAGGACGGCAGTGCTTCAAAAGGAGTCCAGCACCTTTTTTGATAAGTACCTGTATCCGTCGTTGCTCAAGCAGAACCTCCGTTATCACCCCTCGACCAGCAGCAGCTTCATGGGCCGGGCGACCGACGCAGCTTCGCGCATTCTTATCACGCGTGACGACTCCGGAAAGGGGAGGCTGAACACTTCGTATTTCCTCGGCGTGCTGACTTCGGTCGCTATCCACACTGCGTACCGTCCCTATTGGGCGCGATCCCCTTCGGCGACCTTCAACAATTTTGGTTCGACGATTGGCAGCGACGCAGGGATCAACCTCTTCCACGAGTTTGGGCCTGGCATCCGGCAAATGGTAAAAGGCCACGCGCCGAAGTTCGTGACTAGGATCGGAGAGGGCATCACCCACGACCAGATTCCGAGGGACGCCGTCTCCACTCCGGCAAGATAATGTCGGTCAGCCAAGTGCCCCACCCTTCGGTTCTTGAAGGGTGGGATTCTGGAATCCGATAGCTGATGGCCTCGATGGCCTCCGCTGGCAGGGCGGACCGAGTCGCCGCGCGCACCTTGTGCAAGGTGCTGCGGGCGGGTTCCGGGACGGCGGCCAGGTAATCGTCCACGGTCTTCGGAGGGGCGGTGGCTTCTGGGGCTGAACGGCGAGCCCTGGAATTTTGGTTTTTCATACCGGTAATACCACAAGGGGCGTTCATTTCAAGTCTACCGAGAATCGGGGCTCCTCCGCCCCGGCGTGTGGGCGGGTGCCCAGTGGCGTTGCAACCTGGGCCAAAGGAAAAAGGCGGCCCGCAGGCCGCCCTGTTCTTCTGCGCGTTGCGACTGACTAGAACCGATACATCAGTCCTGTGTTCACCCGCATGTTGTTCTTGCTGGTAACTCCGTTAGAGCGAAGCACCAACCAATCGAACTGGACTGCACGGAAGGCCCATTTCTTGGTTCCGAAGTCCACACCACCGCCGAACATCATCGCCATCCCGCTGTCGCTCACGCCACCACTGGAAGCGTGGGCGCCGCCAAACAAAGCGTGTGCAAACGGCGAGAAGTTATTCTTGTGGGTCGAGACCACGGGTCCAAACGTGTAGGTATAGAGCGAGCCGTTGTTATAGACTCCGCTGAAATCCGCGGTTCCGCCCAGCCAACGTGTGATGTAGAAGTTCGCGGCTGTATTCCAGCCCTGGCCATGCCCGCCACCGTCAGTTCTGGTGTACTGATAGCCTCCGTAGATTTCGGGCCCGGGTATTTCCTGAGCCATCCCCAGCATCGAAATCATAACCACCAAAACGGCAACGCCGATAAGCTTTCGCATTAGTGTCCCCCTCCATGATTGGCACCATTTCCGCCTCGTACCGGCGTGTCGTAATGCCGGGGTCCGTTGCAACAGCGTAGCTGTCGAAACGAATCCCGAGGGCCGGATCGTGCTAGGTGCTGATAGAAATCTTCGACTATGCACAACAAAGTGGGCAAGTGACGCAAAAGCAGTTGCGGCAATTGGACTTCGGTAACTATGTTACTCCGTATTTGGGAGATAAGTCGTTTCGGGACAATACGGTAGCCCGGTGCCAGCCTTCGTTTCTTGAAGGATGGGCTCCACGGTCGTATCCCTCTTGGGACTTCTCGCAGGCTCCTGAAACGGCCAAATTGTGCCTTTATAGGGAGCGTGCCTTTGGGTGGAAAAGCGCTTTCAGCGCTGTATTCAGTGCTTTCCCTTGAACGAGGGCTTCAGCCCCTGAGGTCCGCTTTGGCCTTCTTCTCCGCCATCCGCGCCTTGACAATCTTTTTAATCAACGCCGCCGGCAGAGGCTTGTCCAGCGGGAAGTGGATGGTGCCTTTGGAGGTGGGGAAGTCCTTGAGTTCGTTCTCGAGCGCTTTGATCACAGACAAACTTCCCGGGAACAAACTGCAATGGTTCGAAAACGCGGCAAACCACACCAGCGTTCCCTTGTATTTGAAGGCCGGAATCCGGTAGCTGATGGCTTCGGTGGCCTCCGGGGGCAGGGCGGACCGAATCGCCGCACGCACCTTGTTCAAGGTGCTGCGGGCAGGTTCCGGGACGCCTGCCAGGTAATCGTCCACGGTCGTCGGAGCGACGTTGGCTTTCGCGGCCGAACCGCGAGCGCTGGAAGTTGCTTTTTTCATGTGGGTAATACACCAGGGCGTTCGCTTCAAGTCTACGAGAAGCGGGGCTCTTCCGCCCTGTGATGTGGAGATGAGGAAGTCGACTTCGGCGGGCTGGTAGGGGACGACGCCGTGATTGGTGCGGCGATAAGGCCCCGCCCTGTCCCTCCAAAAAACGGAGGGACAAGGACGGGGCACCCTGAGGTGAGTCCGCAAGCACTTCGTGTGATCTTTAGGTATTGGGTTGACGTCGTCCTCGGGACGATTTCTTGACCATCGGGTGCCCCGTCCTTGTCTCTCCGTTCTTTGGAGAGGCAGGGCGGGGCTTTTTTCATCACAGAAGTATTTTTCGATCTCGAGTATGCTCCGCAACATGCCGTGGGGATTGAGGCGCTTTCAGGAAGTCGGCGATCTGCATTTCATTACCTTCAGTTGTTATGACCGTGCTCCACTTCTGGGGAAGCCGGCGGCACGTCACACGTTTGAGGTGTTTCTGGAACGGGCGCGATGCTGGTACGGATTCTACGTGACCGGATACGTCGTCATGCCCGAGCACGTTCACCTACTGGTGAGCGAGCCGGAGCGTCGCACGCTGGCCACTGCCCTCCAGATGCTCAAGCAGAATGTTGCCCGCGAATTGCGGGATCTTGCCAATGGCGGCCCGTTCTGGCTGGAGCGATACTACGACTTCAACGTGTACAACGAACGCAAACGGGTCGAGAAGTTGCGATACATCCATCGCAACCCGGTGACGCGCGGGTTGGTGATGAACCCGGAAGATTGGGAATGGAGCAGTTATCGCCATTATGCTTCGGGGGTGGAGGGAGCGGTCGAAATCGAGTCGCGGTGGACGGCGCGCAAGCGGGAGCGGATGGGGATATTTCCGCAGGTTACGATACGAGCAGAGTAAAGAACCCCGCCCTGTCCCTCCAAAGAACGGAGGGACAAGGACGGGGCACCCGCTACGCGGGAGAGGACGCTGTCGCGGCCGGTTACGTTGAGGCGGGGGCGGAGGCTGCCTTTTCGGATTGACGGCAGTTGCTCTTGTCTTCGTACATGGCTTTATCCGCGGTGGCCAGGACTTCTACTGTGTCGGAGCCCTGGCGGTAAACGGCGGCTCCGCAGCTCAGGCTCATGCGGTATCCCGCAATGGAACCGGCGTGGTTCCACTGCTCCACCTGGTAGCGGAGCCTCTCGATGGCCCGGGTGGCCTCTTTTTCTTCGGCGTCCACCAGCAGGATCAGGAATTCGTCGCCACCGTAGCGGCTGACGATGTCGGTGGTGCGGAACGTGCTCTGCAGCAGCAGCGCCACTTCGCGCAGGATGCGATCGCCCAGCAGATGTCCGAGCGAGTCGTTCGCGTTCTTGAAGCCGTTGATGTCGATCATCAGCAGGGCCAGCTTCTGATCCTGGCGGTCTGCCCGGCGGGCTTCCCGGGTGATGGCTTGCATGATGTAGCGGCGGTTGTAGAGCTCGGTCAACGGATCGATCACCGCCAGCCGCTCCGCGGTTTCCCGGCGAATCAGCTCCTCGACGAGGCGTTCCTGGGTTCGATTCAGGCGTCGCCGTTGCTCCAGGACATAACAGCTCAACAATCCGACCAGGAAGAACAAGCCCACCAGCAATTGGGGCAGATAGCGGAGCTCGGATTCGGAGTTTTGCAAATTCCACAGCAGTTTGGGATAGACGCGGAGAAGGATGCCCGCGGCCAGGACCAGCATGACCAACACGGTTAAGGACAAGAGATGGAAATAGTGTCCGTGTACCGAGTCGATCTCCTTGCGGAGCCGTTGCAAGTCTGCGGTTTCAAGGGGCGGCATAGTTGGCCGGCTGACGGGACGGTCCTTGACCTCTGGGGCGCAGCTTAGACTCTACGGGACTACTTCGTTGAGGAAAGATAACGGAAGTAATCCCGAACGCGGGAGGCCGTTGAGCAGGTCCAGTGGCTCCGTCCATTCGCCCTGGGCGCACTCTATCAATGACGGTGCTGCGTGAGTCAAGAGGCCGGTCTGGCCCGAGGGGAGGGCAATCCCAGACCGGCCTGGGCACGGTACTGGTTTCGAATCTACTCACACATAGCGCTAGTCCCAGAAAAATTGTGTCCTTTGTTCCAAAATCCGGAATGGGGCCGCGAGGTGGCGAATCGCCAAAGGCCGCCTGTGCAATGGCGCAAGCACGCCACCGCAGATCTTTCGCTTCGCTCAGGATGACCATCCCAGAACCGGGTTATGCGTTGCGCAGGAGGGGCCCGGTGGATGTCGACTCCGGCGCTTCCAGCCTGCTCAGCGGGATGATCCGGGGGGAACAGTAGCTGACTCGCGGGGACTCCGGCGGGGTCTTCAGACACGAGGAGAAGGGCAACGGCGGCCGGACAAAAGTGTCCGCCCCACACGACTCGGGCAACGGCGGCGGGCGAGGTGCGCTCGGGTGGCCGGGTCAGAGACCCGGCCCTACACACCCTACTTTTCCAGTGCCCGGGCTTCGCGGATTTCCAAGTCTCTTTGGCGGAGGTGGGTGGCTTGGGCGGGGTCCATGCCGGCGCGCAGGTCGGTTTTTTCCAGGAAATAGCGCCAGCCTTCGTGCGCGTCGGGCGAGCTCTGGCTGTTCTGGAACTCGCGCATGACGGCTTCGGCGTTCTGGCGGCCGTGGATGACTTCGACCACGCCGGCAGACTCGTAGGTGCGAATGTTGTGGCGGATCAGGGCGTAGGACGATCTGGATTCGTCGCGGGTCAGAGAGGCTCCGTTTTGCTGGTTGCTGAGATTGGGTGATGGTGAACAGAGTGCCCGCCCTTTCGTTTTCAGACGGGCACGCCTGCAGTCGAGAGTCGCCGCCTAGAGCGGGCGGACGCTCTCCGCTTGCCAGCCTTTCGGGCCCTTGGTGACTTCGAACTCCACCGCCTGACCCTCCTGCAGGCTCTTAAACCCGCCTGCCTGGATGGCCGAGAAATGCACGAAAACATCTTCGCCGGTTTGGCGGCTGATGAAGCCGTAGCCCTTGGCGTCGTTAAACCACTTTACTGTTCCTTGTTCTGCCATTTGTTCGGTGTTCCTTTCAATCGATTTACGCTGGAAGGGATTCGGAAAAGCGAGGGCAGGCGCTAGCTGGTTGGCACGAGGCTGCTCTACAACCGACTCTAATCGAACGCATACTAACAATATCAGAAAACGGGATTTTATGAGAGTGGCAGGGGTGAGGGCGCCCCTGCCACACTCGGCTGGACGTATTTGTCAAATTCCTGTCAAATTCGGGGCTGGTTTGCACCGTAGCGGCAGAACTTGTCGTCCTTTAAGGGTATGATTTCCTACAACATGAGGGTAGCGGAAAACAAATCCTTGACTTCGGGGACGGAGACGGTGGAAGCGCCGACCGGGAGCACCGATCGCATTCTGGTGATTGAAGACGATCGCGGCGTTCAGAAGGCCCTGCGCCGGCTGTTCGAGGGCGAAGGGTTTCAAGTGGACGTGGCGGGCAACGGGGTAGAGGGGTTGGAACTGTTTCGCGCGGCGGCGCCGTCGGTGGTGGTGCTCGATCTGCGACTGCCGGGGATGCTGGGTCAGGATGTGTGCCGCGAGATCAGCGCGGCCGCGCCTTCGCTGCCCATCATTATCCTGAGCGCGCGCACGGACGTGATGGACAAAGTGCTGTTGCTGGAACTGGGCGCGCATGATTATGTAACCAAGCCTTTCAGTCCGCGGGAGCTGCTGGCACGGGTGCGGACCGCGATGCGGCGCTCGAGTCGGACTCCGGTCACTGAGACGTTCTCGTTCGGGGAAGTGAAAATCGATTTCACGAAAATGGAGTTGCGCCGGAGCGGCGCGCTCGTCCAGCTGACGGCACAGGAATTCAAGGTGCTGAAGTTCATGATCCAGAACTCGGAGCGCGTGCTCACGCGCGAGGAACTGCTGAATCACGTTTGGGGTTACAAGAATTATCCGAGCACGCGGACGGTGGATAATCACATCCTGAAGCTGCGCCAGAAGCTGGAGCGGGATCCCGCCAATCCCGTGTACTTCCGCACCGTGCACAGCGCCGGTTACAAGTTCGTGCCCTAGCGAGGTTGCGCCGCATCGCCAAGGGAAGGAGGAGCATGGGTGGACTTCGGCTGCGGACCAAGTTCCTGCTTTCCATGGTGGCGGTTTCGGCTACGCTGACGTTCACTACGCTCTATGTCGTGCGGCGCACCGTGCAGCAGCAGGTGCGGCTGGAAATCCAGCGCGATCTGCAGAATTCAGTTTCCGCTTTCCGCAACTTCCAAAAGCAGCGCGAGGTAACGCTGGAGCGCTCAGCGGCGCTGCTGGCCGACCTGCCGAATGTCCGCGCGCTGATGACGACCCGCGACGCGGCTACCATTCAGGATGCTTCGCATGATCTCTGGAACCTGGCGGGCAGCGATCTGCTGCTGCTGGCTGATCCGTCCGGCAAAGTGATGGCTCTGCAGGCCAGTCCGCCTGAGATCACCGTACGGCGCGCGCAGGAATTCTTCCCTAAAGTTGTATCGCGCGCGGAGACCCGGCATTGGTGGTATGTCGAGGGACATCTCTACGAAGTATTTCTCCAGGACATTTACTTTGGCCCGGCCAGCGGGCAGCAGGTTTTGGGATACCTGGTGCTCGGATATGAGATTGATGACCGCGTGGCGCGGGAGTTGAGCCAGGTCGCCGCCAGCGAAGTCGCGTTTCGCTATGGAGACGTGATTGTGCGGAGCACGCTGAAGCCGTCGCAGGAAGAAGAGTTGGTGCAAACCGCGCAGAAGGCGGCGGGGAACGGGTCGGCGCCGGATCAGGTGCGGCTGGGTGATGAGCGGTTTCTGGTTACCACCGTCGATTTGTCTTCTCCGACAACTCCGGGGCTGCGCTTGTGGGTGCTGAAGTCGTTTGATCAGGCTACGGCGTTCTTGAGCAGGCTGAACGAGCTGCTGCTGGCGCTTGGGTTGACGGCGGTGCTGGCGGGAAGTCTGCTGGTGTTCTTGATCTCGCATACGTTTACGCGGCCTCTGGGGACTCTGGTCGAGGGGGTGCGTGCGCTGGGGCAGGGGGACTACGCGTATCCTTTGGAGCCGAGGGGGGGAGACGAAGTTGCGGAGGTAACGGGCGCTTTCGACCGGATGCGGACCAGCCTGCAGACTACCCAGCGCGAATTGCTCGACTCGGAACGGCTGGCAACCATTGGGCGCATGGCGAGCTCGATTTCGCATGATCTGCGGCATTCACTGGCGGCGGTGATGGCGAACGCGGAATTTTTGTGTGAGAGCAATTTGACGCCGGGGCAGCGCGAAGATCTGTATGCGGAGATTCGGATTGCGGTGAAACAGATGACGGATCTGATCGAGTCGCTGCTGGAGTTTTCGCGGACGAGGGAAGCGCTGCATCCTTCTTATGGGGACGTGCGCGAGGCGGTGGATTCGGCGATCAAGTCCGTGAAGGCGCATCCGGAGTTTCAGCGAGTGCGGATTCGGGTTTCGTGGGAAGGGGCGACGGAGGGCTGGTTTGATTTCAAGAAGCTCGAGCGGGCCCTGCTCAACCTGCTGCTCAATGCCTGCGAGGTGGTGCCGGCTGAGAACGGGGAAATTGAGGTCGGGCTGCGCCGGAATGGTCAGAGCCTGGAAATCCGGATTCAAGATAACGGGCCGGGAATCGCGGAAGCAGTGCGCGACAAGCTGTTTGAACCGTTTGTCAGTTACGGCAAGGAGAATGGAACGGGCATGGGATTGACCGTGGTGCAGAAGATCGTGCAGGACCACGGCGGCGACGTGGTGGTGGAGCAGACTTCGCGGGAGGGCACGACGTTCAAGCTCAAGGTGCCCTTGAATCCGTCGTCGGAGAATGCTTTGGCGGTGAAGAACGCGACGTGACCAGCAAGCATGGTTGATGGCGAAATTCCCTGGAGACAGCCGTGTGGCAGGAGGCGAGATGAGTACGAGGCGAGCGTACGATGTTTTGCGATCCGCGATGCTGGCGGGTTTTCTTTTCTGGACGGGCGCGAGCGTGGCGCAAGAAGCAGCGAGTCCGGCGCAGGGGACTTCAGCGGATTCGTTGAATGACTCGGTTCGCGAACTGCGCCAGCAGATTCACGAGTTGCAGGCGGCGGTGACGGAGATCCGCTCCGAAGCGCAAAAATATCGGGCGGAGACTACGGAACTGCGCCGTGAACTGGAGGCGGTGCGCGCCGCGTCGCCTTCACAAACGCCGGTGGTAACCGAGGCCGCTGCCGGATCCGGCCCCTACGCTACTGCCAGCGCAGCGCCGGGTGCCGAAGCGCTGGAAGGTCAGAAGCTGCAACGCGCGGCCAGCGTGGAAGAGGAATACCAGTTGTTGAGCGGGAAGATCGACGAGCAGTATCAGACCAAGCTCGAAAGCGCCTCCAAGTACCGGATGCGGTTATCGGGGATTGTCCTGCTGAACCTGTTCAGCAATGTTGGAACCGTGGACAATATCGATTTCCCCTCGGTCGTCTATGACCGGCCGCCGGGCGCGTCGGGAGGAAGCTTTGGCGCCTCCCTGCGGCAATCGCAGATCGGTCTGGAAGTGTTCGGTCCGCAGGTGGCGGGCGCCCGAACAAGGGCCGACCTGCAACTGGACCTGGGGGGCGGGTTTCCGGCAACGCAGAATGGTGTGAATTTCGGACTGTTGCGGCTGCGGACGGGCACGATGCGTCTAGACTGGGCTCGCACTTCGCTGGTGGCCGGACAGGATGGACTGTTTTTCTCGCCGGCTTCGCCGACGTCTTTTGCTTCGGTGGCCGTCCCAGCCTTCTCGTATGCGGGCAATTTGTGGAGCTGGGTCCCTCAGGTTCGAGTCGAGCACAGGTTTTCTCTGGGGGGAGAGTCGAACCTGCTGGTTCAGGGGGGAATCCTTGATCCACAGAGTGGGGAATTTCCGGTGTTCAACGCTTACCGTCAACCGCAGGCTGGGGAGAGATCGCGCCAGCCGGGGTACGGCACGCGGGTGGCGTGGTCCCGCAACTTCTTCGGGCAGCCCCTACGGGTCGGGATCGGCGGTTACTACAGCCGGCAGGATTATGGGTTCAACCGGACCGTGGATGGCTGGGCCGGCATGACGGATTGGGATGTGCCTCTCGGGCGGCAGCTGTCGCTGAGCGGGAAGTTCTACCGGGGAAAGGGAATGGGCGGACTGGGCGGCGGCATCGGGCGCAGCGTTCTGTTCAGCGGCGATCCGGGATCGCTGTACACACAGGTGCGTGGGTTGAATTCCGCGGGCGGCTGGGCGCAGTTGAAATACCGGCCGGCGAACAAGCTTGAGTTCAATGGTGCTTTCGGAGAAGATGCTCCCTACCTGGCGGACTTACGCGCTTTCCCGAACCCGCAAGCGTACGGGGATCCGACTCTGACCAAGAATCAGGGAGGTCTGGTGAACGTGATTTACCGGCCACGTTCCGATCTGCTGTTTTCCGCCGAATATCGGCACCTGAAGACGTTCACGATTGACAACGGGGCCTACAATGCGGACCACGTCAATGTCATGATGGGGGTACTGTTCTGAGGGTTGTGGAAAGGAAATGCCGGGGAGGCACTTCAGGGGTTGAAGCTCGAACAATAAATCATGAATCGGCTGCTGCGCTGGAGTATTGCGCCGCCCAAAGTCCGAGCTCATCGCTGTATCAAAGGATGGCCGGACGGAAATTAATTAATGAAGCATCCGCGAACCTGGATCGTTTTGCTGATGTTATGCAGCTGCCTGACGGGACTGCACGCGCAGGTCGCGAACGTGCGCGGGCGCGTGGAAGTGGTGGGCGGCACAAAGAGCGGCCATACTCCTTTTCCCGGCACCGTCGTATGGTTGACGCCGGCGGCAGGAGCCGCGAGTGACACGACTCCAGGGGCCGCCGATGGGCCGGCGGCCCTTCGGCTCACGCAGCGGAACAAGAGCTTCGAGCCGCATATGCTGGTGGTGCCGGCCGGATCGGCGGTGGAGTTTCCCAACCGCGACCCCTTCTTTCACAACGTTTTTTCCTTGTTTGAAGGGAAGCGATTTGATCTTGGCTTGTACGAAGCGGGCAGTTCGCGCATGGTGCACTTCGACCGGGCGGGCGTCAGCTACATCTTCTGCAACATCCATCCGGAGATGAGCGCGGTGGTGATCACACTAGCGACACCGTTCTACTCGGTTGCGAATGGCGAGGGACAACTCAATATCGTGAACGTGCCGTATGGTCGTTACATGTTGCACGTCTGGAGCGAAGGCACTGGGCCCGAGAATGCGCAGCCGGCGGCGCGCGAGATCACGATTGCAGAGAGTTCGACCTCGCTGGGAGTGATTCGAGTTCCGGCGATTAACGGGCAGAGTCTGGCTCATAAGAACAAGTACGGCCGCGACTACGATGCGCCCACCCCGGCAAATCCGGTTTATCGCCAGCAGCCCTAGCGCCGGAACATCCCACCATGAAAATCGCAAAGATACTCAAACGGTACCGGATCGAAGAAGGGAGGCACTTTCGGCTCAAAGATCACGATCCGGGCGACACGCACGGGCTCAAGTCTGAACTCAAGCCGCAGGCACGCGAACTGCTGGCGCATGGTGTCGAAGAGTTGAGCCGCTTGCAGGACATCCTGGCGGCGCAGGACCGGTGGGGCCTGCTGCTGATTTTTCAGGCCATGGACGCCGCCGGCAAGGATGGAACCATCAAGCACGTGATGTCCGGGGTGAATCCGCAGGGAGTGCAGGTCTTTTCTTTTAAGGCGCCTTCCAACGAAGAGCTTGACCACGATTTTCTCTGGCGGACTATGAAACGTCTCCCCGAGCGTGGGGATATCGGGATTTTCAATCGGTCGTATTACGAGGAAGTGCTGGTAGTGCGAGTCCATTCCGAGCTGCTCGACAAACAGAAACTGCCCAAGCCGCTGGTGACGAAGCATATCTGGCAAGACCGTTTTGAAGATATCAATGCTTTGGAGCGCTATCTGGCGCGCAACGGCATCGCCATCCGCAAATTTTTTCTGCATGTTTCCAGGAAAGAACAGAAACGGCGTTTCCTCGAGAGGTTGGCCAAGCCGGAGAAGAACTGGAAATTTTCGGCCGCGGACCTGAAGGAGCGCGAGCATTGGGACGCTTATCAGGAAGCATACGAGGATATGATCCGCCACACCGCGAGCCCACACGCGCCCTGGTATGTAGTGCCCGCCGATAACAAATGGTTCACGCGGCTGGTGGTGGCGGCGGCGGTGGTGGATGCGCTGGAGAGTATGAAGCTGAAATATCCGAAGGTAGATGGCGCGCAGAAAGCGGCGCTGGAAGCGGCCAGGAAGCAGCTGGATGCGGAGTAGAAAACAATTTACCGCGGAGAACGGCGAGATCGCGGAGGAAGCGGGGAAAATAAGATTTCAGAAATCTCTGCGTTCTCTCCGGTAAGTTGTCTTGCTATTTCGTTAGGACTATCGCTAACGGCTGGTCGTAAGGCTGGATGGTCACAGTGACCGACTTGCGCTGGTCGAAAGCTTCTTTAGTGACCGGGAAACTCACGATGATGCTTCCTTTTTGTTCTGTTCCTGGCATCAGCTTCGCTTCGGGGGAAAGAGGCGGCGCAGAACTCTGCTTCAGGACCGGGAATGCCTGGAAATAACGGTCGAAATCTACGGCGGAAGCGGCTTCATCGTCGAATGTTTTTCCGTCGGCGCTGGTGAGTCGGGCGGTCAGGGTGTGGATCCAAAGCGGCTTCTCTCCACGGTTGTGCAAGGTCAGAGTGACCGCCACCATGGTCATGTTCTGCTGGGGGACCTCGGCCGCGGTGATGAAGTCGATCGAACCTGCCGCCTGCGGCTTCTGCCGGTTGAAGTAGGCCACGACGCCCAGCATGATGGCGACCGCCGCGATCGAGACTAGAACGATGCCGGCCGGCGGCAGGCTGCGCCGGGCAGTGCCAAACTCTTCTCCAATCTGAAAATCGGTTTGGCTGGTTGGCGGCGTCCCTGGCGACGGGGGTGCGGCAGGCGGAGTGACAGGCTTGTCGGCCATACGATCGGCTCAATTGTACTCGCAGGGACGGGGCCTCCTGGCCTTCTTGCGAAGCCATCCTCAATAGTTTTGGTGGAGCCACGGCGAAGACCTCTCGGAGGCCAGTGACTTTGGTTACTTGCCTGGGGTGACGGTTGCTGCCACGATGCAGAAGATTTCCTTTGGAGGTAATCGGCGGTGAAACGCAAAACCTTGATTGCCGCGTTGGGATGCGCCCTTCTGGCCACCGGTCTGTTGGGCTGCGGAGCCACAAACAAATTACAGACCATTACGCTTAGCGTCGGCGGTAGCGGTGGTCTCTTCAACCTGAAAGGCATCGGCGGGACACTCCAGTTGGTGGCGACTGGGAATTACACCAACAGCCAGACCCGCGACCTAACCAACGTGGTCACCTACTCGGTGATTCCGGATCCAAACTACGGTTTCTTGCTCCCTGCTCCGCCGCAGACCGTCACTATGAGCCCGACCGGATTGATGACTGCTGTCCAGCCTGCCGTTTGCACCTGGCATGACACCGAACCGGACCCGACCAAGACCCCCACTTGGGTGATCACGAATGACTACATCGTGACGGCGTCCTTTCAGGGAGTTACTTCGCAGCAGGCCTTCGTTGCCGTGGCCTCGGCGGCTGGCGACGCGCCGGATGGCTCCTGCGGTCCGTAAGCTCTGGCGCTCCTAACCTCTGATCTTCGGGGGACGGCGCTTTGTCGCTGCCGTCCCCGTCTCCGTCTTTATCAACCCATACTCTCCAGGTACGCAGTTTGAGCCCCTCGCCCCTCAGCCTTTATAATCATCGTTTTCGCCCGCATACGGTTTTCCCTGTCCCATGGATCCGACAGGCACCGCCCGAACTTTGATGAAAGTGCGTCCCGGAGTCGAAGTCTCGAGCCAGTCCGATATCGGCTGCCAGCGCGAGAACAATGAGGATTCCTTCGGGTATTGGGAGCCGGAGGAAGACGAGCAGTTCTTGCGCAAGGGGCGGCTCGCGATCGTGGCCGACGGTATGGGCGGCTACGAGGGCGGCCAGGAAGCCAGCCACCTGGCGGTGGAGACGGTGGTCTCGATTTATCGCGACCTGAGCGGGGATGATCCGCAGCGCGCGCTGATCGAGGGGTTACAGGCGGCGCACGAGCGGGTCCGGCAGTACGGGTTTGCGCATCCACATCTGCGTGGCATGGGGACGACCTGCACGGCGATTGCGGTGGTGGGGGACGCGTTGTATTACGTGCACGTCGGGGATACCCGACTTTATCTTGTGCGGAGCGGCGAGATCCGGCAGGTTACCCGTGACCACTCTTATGTAGGACGTCTGGTGGAGTCGGGAGTCATCAGCCGGGAAGAGGCGGAGAAGCATCCCCAGCGCAACATTCTGACGGCGGCGCTGGGCACGAGTGCCGACCTCATTATGGAATCCCCGGGAGGGCCGGAAGCTCTGCACACGGGGGACGTGCTGGTGCTCTGCAGCGACGGCTTGTGGGGGCAGTTGCACGATGCGGAAATCCTGGAAGCGGTGGAGAGCAAGAGCCCTGAAGCGGCCGGCCGCAACCTGATCGAACTAGCCCGGGAACGGGGCGGGCCGGACAACATTACGGTCCAGATCTTACGAGTGAGTTAGCATTTCCCCCCTGAAAACAGGAGCGCCATCTAGGATGGGCCTCCGTCCCTGAAGTGCAAAACCCTGCACAATGGCCATTCGGCGGGGGCTCTAGCCGCCCGTAACCCGCTGAAAAAACGAGACCCGACCCGCGCGAGAAAAATCTCGTTTTGGCATGGTGCTTGCATTGCCTATAATGCCTATTAATACGCTAGGGATTCCTGCAAGGGGCGAAAAATGAAGATTTCTCAAAAAGGGCTGTATGCGTTGCAGGCGCTGATGATGCTGACGCGCCGCTATAGCCAGGGGGCGATCCGCATTCGCGACATTGCCTATGAAGAAAACCTGCCGGAGAAATTCCTGGAACTGATCCTGCTGGAACTGAAGAACGCGCGCCTGGTGGAAAGCGTGCGCGGCGCTAAGGGCGGATACGCGTTACGACGCCCGCCGGCAGAGATCCGGCTGAGCGAAGTGATCCGGCTGATTGACGGGCCGCTGGCGCCGTTTGGCGACGCCGAACAGTTGCGGAGCCTGATCGATCGCGACGCGGACCATCGTGCACTCTACCAGGTGTTTCTGGATGTCCGGGATGCGGCTGCCAAGATCCTCGAAAATACGACGCTGGCCGACTTGATGAACAAAGCGCCGGTGGGTTCGGGGCGGCGTAGCAAGAAGAAAAAGGCAGAGCCCAGTGTGCTGCCCATGATGGTGCACGCTGGTGGCAAACAGGGCCATGACTAGAAGAGGCTTTCTTACTGCATTCCTGGTTCTGTTGGCCGGGATTGCAGCTGCGGCACAAACCGTCATCCACGTAGGCGCATTTCCCAACATCACGCATTCTCAAGCCATGGTGGGCAAGGCCAACGGGTGGTTTGAAAAATGCATGGGGCCCAAAGTCACGATCGACTGGAAGAGCTTTAATGCCGGCCCTTCGGCGATTGAAGCGCTCTTCGCCGGCGCGATCGACATGACCTATATTGGCCCGAACCCCGCCATTTCCGGCTACGTACGATCGAACGGAGAAGCGCTGCGCATCGTGGCCGGCGCGACCAGCGGCGGAGCAGCCCTGGTGGTGCGCAACGATTCCGGGATTCAGAAGCCCGAAGATTTCCACGGCAAGAAAGTGGCGTCGCCGCAGATGGGCAACACGCAGGACGTCGCGCTGCGCGCCTGGCTGATCGCGCACGGCATGAAGTCCGCCGACAAAGGCGGTGACGTGCAGGTAATCCCGCTGGCCAATCCGGACCAGCTTACACTCTTCCTGAAGAAAGAACTGGACGCGGCCTGGGCTCCCGAGCCCTGGGCAACGCGCCTGATCCGCGAGGGCAACGGGCGCCTGTTTTTGGACGAGCGCGAGCTTTGGCCCAACGGACAATTCATTACTTCCCACCTTATCGTGCGCACGCAGTTCCTGAAGGAGCATCCGGACCTGGTGAAGGACTGGATCCGAGCCCACGTCGAAGTGACGGAATGGATCAGCGGCCATCTGCCCGAGGCGAAGAAGCTGCTCAATCAGCAGATCCAGAAAGAAACCGGGAAACCACTGCCGGACGCGCTTCTGGACGACGCTTTCGGTCGCATGACGGTGACCTACGATCCGCTGCGGTCGTCGCTGATGACGGCGGCGAAGTCGGCATTTG
The DNA here is from genome assembly GCA_049273945.1 of Terriglobales bacterium. Taxonomy (GTDB): domain Bacteria; phylum Acidobacteriota; class Terriglobia; order Terriglobales; family Acidobacteriaceae; genus Acidiflorens. Next base: position 119,272 of record JBASRS010000085.1, on the reverse strand, counting down.
ACGCGGGCTTCCTGGGCCGCACGATGCCGGACCTGTCCAGCCTCTACGATCTCTGGGCGTTGAATCAGGTGTTGGCGGAAAAGGGAAAGAAGGCCATCCAATGAGCACGAATCCTTACAATGCGTTCCCCGCGCCCGTTCCCGCTGATCACCGAGGCATCGTTCGAGGCAGCGTGTTGCGTGGTAAGCCGGCTTCTTCCGTGACCGTACTTCCGGTGCGGCCGGAAGTAGCAACTGTTGTTCCGAAGGTTTCGCTGGATGGCATTTCGCTGAGCTACAAGACCACCGCGAATGGGTGTCTGGTCGCGCTCGAAAATATCAGCTTAGAGGTAAAGCCGGGAGAGTTCGTCTGCGTCGTGGGGCCGTCGGGATGTGGCAAGTCCACGCTGCTGCACCTGATTGCCGGCTTGCATGACCAAAGCTCGGGACAGGTGTATGTGGACGGCAAGCCGGTGAGCGGGCCGGGGACAGATCGCATCCTCATCTTCCAGGAACTCGGGCTGTTTCCCTGGCTGACGGTCGCACAGAACGTCGAGTTCGGCATGAAGATGAAGAACATCTCGAAGGCCGAGCGCCAGGAGAAGATGCAGTACTACCTGCGGATGGTGCATCTTTCGAAATTCCGTGACAGCTACACCCACCAACTTTCAGGCGGCATGAGGCAGCGTGTGGCCTTGGCGCGAGCGCTGGCTACCGAGCCCGATGTACTGCTGATGGACGAGCCGTTCGCCGCGCTCGATGCCCAGACTCGCGACCTGCTGCACGATGAGTTGGAGCGCATCTGGTCGGAAACCGGCCGTACCATCATTTTCGTTACCCACAACGTGCGCGAGGCGGTGCGTCTGGGAGATCGCGTCGTCCTGATGACCTTCCGGCCGGGCCGCGTGAAACAGGAGTTCCCAATCGCTCTGCCGCGTCCACGTCACATTGAAGAGACGGACGTGGCACGCACGGCGAAAGAGATTCTGGATTGCCTGCGCGAGGAGATTAACAAGTCCCTGGAAGCGGAGTACGCCGATGAAAAAGCTAAGTAGACAAATCCTCTTTTACAGCGCGCTCATCGGGATCTGGGCCCTGCTGGCGAAGTTGCATGTCTGGCCGCCCTACCTGTTTCCGCCGCCGTGGGGCGTGGCCGAAGCGCTTTGGGCCGGTTTTCAGGACCACAGCTTCTGGATTGGAATCGGCGTCACCATGAAGCGCATGCTGGTGGGCTACAGCCTGTCAGTCGTGCTTGGGATGATCCTCGGGCTGGGTGTGGGCAGCTACAAGTTCCTGGAAGATACCCTCGGTGGCTTGTTGGTGAGTCTGCAGTCGTTGCCGAGCATCTGCTGGATCCCGCTGGCGGTGCTCTGGTTTGGACTCACCGAGAAAGCCATTCTGTTCGTGGTGGTGATGGGCTCGCTGCTCTCGGTGACAATCGCGATGGAAGACGGCCGCAAACAGATGCCGAAAATCTACGGCATGGCGGGACGCAACCTGGGAGCGAAAGGATTCCGCCTGTTCTGGTCGGTGTTGTTGCCCGCGAGCTTGCCATTTATCGTTTCCGGTTTGAAACAGGGTTTCGCGTTCGGCTGGCGCTCGCTGATTCAGGCGGAAATGATTTTCCTGAGTCTTGGCCTCGGCCAACTGTTGATGATGGGCCGCGACCTTAACGATATGAGCCAGGTCATCGCCGTGATGATTCTGATCATTATCCTGGGCTTTATCATCGACAGCCTCGTCTTCCGCACCATGGAGCGCAAGCTGCAAGAGCGCTGGGGACTGGTGCCAGCGTAGGAAACCAGGTCTCAGGTCTTAGGTGTCAGGTGTCAGGAAAATCCGCAGGGGCTGGCTTTTCTGGAGTAACCAGAAATATATATTGACTACCCTTCTGTTGATTGGCTCACTCTTCCTGAGACCTGAGACCTGAGACCTGAGACCTGAGACCTGAGACCTGAGACCTGAGACCTGAGACCTGAGACCTGAGACCTGCCCCTTCCCCTTTCCGGCAATTTCATTTCTAATGCTCCCGCTATGCTTCGAAAACTCGTGTGGTTGAGCCTACCGCTCTTTGCTCTGGCGCTGTTCGCCGCTGACAACTCCACTGACCGGCTGATTCAGGAAGCACTCAAACCTTCTCCGCTGGAAACCAGTCTTCGCCGCCTAACCGATGAAATCGGGGGTCGCGTGCCGGGGACTCCGGCGATGCAACGCGCCGTGGACTGGGGCGCGGCTGCGTTCAAAGACGCGGGCGCCGACAGCGTACATACGGAAGAGTTCACGATTCGGCAGTCTTGGGCGGAAGGTGCAACCTCGGTGACCGCGGCGACGTATGCCGCCGGCACGACTTTTCCGGTCCGCGCGGTGTCGATCGCTTGGGCGCCGGCGCTGGCGGCCGTGAAGCACGTGCCTATCATGGATGTGGGCCAGGGCACGGAGGCCGAGTTCGCCAAAGCGGGAGACGTTTCCGGCAAGCTGCTGCTGGTGCATACGAGAGTGCTGGCAACGTGGGCCGATCTTTTCGGGGAGTACGAGCAGGCGCCGGCTGTGATTGCGCTGGCGGTCAAGGGCAAGGCCAAGGCGATCGCGTTCATGGCGACGCGCGAGAATGACATTCTCTACCGGCACACCAACGCGGTGTTCGGTGAGATCGACCAGTTGCCGATGGTGATCGTGGCACGCGAGAATGGAGAGCGCATTGCCCGGCTGCTGGCGTCTGGAAGCCCGGTGTGGGCTGATCTCGCGATTCCCAACCGCGTGGGTGGCCCTATCAAGTCGTGGAACGTGGTCGCCGAAATCCGCGGCAGCGAGAAGCCGGATGAATTCGTCGTCCTCGGCGCGCACCTGGATTCGTGGGAATTGGGAACGGGCGCACTCGACAACGGCTGCAATGCGGCGCTGGTGATTGACGCATTGCGGGCCATTAAGGCGGCAGGGTTGAAGCCGCGACGGACGATGCGCTTCATCCTATTCTCCGGGGAAGAAGAAGGACTGATCGGCTCGCGCATGTACGCGGCTGATCACCGAAATGAACTCGACAAAGCGGCAGGCGTAGTCATCTTCGACGCTGGAACGGGCAAGACAACTTCGTTTTCGACGGGTGGGCGCAAGGATCTCGTCGCGTCAGCCCAACAGTTGGTGGCTCCACTGGAACAATTCGGCGCGGGCAAGCTGATTCCAATAGCCGAAGCGGGCACCGATCACTTCGATTTCATGCTGGAAGGTGTGCCGACGTTTGTGGCCGAACAAGACGAAGCCAACTATCTCGTGAACTACCATGCGACCTCCGATACTTACGACAAAGTAGATTTCCCACAACTCAAGAAGCACGTGGCCGAGGCTGCGGCACTCAGCTTTGCCCTGGCCAATGCTGCTGAGCGGGTTGGCCCGCGCCTGGACCGCGCGCAGATTGAACAGACCCTGCATGAGAGCCACATGGACGACGAGATGAAAGCGATGGGCATGTGGGACGACTGGGCGAACGGGAAGCGGGGAAGAGCAAAATAGGTCACAGGTCACAGGAAAAACCGGCGGCTTCAAACTGTTCTCGCTCAACTCGGCATTACTGTCGAATGTTCCTGCCGAGATGGTGAGCCTTTCCTGAGACCTGAGACCTGAGACCTTGACAGGCGAGAGCCGCCAGCTGTCGTAATATTCCCCTGTGCTCCTTTTCTGGATTCTTTTTAACCTATTTGTAGTGGCGATGCTGGCGCTCGATTTGGGAGTGCTGAATCGCCGCTCCCACCGGGTTGGTTTCCGCGAGGCGCTGGCTTGGTCGGGAATGTGGATCGCCCTGGCCGCCGGCTTCGCGGTCTTCGTTTTCTTCTGGCACGGGCGCGCCAGCGTGCTGGAGTTCGTCACCGGGTATGTGGTCGAGCTCTCGCTCAGCGTGGACAACCTGTTTGTGTTCCTGGTGATCTTCCGCTACTTCAAAGTACACGACGACCATCAGCACAAAGTGCTGTTCTGGGGCATCGTGGGTGCGCTGGTGATGCGCGGGTTGTTTATTTTGGCGGGCGTGACCCTGATCCGGCGCTTTGACTGGATCACGTACTTCTTCGGGGCGCTGCTGGTCTATTCGGGGATCAAGCTGTTGCGGCAGGGAGAAACCGAGATCCATCCGGAGAAGAATCCTGTGCTGCGAGTGTTTCGCAGGGTGATGCCGGTCACCAAGGACTACGTGGGCGGAAAGTTTCTGGTCCGCAGCCCTGGACTCTATGCGACGCCGCTCCTGGTGGTACTCATCTTGATCGAAACCACGGATGTGCTATTCGCGGTGGATTCGATCCCGGCTGTTCTGGCTATCACTCTGGACGCATTCATCGTGTATACGTCGAACGTGTTCGCTATTCTCGGATTGCGTTCGATGTACTTCGCGCTCGCGGGCATGATGGACCTGTTCCACTACCTGCACTACGGATTGTCGATCGTGCTGATCTTTGTCGGGGTCAAGATGATCGGCGCGCACTATTTCCACATCGCAACTGCCTGGACTCTGGCCGCTGTGGTGCTGGTGCTGGGGGCGTCGATCGTGGCGTCGTTGCTGCATCCGCGAAAGAAGTCAGCGCGGTGACGCGGCTCCGTCGCGGCGCAAGACCAACCTCTTAGACCGCAGAGAACGCAGAGAGAATCGCGGAGAACGCAGAGGAACATCTTGACTACAAAGGGCTCAGAGATTCTCGGCGCGCCAGACGCCTCGGCGGTGAATCATTGGAATGAAATCTTCTCGCCGCGCATGACGGAATGCTTCTGGAATTTGGCGTCGTCGTGGGCGGGGTAGTCGGTGCGGTAGTGGCCGCCGCGGCTTTCTTCGCGGGCCAACGCCGAGCGGGCTACCAGCAGGCCTGAGGTCAGAATGTTGCGCGCTTCAAACGCCCGGCGGGTACCGGGGTGGGCGGTGCGGCGCTGGAGGCTCTGCAACTTTTCAATCGCTTGCCGCAGGCCGGAACCGTCGCGAACGATACCGACCTTGTTCCACATCACATCGCGAACCTGGCCAATCAAGTCCTCAATGCCGGAATCCACCGGGCCGTTGGACGAGGCTGCGGGCTTCGGGTTCAGGTGGAGAGGACTTTGCCGGAGGTGGTCTCGCATTGCCTGTCCGGCGCGCGCGCCGTACACCAGTCCTTCGAGCAGGGAATTACTGGCCAGGCGATTGGCGCCATGAACGCCGGTAGAAGCGGCTTCGCCCGCGGCGTAGAGTCCGGGCAGACTGGTGAGTCCGGAGAGATCGGTGCCCACGCCACCCATGGCGTAGTGGGCCGCGGGACGGATGGGAATCACCTCGGTGGTGATGTCGATGTTGTACTGCAGACAAGTGGAGTAAATGCGCGGGAAACGGTGCTGCACGTGGTCGGGTTTGAGATGCGTGAGGTCGAGATACACAACGGGATCGGGGCTTCGGGTGATCTCCAGTTCGTGAACGATGGCGCGGGCGACTACGTCTCGGGGAGCAAGCTCGCCGAGCGCGTGATACTTCTGCATGAAGCGGTCCATCTCCATGTTGCGAAGGTAGGCGCCTTCTCCGCGCAGCGCCTCAGAAATTAGGAAGCGCGGGGCGTTCTTCAGATAAAGCGCGGTGGGGTGGAACTGGATGAACTCCATGTCACTGACTTCGGCTCCGGCGAGGTAGGCCATGGCGACGCCGTCTCCGGTCGCAACTTCCGGATTGGTCGTGTTGCGATAGAGCTGGCCAAGGCCGCCGGTGGCGAGCAGCACGGCGGAGGTGGTAATTTCCTGCAGCTGTCCCCCGTCGCCGATCACGGATACACCGACCACGCAGCCGTCGTCGAGCAGGAGGTCGCTGGACATCTCGAATTCCCGGACGGAAATAGTCTTCAGTGTTTTGGCTTTGGCGTAGAGGGCGCGCAGGATTTCGCGTCCGGTGGAATCGCCCTGCGCGTGCAGCACGCGGTTGCGGCTGTGAGCGCCCTCGCGCGTGAACGCGAGCTTGGTGCCGTTGCGATCAAATTGCGTGCCCCACTCGATCAGCTCTTCAATGCGAGGCGGACCTTCTTCGACGAGCACGCGGACGGCTTCCGTGTTACAGAGGCCGTCGCCGGCGACAAGCGTGTCCTGCAGATGGAGGCTGACTTCGTCTTCGTCGCTGAGCGCGGCGGCGATTCCTCCCTGGGCGTAGTGCGTGGCCGAGTCGCGCACTTCGCGCTTGGCGAGGACGAGGACACGGCCTGCATCAGCGAGGTCGATCGCGGCGCGCAGGCCCGCAACTCCGGCTCCAACTACCAGGAAATCGCATTCGGTGGGAGGGGACTTCATCGGCGGAAAAATGGTACCACGCGGAATGAAGCTCTCAGCTCTCAGCTTTAAGCCAGACCCACTGAGAGCTAAGAGCTGACAGCTGAGAGCTGCACTTCCATACGCTATGATAAAAGGCCATGATTCGCATTCCAGTAGCCACTCCGTCGCGGTCGTATGAGGTGCTGCTGGGCAGCGGCCTGCTTGCGCAAGCGGGAGAACATTTCGGCAAGATTTTGGGAAGCCGGCGTGCGTTTGTGGTCACGGTTCCGCCAGTGCGGCGTCCCTGGGGGAAGGTCCTGCTGAAGTCCCTGGCCGCAGCGGGCATGCAGGCGGACGTGGTGGAGATGCCGGACGGCGAACGCTTCAAACGGCTGGCCACACTTGAGAAGCTGGCGGAAAAGCTGATTAAGCTGGGGGCGGATCGTGGAGCAACCCTGATCGCGCTGGGCGGCGGAGTGATCTGCGATGTGACGGGATTCCTGGCTTCGGTTTACATGCGCGGCGTCGATGTGATCCATGTACCAACCACCGTGCTGGCGCAGGTGGATGCAGCGATCGGGGGAAAGACGGGAGTAAACCTGCGGTCGGGAAAGAATCTGCTTGGGACATTCCATCAACCGCGTGCGGTGCTGATTGACCCGGCGGCGCTCACCACGCTGCCATCGCGGGAATACCGCGCCGGGTTGTATGAGGCGCTCAAATGTGGAATCATCGGCGATCCCGGCTTGTTCCGGCTGTTTGAAGACCGCCGGCGCGAGATTTTGGATCGCGATCCGTTGGTTGTGGAGAAGGTGATTGCCGATTCCGTGCGGCTGAAAGCCAGTGTAGTGAGCGCGGATGAGCGCGAGGGCGGCCTCCGGCAGGTGCTTAACCTGGGCCACACCATCGGGCACGCGCTCGAGACCGAGACTCACTATGCGCAATTGCTGCATGGAGAAGCGGTGGCGTGGGGCATGATTGCGGCGACGCACATTGCGCTCTCCACGGGTAGGCTGGACAGCGTGACGGCGGGGCGCATCACCAGCGCCATTCTCGGTTTTGGCCGGCTTCCGCATATGAAGGTGCGGACGATGAGAGTGGTGAAGCGGCTGCATTCCGACAAAAAGACGCGGCATGGAGTGGTGCATTTCATCCTTCCGCGGGAGATCGGGAAGGTGGAAATTGTGAGCGATGTGCCGGCGGTGATCGTACGGGCGGCGGTGGAGGAAATTCGGAAGCTGGCATGCAGCTAGAACCTTGCCGAAAACCCTTTTTATTGTCATTCCGAGCCAAGCGAGGAGTCTGCAGTATTGCTGGTGCGCGGCCAACTGCAGATCCCTCGCTCCGCTCGGGATGACAAAAAAGAAATGTGTTGAGCAAGCGAATCCGATGAATCAGGAAACCAACAGGATTGTAGGCGCGGCCCCGGTGGGCACGAACGACCGGGAGTCGGCGGCCAAGGCGGTGCAGGAGATGTTTACCTCCATCGCGCCGCGCTATGACCTGCTCAACCACGTGCTCTCCTTCAATACGGATCGCTTCTGGTGGTGGCGGGCGGCGCGCACCTTTGATTCCATTCTCAAGCGTCCCGAAGCGCGAGTTCTCGATCTTTGCTGCGGCACGGGTGACATGACCTTTGCTCTGCGCCGACGCGCCAACAACGGGAACCCGCAGATTCTCGGCGCGGATTTTTCTCATGCCATGCTGCAGCGCGCGGCGGTGAAGGGAAGACACACCAATCTGCGCTGGATCGAAGCGGACGCGCTGCGGTTGCCGTTTCCGGACGCGCATTTTGACCTGGTAACGGCGGCGTTCGGGTTTCGCAACCTGGCCGACTACGATGCGGGATTGCGCGAGTTGGTGCGGGTGCTGCGTCCGGAGGGCGAGTGCGGCATCCTGGATTTCGGGGAGCCGCACGGGTTGCTGGGGAAGTTCTATCGAATCTATTTCAAGAGAGTCCTTCCGGCCGTGGGGACGGTGATTTCTGGCGTGCAAGGACCGTACAAGTATCTGCCGGCATCGGTCGAGCGCTTTCCGCCGCCGGAGGAGATGCTGGAACGCATGCGTGGGGCTGGCTTCCGCCAGGCTTCGTGGACGCCTTACACCTTAGGCGTTGCCGGGCTGTATCGCGGTGCCAAGAAAAGTCAAAGTCTTTAACCGCAGAGTACGCGGAGCACGCAGAGAAAATCAGGGAAAAAACGTCGGCCTGCACTTCGCGCGAGTTCGCTAGGCTTTTACTGTGCAAGGCTAAAAGTCAGAACCTCCAACCACAGGGGACACGGAGGACACAGAGGAAGGTCTGGAACGAATTTGATTTCCCTATCTCTGCGTGCTCTGCGATCTCTGCGGTTAAGTGCTTTTTCGGAAGGAATCGGCGAAGGCGTCGGCGATGGTATAGCGGATTACTTTCTCGTAATCCGGGCCCAGAAATTTCTTCAGGCGATCCGTGTTCATGATGTACTGGCCGGTCATGTAGGGAACTGCGTCGGGTGGAATGGCGGAGATGTTCCAGCGCCATAGGAAGCGCAAGACGCTGCGCATCGCCCACCTTCCCGGAACCCGCAGCAGCTTTGCCGGAGCTATGCGGATACACTGCTCGAAGGTTATGGGCTCGCCGCGTCCGGCGACGTTCAGCGTGGTCAGGCGTTGCGCTTCGGGCTCACGCTGCAGGATCCACGCGATCAGGCGCGCCATGTCGTCCACGTGGACGAACTGAATCTTGTTGTCGAGATACTTCCTCCCAAGGGGCAGCATGCAGGGCAGGCGTTTGCCCCGCCGACGCATACGCGCCGCGCGCTTGCCTTTGCCGTTGGGGGTTCCACGGAACGCGCCCATCAGGTAATTCTCAACGCTGGCTCCGGCAAAAATATGCGGACGCAGAATGAAGACGCTGCAGCCGCGCAAGGAAGGCGACCGCTGCTGCACGACCAGGTCGGTCTCTTTCTTGTGGAGGGCGTAGGGCAGGGTGTGGGCCTGCAGCGGAGCGTCTTCGGCGACGGCTGCGGGCAGGTCGGAACCGTATACCGATACGCTGCTGGGAAAAATGAACTGGCGGATATGGGCTCCGGCGCTACGGTTGGCTTCGGTGATGGCCTCCATTACGCGGGCGGTGCCGGCCACGTTGATCTGCCACATGCGGTCCAGTTCGAGAACGCCGGAGCGCTGGGGATCAATGACAAACGCCAGGTGCACGACTGCGGCCGGCTGCAGTTCACGTAACAACAGAAACAGCTCGCGAGTGGACTCTTCTTTGCCTAAGTCCAACGGCACGAAGCGGTGGATCGGGGCACCGGTGGGCGGCGTAACATCAATGCCCACCACCTTGCTGTCGGAGAGCAGGGGAGCCAGGCGCTGCCCGAGATTGCCCGAGATGCCAGTGACAATGACGGTTGGTTTCGCCGTGTCCATTTAGTCGGGCTCGACTTCGCCCCCGTCCGGTTCGGTTTGCGGTTGCCCCGGCTGCGTCGGCGGCTTGGGCTTGATCCCGAAGTAGACATCGTTCAGCTTTGAGGTGCCTTGAAATTCCTGCATTGCATCGCGGAAGCGCTGGGTGGCAATCCAGTTCTTGATTTCGGGCTTGACGGCATCCAGCGGCAGGGTGTGGTTGCTGACCAGCTTGTAAATATAGTGGCCGGTGGGGTCGGAGATCACTTCCGTTACCTCTCCGGGTTTCAGTTGCAGAGCGGCGTGGTGAGCGGGAGGCAGGGTCGTAGGGCGAACCTTTTCCATCTTGGTGGAGGGCGGGTTTCCCTTCAAGCCAGCGGCTACGTAGGCTTCTTTCTCCAGCGTATCGAAGTTTTCGCCTTTGGCGGCGCGCGCGCGCAGGGCGGCGGCAGTCCTCTTCATGGCGGCTTCGCCGGCCTTCTCGCGGGTCTCGGCTTCCTTCTGTTCGGTTGCTTTATCCTTCTTGACGGCTCCTGCCTTGACGGCTGCTGTCAGTTTGGGCGGTGCGATCTGCCTGGTGCGCGGGATGAAGAGGCGCTGCAGGCTGGATTCCTGGTAGGTATCCATCTTGTCCTTGTAGTACTTCTCCATGTCGGCGTCGGAGACTTTTTGAGCTTCTTCCTGTAAGGCGCCGGTCAACTGCTGGGATAGGATCTGCATGCGCGCGAAGCCCATGTTGGCTTCGAACTTAGGTTGCTTGTCGAGTCCGCGCTTTTCCGCTTCCTTGCTCATCCCAACCAGCCTGGAGTAGGCGTTGGCCAGTCGCAGCTTAATGGGCGGAGACATGTTGGGCTGCAGCGCGTCGGCGAGCTTTTCGAATTGCTCGCGCGTGACCACGGTTTCGCAAGTCTCTCCCTTCTTTGCTGGATCGCCGCAGGCGCCCTTTACGGTGATCACCGGATCGGTGGGACTCACTTTTGGTTCGGCCGGCTTTTGGTCGGCATCCGCGTCTGGCGCTGCCTTCGTTGCGGCCGAAGAGTGGGGGTTGGGTGGTGGTGCCGGGTTGGCCGCTTGTCCATAAGCGAGGCCGCCGAGCAAGAGACACACGAGCCACCGGTTGCGCATGAAACTAGTCCTCCAGAAGGGAATCACCACGAAGATGTCATCCTAGCATGCCGCGCACCGGATCGGCAGGTACCGAGGGGTTGGCGGTATTCGAATCGGAAGCGATAATGCGGTATGCCGGAAATGCAGGCCGCCTTCAGCTCGGAGTCGATGCGCGACGAGAAGCGCGCCGTCGCCGGGCAATCGGTGTTGGCTGCCTTCGCGATTACCAGCCTGAAAATCATTGTTGGAATTACGACCGGTTCGCTGGGAATTCTCTCGGAGGCGGCTCACTCCGGACTGGACCTGGTCGCGGCACTGGTAACATTTTTCTCGGTCCAGGTCTCCGACAAGCCGGCTGACGCCGACCACCAGTACGGTCACGGCAAAGTCGAAAATTTCTCTGCGTTTATCGAGACCGGCCTGCTGCTGCTGACTTGTGTCTGGATCATCTCCGAGGCGGTGAAGCGGCTCTTTTTCCATAGTGTGGAGATTGCACCGAGCATCCCGGCTTACCTGGTGATGTTTCTTTCAATAACGCTGGATGCCTGGCGCTCCCGCGCCCTGGGGCGCATTGCCGCCAAGTACGACAGCCAGGCCCTGGAAGCCGATGCCCTGCACTTTTCGACCGACATCTGGTCGAGTTCCGTCGTGATCTTAGGTCTGGCTCTGGTGCAATGGGGCCACAACTACCATGTGCCATGGCTGAGCAAGGCGGACCCGATTGCGGCTTTGTTTGTGGCGGGCGTGGTGGTCTATGTGAGCTGGCGGCTGGCGCGCAAGACGATTGATGCTCTGCTCGATGCGGCGCCTTCGGGAGTGCGCAACCAGATCCTGGAAAGAATCCGCAACGTGAATGGCGTCCTGGAAGTGGATCGAGTGCGAATTCGGCGAGCAGGGAACCGCTACTTTGCGGATGTTTCGGTGGGCTTGTCGCGCAACTTCACCTTCCAGCGCTCGGAGCAGATTGCGGATGAAGTGACGGCGCGGGTGCACCAGGTTCTGCCGGACGCGGATGTCATGGTGCACTCGGTGCCGCGGGCGCGCCATTCGGAAAACATTTTCGATCGCATCCGCGCCGTAGCCACGCGGAACAATCTCAACGTGCACGACGTGAGCGTGCAGGACTTGAATGGCAAGCTCCACGTCGAGCAGCATCTGGAACTCGACGAACAGCTCAGCATGAAGCAGGCGCACGATGAGGTGACGCGCCTCGAAACCGAGATGCGCAGCGACGTGCCGGAGATCTCGACGATTCTCACGCACATCGAGAGCGAACCGGCGACCATTGAGACGGGAGAGCAGATTGTGCAGGAACCGGAGCTCGAGCGACGCTTCAAGCGAATCAGCAAGGAATTCCCGGAAGTGATTGATATACATGAGTTTCAATTCAAGACGATTCGCGACCGCCTTTATCTCTCCTGTCATCTCACCTTGCCCGATGACATGGCGCTGGCGCGGGTGCACGATGTGCAGACGGCGCTCGAGATCCGCTTCAAGCAGGACGCGCCGGAACTATTCCGGGTGTTGATTCATCCCGAGCCGAGCACCGATAACCGGCGGTAAGTGGTCATCAAGAATCGACAGCCAGGAATCAGCAATCAAACATGACTATGATCGGTGCGAAAACAATCTGGACCGACAACGACCGTTTCGTGGGCATTGCCACCTCTGGCCATGCCATTGTGGTAGATGCCGCGAAGGAAAAAACCGCCAGCAGCCCCATGGAGTTGGTGCTCATCGCGCTTTGCGGGTGCACGGCCTCCGATGTGGTCGGCATTCTGCGCAAGAAACGCGAGCGCTTCACCGGTCTTGAGGTTGACGCTCAGGCAGAGCGGGCGTCCGGGTATCCGGCTGTCTACACGGAGATCAAGCTGAGCTACCGCGTGCGCGGGCAGGTGTCACAAAAGGCGATGGAAGACGCCGTGCGGCTCTCGAAAGAGAAGTACTGCTCCGTGTCCGCCATGCTGGAGAAGACCGCAAAGATCACCTACACCATCGAGTACGCAGCGTGAGGGCTGGCGCTCATCCGCTGCGGGGCTACCTGTACATTGGCGGCGCTGCTCTGTTTTGGGGGATTGCGGCCACGCTGGGGCGCGCGGCCTTTACTGGACGTTTGCTGCCGGGCGGAGCGTTGCGAGCGATTGATCCGCTGATCCTGTCGCAAAGCCGAACGACGCTTTCGCTGCTGGTTCTTCTGCCAGTGCTCCTGGTCCGGCGAGGAGCGCCGGCGCTGCGCGTGCCTGGGCGCGATGCCTTGCGATTTCTGCTGATCGGCGTGCTGGGAGTCGCCGCGTCTAACTACCTCTACTACCTCGCGATTCAGCGGACGAATGTCGCGACCGCGATCATTCTGCAGTACACGGCGCCGATATGGGTGCTGCTGTACGCGGTGCTGCGGGGAGGGCAACGGCCTTCGTGGCGACGCAGCGCGGCGGTGGGGTTGGCGGTTGTGGGCTGCGCGCTGGCGGTAGGCTTCGCCGGCTCGGGCGGCCTCAGCCTGGATCCGGTGGGCGTGTCCGCGGCTCTCCTGGCGGCGTTTTCATTTGCGTTTTACAACGTCGGCGGGCACAGCGTGCTGGCGCGTTACGACCGGTGGAAGGTGCTGCTGTGGGTGCTGGTGTCGGCCTCGGCATTCTGGATGTTCGTCAATCCGCCGTGGAAGATCGTGGCCGCACACTATGACCGCGCGCAGTGGGGCTTCATGCTGATGTTTGCGCTGGTATCGGTGCTGGGTCCGTTTTCCTGCTACTTCGCGGGCCTGCAACATCTGGAACCGACGCGCGCCGTGGTTGCCAGCTGTCTGGAGCCAGTGTTCAGCATTGTGATTGCCGCGATTGCGTTGGGAGAGTTGTTGCGGCCGCTGCAGACATTGGGGATCGTCGTCGTGCTGGTGGCGATTGTGCTGATCCAATTGCCGGAGCGGGCGGCGCGGGAGGAGGAACTCGTCGTCGAACCGATCGAGTGAACATAGCTAGTCCAGGCTGCGCCCCTTGGTCTCCGGTAGCTGCGTCGCCATCACGCTGGCCAGGAAGAATGCCGCGGCGCAGAGATAAAACGCCCAACTCAGACCTTTGATTTGTCCTACCCATCCGATGGTGAGGGGCGCGAGGGAGCTCATGGTGCGGGCGCCGTTGTAGGTGAAGCCGAGAGCGCGAGCGCGCACGCGCGTAGGGAAAATTTCACTGCCGATGATCCCCGAGCCGGAAAAAAATCCTGTCCCGAAAAAAGCGACGATCGTTCCAAGTACCAGCAGGACAGCCTGGGAACGCGCCATGGCGTACAGAGGCACGAGCAGCGCTGCCGTGAAGGTGTAGAGCATGAAAGACCGGCGTCGGCCGAGGTGATCGGCGACCCAACCGAAGCTGACGTATCCTGGGAACATCCCGAACAGATTGAGGATGACGAGTAGAGAAGTCGTCCCCATGACACTGAAGCCGCGTCCACCCTGCGCAACGGGCAGCGATAAGTAGGCCGGAATCCACTGAAACAGGCCCCACCAGCCGAACATTCCGAAGAAATTCAACAGCAATAAAGCAATGGTGCTCTTGAGATAGGGTGATTGAAAGATGCGGAGGAAGGAGTCGTGGTTGTACTTCTGCTGCCCTTGAGCCACCCGTGCTGAGTCTGCGCCGAGCCGGCGATGCTCCTTCCACATTTCTGATTCGGGCACACGGTTCTGGATCCAAAGCGTAATCACGGCGGGCAAGATCCCGACAAAGAACACCGCGCGCCAGTTGGCATAACGCAAGACAACTCCGGCGACCAAGGCCGCCAAGGCGAACCCGATTGCCCATGAACTCTGCACGAGGGCAATTGCTTTGGCCCGAAGTTCGTCGGGCCAGGTCTCGGCGACCAAGGTCGCGCCAGTATTCCACTCTCCGCCCATGCCGAGGCCAAGGATGAAGCGAAAGACAGCCAGACTTACGACACCAGTGGAAAGCCCCGAGGCGAATGAGCAGAGCGAATAGGTCAGGATGCTGAGCATGAGGGCGCGCTTGCGTCCGATGCGATCGGCGAGGAAGCCGAAAAGCACGCCGCCGATCCCGGACGCCAACAGCATCAACATGGAGAGCAGGCCCGCGGTGGCTTTCGACATGCCGAAATCACGCATGACGTGGGCCAGCACCAGCGCGTAGAGCATGGCGTCGAAGGAGTCGAGCATCCATCCGAGGGCAGCGGCGAGGAGGGTGCGGCGTTGCCCGGGAGAAGCCTGACGCAGCAGTTGGATGGGGCCGATGGCCATGCCGGGTGATTGTACAGCAGTGGTTGGTGCTTAGTGATTCGTGGTTAGTTTGGTTTCGCGGCCTGTGTGGACATCGACTCTCATGGCAAAAGCCCCAGCTTCGAATCGCCAACCACTAACCACTTCGCACGACCAGCCGCCGGAAGTATTTCTGCGCCTTCGCCACATCCCGCCCGATCTGCTCTCTCAAGGCTTCAACCGACGGGAACTTGATCTCGTCGCGCAGGCGATCGAGGAAATGGATTTCGACCTCGGTGTCGGCTGTGACTTGGAGGGGATGGAAATTCAGCAGATGACTTTCGACGGCGAAGGAATCGGCACCGAAGGTTGGGCGATTGCCGACGTTCGTGACCGAATCGAAGCACTCGTCTCCCACGCGGGTGCGGGTGATGTACACGCCGTCTTTCGGGACCAGTTCTTCGTAGCGTGCCAGGTTGATGGTGGGCACGGTGTATTTCGCTCCGTAGCCACGTCCGCGGCCGGCAGTCGAGAGAATACTGAAGGGGCGCGCCAGCAGATGACGCGCGCGGCTGACACGGCCTTCCCGGAGCAGTTTGCGGATATGGCTGCTGGAGACCGGCTCGCCACGCAGGCGCATTTCGGGATAATCGTGAACCTCAAATCCCATCTCCCGGCCCAGTTCGCGCAGGGTCTGAATGTTGCCTGAGGCTTTGTGACCGAAGTGAAAGTTGTAGCCCTCGTGCACTTCGGAGACGCGCAGTCGCTTTTTCAGAATCTCCTGGGCAAACTCGCGAGGGGTCATCAGCGACAAGTCGCGGGTAAAAGGCACGAGGAGAACGGCGTCGATTCCGGTTGAAGCCAGCAGCCGCAGTTTTTCCGGCGTCGGCGTGAGCAGCTTCAAGTTGGAATCAGGGCGCAGGATGCGGGCAGGATGCGGCTCGAAGGTCACGGCCATTGACTTGGCGTTGAGGTCTTTGGCCCGCTTGACAATTTCGTTGAGAACAAACCGGTGCGCGCGGTGGACACCGTCGAAGTTGCCGACGCTGACCAGCGTAGGACCGAAGCCGGCGGGAACGTCCGCGAGTTTGTGGAAGATTTCCATCGTCCGGAGCTTCTAGATCTCGAACTCCAATTTCATGCCGTCATACGACAGCCGCACTTCCGGCGGCAAGGCGGCATTGGTCGCTTCATGCGGCAGGTCGTGACAGATGTGGGTGAAGAATGCACGCTTTGGCTTCACCTGTTCAACGATCCTCAGGGACTGCTCTACGGTCGAGTGGGTGGGATGGGGTTTGTAGCGCAGCGCATCCAGAAAGAGGATGTCGAGATTCCGTAACCGGTCGAGGGACTCGGCGGGCACATCGCTGTGATCGGTGAGGTAGGCGGCAGCGCCGAAACGGAAACCAAGAATCGGCGTCTCGCCGTGGATCACGGTCACCGGCTCGAAACTGGCTCCAAACAACTCAACCGGTCCACCGATGTTTTTCAGTTCCACCTGGGGGAGGCCGCCGAACTTGTAATCGGCGTCGAAGATGTAGCGGAACATATTGCGCAGGAATTCGGCTGCGCTGGGATCGGCATATAAGGGCAGTCGTCCCGGCTTGTGCGCAAAGCTCAGCGGACGCAGGTCGTCAATTCCAAGAATATGGTCGGCATGGGTGTGCGTGTAGAGGACGGCGTCCACGCGGGTGATCTTTTCGCGCAGGGCCTGCTCGCGGAAGTCGGGGGTAGTGTCAATCAGGACGTGATGCCCGCCGTAGCTGATCATCACGGACGGTCGAGTGCGGCGGTCGCGTGGATCCGACGAACGGCAGACGGCACAGTTACAGCCAATCGTGGGAACTCCCATCGAAGTGCCGCTACCCAATACCGTCAGCGTGGCATGCATCAGCCGTTGGTTCCTGTGCTGGGGCCGGGCGCCTGGGGCGGATGCGCCAGCGCGTTCGTGACCTCGACGTAGGCCATGCGCAGCTCGTAGAGGGCGTTCTGTAGGAAGGCCTGCTCCTTCGACGTGAGATTGCCCTTGGTCTTTTCACCCAGCATGCCGAGCGTGTCGATGGTCTGGCGAGCGCCGATCAGATCGATGTGGGGCGCGCCGCCTTGTTCCACCATCAGGCCAAGTTGCATCATGGCGGTCATGTAGAGCGAGGCCAGGAAGCGCTCGAAGGTGATCTCCAGGTCTTTCGCCGAGTGGCCGCTTAGTTCGACGTGGGCGTCGAGATCGCGCGCGGATTGCTTGTAGGCATCGTGCTGCGCCTGTTGCTCGCTGGCGGTGGGTGGAGGAGGCGTGTCGGGCATGGGCGCGTCGGGAGTCGCGATTTGGGTTGGAGCGGACTTCTCGGCCGAAGCTGGAGCTTCTTCGACGGCTTCGGTGCGGAGTTCGCCGTCGGCGGTGAACAGGCGGCGATCGCTGACCTTGAATTCGGTGTCTTTCTTATGTTCTGGCATATTCGGATATCCAATCTGCAAGGCGCTCGGGCGATACGTCGTAGCCTCATGGCGCCCCCTGAAAGAGGCTTGCGTACGTCGTCGCGCTAGGCGATCGGTGTCTGCGTCGGTGCCAGCTTTGCTTCTCCGGCGTGCAGTTCTCTCGCCGTCGCTTCGCGCCGTAAATAGCCCAATGCCACACCGCGATCTCCGCCGGGCAGGGGCAGGATCGCGCTGCTCGTTACCTCGCCGACGTCTTTCCCCTCGGCCTGAATCTTCGTGCCAGGCGCGGGCCGCGGGCCATCGACCAGGAATGACGTGAACTGCCGATGCACCGCGCCACGCGAGCGGATGCGTTCCACGATCTCCTGGCCGAGATAGCAGCCTTTGCTGAAGTTCAGCGCCCGCGTCTGGCCGGTTTCTTGCGGCAGGTCGCGCTCGCGGATGTCTTGTCCGAATTGCGGAATGCCGCGCGAGATGCGAAACAAGTTGAGCGCGGACGAGCCCGTGGGCTTCGCGCCTGCTTTGACTAGCGCGTCCCAAAGAACATTGACGTGTTCCGGGGCAATCCACACCTGCCATGATTCTTTGGCTTCTTCGCCCGCGCGCAGCACCGTGATTGCTTTCTGCTGCCACGAAGTATCCGCGAATTGCAGGTAAGCAAGTTCTGGGATCGGGATGCTGGCGCGCTCGAGCACCACGCGCGACTCGGGACCGGTCAGGCCCAGGGCAGTGATTTTGTCGCTGACATCAGCCATCTCAACGTCGTCCGCAATGATGTAGTGATCGAACAGCTGCCAAACTTTGTTGCGTTGCACGCGCTCGGTATCGACCAGTACAGATTCGCCGCGGTTGAAAGCGTACACGTCGGCTTGGATCCGTCCCTGCGCGTTCAGCAGAAAAGCGTATACGCCGTGGCCTGGTGCGAGATCGCGGACGTTGTTGGAAATCATCCCGTTCAGCCAGCGGACGCGGTCCCTGCCGGTCAGCGCGATTTTGGCGCTCCAACTGAGATCGTAGACGCCGCAACCGGAGAGCAGGGCGTGGAACTCGGCGCGGACGTCGCCGAAATCCAAGGCCGGGCTCGTGCCGGCTGGCGTGCCCTCGGCCCTTCCCGGGATGGTGACGGAATTCACGATGCAGGTCTCAGGAAAACTAGGTCTTAGCTCCCAAGTGTCAGGTCTCAGGAAAGACCTAGGAGCTGGCACATGAGGCTTAATTCTTGATTATAGCGAAGGCAGATGGGGGTCAGGAGGAAGGCCGGCAGTTTGTCGAGTGCGTCCTGACACCTGACACCTAAGACCTGACACCTGAGACCTCAGACCTGCCCTGTGATACCTTTCCCCGAGTGAGCTCGAAAAAACGAATTGCGGTGGTCCCGGGCGATGGCATCGGCAAGGAAGTCATTCCCCAGGCGGTGCGAGTGCTGGAGGCGGTGGCCACCGACCTGGCGTTCACCTACTTCGACTGGAGCGCTGACCGCTATCTCGCTGACAAGGTCACGGTGCCGCCCGAGGGATTCGCGATGCTCGCCCGCGACTTTGACGCGATCTTCGTTGGGGCTTTTGGCGATCCGCGCGTGCCCTCAAACATTCACGCCAGGGAAATCCTGCTCGGCATGCGTTTCAAGATGGACTTATACGCAAATGTCCGACCGGTGCGGCTGATGGATGCGTCGCTTTGTCCGCTGAAGGGCGTCGAGCCCAAGGACGTGGATTTCGTCGTGGTTCGGGAGAACACAGAGGGCGTGTATGGTGACCTGGGCGGGGTTTTCAAACAGGGAACGCCGGATGAGATCGCGATTCAGGAAGACATCAATACCCGCAAGGGTGTGGAACGCATCCTACGTTATGCGTTCGAATACTGCGCTGCTCACAAGCAATTGCATGGGTCGCCGCGCCGCCGCGTGCTGCTGTGCGACAAGTCAAATGCCATGACTTACGCGGGCGGGCTGTGGCAGCGCGTGTTCAAGGAAGTCAGTGGGGAGTATCCGCAGATTGAAAAGCAGCACATGTACGTAGACGCCCTCTGCATGCAGATGGTCCGCGATCCGCGCGGATTTGACGTGATCGTCACCAACAACATGTTCGGCGACATCATTACGGACCTGGCTGCGGGTTTGCAGGGCGGCCTCGGCATGGCGGCCAGCGGCAACCTGCATCCCGGAAAGACTTCGATGTTTGAGCCGGTGCATGGTTCGGCGCCGCCGATTGCGGGGAAGAATATTGCCAATCCGTTCGGCGCGATGCTGACTGCGGCCATGATGCTGGCCCACCTGGGGATGGCTCGCGAGGCGACTCGGATCGAAGGCGCGGTGCTCGAAGCGGTGCGGCAGAAGAAGACCACGACGGACATCGGTGGATCGCTGGGCACACGGGAGGCGGGCGAGTGGGTGGCAAACTTCGTTTCCCGGGGATAAATGCGAACACTAAGTTCTGTCATCCTGAGCGCGAAGTCGAAGGACCCCTGCTCCGCGAATCGTGCTCGAACGGCTGCCGGGAGTCCTCCCCACGCTCTGTGCTGCTAAGCTCAGAGTATTCGGAGAGAATTCCCTGGTGCGCCCCTTTCGTAATTGAAGTGATAGGGGTCCTTCGACTCCGCAGGGAGTGCGCGTTGCGCAGTCGCTGCTCCGCTCAGGATGACATTGTGAGAATGAAGATCCGCACCATCGCGCTTGTTCTGCTTGCCCTGCTCCTGGCGCTGCCAGCCTGGGCCCAGACTGCGCCGCAGCCGCCTAATCCTCCTAATAGCAGGAACCTCGATCAACTCGGGTTGCAGCTTCATGATCAGCAGCAGTCACCGGGCCCCGCGGGCGAGGGCGCCCGCGCCACACAAGCCGCACAAGCCCCACAGGCCACGCAAGAAAAGATCATCTCCCCGCAGGAGGCGAAGGAGCTTTTCAAGTCGGTTGACGAGATCCTGGAGTTTGCCAGCCAGGAGACCAAGCTTCCCATCAAGGAGGAAGTCAAGCGGCGGCTGGTGGAGCGTAACGAGGTGCAGTCCTATATCCAGAAAAACATGAAAGAGGACAAGGACGCGCAACGGCTGGAGCGCTCGGAAATCGTGCTCAAGAAATTTGGACTACTGCCGCGCAACTTCGATCTGAAGACGTTTCTGGTTGCTCTACTGAAGGAGCAGGTGGCGGGATACTACGATCCCAAGACCAAGACGGTGAACCTGCTGAACTGGGTGGACGCGTACTCGCAGCGTCCGGTGCTGGCGCACGAACTGACGCATGCTTTGCAGGACCAGTCGTTCGGGCTCGAGAAATGGATGAGGGTGGGTGAGCAGTCGAACCACGTTGGCGATCCGTCACCGGACGACATTTCGACTGACGAAGTGCAAGCGGCTCGGCAGGCGGTCGTTGAAGGGCAGGCTATGGTGACTCTGCTCGACTATTCGCTCGCGCCCACCGGCAAGACCATGCTTGATATGCCGCAGATCACGGATGCTTTGAAAGAGGGCATGCTGGTGGGCACTGCCGACACGCCTACGTTTCGCACCGCGCCCGTGTTCCTCAAAGAGACGCTGACTTTTCCGTATCGTTACGGAATGGATTTCACCGCGGCATTGCTGAACGCGGGCGGGAAAGAGCTGGCGTTTGCCGGGGTATTCAAGAATCCGCCGAGCACCACGCGCGAGATCATGGAGCCGCAAACTTATTTGTCGCACGAAAAACTTGAGCCGATGAGACTGCTCGACTTTGACAAGGATTTCAAAGGCTACGACCGGTTCGACATCGGCGCCATTGGAGAGTTCGACGTGGCGGTGCTGGTGGAGCAGTATGCGGGCGAGGACGAGGCACGGGAACTTTATCCGCACTGGCGCGGCGGGTATTACTTTGCGGGGCGTCCGAAGGGCGACAAATCGGCGCCGCTGGGCGTGCTGTACGTGTCGCGCTGGTCGAGTCCGGAGAAGGCGGCAGAGTTTGCGGCGGTGTATGCCAAGTCGCTGGCGCAGAGGTATCAGCGGCCGAGGGCTTTGGGAGCCGACGGCAAAGTTGCCGACGATGCGCCGCCGGTTGATTCCTGGCGAACGTTGCGCGGGCGTCACGCGTGGCTGACCGAGGAGGGGCCAGTGGTGATTGAGGTCCGCGGAGACGCTATCTTGATCAGCGAAAGCTTGGACGATGAGACCAGTAAGCGAGTGACAGTGGATTTTTGGGGCGGGATTGTGGACTAGACCATTGCAGAGGTCAGCGGTCAGAGTGCAGAGTAAACACCAAACCTCAAGAATCCCCTGGCCTCTGACCTCTGCAATCGCCTGCCTCGCTCTTGTTATAATCACGAGTTTCGCAGTCATTCCCAAACCCATCAGGAGAAGGCTTGCAGCAAGCGGAGATTGGCATCATCGGCGGCAGTGGTCTGTATCACATGCCGGGGTTCAGCGATGTGCAGGAAGTCCGGCAGCAGACGCCGTTTGGCGACCCGTCGGACGCGTACATTCTGGGTACGCTCGGGGGGCGCAAAGTGGCCTTTCTCGCGCGTCACGCGCGGGGGCATAAACTTCTTCCGACCGAGTTAAATTTTCGCGCCAATATTTACGGATTCAAACAGCTGGGGGTCGAGCGCATTGTGTCGGTCTCGGCGGTGGGGTCGCTGAAGGAAGAACACAAGCCGCTCGACTTCGTTATCCCCGATCAGTTCTTCGATCGTACGCGGCACCGGATAGACACGTTTTTCGGTGACGGGATCGTCGCGCACGTAGGCTTTGGCGATCCGGTGTGCGGCGAGATGGCGCGCGTGGTCGAGGGCGCGTGCAAGAGCGTGGGCGTGAATGCCAAGCGCGGCGGAACCTACGTTTGCATGGAGGGTCCGCAGTTTTCGACGAAGGCCGAGTCTAGCGTGTACCGCAGCTGGGGCGCGGACGTGATCGGCATGACCAATCTGCAGGAAGCCAAGCTGGCGCGCGAAGCGGAGATCTGTTACGTCACGGTCGCGATGGTGACGGATTATGACTGCTGGCATCCGCACCATGATTCGGTGACGGTGGAACAGATTATTTCGGTGCTGGTGAAGAACGCGGAGAACGCCGCCAAGGTCGTAAAGGCGACAGTGGCCGGTCTGCCGAAGGGGCGTTCGTGCAAGTGCGGGTCGGCGCTGGCACATGCCATTTTGACGGAGCGGGACAAGATTCCGGCAGCGACAAAAGAGAAATTGAAATTGATTGTGGGAAAGTACTTGTAAGTCGTTGGTCGCTAGTCGTTCGCTAGGCTCTGCGCCCGACGCCTAACGACCAACGACTAACGACCGGTTGGAGACTGATGAGCATTCTGGTAGTCGGTTCCGTTGCGTTTGACACCGTTGCCACGCCCTCCGGGCGCGTGGAGGACATTCTGGGTGGTGCGGCGACTTATTTTGCCCTTGCCGCCAGTTACTTCACCGAGGTGCGGCTGGTCGCGGTCGTGGGCGAGGACTTCACCGCAGAGCATGAAGCGGTCTTTAACAATCATGGCGTGGACACCCGTGGGATCGAGCGTGCCGCGGGCAAGACCTTTCGCTGGGGCGGGCACTATGTCGAGAACCTCAACGAAGCTAAAACTGACTTCACTGAACTGAACGTGTTCGAGAAGTTTCAGCCGCGCATCCCCAAGGAGTACTTGGACACGCAGTTTCTTTTCCTGGCGAACATCCACCCCACGCTGCAGGCCGCGGTGCGGCTGGAGATGAACAACGTGCGCCTGACCGGCGGCGATACCATGAATTTCTGGATCCAGCGCACTCCGAAAGAACTGGCGGAGACCCTGAAGCTGGTGAACGTGCTGCTGATCAACGACACCGAGGTCAGGATGCTGGCGGGCGAGAAGAACCTTCCGCGCGCTGCCAGGAAAGTGCTGGCAATGGGGCCGCAGGCGCTGGTCGTGAAACATGGCGAGTACGGGGCGACCATCTTCTTCCGCGAAGGGGCGTTTGGCATCGGCAAACACCCGTTCCGCGCGCCCGCGCTGCCCATCGAAGAAGTGAAGGACCCGACCGGAGCGGGCGATTCTTTCGCGGGCGGATTCATGGGGTACATCGCCGCGCAGGGCGAGATCAACCGGGAAGTGCTCAAGCGGGCGCTGTTTTATGGAGGAGTGATGGGGTCGTTCGCGGTGGAACGGTTCGGCACGGAGCGGCTCCAGGACCTGACTCGGGGAGAGATTGACGCGCGGTTTCAGGTGTTCCGCGAGCTGACACACCTTGAATGAAACAATTGCAGAGGTCAGAAGTCAGATTGCAGAAGTAAACCCCCAAGCTGCCATCACGATTTTACTTCTGCAATCTGACTTCTGACTTCTGCAATTATGACCGCCCACGCTCAACGCCGCTTTGACCGTGATCTGATACTGGTCGCGGCGGTGGCATCTGCCGTGTCGCTGCTTTCCTTCCTCTACTACTTCCAGCGCGGAGAAATCCTGCTGTATGGCGACGCGGTGGCGCACATCAACATCGCGCGCCGTGTCTTCGATTCCCAGACCCCTGGGCTGTTGCAGTTGGGGACGGTGTGGCTGCCTCTGCCGCATTTGCTGATGATCCCGTTTCTGGTTTCGGACTGGATGTGGCGGAGCGGGGTGGGCGGTTCCATTCCGTCCATGATCGCTTACGTCATGGGGGTGGTGGGGATTTTCCGGCTCACGCGCGGCGTTCTGCAGGGTGAGGGGCGCACACGATCGGTCGCCCGGGCCGGGGCCTGGCTTGCGGCGTTAGGTTACGGGGCGAATCCGAACCTGATCTATCTGCAGACGACAGCCATGACGGAGGTGCTGTACCTGGCGCTGTTTATATGGGCTGTCGTTTTCTTTGCCGAATTCCTGGATCAGAAAGGCTGCGGCCCTTCGGGCCTGACCGGGTCAGAGACCCGGTCCCACACTAACTCGTCCCACACGCTTTATCGATGTGCGTGGTGCTTGGCTGGTGCCGAACTCACGCGCTACGACGGATGGTTGCTGGCCGGGGTGGTGGGCGCGATCGTGGTTGTCATGATGCTCCGTCGTTGGAGTGATCGAACATTCCGGCAAGCGGCGGTCAAATTTCTGGTGGGAATCGCAGCCGCGCCCTTGTTGTGGCTGGGATACAACGCGACGGTGTACGGAAATCCGCTGGAGTTCGCCAACGGGCCCTACTCGGCCAGGGCGATTGAACAGCGCACGCCCCAGCGGGCGCATCCGGGAGCAGGAAACGTCGTCACCGCCGGAAGCTACTTTCTCAAATCTGCCGAGTTGAATATGGCGGAAGGGAGCTGGGGCAGAATCTGGATTGCGATTGCGCTGGGCGGCCTGGTCCTGGGTGGGATTAGAACCCGGGGGCGTGGCATTGTCCTGTTGTTGTTGGTTCCGTTGCCTTTTTACGCGCTCTCGATTGCCTATGGCGGCGTGCCGCTGTACCTCCCCGCCTGGTGGCCGTTTAGCTGGTACAACCTGCGCTACGGGGTGCAGTTCCTGCCGCTGTTTGCTGTTTCTTTAGCAGTGATTGTTTCGGCAGTGTCGGCAATTGCGAACCCTGAAAGGCCCGCGGAAGAAGGGCGACTTGCGACCGCACTAAAGCGAAGCTCTGATACGAATCTTCTGTTTCCCACTACTTGTGCGGTCGCGCTAGTTGTCGTTGCCTTGAGTTACACCTTCGTCTGGCGATGGCAGCCGCTGTGCTTCACGGAGGCCTTAGTGAACTCGCGGGCCAAGCTGGCGCTGGAGTCGTCGGTCGCAAAGGCTGTTTCGCCGTTACCACGCAACTCGCAATACCTGATGTACCTGGGCGATCACGTAGGCGTTTTCCAGCAAGCAGGAATCCCGCTGCGACAGGTGATCAACGAAGGGAATCACCGGCCGTGGAAAAAGCCGTCGGATCCGGAAGACCTGTGGGAGCGGGCGTTGGCCGATCCGGCAAGGTATGCCGATTTTGTGATCGCTTACGATGGCGACACCGTGGACCAAGCCGTGGGGACGAAAGGCCTCACGCTGGTGACTGAGATCCACGCCCAGGGACAAGCGCGTGCCCGGATCTACGCCGCCCGGGCGGCCCTGAATCAATCACGTTAACGTTTAGCTTTAAGTGGCGCGGAAGCGGGAGCGCGGCGGTGATAGAATCCGCTCAAAATCGGTTTCCTCTAATGCCTACTCTCCACTCCATGATGGATCCGCTGCTCAACGAAATGGGGCGAGTGCTTTCGTCCACGTTGACACGGCTGCTGGTGGCGGCGATCCTGGGCGGGATCATCGGACTGGAGCGGCAACTGCGTCACAAGCCGGCGGGTCTGCGCACCAATATATTCATCTGTTTTGGCGCAGCCATGTTCACGCTTCTTTCGAAACAACTGGCGGGGACGGAGGCCGAAAGCGCGCGCATCGCGTCCCAGATCATTCCGGGGATCGGCTTTATCGGCGCGGGCTCAATCCTGCATTCGCGGGGATCGGTGACCGGGCTTACGACGGCGGCGACGCTGTTCGTGGTGGCGTCAGTTGGGATGGCGGTGGGTGCTGGTTTGTACGTCACGGCGGTGTTCGCGACGGTCCTGATTCTGGTCGGGCTGGCCGTGCTGGGGAATCTGGAAGGACGCTTCGCACTCAAGACCATGCTCACCGCCTTCGAAGTGACGGGTAGCAACGTGGAAGCGATGCTGCGTGAGGTGAATCGCCTCTTGGAAGACGAGAAGCTCACGATGCAGAACATCCATCTTGCCTCGACGGACGGCCAGTCGCGCCTGATCTTTGCGGTGGATTGCGGGCGCGAGGAACTGAACGTCCTGACTCTCCGATTGCATGAATCCAGCGTGTTCGCGAGCGTGGCGACTGTCGGCACCACGGAACACGAATGAACGCTCTTTCCGGCTCGCCAATTTCTTTCACCAAAGCTTCGGCCTGCGGCAACGACTTCCTGATTATCGAAGGCGCCGCGGTGGCCGGAGACCTGGGCGCGATCAGTCGCCGTATGTGCGACCGGCACAATGGGATCGGCGCCGACGGAGTGGAATGGTTGCTTCCGGACGCCTCGGCCGACGTCAGCGCGCGGCTGTTTAATGCCGATGGCTCGGAGGCGGAGGTTTCTGGCAATGGCACACGTTGTGTCGCGGCCTATCTGTGTTCGCAGACACAGAAGACAGAAGTGGTCATTCGCACCGGAGCCGGGCGGAAGACCTGCCGGCTCACAGAGCAGCAGGGCGCCACGTTCGAATTTGATGCCGATATGGGCGAACCGATGGTGGGGGAACAGCTGGCGATCGAGACGATGTGGGTAAGAGCGGTGGGAACGAAAGTGTCGATGGGGAATCCGCACTTCGTGATCTTCGTGGATGCATTCCCAGAGGGCTGGCAGCGGCAGGCGGCTCTGATCGCGACGCAGCCGCTGTTCCCGCAGGGCACGAACGTGGAATATGCGGTGGTGCGCGGGTCGAATGAGATCGAGATCCGGCTGTTTGAGCGGGGCGTGGGAGAGACATTGTCTTCCGGTACGGGCTCCTGCGCATCGGCGGTGGCGGCGATTGCCGGCCGGCGAGTGTCGTCCCCGGTTAGCGTGGTTGCTCCTGGAGGAACGCAGACCGTGCGCTGGGAGGGTCGAGTTTATCTGCGGGGTCCTGCGACGCTAATCTGCCGGGGAGAATTCTTCGTTTAAGATCGGATCAGCATGGCCTCCACTTCCAAGCCTTCGCGAATCAAACCGGCGGCCCTCCGCGCGGGCGACAAGGTGGGGATTGTCGCTCCGGCTTCCAACATCAAGCGGGAATTGCTGGAGCGCGGCTGCGCGAGTTTGCGCCGCCTGGGATACGAACCGTTTTACTCCGATTCAATCCTGGAACGAGACTTGTATTTTGCCGGTTCGGTGGAGCGCCGCGCGCGAGAACTGGAAGAGATGTTCGGGCGCGAGGATGTGCGAGCGATCGTCTGCGCGCGCGGCGGGTACGGATCAAACTACCTGCTGAGCGCGCTCGACCTGCGGAAGATCGCCGCGCATCCGAAGATTGTCGTCGGCTACAGCGACCTGACCAGCTTGTTGACCTGCTTTGTGGACTCGGCCAACTTTGTGACGTTTCACGGGCCGATGGTGACCAAGGATTTTGCCGTCGAGGACGGCGTGGATTTGACTTCGTGGACGGCGGCAGTGGGCGGGGCGGCGGAGTGGGAGATTGGAGTTGAGTCTGGGACGCGAGCGCTGGCGGCAGGAGTGGCCGAGGGAGCGTTGTATGGCGGCTGTCTCTCGATGCTGGTGGCGTCTTTGGGAACGAAACACGAGATTCGCACTGAGGGCACGATTTTGTTCATAGAGGACGTGGCGGCCAAGCCCTTCCAGATTGATCGCATGCTGATGCAGTTGAAGCTGGCCGGGAAGTTAAACGGAGTGCGGGGGATCGTGTTTGGCGAAATGCTGGATTGCCGGCAGAGCGCCGACCAGGACTACACGCTCGAACAAGTAGTGATGCGAGTGGTCGGCGATCTGAAGATTCCGGTGGCATTTGGGCTGAGGTCGGGGCATGTCTCGCGGGCCAACGTCACGCTGCCGATTGGGGTGCGGGCGCAACTGGAAGTCAGCAGCGAGGTGAAGCTGAGATTTCTTGACGCTGCGACCGATAAATCTTAACCACAGAGGACTCAGGGGTCACAGGGGACTGCAGGGC
This sequence comes from Terriglobales bacterium, assembly GCA_049273945.1. GTDB lineage: Bacteria > Acidobacteriota > Terriglobia > Terriglobales > Acidobacteriaceae > Acidiflorens. Next base: position 91,351 of record JBASRS010000085.1, on the reverse strand, counting down.
AGCTGAGAACCAGTTGATCGAGGACGATGAGCGGCAATCCGCGGCACATTCATCTTATCGGCATCTGTGGCACCGCCATGGCGTCGCTGGCGGGAATGCTCAAGCAGCGCGGCTTCCGGGTCACCGGCTCCGACGCTGCTGCCTATCCGCCCATGTCTACGTTTCTGGAGTCGCTGGGCATTCCGGTGGCGCAGCCGTTTGCTGAGGCAAACTTGAATCCGCGGCCCGATGTGGTGGTCGTGGGGAATGCGATCTCACGCGGGAATCCGGAACTGGAGCACGTGCTCGACGAGCGCATTCCGTTTCGTTCCCTGCCGCAGATTTTGCATGATCAATTTCTGGTCGGGAAAGAAGTGCTGGTGGTAGCGGGAACGCACGGCAAGACGACGACCACTTCGATGCTGGCATGGATTTTCGAGACGGCGGGACTGAGGCCGTCGTTTCTGATTGGCGGCATCGCCGAGAATTTCGGCAGCAGCTTCGGACTTGGTGACGGCCGATACTTTCTCCTCGAAGGCGACGAGTACGACACAGCGTTTTTCGACAAGGGTCCGAAATTTCTGCACTACTTTCCTGATGCCGTTATTCTTACTTCGGTGGAATTTGACCATGCCGATATCTACAAAGATCTCGACGCGGTGGAAACGGCGTTCAAGCGGCTGGTGAATCTGGTGCCGCGGCGGGGACGGATCATCGGATTCGATAGCGGCGAGAGTACTGTACGCTGCTTGCAGCGGGCCTTGTGCCCGGTCGAACGCTATGGTTCTTCCGATCGGGCGACTTGGAAGATTGCAAATCTCAAGCTGAGCCCGGAACGGACTTCGTGGTCGGTGCTGTGCGAAGGAAAGCCGTGGGCAGACTTCGAATTTCCACTGGCGGGTGAATACAACGTGTGGAACGCCACGGCGGCGGCGGCTCTGGCGGCGGACTATGGAGTCCCGAGAGAGGTCATCGGGGAAGCGCTTCGGACGTTCCAGAGTGTGAAGCGGCGGCTGGAGGTGAAAGCGAAGGTCAACGGGATCACGATTATTGACGACTTCGCGCACCATCCCACCGCCATCGAGCAGACGCTGCAGGCCTTGCGGTCGCGCTATCCGGCAGCCCGTTTGTGGGCGGTGCTGGAGCCACGGTCGAATACCATGCGGCGCAACGTGCTTCAGGATGCACTCGCGCGCAGCCTGGCACTGGCCGACGAGGTGATCGTGGCCAATGTGTTCAAGTCGGAGGCGATTCCAGAAGGGGAGCGGCTGGACTTGAATCGTGTGGTGGAGGAGATCCAGAGGCGCGGGCGGCGCGCGCGGATTCTGGCCGACGCCGAGGCCATCGTGAGCGCGATTGCATCCGAACTACGGTCGGGGGACGTGGTTGCCATCCTGTCCAATGGCGGCTTCGGCGGCATTTATGAGAAGCTACCGGAGCGCCTGCGAGGTCTTGGGGTGGGGGCATAGCAAATATTTCAAAGGAATCATCGGTCGAAACGGTGGATTCGTCGGCATCTCGCGCCTTCGGTATGACGGCGGAGCGGATCTATCCAAACGGGAGACGTGCCTCGATGTTCCGCACGGTTCTCATGCTGGTGTTCTGGGCAGTGGCGCTGCCGATCACGGCGCTGATGGGAATCCCGTGGACATATCTCACTAAGAATGTCAGTTTTCTGTACCGCACCTGCATGTGGGGAGCGTTTGCGGGTGTGCGCATTGCCGGCGTGCGCGTGCAGGTCTTGGGACTCGAGAAGATTGATGCGGCGCGTACGTACATCTTCATGTCCAATCACATCTCGAATCTTGACCCGCCGATAACTTTGCCGCTGATCCCGCGGCGCACCTCCGTCATGGTGAAGAAGGAACTGTTCAGCTACCCGATTCTGGGCAAGATCATGCTGATCGGTTCGCTGGTGCCCGTGGATCGCGGCAACCGCGATGCCGGCATTGGGGCCGTCCGGGAGGCAGTCAAGGCGATTCAGCAGGGGCTCAACATGACGATCTACATCGAGGGGAAACGTTCCTACGATGGCCGCCTGCTGGCCTTCAAGAAAGGCCCGTTCTACCTGGCCGAAGAGTGCAGAGTCCCAATCGTTCCGATCACGATTTCGGGCACGCAGGAGGTCATGCCGAAGGCCCGGTTCGCGATTCAGCCAGGGACGGTGACAGTGCAGTTCCATGATCCGATCGAACCCCAAGATTTCGGCGACCGAGAGTGCTTAATGGCGAAGGTGCGGGAGGTGATCAACCGGGGGCTGCCGGAGGAGTTACGTAACTGACTTCTGGCACAGGTTCGGGTAGGATGCTAAATCGCGAGGTGGTGCATGCCCAGGTATGTCCGTTCAATTCTTCCCGTGTTGATTGGGCTTGTTCTTATAACTACCATTCACGCCTCTGATCTGAAGTCGGTCGAGAACCAGGCCAAGATGGAGTTTCACGGCAAGACCCTTCTGATGAGCCGCTATTACGTTAATAACAGGCTGCATTTCAATTCTTCTGGAACGCTGCTAGGCGAGTCCGAGGAGGGAACGTGGCCGACGAACGGACTGGTACACGTTGACGACGTCGAGGTCAAACCCAATCTTGTCCGTCTTCGCGGCACACGGGAGATTCTCACGCTGCGCACCCAGGACGGAAAACTGGGGCTGCAACCCATCCTGCTGACCAAGCACATGGAACTGGAACTCGATGCGGCGAATCCGATCGCCACGCTGGATGATATTCATCAGACGGTGGCGCGCGTTCTTCACGAAGAGAATTATGGCCGCAAGATGAATGAGTACTGGCACGGTCTCACGAAGGTCACGGGTGTTGACCCGAAGACCGGCCGCTTGACCATTGAAGGAGGCTCCGACGGCATTTATGGGTATCTTGACGAACGGCCCGTCTACTTCCCAAGTCCCATCGTGCAGCCTCCGAAAACGACCCACAAGGAAGAGACGGACTACACGAAAGCGGCAGCGGTGAAAAGAACCCAGGGCCGGACTTTTATGCTGGTGGTGATCAATGAGAAAGGATATCCGGAGTTTCTTCACCTGATAAAAGACTTGGGGGATGATCTGGATGTCCAATCGATGGCGGGCACATCGCAATGGCGGTTCCGGCCTGCGACGAAGGACGGAAAGCCGGTGGCGTGTGTCATAACCATAGGTTGGGAATTCACGTCTCTCTATTAACCATAGTCAGCGACGCAAATATCCAACAGCATTGTGTTCATCTCAGGTGCGGGATCGCAGCGCTTTGACCATTTCCGGCAGCCTGGGATACGCCGCGCAACATTTCAACCACAGCTTGAAATCAATGGCGGGCGCGCCGCTGATCATCTTGCCGGCGGGGACGTCGTGCGGGATCCCGCTCTGGGCGATGGCGATGACTCCGTCGCCGATCTTGCAGTGGCCGGCGACTCCGACTTGTCCCGCTAGGACCACATTGTTTCCGACGTCAGTCGTCCCGGCCAGGCCGACCTGCGCGCAGAGCAGCGTGTGTTCACCTACTGTGCAGCTGTGGCCGACGTGGACCATGTTGTCGAGCTTGGCGCCGCGCGCGATGCGAGTCTCTCCGACGCTGGCGCGGTCAATGCAGGTGTTGGCCTGAAGTTCGACGTCGCTTTCGAGGACGGCGGTGCCGGACTGGACGATCTTATGCCAGTGACCGGAGTCGTCCTTGGCAAACCCAAAACCGTCGGAGCCTACGATCACCCCGTTCTGTAGCAGGACGTTATCTCCAAGCTGGCAGAACTCACGGACCACGGCGTGAGCGTGAGCGAAGAAGTTGTGGCCAATCTTGGCGCCGCGGTAAATCACGACGTGGGCGAGCAGGACGGCATTGTCACCAATCTCGACGCCTTCGTCCACTACGACATAGGGGCCGAGGTGGGCATACTTTCCGACCTTCGCGGTGGGATGGACGACCGCTGTGGGATGGGCTCCGGGCGCATAACGGGGCGCCTGATAGAAGAGTTCGAGAGCCTTCGCCCAGGCAAGATAAGGGTTCTTGCTGCGCAACATGGCCGAGGGGACGGCAGGGAAGTCCTCAGCAACAATCACGGCGGAAGCCGTCGTGGTCTTCGCGGCAGCGGCGTACTTGGCGTTGGCGACGAAGGTCAGTTGTCCGGGTCCGGCTTGTTCGATGCCGGCGACGCCAGCGATTTCAGTGTCTGGTGAGCCGTTTTCCAGGCGGGCGTTGAGGGCGGAGGCGATATCGGCGATTTTCATGGCGGGTCTCGGGGAATTGTAACGGATCAGGTCTTAGGTCTCAGGTCTCAGGAAAAGCTCTGAGCGGGTGGAGGCTCCTTTGAAACGACACGACCTAAAACCTTTAACCGCAGAGGTCGCAACGGACTCGCAGAGGACGCAGAGAGAGCGTTTGGTTTTCCTGAGACCTGAGACCTGAGACCTGAGACCTAAGACCTGCTTTTTCACTGCTCGAACAGCGTGACCTGGCGCGTATCCGGGGGACCCTTGCGGCGGCGGCGGGCGGCGCCGATTACGGCGATTATCGATAGCGAGGTCAACGACGCGCGCGGCACGAAGACGCGCTGCGTGTTGGAGCGCAGATCAGGAGGGTTGATCAGGAATCCTTCGGCGGGGTTTTGGGCGAGGTCGTTGGGCATAATGCCTTCGATCACCTCGTTGTCCTTGAACTTGAGGCGCACCCACAACCCTTCAGTTCGCGGGCGAGTGGTAAAAGTCTTCCGGCTCATGACCTCGGAATCGGAGAACTCGCGGACAAAGTAGACCGCCTTGATGTCGCGCAGGTCCACCGCCACCACGTTGCCCGACGTATTGAGGAGCTCCAACTTGCCATCCACCACAAAATTGGCGGGGGCCACGTATCCACTGACGGAGTCGCGGTCGACCTTCCGCACGATTACTTTCTTGTGGGTCGAGGGCATAAGGCCGGGGACGGCTTTCAAAGTCCGTGCGGGGAGCCTAGTCCGCGGCAGAAGTTGAAAGCTACAAGTGCGATTCTCGCACTTTCCTGCTGAGTTCGGCCAGCTTGTCCGTTCACAGTAGCCAAACGGTAAACCTTTGTGCTATTTTCTGTAGCTTGCCGTCATTCAGGGCTCGCTGTATAAGTCTAATCTCTAGAGAGAGTTAGATTCTGCTGGCGGGGCAGTCTCACCAAGCCCAACGCGCCCGCCTGTGGAAATCTTGTGGATAACGCCCCACTCCAGCCACGGCACGGCGACTAGGAAGGCATGGCCGATTACATCTACACCCTGGAGACCCGGCTCTCGCCGGACCAGCAAAAAGCAGTCACCCTGGTACAGGACGCCGCCAAAGGGGCGGAGATGAACCTGTACCTGACCGGTGGCGCCATTCGCGACATCATCACCGGTTTTCCTATCCGTGATCTGGATTTCACGGTCCAGGGGAATGCGCTCAAACTGCAAAAAGAACTGGAGCGGGCCGGCGCAGTCGTCGGCGATGCCGATGATGAAACCAAGGCTCTCCTGCTGACGCTGCCCGGCGGCGTGCGCGCCGAGATCGCCATGGCGCGCTCGGAACGCTATGAGAAGACGGGCAAGCCGCCGCAGATTGCTCCCGCCACAATTATCGAAGATCTGCGCCGGCGCGATTTCACTGTTAACGCCATGGCGCTCTCGCTCAACGAAGGGTCGCGCGGCCTGCTGATGGATCCATTTAATGGCGCGGCCGACATCGAGGCCAAGCTGGTGCGCGTGCTGCACAACTACGCATTCCTGGAAGATCCGTCACGGCTGATCCGCGCGACTCGTTTCGCGGCGCGATTTCACTGGCCGGTGGAGGAGCGGACGCAGCAGCGCTACGACGCTGCCAAGGAAAACGGATACATCGAGTACATCCGAAATGTGGCGATCGGGCATGAGATTGAGCAGTTGGCTTATGAGGACGATCCCCTCAACATCCTGAAGGCGTACGAGAAAGAGGGATGGCTGAAAGTGCTCAACTCGCACTGGAGCCCAGCCAAAGTGGACGCGGCGGGTCTGAGCGCGTTGATGAAGACGCGTCAGCAGATGAATGAGCTTGGCTATACGCCGGATGTGGCTCCGGCTGTACTTCATTTTCTGACCGCTCGCCTGGGCGACAAGGATGTCTCCGACATTCGCAAAGCGATTCCGCGCAAAGACCTGGTCGAAGCCTGGAAGGACCTTGAGGACAACGCGAAGGAACTGGCGAAACGGCTCTCGGGCAAGGAAGCGGCGACGCCGTCGAGAACCTGGCAGTTGTTGTCGTCGGCGCGGCCGGAGATGGTTCTGTTCCTGGCGATCACTGCGCGCCAGCAGGCCGTGGTACAAAAGGTCAAGAACTTCTTCACTAAGTGGCGTCAGGTGCAGCAGAAGATTCCATTGCCGGAGATGACCGAGTTGCACATCACGCCGCAGCTGGGGTCGTACGGCAAGATCGCCAACGACGTGTTTTTGATGCTGCTGGACGGGAAGCTCCGCTCGCGGACGGAAACTCTGAAATATCTGAAGCCGCTGGCGCCTCCGCCACCGCCGCCGCCCCCGCCCCCGGCGGCGAAACGGGGACGGGGAGCGAAAGCGGCCCCGGCTGCCTCCGCGAAACCGGGCGTCAAGGGCAAGGGAAAGGCTGCGGTTGCATCGGCGCCCGCTCCCGTTCTGGCAAAGCCGGAAGCCGCCCCGAAACCGGTCATTGTCGCCAAAGGCAAACAGGACAACACGCCTGCCAAGAAGGCTGCGAGCAAGCCCGCCAAGCCCGCAGCAAAGACGAAGAGCAAACCTAAGGGCAAGAACAAGAAGACGAGATAGCGCGAAGCGGCCGCACCCAGCCTTGCAGCCGATAGAATAGAAACAGAGTTCCGATCAGGGCTGGTTCCCGCATGAGCTCTCAATTCGTCCACCTGCATCTGCATACCGATTACTCGCTGCTCGACGGCGCTTGTGACGTTGAGAAGCTCATGCACCGCGTGAAAGAACTGGGGATGCCGGCCGTGGCCATGACTGACCACGGCAATATTTTCGGCGCCGTCCATTTCGTCAATGCCGCGCACCAAGAAGGCGTCAAGCCGATCGTGGGTTGTGAGCTCTACATCTGCAAGAAGGATGACCACAACATCGAGCGCACTCCGCCCGAGGGCGATACCTACAACCACCTCCTGGTTCTGGCCGAGAACGAGGAAGGCTACCGCAACCTGGTCAAGATCACCTCGGAAGCGTCTTTGCACGGGTTTTATTACAAGCCGCGCGTCAGCAAGAAATTTCTGGCGGAGCACTCGAAGGGATTGATCGGACTGTCCGGGTGTCTCAAGGGTGAAGTGGCCGAGCGGCTAATGGAGAACAAATACGACGCCGCGCGGGAGGCAGCGGGGTTTTATCGCGATCTCTTCGGGAAAGAGAATTTCTTTCTTGAGATCCAGGACCAAGGATTGGAACAGGAGCATCGCATTCGTTCGGGGCTACTCCAGTTGGAGAAAGACCTGGCACTGCCGCTGGTTGCTACCAATGACAGCCATTATCTCTCCGAAGAAGATGCCCACGCGCAGGATGTGATGGTGTGCATTCAGACCGGCAAGTCTATCCAGGACGCTAACCGGATGAAGTTTCAGGGCACGCAGTTTTACGTCAAGAGTCACGACGAGATGTACCGCGTGTTCAAGGATTCACCTGACGTGCTCGCGCGCACGCTGGATATTGCCGAGCGGTGTAGTCTCCGGCTGGAGAAAGTCCCGACACCGTTTCCGCATTTCGAAGTTCCGGCCGGGTTCACGCTCGACAGTTACTTCGAGCATGTGACGCGGGAAGGGTTTGCGCGGCGCATGGACGTGCTGCGTGGGCTTTCCGCGCAGGGCCGGCTGAAGCATCCGCTGTCCGACTACGAGCCGCGTTTGTCGCGTGAGCTGGCCATCATCCAGCAGATGAAGTTTTCCGGCTATTTCCTGATCGTCTGGGACTTCATTCGCTACGCGAAGGAACGCAATATCCCGGTCGGGCCGGGGCGCGGATCGGCAGCCGGGGCGCTGGTGGCGTACTCGCTCGGGATCACCGACCTCGATCCGCTGCAGCACGCGCTTCTGTTTGAGCGCTTTCTAAATCCCGAACGCATTTCGATGCCGGACATCGACATTGACTTCTGCATGAACCGGCGGGACGAGGTGATCAAGTACGTCACCGAAAAGTACGGGCGCGAGAACGTGGCGCAGATCATCACCTTCGGCACCATGGCGGCGAAGGCGGCGATCAAAGACGTGGGCCGGGCGATGGATATGCCGTACACCGATGTGGACCGCATCGCCAAGATGGTGCCGGCAACGCTGAACATCAAGCTCGACGATGCGATCAAAGAATCGCCGCAAATGCGGGAGGCCTACGACAAAGATCCGCAGGTGCGGCAGTTGCTGGATACGGCCCGAAAGCTGGAAGGGCTGGTGCGCAATTCGGGCGTGCATGCGGCGGGCGTAGTGATTTCGCCGCGGCCGCTGATCGAGCTGGTGCCGCTGCATAAGACCAAGAACGACGAAATCGTTACCGCGTTCGACATGGTGGCCATCGAGAAGATGGGTCTGCTCAAGATGGACTTCCTTGGGCTGACGACGCTGACCATCCTGGATGACACGCTCAAGCTGATTGCGCTGGCTCAGGAGAAAGAGGCGGCGGGCAAGAGTGCCCGAACCACACAGATCACGCTCGATGATATTCCGCTGGAAGACCAGGAGACTTACGATAAGGTCTTCCACCGGGGATTGACGTCGGGCGTATTCCAGTTTGAATCGCACGGCATGCGCGACGTACTGCGACGCTATCAGCCGAATTCCATCGAAGATCTGACCGCTTTGAATGCGCTCTACCGGCCGGGGCCGATTCAGGGCGGCATGATTGATGACTTCGTCGAGCGCAAGCACGGCCGCAGGAGAGTTGAGTACGAACTGCCAGAGTTGAAGGAGATTCTCGAAGAGACGCTGGGCGTCATCGTTTACCAGGAACAGGTGATGCAGATCGCCAACCGCCTGGCGGGTTATTCGTTGGGCGATGCCGATTTGCTGCGCCGGGCCATGGGCAAGAAGAAGCCGGAAGAAATGGCGGCTCAACGCGAACGCTTTGTACAGGGCGCCGTGAAGAACGGTTTCCCGCCCCGGAAGATTGAAAAAATCTTCGACCTGATGGCGCAGTTTGCGGGATACGGATTCAACAAGTCGCATTCCGCGGCGTATGCGCTGCTTGCCTATCACACCGCGTATCTGAAGACGCACTACCCGGTGGAGTTCATGGCCTCGCTCTTGACCTCGGTTACCGGCAGCACCGACGACGTGGTGAAGTACATCAACGAATGCCGTGAGATGGGAATTGCGGTCGAGCCGCCGGACATCAACGTCAGCGATGCGAACTTTACTCCGCACGGGTCGGCGATCCAGTTCGGGCTGGCGGCCGTGAAGAACGTCGGCGGCAATGCAATCGAATCGATTGTCGCCGCGCGCAAGAAGCTCGGCCGGAATTTCCGGTCGCTGTTCGAATTCTGCGAAGAAGTGGATCTGCGGATGCTGAACAAGCGGGTGCTGGAGTCGCTGATCAAGAGCGGGGCCATGGATTCCCTCGGCCGCCGGGCGCAGCTCATGCAGGCTCTGGATAAGGCGATCGACCGCGCCCAGAAGACGCAGCGGGACGCCGAATCCGGCCAGCACGGACTGTTCGGCGTATTTGCGGACGAGCACGTACAGCACGACAATAACGCTCTTCCTGACAATCCCGACTGGGATGAGCACACGCGGCTGGCCGCGGAGAAAGAAATTCTCGGATTTTTCATCACCGGTCATCCGCTGGAGAAATACAAAGACAAGCTGCTCGATCTGAGCGCACTGTCGACCGAAGAAATCAACGGCATGAAGCGATCGACGGGCAAGGATGAAAACATCACCGCTGCCGGTCTGATTACGAACCTGCGGGTCGCCAAATCAAAAAGAGGGGAACTGTGGGCGCAGGGCGCGCTGGAAGACATGTCCGGGAAGGTGGAATTGCTGGTTTTCCCGGAGGCATTCAGGAAGCTTGGCGAGAAGGTAAAACTCGAGGTTCCGGTTCTGATCCGCGGCGGCGTTCGCATAGAAGAAGGCGCGAACGCCAAACTGACGGTCAACGACATTGTCCCCATCGACGAGGCCAAGGTGCCGCTGCCTAAGGCGCTGCGCATCCGCATACTGGCGGAAAGCGCGACCGAGGATACGGTGAGTGCCCTGCACGCGCTGTTCCACGACCGCCCGGGCGAGGCCAAAGTGCTGTTCGATGTGGAACGGCAGGGTGATTTCATGGTGGTGATGGAAGCCGAAGGCTATAATGTGATGCCGGACCGGAACTTCATCGGTCGCGTGGAAGAGCTGTGCGGACGCGGCAGCGTGCGCGTCATCAGTTGATCCCTACCCGTTAACAGGTTCGGCCGATGAGTCGAGCGAAAATAAAGCAAGCAGAGAAATCCGACGGCAAGCCCGCGAACCCCGCGGTAGCTGGGACTGAGTTTCTGCTTTCAATTGTGGAAGCGCATCATACCCGCAGAAATGGGAACGTCGTCAAGATGGATTCTGGACTCAAAGCGCAACAGGAACTGGAGAAGATCGAGCAACAGATCGAGCGCTTGCAGGCGCTGGAGGGGCAGAACGAAGAGACGCGCCGCCAGGTCCAGCAGTTGCACGACCGGGTGAACGACTTGCGGCGGGAAGTCTCGTCGCACTTAAATGCCTGGGAGCGCACCGAGATGGCGCGCCACCCGCAGCGCCCCTACACCCTGGACTACATTGAGCGCATCTTCGCTGAGTGGAGCGAGATTCACGGCGATCGCGGCTTCGCCGATGACCCAGCGATTGTGTGCGGCATGGCCCGCTTCCACGGAGAGGAAGTTCTCGTGGTTGGGCATCAAAAGGCGCGCGATACCAAGCAGAAGGTGTATCGGAATTTTGGCATGCCGAACCCGGAAGGCTACCGCAAGGCGCTCCGCGCCATGCAGATCGCCGCCAAATTTCGCCGACCGATATTTACATTTGTGGACACGCCGGGCGCGTATCCGGGGCTGGGCGCGGAGGAGCGCGGACAGGCCGAGGCCATCGCCTACAATTTGCGCGAGATGGTGCGGCTGGAGGTTCCGATTGTTACAACGATCACGGGTGAAGGCGGCAGCGGCGGCGCGCTGGCGATTGCGGTGGCGGACCGCGTGCTGATGATGGAGAACTCGATCTATTCGGTTATTTCGCCCGAGGGATGCGCGTCCATCATGTGGCGCGATGCAACGAAGCGGGACATCGCTGCGGCCGCGATGAAGATTACACCCAAGGATCTCGGCGAACTGGGCATCATTGATGGCATCGTGCCGGAGCCTCCCGGAGGCGCCCACACCGATCACGCCCAGGCTGCAGAGTTGCTGGACGGTGTGTTGCAGCAGCAGCTGGCAGAGTTGAAACGACTGCCGGTCACCGACCTTCTCAACGCGCGCTACGCGAAATTCCGCAACATGGCGCACTTCTTCCAGACCGAAGGCTAACCGCCACTACTCCAGCTGCGAGGCGCTCAGGTTGACGACTTGTGTCACACTGGGGCCCAGGCTGACGTGTTCGGCGATGTTCGTGTGGCGATCCGCAAAATCGAGGGCGAAGTACTCGTGGTCGGCACTGCGTGGAACTGCAAACAGCAAGTAATCTCCCGGAATCACCCCCGTAATTCTGTACTGCCCGGCGGCATCAGTCTCGGCTGTGAGCGTGTAGCGCCGAAGGTGGCGAAGCTCGCTCGATTGGGGAATCAATGCGACGACCAGCCCCGGAGCGGGATTCTCGCCGCTCGTCACTTTTCCGCGCACGACGCCGGTATCGCTGGCGAGGACCACGTCGCAATCGAGAGTGGTTCCAAGCGGCAGCGTAAACTCGCGGGACGCATAATCCCGGCCGCCGCATACCGCCTTCTTGATATAGGTCGACCATTCCCCGTGAACATCCTGGAGGCCGAATGTGTATTCACCCGGGGGAACATTCGTGATGGTGAATCGTCCGCTGGGATCGATGCCGGGGGCTTGATGAAGGAGGTAGAAGCCCGAGCCGAAAGTCTCCAGCTGGATTCGTGTCCCCGCCAGCGAGAGCCCCGGCGGCGCTTCTGCTTTTCCGCTCACGACGGCGGCGCGTCCAGTATCGATGTTGGCGCGTACATCCGAATCCACGATGCGAACTGAGGCAAAGCCCACATCGGCGCTTACACCCTGGTTGACGGCCTTCGCACTGAGCGTGTACTCGCCCGGCGGTAGGTCTGAAATCCTGAAGGAACCGTCCGGTTCAATCTGGGCGGTCCGGCCACCGGTTGAAAACGTGTATCCTGCTGTCTCCCGCCCACTGCAGTCCACCTGATCGGCATGTTTCCGGCCGGAACCTCCCGGCAAAACCTTCCCGGTGATGGTATAGGTTTTCTCGCTGTGGACCATGAACCGAATGTTGCCGGTCTCGGCCAGAGGGCCGATGCTCACGGCTTGCGCTTCATCCAGGAGCGGGGTTCCGGGATAGAACGTATTGTGATACTGCACTTTGCCAGCCGGACCCTGTTTCAGACCAACTTCCTCCATCGGACGCCCAATCAACCCGCCGGCGCTCACGTAGTACGAGCCGGGCGGCAGATTGGGCATGCGGAAGTTCCCCAGATCGTTCGTCACGGATCGCCCGATCGCACCGACCCGTCTGCGCCCGCCGGCAATGAAATCGATGCGGAGAGCAAAGACCTGGAGCCCAGGCACGGCATCCCGGTCTTCGTCAGACACTTGACCCGCGATCACTCCTGCCGGATGAAGATGCAGAGCAACATTTTCCACCTTTTGCCCGGGCTTGAGAGAGACAGGTCTTTCGGCGGCGGTTTTCTCGTTGTCTTGGTCCGCGACCTGCTGCCAGGAGAACTCGGCAAACCCGTTGCGCCAGACCTCGAATTGATATCTGCCCGCAGGCAGATCGAGGAATACAAAGGCACCGTCGCCACCCGTGCGTACGATGCGCTCCGGACCGGCGGCCTTGGCGGTCTCCTGGTCCGCTGCCGAGAGCTCGACCTGAGCCTTTGGGATCGGTTCCTGGGTGTCGGAGCGGTAAACGTGACCCGATATTTGCCCCAGCGCCGCCTTGGAGGCGGACGCCTGGGGGTAGTCCTTTGTTTGGGCCGCCCCGGCCGCGACCATGGCCAGGCTCCCCAAGAAGGACAAAAACGCTCCGACGCATAACGCGGAAGCCGGACGGTGCTTATGGAGCTCTGAGCTCATCGCGACAACTCAGTGGGGAATCATATCCTTACACACGGCCGCTGCACTCATCCGGGCCTCGTTGGATCGAAAGCCGCTTCAGGTGGACCGTTGCTTACTTGGATGCATCACGCCGACTTCGGGTGATTGGCAACTACCTCCATGCCTCTCTCTTGCTTGTATAATAAAGGGTTTCCGCTTTTCTCCAGCGAAACTCCCGGGCGGTTGGGTTTGCCCGGACACGATCAGAAAGGCACAGGGATGGCCACTACCGATGTCGTGCCCCAGGAATCACCTGGCCAGCTGGGGCACAAACGTGTCGTCAATGACATGAGTATTCAGGTTGCGACTGTGAACGGCTCCGGGTCGCAGAGTTCCAACACTGTCCTGCTGCGCAGCATTTTCCAGATGGGGGTGCCGGTTTCAGGGAAAAATCTGTTCCCGTCGAACATCGCCGGACTGCCGACCTGGTTCACGATCCGCGCCAACAAAGACGGTTACATCGCTCGCAAGAAAGAAATTGACCTCCTGGTCGCCATGAACGCGGAGACTGCGCAGGACGACGTGAAGTCGCTCGCCCCGGGGGCGTCGGTATTGTACGACCAGCCGCTCGCTCTCGATAAAATGCGCGACGACCTGATTTTCTACTCCGTTCCCTACGACAAGCTGGTGGCGCCGGTGTGTCCGGAAGCTAAGCTGCGCAAGCTGGTCAAGAACATGATCTACGTTGGGGTCGTGGCGCAACTGCTCGAGATTGACCTGACTGAAGTGGAGAAGGCGATCCGCAAGCAGTTTGCGAAGAAGGTCAAAGCCGCGAACCTGAATCTGGCCGCCGTCAAAGCCGGCTACGATTACGCCGCCGCGAATCTTACCAAGCGCGATCCGTTCGTGATTGCGCGTATGAACAAGACTCAGGACAAGATCATTATTGACGGCAACTCCGCAGCGGCTCTTGGCTGCATGTTTGCCGGTTGCACGGTCGTCACCTGGTACCCGATCACTCCTTCGTCGTCGCTGGTGGAGACAATGATCGAGTACATGAAGGAACATCGCATTGGACCCGACGGCAAGGCGACCTTCGCGATCGTACAGGCCGAAGATGAACTGGCTGCAGTCGGAATGGTGATCGGCGCGGCCTGGGCGGGAGCGCGGTCCATGACTGCGACTGCGGGGCCGGGCATCTCGCTGATGGCGGAGTTCACCGGCCTGGCCTACTATGTCGAGATTCCAGCCGTCATCTGGGACATTCAGCGGGTTGGTCCGTCCACCGGCCTGCCCACGCGCACGTCGCAAGGTGACATACTCTCCACGGCATTCCTGAGCCACGGCGATACCAAGCACATCCTGCTCTTTCCATCCTCGCCCGAGGAGTGTTTCACGCTGGCACAGGACGCCTTCGATCTGGCAGAACAGTTCCAAACGCCGGTGTTCGTCATGTCGGATCTCGATCTCGGGATGAACAACTGGATGGCCGACCCATTTCAATACCCCGAGAAGCCGATCAAGCGCGGCAAGGTGCTGAGTAAGGAAGACCTGGAGAGGCTGGGCAGTTTCACCCGCTACAAAGACGTCGATGGCGACGGCGTCGGTTACCGCACGTTGCCGGGGACTGATCATCCGGCGGCGGCGTACTTCACGCGCGGCAGCGGGCACAACGAGAAAGGGCAGTACAGTGAGCGTCCGGACGACTTCGAGCGCAACATGGAGCGCATCAATAAGAAATTCGAGACGGCGCGGTCGTTCGTGCCGCGGCCGGACCTAGTGGCGAACGGCAAGTCGAAGATCGGCATCATCGCGTTCGGCACGACCCATTGGGCAATCACCGAGGGCCGCGACCAGTTGCGCAATGAACACAAGCTAGAAACGGATTACCTGCGGTTGCGTTCTTATCCCTTCACGCGCGCAGTGCACGACTTCATCGAGCAGCACGACCGCGTGTATGTCGTGGAGCAGAACCGCGATGGGCAGATGGCCACCCTGCTCAAGCTCGACATCAAGCCCGAGCTAACGCCGCGGCTGCGTTCGATCTGCCATATCCACGGACTGCCGATTGACGCCCGTTCCGTAACCGACGAACTCATGATGATGGAGGGCAAGTAAATGGGATCGACACCCACCAGCACGCCCGCACCCAAAGTAAACCGGATTGGCCTGCAGGTCGTTGACTACCGCGGCGGCAAGACCACGCTGTGCGCCGGCTGCGGTCACAATGCCATCTCCGAACGCATCATCGACGCCATGTACGAGATGGGCGTCAAGCCCGAGCGCGTGGCCAAGTTCAGCGGCATCGGCTGTTCCTCCAAGAGCCCGGCGTACTTCATGAACCGTTCGCACAGCTTCAACTCGGTGCACGGACGCATGCCGTCGGTCGCGACCGGGGCCCTGCTGGCCAATAAGGACCTGCTCGCGCTCGGTGTTACCGGAGACGGCGACACAGTTTCAATCGGCGCCGGACAGTTTGTCCATCTCATGCGACGCAACCTGCCGATCATCTACGTGATCGAAGACAACGGTTGCTATGGCCTGACGAAAGGACAGTTCTCCGCTACCGCCGATTTGGGATCGACACTGAAGAGCGGGGTGGTGAACGATCTTCCTCCAGTGGATACCTGCATCCTGGCCATCCAGCTCGGAGCAACCATGGTGGGCCGGTCGTTTTCCGGCGACAAGAAGCAGTTGCACGCCATGCTCAAAGCGGCCATTGCTCACAAAGGCACGGTGATGCTCGACGTGGTCTCGCCCTGCGTGACTTTCAACGATCACGAGGGCTCAACCAAGTCCTACAAGTATGTGATTGACCATGAGGAGCCGCTGCACGAAGTGGACTTTGTGCCGGCGTTTGAAAACATCAGCGTGGAGTACGATCCGGGCACGGCGTTTGAAGTCACCTTGCACGACGGCTCGCACTTGCGGCTGCGTAAGCTGGAGGAAGACTACGACCCGACCGACAAGATCCAGGCGGTAAGCCGCCTGATGGAGGCGCATGCCAAGGGCGAAGTGCTGACTGGTGTTTTTTACATCAATGCCAAGGCGCCGACGTTTCTCGACATGTTGAACGTTACCGACCAGCCGCTAGCGACTTTGCCTGAATCGGCGGTGCGGCCGAGCCGGAAAGTGCTGGAGCAGTGCATGGAAGAGCTGCGCTGAGACAAGGCCCGATACCGGCACGCCGCAGATTCACTTCGCTGCGCGAGCTGGCAGAATGGTGAACCGCTTGCGCCCACCGATGCGGTAAGCTTCAAAATCAGCGTGATCCACCGTCAGGATCAGGCTAAGCGACTCGCGACCGGCGAGATGCACCAGCGTGGCGTCGGCAAAGTCCATGGGCCGGTCCTTGTACTGGGCCATTAGCGTATGGAGCGCGGGTAAATCAGAATCGGTGATGTGCCGCACTGTGAGCGCGCCAGAGAGCACAAACTTCCAGACTTGGTTCATGCTCAGGTTACGCGCCGCGATGAGATGAAAGAGTTCTGTGAGGACGGCCTCTGTGGTGAGCAGGGGCAATTGAAGCGACGCTAGCGCGTCAAGACAGTCGTCATGCCAGGACTCATCAGCGTCTACGATAGCAACGATGGCGCCGGTATCAATGATTCCGGCGGGAGGCACGAGATTCCTCGGCGTGCTTGCGAACGATTCGTTCGCGGACAACCTCGCGGGCTCTGGTTGCTAGCGTCGGGTCTCCACTGCGAATCGTCCCGACAGTGGCCATGACGCGGCGCCGGAGCGCAGCCTGCTCCGCTTCGTCACCATTTCGCGAATTGCGGCGTCGCTGCAGCCAGTCCGCCGTGATCTGGTCCAAGAGCCCCGCCAAAGAAGTACCTTCACGCCGGGCTTCGCTTTCCAGGTCGGCTTTTCTGCCGGCTGAAACCCGCCAACTGTAAACCTCAGTCTTCATGCATTACAGTGTAGTGCAACTCGGTTTCCTGAGCAAGGGCCAATTGCCGGGGTGGAAGTAGAGGAAAACTCCCCACTCACCGTCCGGTGGGGATGGGATGTAGCGCCGACCTCCTTCAGCCTCGCTTAGGACGAGCTTTGCCGGTTGTCTCGAGGACGCCCGCCGGACAGCCGCCGGGGACCTCAGCGTTGGGGTTACATCGTCAACACGACGCGAAAACGTGCCCGGCCGGTGATCATCTGGTCGTAGGCATCGGCGGCTTTTTCCAGAGGATAACGTTCGATCATGGGGCGCACGCCGGTTTGGGCGCTGAAGGCGAGCGTCTCCTCAGAATCTTTGGCGGTTCCTGAGGGCCAGCCCTGGATCGACTTGCGTCCCATGATCACTTGCAACGGGGTGACCGTTAAAGGTTCAAGACCAGCTCCGACGATTACGAGCTTGCCGCTTGGGGCCAGACCATCCACGAGCACGGAAATCGATTTCGAATCAGGCGCCGTGGCGAGAATCACGCGCGCGCCGCCCAACTGCTGCAGCGCTTCGACAGGACTCCCGGCAGCGGTGTCAACGTAAATGCTGGCGCCGAGTTTGCGAGCGAGCAGTTCTTTGTCCTGACCGCGTCCGATGGCGACGGTGCGGAATCCCATCTGATGCGCGTATTGAATTCCGAGATGGCCGAGGCCGCCGATACCCTGAATCGCAACCACATCGCCAGCGCGGGCTCCGGCATTGCGCAAGGAATTGAAGACGGTGATGCCGGCGCACATCAGCGGAGCGGCTTCAGCGGCGGGCAGATCGTCTGGCATGGCGGCGACTGCTTCCGCGGGCGCAACCATGTACTCGGCGTAACCGCCGTCGAAGTGAATAGCAGTGATTTTTTCGTTGCGACAGAGAACGAAATCGCCGCGGCGGCAGAACTCGCAGGTGAAACAGTGTCCGCCATGCCAGCCGACTCCGACGCGTTGGCCGGGCTTCCAGTTGGTGACGTCGGCGCCGACGGCGTCGATGCGTCCGGCAATTTCGTGTCCGGGAACGCGGGGATAGGTTAGGCCGGGCCAGAGGCCTTCCTTGACGAGGACATCGCTGTGGCAGATGCCGCAGGCTTCCACCTTGATTCGCACCTGTCCCCGTGCGGGTTCGGGAATGTCACGTTCGATGAGTTCGAAGTTGCCACCGGGCTTACCTAGCTGGACTGCCTTCATGCGAGGCATAGTTCTTTCCCCTTCTGATATTTGTTTAAGTGATCAAAATTGTCGATGTAGGTTGATCAGATGAGGCAAGTGACGCTGAGGACGCAGTGTGCGGGAGATTTTTCTCCCAGCTCTAGTTGGGGCGGAGGATCGCCGATCAAGAACGAGGATCCCTTTCGACTAGGAACGGTTCTGGTACCGGCCGCGAACCACTAAACACTCTTGCTGCCCAACTCCCCTCACGAATGCTCGGGACTGTGGCCAGGCTCGGGAAAATCGGAATCTGCCCCGTCCACCATGGGATGCTGGTTGCGGTGACCGAGCTGGCCATTCATGGAGTTGTTGCCAGGTTGCAGGCGGTTGTCGGGCTCGAGCGAACCCTTTCCGCGGTCGGAATCGTTTTTCAGATGATCAGCGGCATGAGTCGGCATCGATGGCCTCCCGAAAAGTTCGGGGGAATCAAAATGACTACAGCGCAAGCCTATCCTGAAACACCTTCCCACACAATCGAAAACCGCGCAGCCCTTGGCCTGTAAGTTCTTGTAATGACGACGATAGGGAAATTTAATGGTCCATTCACGGACGCAGGAATCTAATATGGCTCATGGCAAAGAAACCTCTGAAGCACTATCTGTTTGCCAGCGATTTCGACCAGACGTTGACCTTCAACGATACAGGTTACGTTCTGAGCGAGCTGGTTGGCATCTCTCTGGAAGAGTTTGAGCGGAAGGCCAAGGGAATGGCCAAGCTGAACCTGGTTCAACAGGGCGCCGAGCTGGCCTACCTGCTGCTGCACGATCCTGAGTTCCGGGAACGCGTGCGCAAGGATCATCTGTACGAGGCCGGGAAGCGTATCCGTCTGAAGGAGAACATCAAGCAGGTTTACGAAATCCTGGACCGCCGAATTGACGGGTTCCACTTTGATTTTTACGTACTCTCGGCTGCGCCGGTGGAAGTGATCAAGTCGGCGCTGGAAGGGATTGTGCCGGAGGACCACATTTTCGGTACCGAATTCAAATACAGCGCTTCCGGCGAGATTGAGAGCCTGGTGCGGGCCACGGCCGGCTACGGCAAGGTGGCGCGCCTGGACCAGTTGCAGGAGCAACTGGGTATTCCGGCCGACCATGTCGTGTACGTAGGCGACGGCAGCTCCGATATCCACGTGATGTTGCACGTCAACCGGCGCGACGGTTTCACCATCGCAGTGTCGGAGTCGAAACATGTAGCGCAGATCGCCAAGCGGACCATCCTGAGTGACAACGCTCTGGCTGCGTTGGTGCCAATCCTGGAAGAGATTGCGGGATGGCAGCGTCCACGCATCCGGCAGCTGTTTGAGTCCTATGGCTTCCTGATTCAGGACTGGGATCGGGTGCAGACGGATTGGATCACGCTGCGGCCGGTCGGGGCGGAAGTGGGAGAAGCCGCAGCGGGCTGACGCGAGCTGAGGCGTCGGCACCTTGCCGGGATAGGTTCCGAGTCGGCGACAATTACGTCGAGAATCGTCGCATCCGCTGCGAAATTTTCAGGAGAGCGGTTTGAACGGCGGGTAGATCGGACCGTTGGGGGCGACCTCAGCTCGGCTTGCTTGGAGGCTGGGTTTGCCAGTGTCTCTCCGAGTGAGGCAGCGTTGTTTGCTGGCGAAGGATCCCGCGAAGTCGAGGATCTCTGACTTTCCCCTTTGTTTGATCACTTTTGACCAGTGTTCAGACGCCCGAAGCATGATACTGCCCATGGAAAGCGCTCCCTGAATGGGAGACGAGACAAGAGTTGTATAGGGTATTGCTACACCCAGTGTTTTGATCTCGCCAAAATTCGACAGTTTATCAGCCGCTGGTCATCGCTCCGCCGTTTCCAATACGCTCGACCGGTATCTTCCCGGCAGACCTGATGAACCTGGCCGGCTGTCGTGGTGTATGCCGGCATCAGGGGAATGGCTGAGAGGGCTCGGGCCTGGGAGTCTACACGAGGTAAGCCATGCAGGAAGAAATGGAACCCAAGCACTCGGAAGAGGCGCTACAAGCATCTGAGCTTAGATATCGTCGGCTCTTCGAAACCGCCAAAGATGGAATCCTGATTCTCGACGCGCAGACAGGACAGATAAGGGACGTTAACCCATTCCTGGTTAATTTGTTGGGCTACACTTATAACGAGTTTATCGGGTTGCCCCTCTGGGAGATTGGGCCGTTCAAAGACATCAAAGAATGCAAGCTGGCTTTTCTAGAATTGCAAGACAAAGAATATATCCGCTATGAATCTCTCCCGCTTGAAACCAAAGATGGCCGGTCCATTGCCGTGGAGTTTGTTAGCAACGTCTATGGATTGAGCGCTGGGACGAGGGTCATTCAATGCAACATTCGTGACATCACTAAGCGCAAGCAAGCGGAGGATGCGCTGCACCGAAGCGAGGAGGGAACCCGGCGCTTTTTTGAGGCAAATCCGGCGGGCAGCTACGTCGCAAGCCCTGATGGAAGGTTGATCACATGCAATTCCGCCTTCGCGCGAATGCTCGGTTTTGCCTCGGTCGAAGAGGCAATGAAAGTTGATCTGGTCTCACTCTATCCCGACCGCGCGTCGCGCGATGTATTCCTGGGGCGCCTCAAGGAGAAGGGGCGGCTCGAATACAACGAGGCTGAACTCCGCCGCAAGGACGGCAGCCTGGTCCATGCCGTGGAGAATGCCGCCGGAACGTTCGACGAACGAGGGGAACTGGCCGAGATCTATGGCTGCCTCATGGACGCTAGCGAGCGGCAGACCGAGCGGCAGTTGCGCCAGGCTCATAAACAACCGCTCTTTGAGGTTAAGACTTTTCTCTCGAAAGCCGGCGCCGGCAGGACGATTGTATATGTACCGGAAAAACAGATCCTCTTTGAACAAGGCAAGTGGGGTAATGCTGTCTTCTATATCTTGACGGGCGCGGTGAAGCTCACTGTCGTCTCTCAGGGTAAAGAAAACACAATTGGCTTGCTCGGGCCGGGGAGTTTCGCAGGCAAGGAATGCATAGCGTCCGTTCGGCCCCGGCGCACGGCGTCAGCTAGGGCGCTCACAGATTGCACGATCCTTAGGATTGAACGAAAAGAGATGTTGCGCGTGATCCAACAGGAAAAGACCTTTGCGGCATTTTTTCTCGATTACTTGCTTGCCCGCATCAGTCGATACCAGGAAGTCATAACGGATCAGCTTTTGAACTTCAGCGAAAAACGGCTGGCCCGAACTCTTCTCTTACTTGCTAACTTCGGCAACGGCAAACCGGAGGCGGTGGTTCCGAAGATCCCTCAGGAGGAGCTGGCGGAAATGGTCGGCACAACCCGCGCCCGAGTGAGTTTTTTTATGAATCGCTTCCGAAAACTGGGCTTCGTTGCCTACAAGGGGCAAAGCTCTATCACCATCCGCACCGCCAAGTTGTCGAGGTTCGTAATGGCTTGATTCATCACGAGATCCAACATTCAACCAAGAATGCAATCGCGGACGTGGTTTTCCGAAGAGGGCAATCTCTTGATGCATGGGAAGGCCTGCTGCGGTGTTCGCCCCGCGTCGCCCCCGAAGATTGGAGTACCTCGGCGATGGTTCCGGAATGGCGACTCGGAAGCAATCCGCTTGGCCGGCTAACGGGTTAGTCCGAGGCGAAAACCATTGCGCGACGGGCGTTCTGGCCACCCATTTGTGAGAACATCTCTCGGGCCCTACCGGCTTTTGGGTGTCGGCCCCGCCTTCCGCAATCTCTCGCGCGCCTGGGTGGCTTCGTTCGTCCGCGGATAGCGCTGGATAACGTGCCTTAATTCCTTCGCGCCTTCTTCCTCTTTACCGAGCTCGAGGAGCGCAAAGCCTTTTTTCAGTTGCGCGGCAGCAGCCTTGTTCCCGCTCGGGAAGTTCTGCAACACCAGGTCGTACTCTTCGATGGCTTTCGGAAAGTTGCCCGCGCGAAACTGCAATTCCGCGAGATAGAAGTACGCGTTTCCGGCGAGATCGGTGTTCGGGTAGAACTTGACGTAATCGTTGAATTCCTGCGTCGCAAGATCGGGCTTGCCGCCGTTGTAGTCGCGCAGGGCGTTGTTGTAGATCACGTCGGGCGGCGGGGCCTGGGCCATGGCCTGAGCCTGTTGCTGCTGCTGAGCCTGGGACGCGGCCAGGGACTGCTGGGCCGACTGCATGTCTTCCAGTTGCTTGCTCAGCTTCGTCATGCGGACTTTGAGCTCGTCCATGGTGTCGTTGAGGGCCTGGATCTGGCCGGAGATCTGATCCACCTGGGCGGCACGGTCCTGCTGCTGCTTGTTGATCGAGGCCTGCAGATCTTTCAGGGTGGCGTTCACTTTGTTGGCCACGTCAGTGTTCTGCTCGACCAGGTTCTTCATCACGCCCATGCGCTCGTTGAACTGCTGCTGCATGAGGGTCATCTGCTGCTGGAGTTGCGCGACCTGGGTCTGCAACTGGATGATTTCTTTGCTGGCGCCGTAGGCCGGAGCGAGGGCGAGACAGAGCGTGAGAATCAAGGTGAAAACAGCGAAAATGCGATTTGATTTCATAACAAACCTATTGGATGTCAAAACTCCCAGGGGTGTCCAGCGGGCCGAACCCGAGAAATAAAGGGCGGCCTTAGCCGCCCTTTGTTTCGATGCTGATTGGTGCCCGAACTATTTCTCATACACGAAGTGCCCGCGGCGATTCTGCTGCCAACAGGACTCGTTGGATTCGGTGCAGAACGGCTTTTCCTTGCCGTAGCTGATGGTCTTGATGCGATCGCCACCGACTCCGCTCTGGATGAGCGCGTTCTTTACAGCGTCGGCGCGGTTGGTGCCCAGTGCCAGGTTGTATTCGGTGGAACCGCGTTCGTCGCAGTGGCCTTCGATCGTGATCCCGATATTGGGATGCTGTTGCAGGAACTGCGCATCGGCCTGCAGAGGTCCCTGTTGATCGGGGCGAATGTCCGCCTTGTCGTAATCGAAGTAGATGTCCTTGACGTTCTGCGCGAACAACTGTTGTTCGGTCAGAGAAGGCGGTGGCGGCGGTGGCGCTGGAGCATTGACCGTCACGCGCGCGGTGGCATCCTGGGTTCCGCCGGCGCCTTTGGCGATCAAGTGGTAGGTTGCCGAGTCCGCCGGAGTGACCGCACGCGAACCGTTCAGATCGACCGGACCAATGCCATCAATATTGACGTCGGTCGCGTTGGTGGTCTGCCAAGTCAGAGTTGTGGACTGGCCCCTCTCGACCGTGTTGGGATTCGCTGACAGCGAAGCCGTCGGCGCGGGCGGTGGGGGTGGTGGCGGTGGAGGAGGCGGCGCAACCTTCTTCTTGCAGGCGCTCACCATCAGGATTGCGCTCAATATGAATACCAGGGTTAGCCATCTTTTCATTGAGTGGTTCACCTCGTTCCTCCAGATTCTATGCGCGTGCTTAGGGGCGCGCAATCATGGCCCCTTGTTAAGGTTCCTTGCTTGTCATCCCGAGCGAAGCGAGGAATCTGTAGTTGGCCGCAGAGGGAAAACTGCAGATCCCTCGCTCCGCTCGGGATGACAAATCAAAAACAGGACAACACTCGCGCCTAATACTACTTCCAGCTCCAGTTGGGCTGCGAATTGTTGCCACTGAACGTCAGCTGCTTCACATTCGTGCCGTCGGCCAGCATGCCGAAGATCTGGTCGCTGCCGGTGCGGTGCGACTGAAACACGATGTGCCTTCCATCCGGAGACCAGCAGGGAAAGTCGTTGCGCCCGGCATCGTGCGTGAGCTGCACCCATTGCTTGCTGGCGATATCCATCAGGTAGAGATCGTTGGAACCGGGCTCGCCGGGGCCGTACTTGCGCATCCAGGAGAAGGTCAGGAACTGACCGTTCGGCGACCAGCTTGGCGAAACCGCGTACCCCTGGTCGGTGAGGCGCTGCACGTTCGTGCCGTCGGCTTCCATGGTGTAGATCTGCGGGAGGCCGGTGCGCCCGCTGACGAACGCGATCTGGGCGCCGGTCTTGCGGTTCCAGGTGGGCGAAACGTCCGGCCCCTGGCCCGAAGTGAGGCGGCGCAGGTTACCGCCGGACACGTCCACCACAAATATATTGGGATAGCCGTTGCGCGAAGACGATAGCGCCAGCTTGCTGCCATCGGGCGCCCAGGAGGGCGAGAGATTCATGCCTCCGAAACGCGTAGAGCTCACCATGCGGTTCAGGTCGAACGAGTACATCATGATCTCCCAGCCGCTCTTGATCACCGAACTGAAAGCCAGCCGCGAGCCGTCGGGCGAGATGCGCGGGGAAAGCGAAATCGTTCCTAGATGAGTGACAGCGTGCTGGTTGGCGCCATCGTAGTCCATGGCCCAGATCTCCTTGTGGCCGGTGCGGTCGCTGACAAAATAAATTTTGCTCTCGGCAATGCCGGGAATGCCGCCGCCCAAGCGGAAGATGATTTCGTCGGCAAACTTGTGCGCGATGACGCGGACTGCGTCTGGGGTCGCGTTGTCGTTGTACTGTTTGCCGAGCACCTGCGGCGAGGTGGTAGTGCTCTTGACGTCGTAAAGCCAGCCCTGGACAGTAACTTTGTCGGCTGTCACGCCCAGATTGCCGAAGGCGAGCATGGAGGCATTCGGCGGGGGCGAATTCCAGGCGGAGAAGTTGACCTCAGTCGGCTGCCCCGGAACCTGCAGTGGGTAGAAGCTCTTCGAGACCAAGTCGAAGATGCCGGCGTTGTCCAGATCGTTGAAGAGCGTGTCGTTGAAGGTCTTGAGCAGGTCGGTGTTCTTGGGATCTTGCGTAGAGGGCTTGAAGTCGGATGCGGCCAGGCGGACTTTCTCGACGCCGAGGCCGGTGCCGGTGCGGATCCAGTCCTGGCCGGAAGCGGTGGCCGCGAGGAGAAACAACAGCGCAATAACAATGCAGGTATGACAGCGTCTTTGGTGAGCCCAGTTGCTCAATTTTCACTTCCTGTCAGTCGTCGGTCGTTCGTCGTTGGTCGTTGGCCACACCCCTGCGAACGACTAACGACTACCGGCCAATGACGAATCTTCTACCGCTTGTAATCAAACCAAAACTCCACCGATACCTTATTTCCCGAATAGTCCCCCGGCAAGGGTCCGAAAGTATCAATGCGCTGGATTGCCCGCATGGCCGATACGTCCAGCGACGGGACGCCGCTGGACTGCTCGATCTGCACATTCTTGGGCGAGCCGTCGCGGGTGATGTCGAAGGTCAGATAGACCCGGTTCGCTTGCGTGATCCGAGGATCAACTTCGTACTTCAACCAGTTCTCTGAGACCTTTCGCTGCACGCCCTGCACGTACCAGGCAAAGCGATTGCCGAAGTCGCCGCCTCCCCCGGTGAATCCGAATCCGCCCTTGGCGCCACCCGCACTAAACATGCTATAGGGGCCGCTGACCGGACCGCCTTGGCCGTAAGGAATTTGGTTAGATTCCTCCGGTTCCGGCTCTGACTTACGCTGGGTCGCGCTGGTCTTCGGCTTGGGCTTGGTCTTCGAATTCTTGTCTGGAATTGCGATCGCCTCGGGTTCCTGTTCCTGAACCTTGGGCTGAGACTTCGACAGTCCTTTGGATTCAGTGGCCAGCACGTTTGTTGTTTGCACTGCGCTAGCAGGCAAGGGAACGGAGGTCACCAACGTGGCGCCCATGGCATCTCCGCCAGCGCCGCCGCCCCAGCCTTCGCCGCGGAAGCCGTGAAAAAACATTGTGTAAAGCACGACGAAAGTGGCAAACGCAAGATGAAGTCCGACAGACCAGGCCAGGGGCCGGGAGAGCTGGCTGTGCTCGGAATAAATGTCAGCGCTTGCCGCCATGGGAATCAATGGGCTGTGTCACGATACTTACGTTGCTGATGCCGGCTTGCTTGATGGCGTCCATCACCGTGGCGAAGGCGCCAAAGGGAACATCTTCATCGGAGCGCAGGTAAATCGCCTGGTGCTGGGGATCGCGAATTCTCTTCTTCAGGGCGGCTCCGATCTGGTTGATGTTGATGGGATCGTTGCCGAAATAGACCTTCTGCGATTTATCGATGCTGATGACCAACCGCTCCTCGGTGATCTCTTTCACAGTGCGCGTGTGCGGCACGCTCACTTCGATCCCCGACTGCAGCACGGGCGCGGTCACCATGAAGATGATGAGCAGAACCAGCACCACATCCACCAGGGGCGTGACATTGATATCGGAGAGTGCGGTCTGGGTGCGTCCGTTGGCGTTGGTGAAGGCCATTAGCGGCGGACCTCTGCCGGTTGGGGCGACTGGCGCTCGACCAGGTTCAGCATTTCGAGACTAAAGTCGTCGTTGCGGGCGGCCAGTTCGCGAATCGAGCCGTTGATCAAGTTGTAAGCGATGACTGCCGGAATGGCCGCGGCCAGGCCTGCGGCAGTGGTAATCAGCGCTTCGGAAATTCCAGGAGCTACGGCGCGCAGTGTGGCCGCACCCGCTGTGCCGAGTCCGTGAAACGCGTCGATGATGCCCCAGACGGTTCCGAACAGTCCCACGAACGGTGTGACCGCGCCGGTAATCGCCAGCCATGGGACATTGCGCTCGAGACGCGTGATTCCTTCCGAGGAGGCGATCTGCATAGAGCGCTGGACGGCAGTAAGATTGTGGATACCGCCAGTCGTTCCCATCTGACGCCTGAACTCCGCAAGAGCGCCGTCGAACACACCTACCAGCGGGCTGGGACGAAACTGATCGGCGACCGAAGCCACGTCCTGCATGCGTTGTGCTTTGCGGAGGGCGCGGACAAAGCGCGCGCTTTGCGTGCGGGCGCGGCTGATGAGGCGCCACTTGGACAGGATCACCGCCCAAGAGAGCACGCTGAAGGCGATCAGAATGAACAGCACGACCTTGGCGACCGCCCCGGTCTGCAGGACGAGGTCAACGATTTCGCCGCCAACAAAAACCAAAAAGACGGGAGAAAAGTGCATGGAGATTGGGAGAGTCCTTTTCGCGATTATAGAACAAGGCTGGCGGGCTTCTCGCGGAGGGTACCGGGCCTGTCAACGTACGGGCGCCCTTCGTCGTTCGCTATTCGCTGTTCGTTAAGCGCGAGCCCTGCCAGGTCCGCAGTTCTCGGTCGCACTGGGATCCCTCCAGGAGTGGCCAACACGGTGACCCACACGAACCGCGAACGACCAACAGCAGGTCTCTACGGATTCGGAATCACAACCTTCACTTCATTCGAGTACCCGCTCTCCATATTGTCCGCATTGACGGCCGTGACTACGTAGTAGTACGTGGCTCCGGCGTTCACCGTGCCGTCGGTGTAGTTGGTGGAAGCGTCGAGTACCGGGTTGAGTTGGGCGTAGGGTCCACCCTTCTTACCCCCCCGATAAACGTTGTAACCGATCACGGGATCGTTGCTCGGGTCCCAGGAGAGATCCGTGCTGTGAGCGCCCACCGCTACCCCGACGCCGGTCAAGGGAACCGTGGTGGGCGAGTTCACGGCATCGCTTTTGAGGACCAAGTTGGCAGAGGCCGTGCCCGAAGCGTTTGGGACGAACACAACCGTTACCGGCAAACTTTGCCCGGCAGCCAGCGTCAGAGGGAGAACGAGTCCTGGCACAGAAAATTCCGAACTGGTCAGCTGCGCAGACGAGATTGTCACCGAACCATTCGAAGCCGAGAGCGTCAGCTGCCGGCTGGCAGGGGAGCCCACCACGACATTGCCAAAATTCAGACTTGAGGGCGCCACTCCGAGAGTGCCCGCGTTGGCATTCACGCCGATGCCCGAGACACCCATAATCAGCTTGGGGTTCAGGGCATCGCTGATGAGGGTGATCGTTCCAGTGATCTTTCCGGTCACCAGGGGCGTGAAGTTGATGGGCAATTGAGTGCTTTTTCCCGGCCCCAGAGTTACCGGCAACCGGAAATTACCGAAGGAAAAACTCTTACCATTCTTCCACTTGGAAAGAATATGGAGTTTGCGTTTTCCAGTATTGGTGAGCTGGAAAACGTATTGCTTGGAAGTGCCAGTTTGCACTTGGCCATAGTCGTTGCTGCAAGGCTTACACTGGAGTTGCTGGGCCGCGGCATAGGAAAGGGGCCAGGCCGATAGAAATAGAACAATCGCCATCCGGGGAAGGAATTGCATGGCCCTTCAATCTTCTGGAATGCCGCGCGGGAAGGCAAAATCAGAAGGGCAAGTCAACTGCACGATGGAGCAGAGGATCTTTCGGGCGGGAAGCTCCCCTGTGTGCTATGCTGCGCCTGATTTTCCAATCCAAGAACTTCTGTGCTGAGCGAACTCCGACTCGAGAATTACGCGGTCATCGACAACGTGGTAGTCGAGTTCGGTGCTGGCTTGAACCTGCTCACGGGCGAGACCGGGGCGGGAAAGTCCATCCTGATTGACGCGCTCGGGCTGCTGCTCGGCGAAAAAGCTTCGTCGGAAGTAATCCGCACGGGCACGGACCGGGCAGTGGTGTCGGCCGTCTTCGAGAGCGAAGGAGCAGCGCTCGTCGCCATCGAAGAAATCCTGGAAAGTAATGGCCTCGATGCGGAGGACGCCTCGCTGATCGTGCGGCGCGAAATCGCGCCCGGAGGCAAGGGCCGGGTCTTCGTCAACAACCAGCCCGCAACCGTGGCGGTGCTGAAGCAGATCGCGCCGCACCTGGCGATCATCCACGCGCAGAACGAATCCATTGTGAATTTCGACGCGGCCGCCCGGCAGGCGCTGCTGGATGCGTATGCGGTGATTGAGCTTCAAGCGGTAGCCGACGCCTTTGCGAACTGGAAGGAGATTCGCGCCCGCATCGCCGAACTCGAGCGCGACGAGCAAGACCGCATGCGGCTTCTGGACCTGTGGAACTTTCAGAGCCGCGAGATCGAAGAGGCGCGCCTGCAGCCGGGGGAAGATGAGCGTCTTGAGACTGAAAAGCGCGTCCTGGCCAACGCCGAGAAGATTTACAGCGCGGCCATGAATGCGTTCGATCTCCTTTATGAAGGCGACGCTTCGACATCGTCCAGCTTGCGGGCTGCGCAGAAGCATGTTGAAGAGCTGGTCCGCTACGAGCCGAAGTTCCAGGAAGCCTTGGCTGCTTTGGAGGCGGCGCGAATCGCCGTGGAGGATGTGGGAGCGACTCTGCGCGACTACGCCGGCGGGATCCAGGCTTCGCCCGAGCGTCTGGCCGAACTGGGAGAACGGCTGGCGCTGCTCGATCGACTGAAGCGCAAGTACGGGCCGACGTTCGCGGAGACCATCGCATTCGGCGAAGGCGTCCGCCGCAAGCTGGCCGAGATGGAAAACAAGGATGAAGTCTTGCGCGAGCTTCGGGCGCAGCTGGCCGCGGCTGCTGACGAGTACCGGAAAGCTGCCCGCAGCGCTTCACGCAAGCGGGCCGAGGCGGGACGCAAGCTAGAGAAGCTGGTCGAGGCGGAGATCAACGACCTCGCCATGCGCGCAAGTTTCCGCATCGCGGTGGAGGAGAACGAAACGGAAGAGCATTGGACTTCGTCGGGCATTAACCAGGTCACGTATCGCATAGCGCCCAACGCGGGCGAGACCATGCGTCCGCTGGAGCAGATTGCCTCAGGCGGGGAGCTTTCGCGGGTCATGCTAGCACTGAAGGCAAGCGTGGAGGCAGGCGCGGCGGCCAGGAAGGCAAGTGTGGAGGCAGGCGCGGCGGCCAGGAAGGCAAGTGTGGCGCGGGCGCCCTCGCCCGCGTCGAAGGCCGCAGCCCAACGGACCATGGTTTTCGACGAGATTGACACTGGAATTGGTGGCCGCGCCGCCGAGGCGGTGGGCAAGAAGCTGAAGGCTTTATCCAAGGGCAATCAGGTGCTGTGCGTGACCCACTTGCCGCAAATCGCGACCTTTGCCGATCAACACTACCTGATCGAGAAGCGGGAAAGTTCGGGCCGAACCAAGACCACAGTGCGTCTGATAACCGGCGAAGAGCGCACGGAAGAAGTGGCGCGCATGCTGTCCGGGGCCAAGCTGACCGATACCTCGCGCAAACACGCGGAGCAGATGATTAGGGCGAATGGGTGAGCCAGCGGGGCGTTTCCCCACTCACCGGTCAGTACCTTCCACTCCCTGCTAATCCCAGCCCTATCAGTGTCTTACATTGACCAGAGGTGCCATTTTCGGTACCCTAGAAGCAGTCCTCCCAAGGAAACGTGTACCCTAAAGAGTGGGGAGAATCGCATTGTCTGAGAGTAAGACGTTACTGCTGCTGAAGCCGCGGGGTTTCTGTGCGGGGGTGGTGCGGGCCATTGACATCGTCCGGATCGCTCTCGAAGCCTTCGGGCCACCCATCTACGTCCGCAAGGAGATCGTCCACAACCGCTTCGTGGTGGAGGAACTCCAGCAAAAGGGCGCGATCTTCGTGGACAGTGTGAGCCAGGTGCCGGAGGGCGAGCGGGTTATATATAGCGCCCACGGGGTTTCGCCCGAAGTCCGGCAGAAGAGCAAGCTGCGTAAGCTCCGCGTGATTGACGCGACCTGCCCGCTGGTCACCAAGGTTCACGTCGAGGCGGTGAAGTTCGCGCGGGAAGGGTATTCGCTGATCCTGATCGGCCATCGCGACCACGATGAAGTCATTGGGACACTGGGTGAGGCGCCGACGGTTACTCAGGTGGTCGGCTCGCCCGAGGAAGTCGCTTCGGTAACCGTGCCCGATCCCAATCGCGTGGCTTATCTAACCCAGACCACGCTCAGCCTGGACGAAACGCGCGACATCATTGCGGCCCTGCGCGAGAAGTTTCCCAACATCAAAGGCCCGGCGGCGCAGGACATCTGCTATGCCACGGAAAACCGCCAGGTCGCGGTCAAGCACGTGGCCTCGGACGCTGACCTGCTGCTGGTGGTGGGGTCGGACAATAGTTCGAATTCCAAGCGCCTGGTCGAAGTGGCGCGCAGTCTGCGCACCGCAGCTCATCTTATTGACAGCTCCCGCGACATTCGCAAGGAATGGCTGAACAATGTGAAAACTCTTGCGCTGACTGCCGGAGCTTCGGCTCCCGAGCATTTGGTGGAAGAAGTGATGGAGTATCTGGCCACGCAGGGCTTCCAGAATGTGCAGGAGCTGGAGATCATGCCGGAGAACGTCCGCTTCGGGCTGCCGCCGGAGATCGTGGAAGCGATCGCCGCGGCGCCGGCCAGCGCCTCTGTGGAGTCGTAATGGACGATTACTCCCCCTCAAGCTCGGCCTCGGCGCCGCAGATGCGTTTCGGAAAGATTGACGACCTGGTAAACCGGGTTGCAGTCGGCATCGCCACGGCGCGCAAATTTCTTTTCTCGCAGCAGCACGAAGAGGGCTACTGGTGCGGCGAACTGCAAGCCGACACCACCCTCGAATCCGATTACATTCTGCTGCACACACTGTTCGGCACGGGCACGCCGGAGCGCTTCGCCAAGGCGGCGCGTTACATTCTCAACCACCAGAACGAAGATGGCGGCTGGAGCATCTACGCCGGCGGCCCCTCGAACATCAGCGCGTCGGTGAAGGCCTACTTCGGGCTGAAGCTGGCGGGTTTCAAGCGGGACCATCCGGCGCTGACTAGCGCGCGTAGGAAGATTCTTGACATAGGGGGTGTGACCGAGGTCAACACCTTCACCAAGATCTATCTCTGCTTCTTTGGGCAGTACGATTATGACGCGGTGCCCGCGATCCCGCCCGAAATCGTGCTGTTCCCCAACTGGTTCTGGTTCAACATCTACGAGATTTCTTCCTGGTCGCGCGCCATCCTGGTACCGCTCTCGATCTGCTACGCCAAGAAGCCATTCAAAAAGATTCCCGACGAGACGGGCGTGGAAGAGCTCTTCGTTGGCGGACGCGACAAGTCGCGCATGCACTTGCACTGGGACAAGAAAAAGATCTCCTGGCGCAACTTCTTTCTCGTGCTGGATCGACTTACGCATTGGGCGGAGCGGGTGCACATCCGTCCGCTGCGGGCGATCGCACTTCGCAAGGCGGAGAAGTGGATGCTGGAACGCTTCGAGATGAGCGATGGTCTGGGAGCGATTTATCCCTCGATGATGAACGCAATCATCGCGCTGCGGTGTCTGGGTTACTCAGTGGACGATCCGCAGGTTATCCGGGCGCTCGACGAATTCGAAAAACTGGGGATAGAGGAAGGCGAGACCTTCCGCATGCAGCCCTGCATGTCTCCCGTTTGGGACACGGCCTATGCGCTGTTCGCGCTGGGCGAGGCCGGGATTCCAGCGAACGATCCGCGGCTGGTCAAGTGCGCGGACTGGATTTTGCAGAAGCAGGTGCGCACCGTCGGCGACTGGAAGATCAAGAACCCGCATGGACAGCCGGGCGGCTGGTACTTCGAGTTCAACAACGAGTTCTACCCGGACGTAGATGACAGCGCGATGGTGTGTCTGGCACTGAGCCGGGTGGAGCACCCGAATGGACGCTATCAGCGCGAGTCGGTGCAACGGGCGATTGACTGGATCTTGTCCATGCAGTGCAAGAACGGCGGCTGGGCGTCGTTCGACAAAGACAACGACCGCATGGTGTTCCAATACGTGCCTTTCGCCGATCACAACGCCATGCTCGACCCGCCCACGGTGGACATCACGGGCCGCATCCTCGAGTGCCTGGCGACTTATGGGTACGATAAGAGCCATCCGGCGGTACAGCGGGCGCTGAAGTTTATTCGTAGCGAGCAGGAGCCTGATGGAAGCTGGTTCGGACGCTGGGGGGTGAACTACATCTACGGTACCGCGCTGGTCTTGCGCGGACTGGAAGCGATGGCGGTGGACAATCACGAACCCATGGTTCAGCAGGCAGCCGAGTGGTTGCGCATGGTGCAGAATGCTGATGGCGGCTGGGGTGAAACGGTTGGGTCATACGACGATCCGAATCTGAAGGGCACGGGCGAGAGCACCGCCTCGCAGACCGCGTGGGCGATCATGGGGCTGTTAGCCGTGGGCGACATCCGTAGCGATTCGGTGGCGCGCGGCATCGCCTATCTGTTGCGTACTCAGAAGAAAGACGGATCATGGGACGAGTCGCTGTTTACCGGAACGGGCTTCCCGCGGGTGTTCTACCTGGCTTATCACCTTTACCGCCAGTACTTCCCGCTGATCGCGCTCACGACGTATGGGAAGGTGATGAAAGCCAGCACTTAGCATTTAGCACTTAGCATTTAGCCAAATCCGAATCCCAGCTGCAATTGGCTTCGATTCGGTTGCGACGCAAGAGCTAAGTGCCAAGTGCCAAATGCTAGCTTTCGTCACCGGCGCCACCGGATTTCTCGGCAGTCATGTGGCTCGTGTTCTGGTCCAACAGGGAGGGCGATTGCGGTTGCTGGTGCGGTCCACCAGCGACCTGCGGAATATCGCAGACTTGAACGCCGATCGTGTCGAGGGGGATCTGCGGGATCCACCTTCGATGGAGAAGGCGCTTGCCGGATGCGAGGCGCTGTTTCACGTCGCGGCTGACTACCGGCTGTGGGTGCGCGATCCGGAGCAGATGTACCGCGCCAACGTGGAGGGCACGCGCGCGCTGCTGGAGGCGGCGCGCAGACAGGGCGTTCGGCGGGTTGTTTACACGTCCAGTGTCGCCACCATGGGATTCAGTTCCAACGGCACGCTGGCGGACGAAAACAGTCCCGTGTCGCTTGCGGACATGATCGGCCACTACAAGCGGTCGAAGTTCATGGCCGAGCAAGTGGCCTTTGAGGCGGCGCGGTCGGGAGTGGATGTCGTCGTGGTCAATCCGACAACACCGATCGGTGAGCGTGATCTTAAACCGACGCCTACGGGGCGGATCGTGGTGGACTTCCTTAAGCGGAAGTTTCCCGCCTACGTCGACACGGGCTTGAACCTGGTGGACGCGACCGCGTGCGCGCGCGGCCACATCCAGGCGCTGGAAAAGGGAAGAGCGGGGGAGCGGTACATCCTCGGTGGAGAGAATCTAACCCTGAAACAGATTCTGGACCGGCTGGCAACGATTACAGGCCTGCCCTCGCCCAAGCTGAAGCTGCCTTACGTCTTCGCTTTGGCTGCTGGAGTGGTGGACGAGACGGTCAGCGGGCGAATCCTGGGACGGGAGCCGCGCGCAACGATCGACGCGGTGCGCATGGGCCGCAAGAAGATGTTCGTGAGTTCAGCGAAAGCCGAGCGGGAACTGGGTTGGCAGCCGGTTCCAGTGGAGGGAGCTTTGCGGCGGTCGGTAGAGTGGTTTCGCGGCAACGGATATGCCTAGAATTGCGATCGTCGCCGCCCTGCAGCGGGAGGTGGCGCCTCTGATTCGCACTTGGCCGGCACGGTGGCGTGAACACGGCGGCCGGCGCTACAAGTTCTTTGAAAACGGGGAAGCGCTCCTGATATGCGGCGGGATAGGTCCGGAAGCCGCGCGGCGCGCAACCGAGGCGATCATTCAGGAGTTCCAGCCGTCCCGTGTTTTGTCGGTGGGCTTTGCGGGAGCGCTGGAACCGAGGCTGCAAGTGGGAGAAGTTTTCGAACCGCGCACGGTGATCAACGCAGGAGACGGCGCGAGGACCGATACCGGGAGCGGGCGGGGAACGCTGGTGAGCTTCGGAGCAGTAGCGGGGCGCGAGCAAAAACGGAAGCTCGCTGAAGCCTACGGAGCGGCAGCGGTGGACATGGAAGCGGCGGCGGTGGCGCAGGGAGCAGAGCGTTGCGGTGTCCGGTTTGGCGCGCTCAAAGCTGTATCGGACGAGGCAGCGTTTGCCATGCCCCCGGTGGAGAAGTTTGTTGAGGCGGACGGTAGCTTTGGGTCCGCACGCTTCGCTTTGTACGTCGCGATGCGTCCGTGGTTGTGGGGAAGGACGATTGCTCTGGCCCGTAACAGCGCGCGGGCAAGCCGCGCATTGTGCAGCGCCCTTGAGCAATACCTGGGCCGCGCGGCAATGGCAGAAACGACAGCACCGTTAGGAGAAAAGTGACTCGTTGGATGTTGGTTGTGTTGTTGACAAGCTTGGCGGTCCCGGGCGTCGCTGACGATTCGGGAAAGCGAGTGTACTCCGAGTCGTTCAAGAAGGGGGCGACCCGGATCACGGAACAGACGCTCGACGTGACGCTCACTCCGGAGCACGCGAAACAGGATTTCAAGATTCCGGACTCCTTCGGGAAGCCGCGTTACACGCTGCGCTTTGTGCCGGACATTCCGCCGGGCGACACGAAGATTCTCGGCTGGTTCGTAAGATTGGCCGACGCGCATCACAGGATCTATGACAGTGTGCTTCCCGTTTCGCCGGACTTGGCGCAAGATCCGCAGCAGGTCTGGTGGCTCGATGGCCGGCAATATTCCAAGACTCCGCTGCAGGCTCAACGCGTATTCAAAGTGGAACAGTTCTATTGCGTGGTACAGGTGAAAGACGTGAAGCGGCTGGTTCCGGCCCAGCCGTATCTGAATCAATTGAATGTGACCGTACAGTTCACAAATACGGAACCGTAGCTGAAATGCCAGGGACTCTTTCCAAATCGACGGCGGTGGAAGCCGAGAAATTGCCGATGCCATCCGCCATGAAAGCGGCAGTGTACCGCGGGATCAATGACGTGCGCCTGGAGGAAGTGCGGGTTCCCGAGATCGGGCGCGGCGAGATCCTGGTGCGCGTCCACACCTGCGGAATCTGCGGGACGGATCTCAAGAAAATCTCGACCGGCTCGCACTCGGCCCCTCGCATCTTCGGACATGAGACGTCGGGCGTGGTCGCCCGCGTCGGCGAGGGCGTACGCCAGTTCAATGTTGGGGAGCGAGTGGTTGTTTTCCATCACATTCCGTGCCGTGAATGCTACTACTGCCGCACCAAGACCTTCGCGCAGTGCGAGACCTACAAGAAAGTCGGCTGCACGGCGGGATTCGAACCCTCTGGCGGCGGTTTTGCCGAGTATGTGCGGGTGATGGACTGGATCGTCGAGAAGGGCACCGTACTCATTCCGGACGGCATCAGTTTCGAGCAGGCCTGCTTTGTGGAGCCCGTAAACACTTGCATGAAGGGGATTCAGACGCTCCGACTGGAGCCCGGCGAAACCGTCCTGGTAATCGGACAAGGACCGATAGGCCTAATCCTGGCGGTACTGGCTAAACGGGCGGGGGCTCGCGTGATTACTTCCGATTTGTATCCGGCGAGGCTTACAATATCTGAAAGACTCGGTCTGGACCTGACAATCGATGCGTCGCGGGCGGATACGGTGCGTACGATCCGCGAGATGACCCAGGGACGCGGAGCCGACGCGGTAATTCTGGCGGTCGGCGGCAGCGCCCTCATCCGGCCTGCGATGGACTCTGCCCGTCCAGGAGGACGTATTTTGTTGTTTGCACAAACCGCGCACGGCGAGGCAACCATTGATCCGGCGGCGGTTTGCGTGGACGAGAAGACGCTGCTCGGATCCTATAGCGCGTCCGTGGAGTTGCAGGAACAGTCGGTACGGTTGGTGATGAACCGCGAAATGGACCTGGAACAGCTGATCAGCCACCGCTTTCCGCTGCACGACAGCGTGGAGGCGCTCAACCGGGCTGCCCATCCTCAACCGGACTCGATGAAGATCGTGATTCAACCGGGCAGCACGTGGGAAGGACGTTCATTGTGAATGGCAAAATGACGGCGGCCGTCCTTTACGGCAAGGAAGACATCAAGATCGAACGAGTGCCCATCCCCCGGGTCGGCGATGGCGAAGTGCTCGTAAAAGTACAGGTGGCGCTCACCTGCGGCACCGACTTGAAGGTTTATCAGCGCGGTTATCACGCGCGCATGATTGTCCCTCCCGCGCTGTTCGGGCATGAACTGGCCGGCACCATCGAAGAAGTGGGACCCGGGGTACGGGGTTTCAAAAAGGGGATGCGGGTGGTAGCTCTCAACTCCGCACCCTGCGGGATGTGTTTTTACTGTTCCAAGCACCAGGGCAATCTTTGCGAAGACCTGCTGTTCAATAACGGCGCCTACGCCGAGTACATCCGCATCCCGCGCCGGATCGTCGAAACCAACATGTTGGTGGTGCCTGCGCAAGTGAGCTTCGAAGATGCTGCCATGACCGAGCCGCTGGCGTGCGTGCTGCGCGGATTGCATGAGACCGGGGTGGAGATCGGCGACACGGTAACGGTGATTGGCGGCGGCCCGATCGGCTTGATGTTTGTTCAGGTGGCCAAGGCCATCGGCTGCAATGTCATTGCGGTCGTGAAGCGCGACTCGCAAGTGTCTTTGGCCCGGCGTAAGGGCGCGCAGGAAGTCGTGCAGATCACCAAGGTGGGGGATCCGGTGGAGACCGTGCGCGCGCTGACTTCGGAGAAACGTGGCTCGGATGTGGTCATCGAGGCGGTAGGCCGTCCCGAGGCGTGGGAGTGGGCCGTGCAGATGGTGCGCAAGGGAGGCACCGTCAACTTCTTCGGCGGCTGTGCTGCCGGAACCAAGGTGCAACTGGATACGAATCGCTTGCACTACTCCGAAATCACGTTGAAGGCTACTTTCCATCACACTCCGGAGACCGTGCGGCGGGCGTTCGGCCTCATTACTGAGAGGAAAGTGCGCGGCACGGACTACATCACCGGCGAAGCTCCGCTTTCGCGGCTGCATGACGTCCTTCGTCATATGCTCAACCGCAACGGGGACATCAAGACCGCAATCATTCCTGGACACTAGCGTGGGAGGAAACCTGGTTCGTTGCTGTACCCTGTGTCCCTCTGTGTCCTCTGTGGTTAAGAATTTCTAATGACCAGCACCGCCAGCCATTCCGCGACTACTCCGCCTCCCGCAGGCTGGAGCGCCCTTCCGCCGGAGTATGCCATTCCAGATACGGCTGCGTCGGAAGCGGATGCTCGCGAATATTGCCGGCGGCTGGCCCG
Source organism: Terriglobales bacterium (assembly GCA_049273945.1). GTDB lineage: Bacteria > Acidobacteriota > Terriglobia > Terriglobales > Acidobacteriaceae > Acidiflorens. The sequence goes on along the minus strand of JBASRS010000085.1, from coordinate 53,385 downwards.
CACCCATTACGAGAATTTTTCGGTCGCCACCTGGTTCCTGCCGGCGCGCCTGCGCCAGCATTTCTGCAATGTGTACGCGTATTGCCGGATTTCGGACGATCTCGGCGACGAAGTGGGTGATACAGCCACCTCTCTGCAGCTTATGGATCAGTGGGAAACCGAACTCAACGCTTGCTACGACGGCCATCCGCGCCACCCGGTATTTGTCGCGCTAGCGCAGACGGTGCGAAAGTTTGAGATTCCAAAGCAGGAGTTTGCCGATCTGCTCACCGCGTTCCGCCAGGATCAGGCAGTCACCCGCTACGCAACGTTCGCGGATTTGCTGGGCTACTGCCGGTACTCCGCGAATCCTGTCGGACACCTCGTGCTGTACTTGTGCGGCTACCGCGATCCGGAACGGCAGCAGCTCTCCGATTACACCTGCACCGCGCTACAACTCGCGAATTTCTGGCAGGACGTAAGCGCGGACTATGCGAAGCGCCGCATTTATGTTCCCCTCGAGGACCTACGCCGATTCGGAGTGAGCGAGGAGGAGGTCCGCACGGGCAAGAACACGCCTGCCTTCCGCGAAATGATGCGCTTTGAAGTCGCGCGCGCGCGGGAGTGGTTCGCACAAGGTCTGCCACTGGTGGGGAAAGTAAGCCGGGAGCTGGCGATCGACATCGAACTATTTAGCCGGGGCGGTCTGGAAATATTGAATGCGATCGAGCGCCAGAGCTGCGCCGTGCTCGGCGCGCGTCCGGCGATCTCGAACACCCGCAAACTGGCGCTGGTGGCCCGCGCAGCGCTGGGGAAACTGTTATGAGCGCCGCCGTGGGAAATGCGCCTGTCCAGTATGCCCCCACGCCGTCGCAACTGGACGTTGCCTACTCGGTCTGCCGCCACATCGCCCGTTCGGCGGCGAAGAACTTCTACTACGGCTTTGCGGTCTTGCCGCGTCCGAAGCGCAACTCGCTGAGCGCCGTGTACGCCTTCATGAGGCGTTGCGACGACATCGCCGACGACAACACTCTGAGCCTCTATGATCGCCGCAACAAGTTGGCGGAGTGGCTGGACGCGGTGCACCACGCGCTGGCCGGCTATCCGACCGATGAGGCATTGTTGCTGGCGCTTACCGATACGCAGCGCCGTTACCAGATACCGATCGGGCTGCTGGACCAGCTCGCCTACGGCACGGCGGCGGATGTGGAGCAGGAACCGGTGGCAGAGCAATCCGGCTCTCTCACGCCTCGTTTCCGCACCTTCGAGGAGCTACGTAACTACTGTTATGGCGTGGCCTCAGTCGTGGGGCTGGTGTGCATCCGGATCTTCGGCTACCGGGATCCGGCTGCAGAGCCGCTGGCCGAGCACTGTGGACTGGCCTTTCAGCTCACCAACATCATTCGCGACGTCAAAGAAGACGTGGCCATGGGGCGCATTTATTTCCCCCAAGAGGACTTGGCCGAGTTCGGCCTTTCGGCGGCCGACTTTGCCGCTCCCGATGTCGGCCGTCTTCGTCCGCTGCTCGCCAAGCAGGCGGAGCGCGCGCGCGAAGGATATCGCGCAGGCGAAGAGTTGATCCCACTGGTGAACGAGGACAGCCAGCCCGCGCTCTGGGTGCTGATCGCGATTTATCGCCGCCTGCTGGAGAAAATCGCCTCCCGCCAATACGACGTTTTCAGTGAACCCGTCGGCCTGAGCGTTCGCGAAAAGCTCACTGTCCTGGGCAAAGGATACGTGAAGCGCCTGTTGTGATGAGCGGACCCACGGTCGCGATTGCCGGAGGCGGTCTGGCTGGATTGGCAGCCGGCTGCGCCCTCTCCTACGCGGGATTTCGGGTGACCCTGTTCGAGCGTCGTCCCTACCTGGGCGGACGGGCGTCTTCCTATCAGCATCCCGGCACCGGCGAAATAGTGGACAACTGCCAGCATGTGCTGCTGGGGTGCTGCACCAACCTGATCGACTTCTATCGCCGCACCGGAGTCGAAAACAAAATCCGCTGGTATGACAGCCTGACATTTCTGGAACCGGGTGGACGCGCTTCGGTCATCCGCCCCTCGGCGCTGCCTGCGCCACTGCATGCCGCACCGGCATTTCTACGCGCGGATTGTCTCGGTTGGGCGGATAAGCTGGCCATTGGGCGGGTCATGGCCGCGCTCGCTCCCGCAACTCCATCGGAGCGGGGAGAAACTTTTCTGGACTGGCTGAAACGCCACGGGCAGACCGCACAAGCGATCGAGCGTTTTTGGAAGACGATTCTCGTCAGCGCGCTGAACGAAGACCTGGACCAGGTTTCCGTTCCTTATGCGGCGCAGGTCATCCGCGAGTCATTTCTGAAGTCCGCCGCTGCCGGACGGATGGGAGTTCCCACCGTCCCCCTCACCGAACTTTACGGCGCTGCTGGCGAGGCCATTCGCGCGCGCGGCGGCGATGTGCGCTTCCGCGCGGGTGTGGAAGCGTTCCGGGCGCAGTCCTCGGAGGTAAATGTCAGCGTCAACGGACAGGAGCACAAGTTCGACTACCTGATGCTGGCGGTGTCGTTCGACGTGCTGGCGCGGATGCTGCCCGACTCGCCGGCCGCGGCTCCACTGTCCGCAATGCTGAGCCACTTCGAGACCTCGCCGATCACAGGCATTCACCTCTGGTTCGACCGCGCGATCAGCGATCTCGATCATGCCGTGCTGCTCGACCGCACGATTCAGTGGATGTTCCACAAATCGAGACTGATCGAGGCGAAAGAAAACCAGGTGCGGGAGAACGGAAACGGCAGCTACCTCGAGTTGGTGGTGAGCAGTTCGAAAAGCCTGGTTGAGAAGTCGCGCGCGGAGATCGTGGACCTGGCGATGCGCGAGCTGGGCGAATTTTTCCCTGCTGCGCGGGCTGCGAAACTGCTCAAATCCACCGTGATCAAGGAAGTGCACGCGACCTACTCGCCCCGCCCAGGGGTGGACCAGCATCGGCCACGGCCGGAAACAGGCTGGCCGCGAGTGTTTCTGGCGGGCGACTTTGTGGCTACCGGCTGGCCCGCTACCATGGAAGGCGCGGTCCGCAGCGGTTATCTGGCGGCCGAAACGCTGGCGCGCGTTGCCGGAAGCGCGACTGCAAGATTTCTCGTTCCCGATCTTCCCGGCAGAGGCTTCATGAAGCTGTTTGGATGAGTTTTCCCGAGCCGAAGGCCCGCAAACCCCCGTCGCCCTATCGGCACTTGCTGCCATTCGCTTCAGTTACGTCGGTTTCAGACACGCATCACTTCATGGCCATTCTCAAGTCTCCTAACCCTGCATACGATCTCTATACGTAATCATGCGGGGGCGGAATCCAGAAGAGCTGTTGCTACAGGACGACGATCGTCGTCGTAGCCCGCGATTTAGTTGTGGCGGTCTGGCAAAGATCCTTTGCCTCCCATCGGACGGCGTCTATCTCGCGGGCAGGGTCCGCGACCTGAGCCTAGGCGGATGCGGCATCGAAACGCCTTCGCCCCTCGAATGTGGGGCTCGCGCCGAGATTCTGGTGCAGGTGAGCGCCGCTTCCTTCCGAGCCATCGGCCAAGTGAGGGCGGTTCGTGGACCTGGCGGGATCGGCATGGAATTCATTCACCTGAGCGCTGGCGGACAAGGCATGCTGGTGGAACTGCTCCGGGAACTGGCGAGACAGCAGGCGATCGCAAGCACCTTGCGAGCTGCCCGCCGGAAACCGGGTCCAGAACAGTGGAACGAGGCCCGGGCGGCACTGCTGAAGGAAAGCCTTCCGATGCTCGGCAGAATCGTGACTTCGCAGACTTCGGAAGTGAGCCCCCTTGTTGTGAGTCACTCTGCCTTGACCCTCGACGAAGAATCGAAAGAGATACACCTGGATCTGTTCATCTAGAACAACGCTGCTCGGCGCGGCCCCCTAGACCGCCATCAGGGCGACACCGGCGGCGACCAGCAGCGCGGCCAACAGGCGCCGCCGTCCCACTCGCTCGTGCAGAAAGATGCGTGCCGCAAAGGCGTTGGCAACAAACGTTAGGGAAGCCGACGCCGGAACGACCAGGCTGAGATCTCCCCAGGAGAGGCCGAAGAGCAAGCTGTAGAAGGCCACGCCCATGGCCAGCAGGCCCAAGAAAAATGTGGGAGTGGCCAGAACCCGGCCGCCAACCTTCAGCAGCCCGTGTTGTTTCCATAGCTCACCCACGTCTCCGACTTTTTTCATGGCGTGGGAAAGGAGCACGTCCCCGGTGGTCGAGGCGACCACGATCAGCCCGATGGCCGCCCAGGTGTAGGCATCTTTCACGATTGGGCCTCCTGCGAGACGACGTCGGTCGCCAGCTTGCCGCGCCTTCGAGTCGCCGTCAGGGATGGACCCACGGCCACGAAACCGACGCCGGCGGTGATCAACGCGATGCCCAGCCAACGCGTGGGCGAGATCGCTTCGTGGAATCCGAACCGCGCCGCCAATGCCACCAGCACATAGCCCAGTGAACTCGCGGGAAGCACATAGGTGAGATCGGCCCACGAGAGGGCCGACATGTAGGAAGCGAAAAAGGCCAGCAGCAACAGGATCCCGGAAGCGACCCAGGGGTCGAGGATGGCGCCGATCAAAGTGGAGAGGTGATGCAGGGAAACGCTGCCGAGATCCTTCATCCCGCGGGCCAGAAGGGAATCACCCGCGGCACTGAATACGGCGACTCCCGCCAGTACGAGGTATTTTCGGAACGTCACTAACGATCTGACTCCCGGAGCTTAGGCTTTGGCCGGTTCGACCGCAGGGGCTTCTTCCTTGCGGTTTTCCTTGACCCATTTGTGGCGCTGCGCCCGCAGCTTCAGGAAGGTCCTCGCCTCTTTGTACAGGCGCTTACGCTCGGAGCCGTCGAACACGGCCTTCCGAAGAATGCGGTACGCGGCTTTGGGACGGAAGTAGTATTCATCGTAGAAGTGGTGCACCGCTTCCATAATCTCGGCCGCAGGCAGTCCTGGGTATTCGATTTGCACCATCTGGTGGCCGGCGTCGTCCACCATCTTGCTCTCGGTGGTCAAGAAACCATTCTTCGTCGCGAATTCATGCAATTCGGTGCCGGGATAGGCATGCGCCACTGAAACCTGAATCGTTTCCACGTCGAGTTCTTTCGCGAAGCGGATGGTGTTCTGGATGGTCTCGCGGGTTTCTCCCGGCAGGCCGAGGATGAAATCGCCGTGAACGACCAGCCCGAGCTTGTGGCAGTCTTTGGTGAACTGGCGAGCGCGCTCGATGGTCGCCCCTTTCTTGATGTTCTTCAGAATCTGCTGGTCGCCCGATTCATAGCCAACGATGAGCAGCCTGCAGCCGGCTTCCTTCATCGCCTTGAGCGTCTCGTAGTCCGTAGTGACGCGGGAGGTGCACGACCAAGTCAATCCGAGCGGCTTCAGCTTCGCGCACAACTCGATGGTCCGGGCTTTTTGGATGTTGAAGGTGTCGTCGTCGAAGAAGAATTCCTTCACGTAGGGCCAGTAGTCTCTCGCCTTGGCCATCTCTCGCGCAACATCATCGGTGGAACGCTTGCGCCAGGGATGTCCGCTGAGCGTCTGCGGCCACAAACAGAACGTGCACTGCGCCGGACAGCCGCGCGTGGTGTACAGCGACACGAAGGGATGCAGCAGAAACGGTACGTTGTAGCGGCGAACGTCGAGATCGCGCCGGTAAACGTCGGTCACGTGCGGGAGCGCGTCCAGGTTTTCGATCTGCGGGCGGTCGGGATTGTGCACCACTGCGCCGTTCTTGCGATAGGAAAGGCCGAGAATTTCGTCTACCGGCTTGCCCTGAGCGTACTCGACGATGGTGTGGTCGAATTCCTTGCGGCAGACCACATCAATGGCCTTGCAGTCCTGCAGCGACTTTTCCGGCAGCACGCTGACGTGCGGGCCGACAAAGGCAATCCTGATGTGGGGATTGCTGTCTTTGATCGCTTCGGCCAGGCGGATATCGCCGGGGAATCCGGGAGTGCTGGTGAACAGAACCAGCAGTTCGTAATCGCGGCAGGTGCGGATGGTCTCTTCCGCGGTCACGTAGTGCGGCGGAGCATCCAGCAGGCGCGCTCCCTCGAGCATGCCCGTGGGATAGGCAAGCCAGACCGGATACCAGTACGATTCGATTTCGCGCGTGGCCGGCCAGCGGGAACCCGCACCTCCATCGAAATTTTCAAACGAGGGCGGATTCAGAAACAGTGTTTTCAGAGGCATATTGGATGAGTCTCTTATTCTAGCATTCCAACCAGCGAGATACTGCTACCAGGCGCTACCATCCAGGTACATCCCAAGGGACCCGAAATCATTGCCCAATCATGCCTTAGGGGTGGCTCAAACCGCACAATCCGGGCGGCAAGCGTCGCTTTTCCGCATTAAGCCGCGAGAATTGGCCTCCAGCGGCGTCAGCAGCCCCCTCTTATTTCGAAGCGGGATTCTGAGTCGCCCATTTTTCCAGATCTCCAGTGGCGCGCAGCAGGTTCATGCGCAACCGCTGATATTCAAAATCGGCGTCCTGGAAAAGGAGATAGCGTTCACTGGCCTGGCCGCGCGCGTCGGCCAGTTCGCGCGGCGTACCGGTCCCGGCGTCGAGGCGGGTTTGCGCCGCCTCCAGACCGGACTGGGCAAGTTGATACTCCAGTTGCGCCACCTCGCGGGCGACCGCAAGTTGCTCGGCCGCGCGTTGCAGTCTGAGTGTTTCTTCCGAAACCTGGTTGCGCGCTGCCTCGGCCTGCTTCTTCGCCTTCAGGGCCTCGGCATCGGCCCCTTGGGCGCGCGCGCGCTGGGGAGCGCTGAACAGCGGGAAGCGGATCGAAACGCCGAGGGTGGCATTGTCGGGCTGGAACTTGCGGTAGTACTGATCGTAATTGTTGTAGCGCGAGAGGCGCGCGTACTGGGCCGCGAAATCAAGCGAGGGGAGCAGAGCGCGATGTTCACCGGAAGCCCGGAAAGCTTCTGCCAGCGCGTGCTGGTCGGCAGCCTGAATGGCCGGGCTCGACGCAACCGCCTTCGCCGGGAGATCGTCCTCGGTGCTGACGGGGGGCAGGGCCGGGATCGTCTCAGGTGCGATTTCGACCGAGGAAAGTGGCAGCCCGGTCAACACCGCCAGGTGCCGTCGCAGGACATCGGCAGACCCGCGTGCCTCGGCAATGTGGAGGCGAAGGCGGGCCGTGATCAGCTTGGCCTTGTTCAGATCGAGGGCGCTGTCCACACCTTCCTGCAGGCGCTGGGCTACGGCCTTCTCCAACTGCAATGCTTGCGCTTCGTCCTGCTGCACGCGCGCGAGCCGCGCTTCCCACTTGGCGAGTTCCGCATAGCTGATCGCAACGTCCTGGATCACGGCGTTGCGCTGGTCTTTGTCCTGAAGCTGCGCCGCTTGCCATTCCGTCTTGGCCGCGTTCTGAAACTGCCGTTGCGCGGGGTTGAAGACCGTGCTTTGGGCAACCACATTCACAATGGACGGCGCGGAGCCCTCCAGGGTCAGTGGGAATCCGTAGGAGTAGCCCAGTCCCGAACCCACCACAAGCTGGGGGAGATAGTTGTTGCGGATTTCGCGGTAGGCAGCAAAGGTCCGCTGGACATCGGCGCTGGCAACCGCCGACCTTGTGCTGTGCGCGAGCGCCAGCTGAATGGCGCGCTCGAGCGGGAGGGGTTCCGCGTACAGCCGCACTCCGCACATCAGCATGGTGATAGACAAGACAAGCAGCTTGAATCGGAATTTCATCTCGTCACCTGTGATCAGGCCGCGGCTCCGCCGCGACGCAGAAATTGTAGTGCGCGGGAACAGAGCCGGGCAGGGAATTGGAAGAAGGTATCTGACAACGGCGCGACACGGAGGAGGAGTCGCGCCATCCTCACGGAGCGACCCGCTGCAGCCCCTGCCGGCATGGTTCGTAGTGGCGGGCCAAGGCCAGGCCAGCGCGGTACTCGGCCGCCGCGCCCGTCTTGTCACCCTGCTGTTCAAGCAGTTGTCCCAAAAGGCAATGGGCTTTGAACGCCGGGGCTTCCTCGACCGCGCCTTCGGCAAAATAACGCCGGAGCAACTCGATGGCAAAAGAAAAGGCTCTACCAGTGCGCAACATCGAGTTCGCCGCCTCGAACAGGACTTCCCGGTGCGGCATCGGCGCCTGACTCATTTTGACGAAGGCCTGCTCCATCTCGTCGTAGCGTTTTTGGTTGCGGTAGAAAAAGGCCAGGTTCAGCCAGGCTTCTGCGTCGCCTTTGGCGGCCTCGATCATCTGGCGATATTCGCGTTCCGTGGTGGCAAAGTCCTTTTTCTTCTCGGCGAGGCGAGCGTACACCCAATGTTCCTTGGCGGGGCTGAGTTTCCCGATGAACTTGGCTTGTTCACGCGCCCTACCGTCGCCGCCGCCCATAATCCCCGGTGCCGTGAGGTAGTACTCGGCAACATCCAGTAGGGCATCGGTGTCTCGGGGATCCAGTTGGGCCGCACGCTGGAATTCATCCCGCGTTTTTCCAGCCAGGCTGGCGGCGCTCAGGAGATTTGCCCGTTCGGCTTTCTCACCATAGACACGGCCCAGCCAGCGATGAAAAGGGGAATTGTTCGGGTCGAGCTCAGTGGCTCGCTTGCAGCGCGATTCCGCACGATCCCAGTCTTCATACTGGAAGTAGGCGCGGCAGAGCAGATGAATCGACTCTGCGTCGCGTGGGTTCGAGGAGATTTGTCCATTCAGAGCGTTGATTACGTCATCCACCCGGCCCGCCTGCAGCATGTCCTTGGTGGAATCCGCCATCGCGGACAAGCAAAGGACGAAAAGGAAGGAAACTGTCACAACTCGAAAAGTCTGCTTGATCATTCAGTACTTGACCTGTGTCCCGTCACTGATCGGTTTGCCATTCGACGAACTGATCGCGACCTTGTCATTAAGGGCGAGCCCGCGCGTGACCTCGACCTGCGTGAGATTGGAAATCGCGGTCTCCACGTCCCGCCGCTTGAGTTCGTGCCCGGCCACCAGCAGCACGTAGGGCTGGCCCTCGTCCATCCTGACAGCCTCGCGCGGAACCACCAGCACGTTGTCGTGCTCGGCGGTTACGATCGTTACCCCAACGTTGATGTTCGGCAGCAGCTTGAAGTCCTTGTTATCTAGGATGCAGGTTGTTTCGCCGACGTTGCGGGAGCCGCGCAGCTTCACGGTAGAGGGAATGGCATTCACGACTCCGTGCCACACCCGCCCCGGCACGGCGTCCCAGGTAATCTCGAGAGGGTTCCCCGGAGCGAGTTTGCCGACATCCGGTTCGTCCACGAAAGCGCGCCCCTGCACTTTTCTAAGATCGGCTAATTGCAAGAGAAGGTCACCACTCGAAACGAAGGTGCCGGGCTTGACGGGCAGCGAATACACAATGCCATCCAGGGGCGCGCGCACGTTGGACTTGGCAAGGATATCCTGCGCCGCATCGTAAGCCGCCTGGGCCTCCCGGCGCTGGGCTTCGACGCGCGCCACTTCCGGCTTGGAATAACGAGCAGTCTGTTTCTGCTGGAGCAACTTGAGCTGCGCGTCGGCTTGCGTCAGCGCATTTTCCGCGGCGCGCACTTCTCCGGCCGAAGCCGAGCCCTGCTGCTGGAGTTTCTTGAGCGCGTCCAAGTTGCGCTGCGCCGCATCGCGGTCGGTGCGTGCCTTGACCATTTGCGCATCCAGGCTCAAGACCTCTTCCTGGGTGCCGCCTCGTTCCACTGCACTGATTTCGGCGAGCGCGGCCTTCAATTGAGTCTGCGTACGGGCCGCCTGGGCGCGCGCGTCGGCGTCATCCAGAACAACCAGCAGCTGGCCCTTCTTGACGGCGTCGCCTTCCTTGACCAGCACGCGCCGCACGGTGGTGGTGAGCGGAGAGTGGGCCTCGAAGTTCTGGACCGGCTCAATTTTCCCGTTGGTCGAGATTAGGCTGCGGATCTGTCCGCGCTCCACCAGCGCGGTGCGGACGGGGATCGCGTCATCGCGGCGCGACATGAAAGCGGCAAGCACGACCACCGCCGCCAGAATCGCAAATCCGGTCATCCACCAGCGCCGCGGCCGGGTAGTTGAACTGTTTCCATTCAATGGCATAGGGAGAAAAGCGCAAGCTTCAATGTATCACCCACACGCTGCCAGAAGGCAGGCAAAACCGTGCCTGGGACTTGCCTGCTTAGATGCGGCGCAGCGGCGTTTGTAGCGGCGTTTCGTGCCGTCTACGGCACGCGGGAGGACTGGGTACAATAGCCCCATGCCGAAATCTCCCCGCTACACCGCGGAGCATGCCAGCGCCGGTCTGGATCACAAGTTTCCAGAAATCGAAACTTGGCCAAACCAGTTTCCAGGCTACGAGATCGTGATTGACGACCCGGAATTCACCTCGGTCTGCCCGAAAACCGGGCTGCCGGATTTTGGGAAGATCGAGATCCGTTACATGCCGGATCGGCTTTGCCTGGAACTGAAGTCGCTCAAAGAATACCTGCAGTCCTACCGGAATCTCGGCATCTTTCAGGAGAATGTTGTCAATCAAGTGCTGAACGACGTGGTCCGCTGGGCGAAGCCGGTGTGGGCCGAAGTGAAGGGAGACTTCCGTCCGCGCGGGGGGATTTCAACCGTGGTGATTGCGAGGTGGCCGAGGGGGAAGGGAATCCAGAAGTAAGAAGTCAGATCGCAGAAGTGAACCGTTGCCCGGCGAACGTTTCTGATGTTACAGACTCTGTCGTTTACTTCTGCAATCTGACTTCCGACTTCTGCAATTGATCTTGCCCGCCATGCTATATTCGCTCGACCTGTGTCTCCGAAAAACGTTCATCCTCGCACCACTCTGGTCGTACTCACCGCGCTCAATTTGCTGAATTACGCCGATCGCAACGTCCTCTATGCTGTTCAACCCCTGGTACAGGACGAGTTCCATCTGAGCAAGACACAAATCGGATATCTGACCAGCGCGTTCCTGGGCTTTTATGTGATCGCGGCACCGTTTGTCGGGCCGCTGGCGGACCGGTATTCGCGCAAGGTCATCATCGTGCTGGGAGCGGTATTCTGGAGCGGGCTCACGCTGCTCACCGCGGTCACCCACACTTACGGAGAGTTGCTGGTCCGGCACACGCTGGTCGGAGTCGGCGAAGCGACCTTTGTTACCATCGCGCCGACTTTTGTTGTCGATCTTTTTTCGGAAGATAAACGCGCACGCATTCTCGGCGTGTTTTATCTGGCGATACCGGTGGGGTCGGCGGCAGGCTATCTGGTGGGCGGGTACCTGGCGCCGATCTATGGATGGCGGTTTCCGTTTTACATCGCCGCGGTTCCGGGTTTCCTGCTGGCGCTGGCGGTTTGGATGCTCAAGGAGCCGGAGCGAGGGCAATTCGATTCGCTGAAACAGACGCCGGAGCGCGCCACCATTCATGGGTTGCTGCACAACCGTGCTTTCTTGACTGCGACCCTAGGTATGGCCGCGATGACGTTTTCGCTGGGAGGAATCCAGGTATGGATGCCGCAGTTCCTTTTCAGCGAACGGCATTATTCGCTCGAGTCGGCCAATCTCATGTTCGGAATCATCGTTGTCGCGGATGGAATTCTCGCGTCGCTGGCAGGCGGCTGGCTGGGCGACTACCTGCTTAAGCGGACGAAAAGCGCCTACTACCTGGTTTCGGCGGTAAGCATGGCGCTGGGGGTTCCCTTCATGATCGTGGCACTGTTTTCATCAGGACGCGTGATGGTGCCGGCAATCGGTGTCGCGGCGTTCTTTCTCCTGCTGAATACTTCTCCGCTGAATGCGGCCGTCATCAACTCGGTAGACGCTCACATTCGCGCGACCGCAATTTCGGTGAACATATTTATCATCCACATCCTGGGCGATATGCCCTCACCCACCATGATGGGATGGGTGGCCGACCATCGCTCGCTTCAGGCCGCGTTTATTCTGCCAGTGATCGCCATGGCGGTGTCGTCTGCCATACTGTTCTCTGGGATGAAATACGCCCCTCCCGTTCACGTTGGCGGCATTTCCACGGAGGCGGAGAACACCTAGGCCGGATGTCTTTCTTTCTTTGGATCACAGGCGCGATCCTCGCTCTCGCCTGGTCTTCCCGGATCATTGAGGCCGCTCTCGGCATGCCGAGCGTGGTGGACATCACGCGGCCAGAGTGGGATCGCAGGCCGGCGACCCCGAACGGCGACCCTCATGTCAGCATCATCGTTCCCGCCCGCAATGAAGAAGCTCACATCCGCGAGACCCTGACCCGCCTGCTGGCTCTCGACTATGCCACCTACCAAGTGATCGCGGTCAACGATCGCTCCACCGATCGCACCGGCCGGATCATGGGCGAGATTGCGGCCCGGCCCGAATCGGACCGCAAACTCAAAGTCATCCAGGTCACAGAACTGCCGCCCGGTTGGCTTGGCAAAACGCACGCCATGTGGAGCGCCGGCAAGCAAGCAACCGGCGACTGGCTGCTCTTTACCGACGCCGACGTTCTATTTAAGCCTGACACACTGCGCCGCGCGATTGCCTATGCCGAGGCCGAGAAAGCAGACCATTTGGTCCTACTGCCGCGGATGATCATGAAACTTCCGGGCGAGAGGATGATGATGGCTTTCTTTCAGACCCTGTTCGTCTTCGGTCACCGCCCGTGGAAGGTTGCCGATCCTAAAGCGCGCGATCATATGGGCGTGGGAGCATTCAATCTCGTGCGCCGCTCGGTCTACGACGCGGTCGGCACTTACCAGGCCCTGCGCATGGAGGTGCTCGACGACATGAAGCTCGGCAAGGTCATCAAGAACGCGGGCTTTGCCCCAAGGGTCGTGTTTGGCGAGGATCTGATCTCGCTGCGGTGGGCGCAGGGGGCCATGGGCATTGTGAGCAATCTCACCAAGAATTTCTTCGCCCTGCTGTCGTTCCAGTGGTGGCGGACGGTAGGGTCGGTAGTCGGGGTGGGCTTTCTTAATCTCGGCCCTTTTTTTGGCGTGTGGCTGACTCACGGATGGGTGCGGGTCCCCTACGCGATCGCGCTCGGTTCAATTCTGGCGATCTATTTCGGGATGTCGGCCCGCTCCGCGGTGCGGCCCTACTATTTCTTTCTGCACCCGGTCGCGACAAGCTTGTTCATGTACATCCTGATGCGTTCGATGTTCCACACCCTCTGGAATAACGGCATCGTATGGCGCGGTACGAAGTATCCGCTGGAGGAGCTGCGGAAGGGAATGGTTTGAAGGCAGTGGTGAGTGATTAGTGGTTGGTGGCTAGCGAATGCGGCTCCTACTAACCACTAACCACTAGCCACTAGCCACTGGTTCTCGTCACTGGTCGCTTGGGTCCTCGATGTCCACGGGCCGACCCTGCTTCTTGGTCTTTTTCTTAGCTGCTTTCGGATACTTGAACTTTCCCGGACTGTATTTGCCCCTGCGCTCGACGTCGTAGCCTTTCGGAAGTGGTGGCACCAGCGCTGCGTTCTTGCCGAGCTGCTGCGGGCGCCGCAGGATGATCTCCGCCCGGCCGTCGTAGTCCTGAATTGTGCCGTTGATTTCAATCGCGCGGCCCTTGAGCTGCCGCACATCTCCAACGTGCTTGAGATCGCCCGGGAACACGACCACCGTGAACGGGCAGGTGCGATAGTCCTCGCAGAAATCGAGATAAGTGACGCCCTGGTTACCTTCTTTCACGTGGAAGACGGTTCCGCTAACACACTGGGTTTTTCCGACGTGCTGGTGCGCGTCGGAGAAGGGAACACACTCAGCAGGTGCCGGGAGGGCGGCGAGCACAATCAATGCGAACGCAATGGCGCGGAGCGGGTACGAGCAAGGCATACCGGAACTGGCGAGGGTCAAGTCCTGGGCTGGCCAGTCTCAATGATTCTAGGTTGCGAGGCGGGACCCGAAGACGTAGAAAAGTAGCGAATCCAGGATTTCGTCCCAAAATGGGAAGCTCCGGGCTGGGCCTCTCCCAGCCCGTATCACAACCAGACAAGGGACGGCTGTGGCTACTTGCTAAAGGCTTTCACCGCGTTCGCCTCGTCGTCCTTCACGTCGAAGACGGTGTACAGCTTGGTGATCTGCAGCAGGTCGTGGACCTTCTTGGTGAGATTCAGCAGCTTCAGCTCGCCGCCCTGGTTCTTGGCGGTGGTGAAGGCGCTGACCAGCTCGCCGATCCCGGAGCTGTCGATGTAGTTCACGTCGCCCAGGTTCAGCAGGATTTTCTTGTGCCCCTTGGAGAGCAGGTCGCGCACGGTATCGCGCAGGATCACGCTGCCTTCGCCGAGGGTGATCCGGCCGCTGAGATCGACGATGGTAACCCCATCCACCTGACGAGTACTGGACTTCATGGTCACTGGGAAGCCTCCTTGGAATCCGCGACGCTGCCGCGGACGTGCTTGATCATCTTAAATTCGGTGCCCGACTGGGAGGGGTGGATCTCCACCACGTCCATGAACGAGCGTATCAGGAAAATGCCCCGTCCCGAGGTCTTCATGAGATTTTCCGGCGCCAGCGGATCGGGAATCTTGCTGGCATCCAGCCCCGTGCCCTGGTCGCGGATCGTAATCACCAGGTCGACGGCAGTGCGCTCAAACGCGAGCGTTACTTTCTTGCCCGGATCGTAGGCATTTCCATGCAAAACCGCGTTGACGGCGGCCTCGCGCACCGCCATCGAAATCTTCATGACCTCTTCGTCGTCGAAGCCGGCTTCGGCGGCCATGCGGCCGGCGGTCTCTTCGGCACTGTTCACCGTCTCCAGCGTCGAGTCCAGCGTGTAGGAGACGCGGTTTTGAAGCATAGGGCGCACGGGTCCTGAATCGGCAATCGCCCCGCCGGTGACCGAGAACGCCCGGCTCATCCTGCTGGCCGGAAAGCGGTTAGCGGGCGAATGGAGCAGTTTGCCTGTCGCGCTGGGAAAAGTCAACGCGGTAGCTGGATTCCCCAACCACAGTTGAGTATTCTCATGGGGATGAGCACTTTGTCGCTGAGCGAACTGCTGGGCCTGAAGGTGTACGACTCGACCGGCGCCGTCAGCGGACGTGTGCGCGAGGCGGCCCTGCTGCCGCAGGATGATCGCTCGCGGGTATCCTCGCTCATCGTCAGGACCCGAACGGGAAACCGCACCCTGCCTTGCAGCGCGGTTTCTGGGATCGCGGGGGATGTCCGTGCGTCCACCACCGCTGCGGAGTGGAGTCCCGCCAACGGAGCTGAAGGCCTCTTCCTGCTCTCCCGCGATCTGCTCGACCAGCAGGTAATTGACGTTCACGGACGCAAAGTGGTCCGCGTCAACGACGTCGATTTTTATCAGGAGACGGCGCAGAACCGCCTCATCCTGAAGATCGAGGGTGTGGACGTAGGTGCGCGAGGCGCCCTCCGGCGCCTGCTCAAAGGTGTGGTTCCGCTGGCCGCGCTACGCCTTCTGCTACAACGCATTCCGCCCCGCGAGATTCCGTGGGAGTTCGTGGACCTGATCGAAACCGACCCGGCCCGGCGGGTGAAGCTGAAGATCTCGCATGAGCGGCTGGCTAAGCTCCATCCGGCGGACATTGCCGACATAGTCGAAGAACTGACTCCCAGCGAGCGCGAAGCGGTGTTCGAGACGCTGGACGAGGAAGTCGCCGCCGAGGCGCTGGAGGAACTCGAACCGAAGGTGCAGAAGGCAGTCGTGGAATCGCTTGACTCAGACCGGGCCGCCGACATCGTCGAGGAGATGGGACCCGATGCCGCCGCCGACCTGCTGGCCGACCTGCCGGAGGACCGCACCGAGGAGATCCTCGTCCAAATGCAACCGGCGGAGCGCCAGGAAGTCGCAGAACTGCTCGAGTTCGAGGAACACACCGCTGCCGGACGCATGACCACCGAATACATCGCTTTGCCGCTCTCAGCCACCGCCCACGATGCGATCGAGGCTATGCGCACCTTCGAGGGCCGCATGGAGAGCATGAGCACGAACTTCTTGATCGACTCCCAGGGCACTCTGGCTGGGGCAGTGCCGCTGGTAAAGATCGCGATGGCTAAGCCCGAGACCCCGCTCCTGGCTTTGACCGAGGAGCCCCTGATCTACTGCCGGGCCAACGCCAAAGAAAAGGAATTTGCCGAGCTCTTCGACAAGTACAACCTGCTGACTTTGCCCGTGATTGATGAGTACAACCACCTGGTGGGTGTGATCACGCCCGACGACGTCATCAACATGCTCCGCGGCAAGCTCTGATTTTTCTTCCTCCCGCATGCAGTTTCACCTGTTCAGAAAAGGGTCCCTGCGTTTATTCTGATCGGTCGGTTGACGACTTTGATCTCCTCCGTGCACTGCGCGCATGAAATTCCTGAGAAGCTGGAAGATCCGGATCCTCCTGTTCTTTGCCGTGGTGGGTCCGGGTTTCATCACCGCGAACGTGGATAACGATGCCGGCGGCATCTGGACGTATTCTTTCGCGGGCGCGCAGTTCGGCCACAGACTCTTGTGGACGATGATCCCTATCACCCTGGCGCTGATCGTAGTGCAGGAAATGTGCGCCCGCATGGGCGCGGTTACCGGCAAGGGGCTGAGCGATCTGATCCGGGAGGAATACGGCCTGCGCATCACTTTCCTGATGATGATCGCCATCCTGATCACCAATTTTGGGAACGTGGTGGCCGAGTTTGCCGGCATCGCCGGCAGTATGGAATTGTTTGGCATCTCAAAGTACTATTCCGTTCCGATTTGTGCCGTGATCGTCTGGCTGATTGTGGTCAAAGGGCAGTACAAGACGGTTGAAAAGGTTTTCCTGGCGGCCTCGTTTTTCTACATTACCTACATCGTGGCGGGCGTGCTGGCCAAGCCGGCGTGGCTGGATGCTCTGACGGCCACCGTGAAGCCTCCGCAGTTGGCGGCCTTTAAGGAAAAATCGTACCTCTACATGGTGATCGGGCTGGTGGGAACGACGATTGCACCCTGGATGCAGTTCTATCTGCAGTCGTCGGTAGTGGAGAAGGGAGTCACGCGCCGGCAGTATAAAGCGTCACAGCTGGACGTGGTGGTCGGCTGCATTTTTACCGACGTAGTGGCGTGGTTCATTATCGTGGCGTGCGCCGCGACCCTGTACGTGCACGGCCATCGTGATATCCGTGATGCCACTGACGCCGCCCAGGCACTGCGCCCGCTCGCCGGGGACTACGCTTACATCCTGTTTTCCCTGGGACTATTCAACGCGTCGCTGTTCGCGGCGTCGATCCTGCCGCTTTCGACCGCATACACGGTTTGCGAGGGGTTGGGTTTGGAAGCGGGAGTTGGACGGAAGTTCTCCGAGGCTCCTGCCTTTTACTGGCTTTACACCGCCCTGATCGTGGCGGGAGGGGCCGTGATTCTGCTGCCCGGCTTGCCGTTGGTCAAGATTTCGGTGCTGTCGCAGGTCGTCAATGGCGGGGTTCTACCCTTTGTTCTGATTTTCATGCTGCTGCTGATCAACAAGAAGGAACTCATGGAAGAGCACGTGAATACCCGCGCGCTCAATGTCATTGCGTGGGCGACGACGGTCATCATGGTCGTGCTGACGGCAGCGCTGGTCTGGGGCCAGCTGCGCAGCGGTTCGGGCTAGTCCAGGAAACCGTTTAACCGCAGAGATCGCAGAGGGCGCAGAGAAATTCAGAAGGCCCCCCTACTCTCTGCGCACTTTGCGATCTCTGCGGTTAAATGGTTTTGACCCTTACAGAATCTTTCCCGCCGCCAGGTCTCTCACCAGTTGCAGGTCAGCTTCCAGGAAATCCAGTTGGGTCAATTCGCTGCGCTCGGCCCAGCGCACATCGCGGAAGATGCGGTTTTCGATCTCGCCTTGGTAGCTGCGCACATCGAAGAAGCGTAGTTCCACCGAGCCCCCGCCCGGATATTCGTGAACGATCCGAGCCACCTCGTCGCCGATGACGGCCTCGATTCCGAGTTCCTCTTCGAGTTCCCGGCGGAGCGCGTCGCGGGGCTGCTCGCCGTCCTCGATCTTGCCTCCTGGGAACTCCCACTTGAGAGGCATGACCTGGTGGCGCGTCCTCTGGCAAACAAGAATCTTGTCCCCGTTCAGGATGAGAGCGGCGGCGACGCGTTTCATGGTGTGTGAAAACCGGCTTCTAGTTACTAGCTGCTGGCTTCTAGCAAACAGTTCCTCACGACGGTTTGCTAGCAGCTAGTAGCGGTAAGCTGGTAGTTGGTTCCGTTGACCTACGCCTGCCCCAGGCGTTTGCCGACAAGTTGCGCGCAATATTCGACGAGCTCGCGATCTTCAAAACCGAAGGCCGCCGGAAAGTGACTGTCAATGTCGAGTTCGCCGGCTACCTGTCCGCGCACGAAAACAGGCACGACGATCTCCGACTTGGTTTCGACAGAACACGCCAGATAACGCGGATCGCTCTTGACGTCATCTACCACGACCGTCTTGCCCGAGGACGCAGCCGCGCCGCAGATTCCTTGATTCAGAGGAATGCGGGTGTGGGGTGTCATCGCCCCTTGAAAGTGTCCTAGCACCAGCATGGGTGGGTTGGCGCCTGGCTCCAGCATGTAGAAACCGACCCAGTTGTATTTCAACATTTTGTCGAACAGCAGCCGGGTAATGTCGTCCATTAATTGATCTGCACTACGCGCGTCGGAGTTGAGCCGGGGGAGTTCCTTTCGCACTTCTTCAATCTTGGACGTGTTGGAAATCGTCGACATACGTTATCAATCCTAAACTACCCGTTGCGGGGCGGCATCTTTTGCGGGCGTTAGTTCCGTAATCGAGCGTAAGCCGGGTGCGGGCGCGAATGTTCCCGGATGAAGAGCTGCGGCCAGCGCGCGCAGTCCTCGAATCAGCGTCGGCGCCGGCGTGTTCAATAGTTCATCGGAAATGCTGTAGATCTGCGAATTACGCGCGGCACTCGTGCCAGCCCAGCCTCGATCGCGAACAATTTTGGCCAGCGGAACCCGGTTGCCGGCTCCGCACCAGGCGGCGATGATGACCTCGGGATCGCGTTCCAGTACGAACTCGGGAAGAACTTGCTTGCCGGGATCACCCATAAATTCGCCGCCGGCCACTTCCACCAGTTCCGCCACCCAAGGCTGCGAAGTGATCACCGGCTTGCCCCACTCCTCGCAGAAGACCCGTTTTCTCGGGAGGGCGACCACGCGTCGGCGGATGTCCTCGATTGCCTCCTGCATGTCTGTGATGACTTGTGCGCCACGTTTGGTGGCGCCAACCAGGGCGGCGATCATAGCAATGTCGGTGTAGATGTCGGAGAGCGTGCGCGGGGCTAGACCGAAGAATCGCACGCCCGCCTTCAGGATTTCCGCCACTGCGGCTTCCTGGTAGGGAACGGCCGCGACGACCAGGTCAGGCGCGGCCGCAAGAATCTCGTCCGCCTTCGAAGTCCAGGAATCGGCGACGATCAGTCGCTTACCCTGGCGCACTTCGGGAACTACGTCCGCGCAGTACCTCGTACAAGCCACCACCCGGTCGAGTTCTCCGAGGCTGGCGAGAATGACAGTCGCGCTCGGTTGCAGACAGGCAATGCGCTGCGGAGTGAGCGAGTTGGGCATGCTCACATTGTAGGGGAGAGAATAGTCCGGACGGGCATTTACAATCGCGATGTGTATTCTCCCGAGGTTCTCGATCATTTCCAAAACCCGCGCAACGCGGGGGACGTCGAATCTCCCGACGCCTCTTCGCAGATCGAGAATCCCGCCTGCGGGGACGTTCTGAAACTCACGCTCAAGCTGGACGAAGATCGGATTTCAGATATTCGTTTCCGAGCGAAGGGTTGTGTGCCGGCCATGGCGTGCGGGTCGGCCATCACGGAGCTGGTTAAGGGAAAGAAGGTTGAGGAAGCGCGGCGAGTCAGCAGGGAAGATCTGGTACGGAAAGTTGGTGGCCTTCCCGAGGCGTCCTCACACGCCGGTCATCTGGCGGTGGATGCGTTGCGGGCATTGCTGCAGAAACTCGCTTGTGAGTAGCGCCACCGCCCCCGGCGGCTGTCCGGCTGGCGCCCTGGCCCGCTACGCCGAGGGCGAGTCGCCCTTGGGACAGCCGGCAGGGTGCCGGCGCTACTCTCCCTGCTCGTGCTTCGAATCCGGCTGATACATCCTCCACCCACTCGCAATCGCAATCTCTTCCAGTTGCGGACTCGGATTGATCGCGAACGGGTGCTTCGACATCGCCAGCATCTCGCGGTCCCAAAGAGAATTGCCAAACGCGCAATCCGGCGGGGAGCTCAGTACTTCGCGAAGCGCGTCCGACTTGCCGGGGCCGCTGGGCACGCGGATCAGTCGGTCTACCACCACACCGTTCTCAACCGCTGTTTCAGCAGCCAGAATCCTGTCTTGCGGAATACCAAAATGACGCATCCCTGAGCGGATGATCCACTGACTGGACGAAGAAACCGCCCACACGTCGGTTCCGGCCGCTCGCAGACGCTGTACCAGTTCGCGCATCTCCGGGAAAATGCCGGGTGCAATGCCCAGGGCGAAGTACTCGTCAGTGGCGCGCTGCACAACTTCTTCACGAAGGCCGCGGTACATCGTGACCATCTCACCGCACATGACTTCCTCGGCCACGTTGCCCGCTTTGTAGTCGGCATATCGGGAGCGGGCCCATCGCTCGACCTCCTCCGAAACCATCCCCTGCGCCATGGACCATGAGAAGAACCCTTCCCCGGCGTCTCCGGACCACAGCGTCCCGTCACAGTCAAAGGCAGCGACCGGCGGTTTAAGTCTAAGGACACTTTCGACGAGTTCGGTTTTTGTAAGCGTGAGATTTGTCATTTTTCGTGTGGCCCGGCAGGCTCAAACGCGATTGCAGATGCTAGGACGGCAACGCCGCGTACTGTTCCGGTGTATCCACATTAACGGCGACGAACGGATCATTCAGGGAAATGTACGCAATCTTGTCCTGGTGGGCGTGCTCGATTTCACGC
Source organism: Terriglobales bacterium (assembly GCA_049273945.1). Classification (GTDB taxonomy): domain Bacteria; phylum Acidobacteriota; class Terriglobia; order Terriglobales; family Acidobacteriaceae; genus Acidiflorens. Next base: position 32,582 of record JBASRS010000085.1, on the reverse strand, counting down.
GCACTCGCGGTCGCTGGCGCCCTCAGAAACGCTTCGATCATTTCGCGTCCCGCGAGAATGGGATGCCCGTGCTTGCCCTGATACTCGGGGACGACCGCCCACATCCCGCGCTTCAAAACCTGTTCGAACTCCGTTTCGAGAGTCTGAATCGTTTCAGCCCTCACCGGCGGCCGGTCCACCAGCGTGATCATGGCAGCGTCGCGGCCGCGGTTCAGAACCTCGCGCAAGCCGGTTTGCAGGGAACTGAACTGTCCCCGCGCGGGATCGGGATTGACCGCCAGCGACGCGCCCCGCGCATACACGATGGGGGCCAGTTCGTGCTCGTTCTTGCCCGCGACCACTAAGATGACGTCAACGTAGGGAGTGAAGAGCTGGATCGCCGCCGAGAGAAACGTGCCCCCGGAGCTGGTCGCAGCCGATTGCGGTGGCCAGGGCAGCAGCGCTTTGTCGCGTCCCATGCGCGAGGATTCGCCCGCCGCCAGGATCACGCCACTAAAGCTCAAAGATCTCCCCATCAGCCGAAGATAGCAAACCCACACCGGCCTGCCAAGGACAAGCCTCAGTTGAACGTAGGCAGCTTGACGAGATCGTCGTGGGGAACGGGTTCTACAGGATGTCCAGCCTTGCGCCAGGCGCGCAATCCACCGACGATTACGAAGGCCTTGAATCCATGTTTCTGGAGTAAGTGCGCCACCCGGGCGCTCGTGGCTTCGCGCGCTCAAGTACAGTAGAGATAGATCTCCCGGTCGCGCGGCAGATTCTTGATCTCTTCCTCCAGGTTGTTGGGCTCGAGGCGAACCGATCCGGCGATGCGCTCTGAGTTCGCGTCGTAATATCCGTGGCTGCGGACGTCGGCCACAATCACGCTCTGACTCTCGTCTGACTCCAGGCGGCGGGCCAGTTCCTCCACGGGTACGCGTGGAACCAGGTCGAGCAGGCGGTATTTGCGGTAAATCCAGATGCGATAGACGATGTACGCGGCCAGGCCGACACCCAAGACGACCTCGGCGGCGGATCCCGCCGAGCGGACTCCGCGCGTGATCGTGCGCAGCGCATCGCTGAAAACGTAGCCGGCAAGAGAGTATGCGCCGACGTAGAAGGCCACTCCCAGCGAGTCGAATTGCAGGAATTGGCCGAGTTGCATTTTCATGCTGCCGGCCAGCGGCGGCGACATGGTGTTGATCCCGGGAATGAACTTGGCAAACAGCAGTGTCTGCTTGCCGCGCCGGTAGAAATACTCCGCCGAGCGGAGAATACAGGTCTCCGGATTGGCCGACACGCGGCAGAGCAGCCCCAGCAGAGCCCATCCGCTCACGCGGCCCATGAAATAGAGAAGCACGTCCCCGGCCAGCATCGCCAGGAATGCCACGCCGAACACAGAATAGATGTGCAGCTTCCCATATGCTGCGACCGCCCCGGCGGTCAGAATGGCGATTGCCGCCGGCAGCGGAAGGCCGACGGCTTCGGCGAGACACACTGCCGCCAGCAGGGTATAGCCATGGCGCGAGATGAGGGGAAGCAGGTCGTTCATTGGATCGGCAATTGGCACTTAGCACTTGGCTCAAGCCTTCGGTCAACTGATGCGATGGCGGAGTGAGGGTTGGCTGAATGCTAAGTGTTAAGTGCCAACTGCTAACGGCTACTTCTCCCTTGCCACCACAAATTCCGGCGCCCACAGCAGGGCGCGCTTGATCTCCGAATCCGGAAACACGCAGACGGCGTTGCGCGCCGATTCCGCATAGCGCGCTGCTTCTTTGGAAGCGTATTCGAGCGACCCGTACCGATTCAGGATTGCCAGGATGTCGGCGTGCCTCACCCCGTTGAACGCTCGGTCGATCAGCACGGTCTCAATCTGTTTGCGCTCAGCGGAAGTGCAGCGCTCGAGCGCGTGGATCACCGCCATCGTAACCTTGCCTTCGCGCAGGTCGCTGGCTACAGGCTTGCCCAGCACGCTCTCGGAAGCGGTGAGATCGAGCACGTCGTCGACGATCTGGAAGGCCAAGCCGAGATCGCGGCCATACTGGCCCAGGCGCTCTTCTTGTTCCGCGCCGGCGCCGCCGAGAATGGCTCCCAGCCGCATGCACACCGAGAACAGGCAGGCGGTCTTGCGATAAATCAGGTCGACATGCTCCTGCCGGGAGATCAGCTTGCCGAGCTTTTCCATCTGCAGCAGTTCGCCTTCGACCATCTGCTGGGTGAGTTCGATCAGCACATCAAGGATGCGGAAATTACGTTCCTGCACGGCGATCTTGAAGGCCTGCATGTAGAGCCAGTCGCCGGCCAGCACACACTTCGAATTGCCCCACTGGGTGTTCGCCGCCGGCCGCCCACGGCGCGTCTGGGCTTCGTCGATAATGTCGTCATGAACCAGGGTGGCGGTGTGGATGATCTCGACCACCGAGGCGAGCTTCACCGCGCCCGTGCCCCGGTAGTTGAACAGCTTGGCCGACAGCAGCAGCAACGCCGGACGGATCCGCTTGCCGCCGCCCGCGCGCAGGTATTCGCCAATCTCGGTGATCGCGGCGACCTTCGAGACCGTGTCGCGTCCGAACTGCTCCTCGATCGCGACGAGGTCGTCCCGCAGCAGGTCGAAAATCTCTTTCCCGTTGATGGCCGTGGTTGTGCTCAAGTTCTGATCCGGTCGCCCGCAAAAGCTTTTAACCGCAGAGATCGCTAAGGCCGCAGAGCAAATTCGTTTCTATTGTCTTCCACCAAGTTTTCTCAGCGTACTCTGCGATCTCGGCGATGAAACGCCTTTTTAATTCGTCCGGTAATTCGTAAACTGCATGTCAATCCCGAAATCCTGCTGCTTCATCAAAGCGATCACTTCCTGCAGCGCATCGCGGTCTTTGCCACTGACCCGCACCAGATCGCCCTGAATGGAAGCCTGAACTTTCTTCTTGGAATTCTTAATCATCTTCACGATCTCGCGCGCTTTTTCAATCGGAATCCCCTGCTGCATCGTTATCCTCTGCTTGGCAGTGCTCCCGGCGGCTGGTTCGACTGGGCCATACGTCAGGCCTTTCAGAGGTACGCCGCGTTTGACCAGCTTCTGTTGGAAGACGTCGTTGACGTGTTTCAACTTGTACTCGTCCGCCGAGTGCAGGATGATCGCGTCTTTGCCTTCGAGCACGATGCTGGACTTCGAATCCTTCAGATCGAAACGGGTGGTGACTTCCTTCATCGCCTGCTGGATGGCGTTCGAGACTTCCTGCAGGTCGATCTTGCTGACGATATCGAAAGTGTTTTCGGGCATGGACTCTTGCTATTGCTTATTTTCTTAGATTGTCATGCTCAGCGAAGCCAAGCACCTGATTTCGTTGCGAGCTAGCCCCCGAAGCCACAGACAGGTCTGCTCGAAGCGCACGGCTCGAAGCTCGTAGCGGCTTGCAACACCCCAGCATTGACTCTTGAGGGTATCAGAAGAAGCATTCTCTGGGCAGCCTAAGCCCGGGTGCCACCGCTTTCACTTTTTTCGCTCAGTTTGAAAAATCTGTAGAAGTTCTGCGAAGTCCGCGCGCCGATCTCTTCGGTAGAAACGCCGCGCAACTCCGCGATCTGGCGCGCCACTTCTTTCACGAAAGCGGGTTCATTGCGTTGGCCGCGATGCGGTATCGGCGCCAGATAGGGCGAGTCGGTCTCGATCAGTATGCGGTCGAGTGGGACGACCGGAGCGGCCTCGCGGATGTTCTGCGCTTTGGGAAACGTTACGTTCCCGGCGAAAGAAATCATAAAGCCCAAGTCCAGTCCGCGCCGGGCATGCTCGACCGCGCCGGTGAAGCAGTGCAGGACTCCTCCCAAACCGCTGGAAGTCCAGTGCTCGGCGATCAGACTTAGGCAGTCGTCCCAAGCGTTCTCGCTGTTGTCCGAAGGCCGACAGTGAATGATGATTGGCAGCTTGGCGTAGCGGGCTAGTTCCATCTGCTTGAGAAAGACGCGCTGCTGGACCTCACGCGGCGAGTGGTCGTAGAAGTAGTCCAGCCCGATCTCGCCCCAGGCAATTACCTTGGGATGGCGCGCCCACTGCTCCAGGCGGGCATAGGCAGCATCGTCGGCGAGACTGGCTTCATGCGGATGAATGCCGACGCTCGCCCATATCTGTGGATATTCGGGCTTACCGTTGTACTTCTCTGCTAGTTGAATCCCGCAGTCAGCGGTATCGGGGCCGTCGCCGTTTCCGATGGCAAGATAGGCTTCGATGCCGCCCTGTTTCGCGCGCGCCAGGACCTGGTCGCGGTCGCTGTCGTAGCGGTTGCCTTCGAGATGAGCGTGGGAGTCGATGAACATGAGCGTGTGGGGACGGGTCTCTGTGGGGACGGGTCTCTGACCCGTCCAGCCGAGCGAAGCTCGGCAGGGAGCTATTTCAATCGAGTCCCAATCGGCACATCTTCTAGGAAACTCGCCAGCACCGGCTTGCCGCCTTCGGGCGCTGCCGCTACCACCATGCCGTTCGATTCCAGGCCGCGCAGCTTGCGGGGCGCGAGGTTGGCGACGATCACCACTTTGCGGCCAACCAGCGACTCTGGGGAATAAGCCTCGGCGATCCCGGCAACCAGCTGCCGGACTTCCGTTCCCAGGTCGACTTCGAGCCGCAATAGCTTGTCGGCGCCCTTGACGCGTTCAGCGGTTTTGACCTGGGCCACGCGGAGTTCGACCTTCGCGAAGTCGTCAATACTGATCTTGCCGTCGGGAATTGCGGCTGCCGGCTTGCCTGCGGCAGCGGACGCCAGTGCAGCTTGGGTCGCGGCAGGTTGCCGAGCCTCGCTCGGCTGGACGGGCGAGGCGCCCGTCCCCACACCCGCAGGTGTTGCCGCGCTATTCTTCTGTTCTTCCATCTTGTGCATCCTCTCGACCGCCGATTTGTCTGCCCGGGGAAAGACTGCTTGTACCTCGCCTAGCTTCGTGCCCAGGTGTAGCTGCCCCCACCGCAGTTGCGATAAGTCGAACCTCTTAATGTCGCCGAGGCCGAGCTGCGCCCAGATCTTCGCGGTGGCGTCCGGCATCACCGGATGGGCGAGCGCAGTCACGACGCGCAGGGCTTCCGCGCTGGTATAAAGCACAGTGGCCAGACGCGAGCGGCTCTCTTCATCCTGCTTTTCGCCCAGCGACCACGGTTCGTTTTCGACGATGTACTTGTCCACCGCAGCAACCAATCCCCACGCCCCTTCCAGCGCCCGCGAGAACTGATACTGATCGAACAAGCTGTGAAACTCGGCAATCGTTTTCTTTCCCGTCGCTGCAATCGTGTCGTCAGCCGCCAGGTGAGTGGCGGTGGCTGATGGATATGGCACCTCACCCTTAAAGTAGCGGTTGATCATGGTCAAGGTGCGGCTGGCCAGGTTGCCTAAGCCATTTGCCAGATCGGCGTTGTAGCGCTGCACGAGCGCATCGAAGCTGAACGAGCCGTCCTGCCCGAACACGATCTCGCGCAGCAGGAAGTAGCGCAGGGCGTCGATTCCGAGCACGTCCACGATCGTCTCGGTGCGCACGATGTTGCCGCGCGACTTTGACATCTTGTTCTCTTCGAACAGCAGCCAGCCGTGCGCGACGATGCCCTTGGGCAGCGGCAGCCCCGCCGCCATCAGAAACGCCGGCCAATAGACGCAGTGGAAGCGCACGATCTCTTTCCCGATCATGTGCACGCCGGGCCAGTACTTTGCATACTTGCTGGTGTCTTTCTGGCCATATCCCAGCGCCGTGATGTAGTTGGCTAGAGCATCCAGCCAGACATAAATCACATGCTTGGGGTCGTCGGGTACCGGGATTCCCCAAGAGAAAGTGCTGCGGCTGACGGAGAGATCACGCAGGCCGCTGCGCACGAACGACAGCACTTCGTTGCGCCGCGTCTCCGGGCGGATGAAGTCCGGGTGCTCGGTGTAGAGCTTGATCAGCTTGTCTTCGAAGGCTGAGAGCTTGAAGTAGTAATTCTCTTCGTGGACGGTCTCGGTCGGCCGCCCGCAATCCGGACAGGGAGCGCCGGGCCCGACCGCATCCACGTAGAGCTCGTCATGCACACAGTACTGCCCGGTGTACGTGCCCTTGTAGATGTAGCCGTTGTCGCGAATCTTGCGCCACAAGGCCTGCACGCCCTGCTTGTGCCGCTCAGAAGTGGTGCGAATGAAATCGTCGTAGGAGAGGCCGAGGCGATCCCAACTCGCGCGGAAGGCGGTCGAAACTTCGTCCGCGAACTGCTGCGAACTTTTGCCCGCGGCCTGCGCTGCACGCTCGATCTTCTGTCCGTGCTCGTCGGTGCCGGTCAGGAACCAGGTATCGTCGCCCAGCATGCGATGCCGGCGGGCGATCGTGTCGCAGGCAATCGTGGTGTACGCGTGCCCGATGTGGGGACGCGCATTCACGTAGTAGATCGGGGTCGTGATGTAGAAGGTCTTGCTCATGATGTAATCGTGCCGAAAGTCTGCTGCTAGCTACTGGCTTCTGGCTGCTTCTGGCTTTCTAGCAACCAGTTGTCCAAATGGGATTGCTAGGAGCCAGAAGCTAGGAGCCCGTAGCTTTGTATCGTCGCATCGCCTCTTCAATCACCAACTTCAGCGGCACATGATGCGCTTCCGCCAGCGCCCGGCAGTCTTCATATTCGGGGGCGTAGTTCGAGACGCTGCCGTTCATGCTGGCGATCTTGATGCGCACATCGCCCCATGAGGTCGTGACTGTCTCCCACCGGCGCGCCAGCGTTTGTCGCTGCTCTTCGCGACGGCGCACGCCGAGCGTGGTGGTCTCGGCGAAAATCAGCTTTGTCAGCCGCTCGGCATCGTCCGGCTTGCATAGCACAGTCAACAGTGCGCCCGGACGCCCCTTCTTCATTTGCACTGGAAGGCTGAAGACATCGAGCGCGCCGTCCTCCAGCAATTTCTCCGCGGCATACGCGAGCACCTGTGGGCTGAGGTCGTCGAGATTCGCCTCAAGCACGGTGATCGCCTCACGCGAAGTGTGTGCACCCGCCGTCTCCACGGCTTCTCCAATCGTCAGCCGCAGCACATTCGGATGCTCAGGGAGATCGCGAGTCCCAGCTCCGTAGCCAGCTTTCTCGATCCTCATCGCCGGGAACGAGGCGAAACGGGCCGCCAGCGTCTTCACAATTGCGGCCCCGGTGGGCGTGACCAGTTCGACCTGCGGGCCCGACGAATACACCGGCGCATCCCGAAGCAACTTGAGGGTCGCGGGTGCGGGCACGGGCAGGGTTCCGTGAGCGCACTTGACGGTTCCGCTGCCGACGTTCAACGGTGAGCAGATCCACTCCGCAACGCCGAGCGCTTCGGCTCCGACCGCGGCACAAACAATATCCACCATGGCATCGACCGCACCGACTTCATGAAAGTGAACGCCCTCTATCGAAGTGCTGTGAATCTCCGCTTCGGCCTTGCCCAAAGCGTCGAAGACGCGGATTGCAGTCACCTTAGCCGTGTCACTGATCGCCGCCTTTTCGATGATCTGCCGAATCTCCTTCAGCCCGCGGCCAGGCTCGCGCCCTGATTGTGTGGGGACAGGTCTCTGTGTGGGGACGGGTCTTTGACCCGTCCCGGGCGGGTCAGAGGCCTGCTCCCACACGGGCTCGTGGTGCGCATGTCCGTGAGTATGCGAATGCCCGTGCTCATGCGAATGGCGGTGCCCCTGCTGCTCCCAGAACACTTCCCGAGGCAGATCCTTCTCTCCGTGCGAGTACACATCAACCTTGGTCGCTGCGATCCCGCCGCGCACCACCCGCGAAATCTCCAGCCGCGCTCCGATATCCAATGCCGCGACCGCGTCCTCCAGCAGCTTTGAAGACACCCCGGTATCCAGCAGCGCGCCCAGAAACATGTCGCCGCTGATGCCGGAGAAACAGTCGAGGTAGGCAATCCGCATAGAAGACCGTCATTCGTCACCGGTCGTTCGTCGTTTGCAAGGCGCAGAGGAGAGAGAAAGGCTCGCCAACGGCCGACGACGAACGACTACCGACTGGTGCGTAATTTTTCATCATAAGTTTCGGCGCACTCTCCGTCAAACGAGCGCTCACCACGCCCTCTGTTAGAATCACTCTTTTCTTCAATCACTTAGAGGGATTCTTGTACCGACACCTGGAACGCCGGCTGACCGAATCTGTGCGCGGATTTCTGCAGCGCGCCTATGGCCTCGACCTGCCCAGCGTCGTCATCGAGCAGCCGCCAAAAATCGAGTTGGGAGAGTACGCGCTTCCCATTGCTTTTGAACTCGCCCGCAAGCTCCGCAAGGCGCCACGCAAGATTGCGGAGGAGATCGTCGCCGGGATCGGCGCGGTGCCTAGCTTCGAAAAGTTCGAGGTTGCCGGCGCCGGATACATCAACGTGCGTGTGAACCGCGCCGAAGTGGCCGCCGCACTTGCCGCCGATCAGGTTCCCCCCGCCGCAGTCCCGCCGGGCAAGGTGCTGGTTGAGCACTCCAGCATCAATCCCAACAAGGCGGCGCACATCGGGCACCTGCGCAACGCGATCCTTGGCGATACGTTTGTCCGGCTGCTCCGTTTCGCGGGCAGGGAAGTGGACATCCAGAACTACATTGACAACACCGGCGTGCAGGTGGCGGATGTGGTGGTGGGTTTCCGCCATCTCGAGAAAAAGACACGCGCCGAAATTGAAGCGCTGGCTGCCGCGCCGCGGTTCGATTTTTACTGCTGGGATCTCTACGCCCGTGTTTCGCAGTGGTACGAGCAGGACAAGCAAAATCTTCAGGCGCGGGCGGCCGCGTTGCATGCGATTGAAGAGGGGAACAACGAAACCGCGCACATTGCCGACCTCATCTCCACCGCCGTGCTCCGCCGCCACCTCGAAACCATGGACCGGCTCGATATCGAGTACGACTTTCTGCCGCGGGAGAGCGAAATCTTGCACCTGCATTTCTGGGACGCAGCTTTCGCCAAGCTCAAGGAAGCGGGCGTGCTCACGCACGAGACCGCCGGCAAGAACAAGGGCTGCTGGGTGATGCGGCGGGCGGGAACGTCAAAAGCTTCAAACACGGAGGACCCTTCGGCTTCACTCAGGGCAGGCTCCGGGGGCAAAGAGGAAGACAAAGTCGCTGAAGAAGATCAGAAAGTCATCGTTCGCTCTAACGGCACGGTGGGATACGTTGGCAAAGACATCGCTTACCACATGTGGAAGTTCGGCCTGCTCGGCCGCGACTTTGGATATCGCAGGTTCTATCGCTATCCCAACGGACATGACTGCTGGATCTCTTCCACCGACGGCGAAAAGGATCATCCCCACTTTGGCGACGTGGCGGAGATCTACAACGTGATTGACGCCCGCCAGGCCGAGGCGCAGAACACGGTCATCGAAGCCCTGCGCGGACTCGGTCACAGCAAAGCCGCTGACCGCTACACGCATTTTTCCTACGAGATGGTTGCGCTGACGCCGCGCTGCGCTGCCGACCTCGGCTATGAGCTAAACGAGGAAGACAAGACGCGGCCATGGATCGAAGTCTCGGGCCGCAAGGGCTTTGGAGTGAAGGCCGACGACTTGACGGACGTGCTCATCGCATCCGCCCGAAAGGAAGTGGACTCCCGTCATCCCGAACTAAGTGATGAGGAGCGGGCCGCGATCGCCGCCCAGATCGCCATCGGCGCGCTGCGCTTTTTCATGTTGAAGTACACCAAGCCGTCGGTGATCGCGTTCGACTTCAAAGACGCCCTCAGCTTCGAAGGAGAGACCGGTCCCTACGCGCAGTATGCGGTGGTGCGCGCGACCAACATCTTTCGCAAAGGTGGGCTTGACGCCGACACGTTCTCCTGTTCCGGAATCGACTTCGCGCAATATCTGACTGGAGAGTCCGGCAACGAAATCTGGGAGCTTTGGCTCACCGCGGCACAAACGTCATATGTCGTGAGCCAATGCATCGCGGCCACCGAGCCCGCCTACCTGGCCAAGCACGCGTTCCAGTTGGCCCAGCTCTTCAATACCTTCTACCACCGCTATCCGATCCTCGCGGAAGCGGATGAGGGCCGGCAGAAATTCTTGCTGGCGACGGCCGCGGTGGTTCGCCGCGAACTGATCCGCGTGCTGGCCGCCATGGGAATCAGCGTTCCGAGCGTAATGTGATTACTGCCAATCAGCAGTGCTGACAACCGAAGACCTGCCATCCGCATCTAACTCGACAGCAACGCTTTAGGAGTGAACAGGATGAAGAAGCAGATGGCTGCTGTGCTGTTGTTGTGCCTGGCGCTGGTGGGCAGCGCGCTGGCCGCGAAGGATACTCCCGCGATGCCGCGCACGCTGGCTAACGCCCGCTACGTGTATGTAACCGCCTACGACGGCGACCAATTCAACCCGCGGCTGCTGCCCGAAGATCGTGCCGCCATCAGCCGCGTCCAGGACGCAATCCAGAAATGGGGCAAGCTCACATTGGTGTACCGCCCCCAGGACGCCGACATGGTCATTGCGGTTGAATCGCGTCCGTCGGAAGATGTGTTGGCGGTCTATGATGCCGACATGTTTCCCCAGACCTACCTATGGCGCGTGATGGGCCGCGGCGGACTGCAGAAGGGCGAGACCCCGCTGATTTCGCAGTTCGAGCAGGCCTTCGAGAAGATTGCTAACTGATGGCCGCAACGGGCGAGCCGGGCACCCGGTTCGCCCCATTTTCTTTCCTGCTGGCGCGGATCGCCGCTGTTCACTTATACTGCCCTCTCGAAGCAAACCATATAAAATTTCTACGGTCCGTAACGCGATTGCGCGGACAGGTTGTGGGAATTTCCGGACCGGGTCTCTAAGTCATAGATCTATATAGACTTGTACTGATCTGGTCGCCGTGGCGAATGGCACGACCCGTGCTTCAGTAGGGTGTGAGTGCAGTTGAAAAGATTGATCCCAGGATTCCCGAAGACCGCAATTTTGAGGAAGGAGCCCTCAAACCCATGAATCGTATTTCACTGACCCTGATGCTGGCTGCCACGCTCGCCGCCACCGTTGGCTGCTCGAGCAAGAATTATGTTCGCCAGCAAACCACCCCGCTCATCAACAAGACCAATGAACTCGACGACCTGACCGCGAAGAATTCGCGCGACATTAAAGATGTAGACCAGCGCGCCCAGGCTGGCATCCAGGCCGTGCAGGCCCGTGCCGCCGAAGTCGACCAGAAAGCTCTGGCCGCCGGCAAGCAGGCCGATGAGGCCCAAGTGTTGGCCAACAACGCTACGCAGCGCGTGGACACGCTGACCAACGCGGTCATCAACCTCGACAACTATCGTTCGGTGGCTGAGACTGCGGTGCTTTTCGGGTTTGATAAGGACAATCTGACGAAGCAGGCCAAGGAAGAGCTTGACCAACTGGCCACGAACGTTTCCAGCACCAAGGGGTACATCATCACGGTAGAAGGCGGAACGGATTCGGTAGGCCCCTCGGAATACAACTACGATCTCAGCCAGCGCCGCGCTAACTCCGTCATTCAGTACCTGGCGTCGGAGAAGAGCATCCCTGCCCACAAGATTTATCTGATCGGGCTCGGCAAGGATAAGCCGGTTGAGTCGAACAAAACTTCTGAAGGCCGAAAGAAGAATCGCCGTGTGGACGTCCACCTGATGACGAACACCACCGGCACAACACCGGCGCAGGCGCCGAACACTACGCCCGCGCCAACGGCGAACAACAATCCGCCGTCGTCCCTATAAGTTTTCTCCTCCTCCCCGGAGGACTTCGCCAAAGCAGGCCGTCCCGGTTCGTGGGCGGCCTGATTTTTTGAAGGCTGCGAGCCGCAAGCCAACGAGCCAGGGCCGGGCGTACTAGTTCTTCTTCGCTACGGCGAATTCACATTGACAGAAACTGGTGTGACCTAGAGCCTGGAGCCCATTGAGGCTAGAATATGCATAGGCATGCGCAGACTTCCGTTTCTAGCGTGTTCATTGCTGCTCCTGGGGATATTCTGTCTGGCGCAGCAGCCATCGTCCGACAAGACTGATAAGACTTACGAGCGCAACCGCGAGGCGGAAGAAAGTTCCAGCCGCGATACCCGCATCGACATCAGCCCGCCCAAAGACGACGCCAAGAATCATCCCTATAGCAAGGCCGCAGTGGCCGACCTTGAAGCGGCGGACAACCCCGACACTTCGGACGTGCACGAGGTTAAACCCTGGAATCCGCTGAAGGCGCTGAAGGATGTCGAAGTGGGAGACTACTATTTCAAGCGCAAGAACTATCGCGCGGCCCTCGACCGCTACAAGGAAGCGTTGTACTACAAGGACAACGACGCTATTGCCAGCTTCCGCCTGGCGCAGTGCCAGGAGAAACTCGGGGACAAAGCTGAGGCGCGCAAGTACTACGAACAGTATCTGAAAACCCTACCCGAAGGCCCCTTCGCGAAAGAAGCCCACGCGTCGCTAGAGAGGTTGGGGAAACCGGCAGTCCAGTAGCCAGTAGAACTGGCTTCAAAAAAGTCGGTTTTGGGGAGGGCACGGCTTTAGCCGTGCCGCAAAAGCCAGGTAGTGACTGGGCTTTAGCCCCTGAGGGCCGGTGTTTCGAGCGCCCCAAAGCATTCTTGAAACCAATTCTACTGGCTCAGGCCGTTGCGTTCCCGGCCTTGGCCAGTTCCTGAGAAAACGGGCTCGCCGCCCAGCTTGTGACAGGTCGTGCAACGGGTCGCGCCTTCAAGATCTTGGTGAGCGGGGGCCAGAGGGCCGGGCGAAATCTGGGCAGCGGCAGCGGTGGACACCAGGGCCAGAACCAGAATCGGGGCTAGCTTGCGCGCGTGCATGGAAGCAGTCCGCGAAGCACGTGAGGGACCGTTTCTCCTACCCTGTACCAAGTGAGCGCGCAGGGGAGGCAGCAGCCAGTCCGGGTTGGACACAAGTCTTTGCAACTTGAGCCTTTGGCTGTCATCAGATGTACTTGGGTTTCGCTTTTGGCGGTAGTTACTCGGGAAGTACGACTTTGGGGCTGCCTGTCAGCCCCCGACAAGGACCGACGGCTGATGACCGCGCGCCGATGTGAGGAGAACTGCCGGTGAAGACGCAGTGTCTGCCCTTCTCGCAGATTCCGCATACCACCCGCCTTTTCCTCGACTACATTTCTTATTCCCCCGCCGTTCGCGAATTCTACCCGCGGTCGCCCCTTTTCCCTGAGTGGATCAAAGACGAAGCCCAGCGGGTGCGCTACGAAGACGCGCGCCGCCAGAGAGTAAGCGAGATCCTGGAGCGGCAGAATCACGAATGGAGCGCGGGCCCGAAGACCTTTGCGAATATTGACCGCCTGAAACGCGGCGCATTGGCGGCAGTCACCGGGCAGCAAGTCGGTCTGTTCGGAGGGCCGCTGTTCTCCATTTTTAAGGCGCTGAGCGCAGTCAAGCTGGCCGAGCAGGCGACGGCCGCCGGAGTGGATTGTGTCCCAATTTTCTGGCTCGCGACCGAGGACCACGACCTGGCCGAGGTCAATCATGTTTCGCTCGTTTCCGAGGCGGGCCTTCCAGAACGCCTGGCCATCGACAGCCATGGTTTGGAAGACGCTCCGGTGGGGACGATCCGGTTCGGTTCGGAAATCGAGCAGGCCGTTGACCGCGCTTCGACCCTGCTGGGAGAAACGGAAATCACGGCGTGGTTGCGGGAGGCCTATCGCCCTGGAGAGACGATGGGCAGCGCGTTCGCGCGGCTGTTTGCACGCCTGTTTGCGGATTGGGGCGTGATTCTGCTGGATCAGGCCGCTCCAGAATTCCACGAAGTTGCCAAGCCAATTCTGCGCCAGGCAGTAGAACGCTCGGCCGAGTTGGATGATGCGCTGCTCGCGCGCGGCAAGGCGCTGGAGGCTGCGGGATATCACCAGCAGGTGAAGGTCACGTCGGCGACGACTCTGCTCTTTCAGATCAAGGATGGGGTGCGCACGGTAGTACGGCGCAAGAGTAATGGCGCAAATGGCGGCGAGTTTCTGGCAGGTGAGGACCGTATCTCTGCCGGGGAGCTACTCGCGCGAATTGAAAGTGACGCGGCGAAATTCAGTCCGAATGTACTGCTGCGTCCGGTGGTGCAGGACTACCTCCTGCCCACGCTGGTTTACACGGGCGGAGCCGCCGAGGTGGCGTACTTTGCACAGGCCGCGGTGGTGTACGAAAAGCTGCTGGGACGGGTGACGCCCGCGCTGCCCCGTTTCTCCGCGACGCTGGTAGAAGCGAAACCGCAACGGCTGCTGGAGCGCTACCGTTTAACGCTCTCCGATCTTTTTCACGGCCCGGAGAAGTTGCGGGAGAACCTCGCCGCGCGAACGCTGCCCTCCGATCTGCAGACGCGGTTTGCGGAGGCGAAAGCAGCTCTTGAAAAATCGCTTGGCTCGATCCGCGAATCTCTTGCCCGGCTCGACCCAACCCTCGTGGATGCCGCGTCGAACGCCGAAGAGAAGATGAAATATCAACTCGCGCAACTGGAAGCGCGGGCGGCCCGGGCGGAAGTACAACGCAACGAGGTCGTCACGCGGCACGCGGAGAGTCTGAGTTACGCGCTCTATCCCAACAAAGCGCTCCAAGAGCGCGAGATTGCCGGGGTGAGCTTCCTGGCGCGCTATGGGGCGGGGCTGCTGCGAGATCTATACGAGACGATTCACACCGACTGCCACGATCACCAGGTGGTTGAAATTCAATAGCACTTCTTCCTTCACTCACTTAGTACCGAGGGCAGTTCTTCCAGCGATTCGATGCGCCGCAATCCCCTGCCGCGATATGCGCCCGGGACATCCATAAGCACGGCTTGCATGCCTGCGCCGGTGGCGCCCAGGTAGTCCACGGAATAGACATCGCCGACGTAGAGGCTCTGTTCGGGGGCGGCATTCAATGACTTCAATGCCCGGCGGAAGATTTCCGGGTGCGGTTTTTCGTAGCCGACGAGGCCGGAGTCGGTGATGGTGCGGAAGCAATCGGCGATGTTGCAGCGGCGGAGGACATCTTCGATTTTGCCGTCGGCGTTGGAGATGACGCCGATGCGGTAGCGGGCGCCCATCTGCTGAAGTTGTTCGCGTGTGCCGGGGCGGATCTGGTCCCAGTTGGCGGAGTTGCGGATGCTCATGACGAGTTGGTCGCGCAGGGCGTTGTCTTTGAGACCGATTTCGTCGAGAAGCTGGGTGTAGAACATCCACCAGAAGCTGTGATCAGTGGTGCTGTCCTGGGTCATCTTCGAATCGAATTGGTTCTTGGTGCGGCGTTCGAGGTCGCGCAGGTGCTCGGGATCGGGACTAAAGCCCCGCTCGGTCAGTGGAGCGTGGATGCGTTCGCGATTGGGGAAGAGCAGGGTGTTGCCGACGTCGAAGAAGATGAAATTGATGTTGGAATTCATCATTAGTTTTGGGAAAGGTTCTCATCCCTCAGCGGCTAAAGCCGCCCGATCCGGGGGCACTTGACGGCAGCGCTGAAGCGCTGCGCCACCCAAAAGCGGCCGGGGAAGCGCCGGGCCGACTTTCACGGTTCCAGCGTCAGCCGATCGGTGGTTTCGCCTTCCACAGCTTTTCTTGAATAGAGTAGCGGAAAGTAGCGGCCCACGTCCCAGAGCTGCATCAGGTCGGAATAGTGCGAGCTGCCGGGCTGGCCGCTCTGGCCGGGTGTGTTGATGACCCATGAGCGATCCCAGGCGTTGAGGTCGAGAATCTGGCGATAGCTCGCGCCAGAGACCTGCTCCCAGGAGTCGTTGGTGCCGGTCGCATTGAGGGTGTATTCGTCGCCAGGACGGGGCAGAGGGCCGAGGCCGAAGAGATCTTTGGCGCCGGGTTGCTGGTCGAGAGCGTGCCGGAAGCGGACTACGTGAAGTTTTCCCCAGGACCATTGCGAGGCGTCGGCGCCCAGGAGTTTCGAGAGTTGCTCGCGGGCAGAGTGCAAGGTGGCAGCTAGAAGCTGGTTCCGGAGGGCGACAGGATCGTCGCCGAAGAGATTTTGCTCCGGATTCTTGAGGCGACGCAGTGTGGAGTCGGGTGGCATTTCCTGAAAACGTCCGCTGAGAGCCTGAAGCGGGGTCGTCTTTCCTTTCGAGAAACGGTCAGCCAGTGCAACTCGAATCTGCTCGAGCCAAACCTCGTAGAGTGCGGCCTCGGGAGACTCCCGTTTGAGTTCGCCATCCCAACCTAAGAACGAACGCAGCGATGGATCATTCTTGAGTGGCGTTAATTGCAACAACTTCTGAAATTCGATGGCCGCCAGGGAAGTGATGTCATTCTGCATGAAGGCGATATCCGGCAGCGTCAGCTTGTGGTTGTGTTTCTTTGCGTCCGCAAACACCGAACGGATGCGGGTGATGCGATAGGGCGAGGCCCATTCGAATCCGACGTTGTAGGGGTAGCGGTCGGGAATCATCTTGTGGTTGGCGGTGGCGATGAAGCCTTCTTTCGGGTTGAACGAATGTGGCAGCTCGCCGACGGGGACGAAGCCCGTCCAATCGAAGCCGCCGACGCCGGGAACGGGCAGCAGGCCGGTCCACTTGCGGACGGGCGCAAGTCCGGCAGAGTGCTCGCCAATATTGCCGGCGGTGTCGGCATAGACGAGATTCTCGGAGGGAACCTTCCAGCGCGCCACTGCGGATTCGAACTGTTCCCAATTTTGAGCGCGGTCAATGGCAAGCGAGGCGACATACCCGGCGGTGCCGGGTTCGCTTCCGACCCAGCGCAGAGCGCGCGCGCGCTTGCCGTCTTCCCAGAGCACGGGGCCATGACGTGTGAATTTCAGAACTACATCGGTCGAGGAGGGGTCAGCGGGGTCCTGGACTATGTCGTTCCGAATTTCTGCAGCCGAAGCGGGTTTCTTGACTCGAAACTTCTCATGCTGTGTTTCCATGCGCTGCCAGCCGTTTTCGGTTTTGTACTGGAGGGGGTCGGCGGGATTGAGTTCTTCCAGATACAAATCCTGCTGGTCGAGTCCGAAGATCGTAAATCCCCAGGCGATGTGTTCGTTGTGCCCGAGCGCCACTCCGGGCAGGCCAGGCTCGCCCGCTCCAGCCACGTTCCATCCGGGTGCAACCAGATGCACCATGTAACGCAGTGAGGGCAATCCGATGACGCGGTGAGGATCGTTAGCCAGCAGAGGCTTGCCGCTGTAGGTCAGCGCGCCGGAGACGGTCCAGTTGTTGCTGCCTTCGGGTGCGCGGGCGGGGAACTCGATACGCTGATCGCTGCCGATGAGGTTTTGCAACAGACTAGGAGCGAGTCCGGCAAAGTCCGCACCCGGTGCCGGGTCGAGCGTCACGGCGGGATCGAACTCGAAGAGAATGGAGCCCTTTTCCGCTCCCAGCAGAGCTACCGCTTGGGCATGCTCGAGTTCGCTAAAGGCATTGCCGGTCATGGAAAACGCGGCCATGCGGTTGAGACAATCCTCGGGACGCCAGGCGTCGGGAGAGAATCCGGCGAGTTGGAATTCGACGGGGAAGCCAGGGCCGCTGGGGGCGGTCAGACTCGCGATGTAGGCATTGATGCCATCGGTGAAGGCGGTGAGGATCGCCTCACTGTCGGGGGAGTAGCTCTCGTACTCGGCTTTCATATCGCCGCGATAACGCAGGAGGCGGGCGTTGACGTCGCGCGCCAGGAAAGCGGGACCGAGGATCTCGGCCAGGCGTCCCTGGCCGGCGCGCTTCCACAGCTCCATCTGAAAGAGACGATCCTGGGCGGCGACGAAGCCTTGGGCGAAGAAAAGATCGTGCTGATTCTGGGCGTAGATGTGGGCGACGCCCCAGCGGTCGCGCAGAGCCTCGACCGGTTGCTGCAGACCTGTCGCTTTCAGTTTGCCGGAAATCACGGCGAGAGCCCGGTTGGCGGCCGCCGCAAGGTCATGCGCGGGTTCGTTCTGAGCGAAAACTGCAAGGGGTACGAGCAGAAGGATCAGCAGGCGGGCGCTTTTCATCGGGAAGCCATTGTAATGCGCCGGACTTAATCAGAGAGGCACAGAGGGCTGACTTGGGCAGGCAAACACGGTAATATCCAGTTTTCGCATGCGACTTCTCCGGCCCTTCACCGCTCTGTCTCGAAGTTCTGCTTCCTGCCTGCTTGTGGGTTTGGATCGAGCACATGCTTTGGCCGAGAGTTGTGGCCGCACTGTGCATGCGCCGGCGATGGGGGTTCTGCCGGCGATCCTCATGCTGCACTCGACCCGGGAGGGGGTCTACAACGTCCTGTGGGCGCTGGTGTTCGCGTTCGCCACCCTGAACATTCTTAGCCTTGGGGCGCGCCATTTCGAGTCCGATCGAAGGGGCCTGACCTTCGGCGAGGTGCTGGCGATCATGGTGGTGATAGTGTCCCTCGTGATGTTGGGCTGGGAGATGCTGTATCTTTTCAAGGTCTTCCCACTTCGGCTCGCGCCGCGCTGAGGCGGATTGCGGTATGATGCGCCTGTGGCGAAACGCGAATCCAGCTTCGATGTGACCTGCCCTTGCTGCGGGGCGGTGATGAAAGTGGACGTCTCGACCAAGGCCGTCATTTCGCACACCGCACCGGTCAAGCCCAGAATGTTCGCTGACATGGAAGAAGCGGCCCGCGCCATGAAAGAACAAGACAACCGGCGCGAGTCGATCTTCCGCCAGTCGGTGGATGCGCAAAAGCATGCTTCGGAGCTGCTGGAGAAGAAGTTCCAGGAGGCGGTGAAGAAGGCGAAAGAGTCACCGGATACGGGCAAGCCGATCCGGGATTTTGATCTGGATTGAGTCTTGTTTCACCGCCGAGACGCTGAGTGCGCCGAGAAAGTCAATCTGATCTGTATCTTCCCATATATATTTAATCTTTAACTTGAATGCCTAGACCTCTTCTGCTCGGACATCGCGGCGCGCGGGCCGCGCGGCACATTCCGGAAAACACGCTGGCGTCGTTTGAGCTTAGCTTGCAGCACGGCTGCGACGGGTTTGAGTTCGATGTGCGGCGATCGGGCGATGGGCAGGCGGTGGTCTGCCATGATCCGGTGGTTCGCGGAATGGAGGTTGCAAAAACGCGGGCGGCGGATCTGGGGCTGCCCACGCTCAGCGAGGTTCTGCGCTCGTTCAGTGGGCGGGCGTTTCTGGACATCGAGTTGAAGGTTGATGGGCTAGAACAGCAGACGATCGCGCTGCTGCGCGAGCATCCGCCGCAGAAAGGGTACGTGGTCTCGTCGTTTCTGTCGGAAGTTTTGGTTACGCTCCATGATCTGGATGCGAGCATTCCCCTGGGATTTCTTTGCGAAACGCCGGATGAACTCGATCGCTGGCGGGCGTTGCCGGTTAGTTGCGTGATCCCCCAATTCGGGCTAGCCGATCAAGCACTCATCAGGCAGGTCCACGAGGCTGAGAAGGCGATCATGGTGTGGACGGTCAACGAGGCGGACGAGATGCGGAAGTTGGCCGAGTGGGGGGCGGATGCGATCATCTCGGACGAAACAGAGCTAGCCGTGAATGTTCTTAGCTAGCGCCTGAAGAAGCTGGCGTGACCCCGGCCTTCATTGCGGTTCTTGCCGTTTGCCGATGCCAAGATCGGTCATTTACATTGAAAGCTCATGTCCACCACCGGCGAGCGTTTCCAGCGGGCCGTCGAGATCATGGCCCGGCTGCGGGCCCCAGGAGGATGTCCGTGGGACCGCGAGCAGACGTTCGACACCATCAAACCTTACACGCTCGAAGAGACCTACGAAGTCCTGGAAGCGATCGACAATCGTGACTGGAAGGAACTGACGGGCGAGTTAGGCGACCTGCTGCTGCAGGTTCTGTTCTATTCGCAGATGGCGCGCGAGGAAGGCCATTTCTCAATGGATGACGTACTCGATCGACTCGCCAACAAACTTGTGGACCGGCATCCGCATGTGTTCGGAGAGGTAAAGGCCGATACGCCTGCCGAAGTCCTGCGCAACTGGGAAGCACTGAAGGCGGAAGAGAAGAAGAAGCGGCTGGATGCTGGTGGCGGGAAGAAGGCTGAGTTAGCGGAGGACGCGCAGTCGGTGCTGGCGGGTGTATCGTCGAGGATGCCGGCGCTTCTGGAGGCGCACAAACTCAGTTCGCGCGCGGCACACGTTGGATTTGACTGGCCGGAGATCGAAGGGCTCTTCGCAAAGCTGTCGGAAGAGACGGCAGAGCTGCGTTCAGAGCTCAAGAATTTGCCGGTCACGGCTGAGCTGGTCGGCCGGGGCATTGCCGGATCGGGCAAACCTCAGGTTCCGCCGGACCTGCGTGAGCGGCTGGAAGATGAAGTCGGAGATCTCTTCTTTGTGCTGGTCAACATTGCGCGCTATCTGTCGCTCGATCCGGAATCGGCGTTGCGGAAGACGAATCGCAAGTTCAAGCGGCGCTTTCAGTGGATGGAGGAACGTCTGCGCGCGAGCGGTCGCGGCGGCCCTGCCCAGGCGTCCGCGGACGAGCTTGAAGAACTATGGCAACAGGCGAAGCAGCAGGAAAACCGAACATGACCGTTACGATCCGAAAATGCGAAGCGCTGGAGGATATGCACGCATGCTGCGCGCTGCAGAAGGAAGTCTGGAGTTTCTCCGATGCGGAGCTGGTGCCGGTGCGCGTGTTTGTTCTCGCGAACAAGATCGGCGGTCACGTGATCGGGGTCTTCGACGGCGCGGGCCTGGTGGGCTTTGCGCTGGCTCTGCCCGGCACGCGAAATGGGCATTCCTACCTGCATTCGCAGATGCTGGCTGTGCGGCAACAATATCGGAATGGAGGCCTGGGGCGCCGCCTTAAACTGCAACAGCGCGAAGAGGCACGGGCGCGCGGTTTCGAGCTTATGGAGTGGACTTTCGATCCGCTCGAGATCAAGAACGCCTATTTGAATATCGAAAAGCTGGGCGCGATCGCGCGGCGCTACCACGTGAACCAGTATGGGATCACAAGCTCTCCGCTGCAGGGGGGATTGCCATCCGACCGGCTGGTGGCGGAGTGGTGGATGAAGTCGCGGCGGGTGGAAACGACGCTCAACAGCGGCCATCACCCGAAATTTCAGTGCCGTGCGCAGATTGACGTGCCGGCCGAGATCTACCAGTGGAAGGCGTCCGCGGACACGCGGGCGCGGGCGCTCGCCGTGCAGGAGAAGAACCGGATGGAGCTCACCAAGGCCTTCGCCGACGGACTCTGCGTGCTTGGATACGAACGCGATGCCAAGGGAGCGGGAAGGTTCTTGCTGGGTGCGTGGGATGAGAAATGGAGTTACTAAGTGTTAAGGTGAATTCAGGAACGGGCATGTCGGTCGTCCCGCCCGCACCTAACTTATTTTTCGTCCTTCCCCGCGCCGAAGCGCTAGGCTAAGCCAAGCCGCCCTGCGGGGCTTGAGGCGTAGCCGCTTTCATCACAGGCTGTTCGACCACTGTTGCTACCTTCGCCTGCACCTTCTATACTTCCCGGTCTCAGTTTCCGCCAAACAATTGGGCCCGCTGCTGGTCATAAGCACTGATGAAAATCGAGTCGGTAACACTGCGCGAAATTCACATGCCGCTCGTGCATTTTTTTGAAACGAGCTTCGGCCGGGTCTATGGCCGCCGCATCCTCCTCGTGAGCGTGCAGGCGGATGGAGTGCGCGGCTGGGGGGAATGTGTTGCTGGGGAAGATCCGTTCTACAGTTCGGAGTGGATCGAAAGCGCGTGGCCGACCATCAAGCACTATCTAGCTCCGGCGCTGCTGCAAGACGGAGTGCAGTCGGGCAGGGAGTGTCCGGCATTGTTTGCCAGGGTCCGCGGTCACCGCATGGCCAAGGCGGCCTTGGAAAACGCCGTCTGGGACGCCGAGGCGCGGCTCCGGCGGCAGCCGCTTTGGATGCTGCTCGGAGGAACACGGCGGGAGATCGCCTGCGGCGTCTCGATTGGGATTCAGGACTCACCGGAGCAGTTGATGGAGAAAGTCGCGACCGAACTGGCCGCGGGCTACCGGCGCATCAAGATTAAGGTCAAACCGGGATGGGACCTGAATGTGCTCGAAAAGCTCCGCGCGCGCTGGGCCGACATTGTGCTCAGCGTAGATGCAAATTCCGCTTACACGCTCGATCAGACCGAGCACCTCCGCAAGTTCGACGCCTTCAACCTGCTGATGATCGAGCAGCCGCTTTGGAACGACGAGATTTATCTTCATGCCCGCTTGCAGAAAGCGCTGCGCACGGCGATCTGCCTGGACGAATCCATTCGGCATGCGCGCGACGCAGACTTTGCGCTGGAAGCGGGCGCGTGCCGCATCATCAACATCAAAGTCGGGCGCGTGGGCGGCTTTTCGGAAGCGAAGAAGGTGCATGATATCGCGCAGCGCTATAACGTTCCGGTATGGTGCGGCGGTATGCTCGAGTCGGGAGTCGGACGGGCTCACAATATTGCACTCTCCACCCTCGACAATTTCCGCCTGCCCGGAGATGTGTCGGCCTCCAAGCGGTATTGGAAAGAGGACATTATCGAACCGGAGGTGGAGGTCAGCAGTGACGGGATGATCGCTGTCCGCGACGCACCGGGGACGGGCTATCGCGTGCGCGAGGATTTGATCGAGAAAATTACCGTTCGGGAAGAGACGTTGCAGGCAGGCAAAGCTTAGCGGACGCCCCCACTGTTACCTCGTAGTCATCCTGCCAACGCTGGGGTTCTCGGCAAAGACCGATTCTTCTTTCTCCAGCAGGTCTACAGCTTGTGCGAACGTAAGGTCCAGGGCGACCGGCTTGAAGTCGCTGAAAGCTTCGGTTGAGCGGAGCGCGAAGCTTTTCACCAGCAGAATCCTTCCGCTGAAATTCAGATCCATGCTCGAAATGGCCCAATAATTGTCCGCGATTTCCTGCTGTTGCACGAGGAAGTGGCCGCCTTTATCCAGGTGACCAAGAATTCCCCAGCCAAACCCGACCTCTTTGAAGAGTGTTCCATCGATTGAGGCCAGGCGGCCGCGAGGAGCGTCCAGGAACACGACCCCCTGCATGCCGGTGAGAACCTGTTCAATGCGCGAGGGCGGTTGATAACGGGGATTGGGACGGAACTGCAACACAACCAGGGGATCGCCAAGCTTGCCGACGCCGGGCGATCCCAGTTGCTCGCCGGCGTATTCGAAGAGGAAGGCATCGGGGATGGCGCGGACGATGCGCATGGTGCGTTCGGCATCCTGCTGTTCTTGCCGGCGCTTTTTTCCCAGTTCCTCTGGGTTCTTGATGAAGCGCTCGATGCGGGCTAATTCGGCCTGACGCTGTTCCGGCGTCAGCGGTTTGCCGTTGTAGGCAACGGCCATGCCGGCGGTCGCTTGCTTGGTTTCAATGTAGATCTTGGTGACGGAACCTTTGGGAGTCGTTTTAGTGCTGCGGAACATGAAACGGGCACTGTCATCTTTGGCGGCTTTGACTTCGTTGTCGACCGCCCTGCGCACCAACTCGCCGGGTTCGGGACGCGCCGAGGAGATCGTAGTCTGCTGGGCAAAACTCGCAGCGGCCAGGAGCGCGAGCAAGGGGACAGTGCGCAGAACCGGATCTACCGAAGGCATAAGATAGCGAGTCATCCCCCACCAAGTTAGACGATGGTAGCAGACCGGGCGTTGCATTCCGGAGGAATTCAGCGCTTTCGGGGTCGGCCACAACTCCCTGAGGAAATGGGGGTTCGAGCGGTGCAATCGGGGCTTGGGCGGGCACATGATTTACAATTTGATTCTCCGCGACGGTACAGAAGCGCGATGAGATGGAGGCCACGGGATGGACGCTCCGAAGACGGGTGAGTTTGCCCACATCGGCAAGTCGGTGGTGATTAAAGGAGAGCTGACGGGCTCCGAAGACTTGTACGTGGATGGGCACGTCGAGGGCAGCATTGAGCTGCACAACAACAGCCTGATCGTCGGGCCGAATGGAAACATCAAGGCCACCGTCCGCGCCAAGGGCGTCGTGATCCAGGGCAAGGTGGACGGCACAATCAGCGCTTCGGAGCGGGTGGAGCTGCGGAAGTCGGCGGTGGTCAACGGCGACGTTTCCTCGCAGCGGATCGCGATCGAGGAAGGTGCTTCCTTCCAGGGAAAGATTGATATTCAGAGGGAACCCGGAAAGGCAGTGGCTTCGTAGATGGCGAACACAACTTGCCGGGCGTAGTCATTGATGGCATCGGTTGCTGAAAACGTGATGAGATTTTTTCGGGGCTCTTCGGATCAAGCTTCGGCTCCCGCGGTTCCGCAGAAGCGAAGCCGCCGTTCGAGTGGCATGGCGGAAATCTCGCGGCTGCTGAATTCCGAGGAATCTCTATGCGTGCTCGATCTGGGCTCGACCTCCGCCAGCAACATCCGCTTCCTCACCGCCAAAGGGCACAAGAACTACAGCGAGGACCTCCTGCAGGCTTCGCTGGATCCGGCGCTGCATGTGAAGGACGAAACCGGAAAGCTTGTTCCCGATAGCAAGAAATTTCTGGAAGAAAATCTGACTTACGCGAACGGCATGTTCGACGTGGTGCTGTGCTGGAACCTGCCCGATTACATGGAAGAGAGCCTGGTCAAGCCGACGGTGGACCGCCTGTGGTCGGTGATGAAGCCCGGCGGGCTGCTGCTGGTGTTTTTCCACACCCGGGATGCCGGTCCAGACGCGCCCTGCTATCGCTTCCACATTAGCGGCACTGACATGCTGGAGATGCAGGAGGTCCGTCTGGCGGCGGGCGACAAGCACAGTCCGCGCCTACAGCGGGTCTTCAATAACCGGCACATTGAGAATCTGTTCCGGGATTTTGCTTCGATCAAGTTTTTCCTGGCCCGGGACGCCATCCGGGAAGTTCTGCTGGTGCGGTGAAACTCTCGCCCCTGTCCCCTATCGCAATTCCACGGGTTTCAAACGCGTTGCTTCTACCAGATAGCGTGTCAGACGCGGGCTGCTTTCGCAGGCGGCCAAGAGAGTTGCACGCAGGCCACGCGGAACTCCCAGGAATTTCCGAAGAAGGGAAGAGTTCCGGTGCACCGGCCGCAGGGCACGCCGGTAGTCCTGCGCATACGCGGCGAGCGACTCATCCAGTTTGCGCTCGCCGCGAAGAAATGCTGACAAACTGCGAGCGGCCAGATTGCCGCCGCGAAGAGCGAGCGAGATACCATCGCCGACGAACGGATCCACAAATCCGGCGGCATCCCCGGCATTCAGGAGATGACCAGAGACGGGGACGGGATCGCGCAAGATCACGGGAAACGTCGAAACCGGCGGGAAGGCAGCTTTCCACGAGCGGCTGCGGGCTGCGAGCAGCGGATGACGACACAGAACTTCTTCGAGCGCGCCCGCCACTCCCGGGCGAACCAAGGTGCAGGCATTGAGGAGAGTTGCTCCGTCCGGCGCGCGGACCGGCTGCACGCCGCAATATCCGCCCTCGAAGAAGTAAAGATCGACGCTCGGCTCCATGTCGCCATAGAAATGCGCCTTGAGGCCGAGCCAGCGGGAGCCGTTGGAATACTTGCCCGCCAGCTTGAGGTTGGACCAGCGGCCGGTCGCATTGACAACAGCACGTCCGCAGAATTCACCGGCCGAGGTCGCGACTCGGAAAGAGCTCTCGCCTTCAACCCGTTGCACAGTTGTTTCCTGAAGGGCGGTCACGCCAGCCTGCTGGGCGACATTCCAGAGCGCAAGATCGAGATCGTGACGGGAGATGCTGGCGGCGGGCGGGTTGACCGGGACGCGCAGCGTACGTCCGTCGAGGAATATGCGCGACTCTGACAACGGGAGCGAGCGCTCGAGCAAGTCCTTCCCGGTGTCTCCCAGAAGCCATTTCAGCAAAGCGAGAGATTCGGTTGAGACGAATTCCCCGCACACCTTATGGCGCGGGAAGCGGCCGCGTTCGACCAAGAGCACGCGCCATCCTGCGCGCGCAGCGGTGATAGCCGCGGAAGTTCCCGCCGGTCCACCGCCGATCACGACCAGGTCGTAGAGCTGCGTCATGCTCGCTTCCACGCGATGATGCCCATCCGATACAAGTAGTGCTTCGAGATATGAATTCGCGCCGCGCCCAAAGGTTGCAGCAAATCGTGCAGTTCGCCGGAAGTGTAGGCCTGCCGTACTGACGCCGGCGCGTCGTTGCGCGTCAGGCGGCTGCGGTAAAGAGGGAACCCCGCATACGCGAGTGCCAGGTGCAGCGGGTGGCGGACGACATCGTTGATCAGGAAGGCGACGCGGCAGACGCGAAGAGCTTCCTGAGCAAAGCGCAAGAATTGTTCCGGCGCGAGGTGATGCACGAAGAGGTTACAACTCACCAAATCAAAGGAGCCGTCGGCGAAAGGCAGCGCGAGTGCATCAGCGGCGACTGCTCGCGCACCACCGTTCAAGTGGCTGCGAGCGCGGTCGAGGAGGGTGATTTTCAAGTCCAGTTGGGGCGACAGGCGCTCACGGACTTTCGCGGGAACGTAACCGGCTCCTGCAGCGACCTCGAGCAGTGAAAGTGTTCGGCTGCGCGTTTCTGCCGTGGCGCGGCGGACCAGCTTCTCGGTGGCGCGCACGCCGCCGAACCACTCATTAAACATCTGCAAGTCGCGGAGGGAAGCCGCAACTTCGCGCTCGGTGCCGGCGTCCGAATCGAGTAACTCGAGGCTGGGTTGACGCTTCATGTGGATTGAAAGCGCTCTGCGATTGATGATACAGGCAGAGCCCCGAGGCCGCCTGCCCCGGCAAGGAGGCCATTCTTGTTAGAATTAAACGTCAGGCATCGGTCCCGCGCGACGTTTTCCCGCCAACCCCGCCAGGTCCGGAAGGAAGCAACGGTAACGGGCTCTTTCGTGTGCAGTGGGTCGCCGGTGCCTGGCTTTTTTCGTGTGGCGCCGCGTGATCGTGATGACGAGTCGCCTCTACTACACAAATCCTGAGCTTCACGAATTCGATTCGGTGGTGGCGGAAGTGGTTTCCCGCAATGCGGGCCAATCCCGCACGGGCGTCATTCTGCAGGAAACCGCGTTCTATCCAACCAGCGGCGGACAGGTACATGACACTGGTTGGTTGACCACCGGTCCGAACGACCGGGTGCGAGTGGCGGAGGTCGCCGAAAAAGAAGACGGCAGGATCGTCCACTACCTCGAAGCACCGGCGCGGCTATCACCCGGCGCCGTCGTGCACGGCAGCATTGATCCCGAGCGCCGCCGCGATCACATGCAGCAACACTCCGGGCAGCACGTTCTGTCTGCGGCTTTCGTCGAGCTCTATCAGATGCCGACAGTTTCCTTCCACATGGGAGAGGACTACTGTTCGATTGATCTCGCGACGGCCTCGTTAAGCCCCGAACAGGTTGTGGCAGCCGAGAAGCGCGCCAATGAGGTCATTTTCGAGAACCGCCCGGTGACCATTCGCTTTGTTTCGCGCCACCAGGCTGAAGAGCTGGGATTGCGGAAACTACCTCCAGCAGAGCGTGACGAACTGCGCCTGATCGAAGTCGCAAACTTCGATTTGTCAGCATGTGGCGGAACCCATGTAAGCGCTACTGGCCAAATCGGCTCGATCCTGCTGCGCAAGACCGAGAGGGTTCGGCAAGGGATGCGAGTCGAGTTCGTCTGCGGTCGGCGAGCGGTACGCACAGCGCGCCGCGACTACACCGCGCTCAGCGAAGCTGCCGGGCTGTTCTCGGCGCAGCTGTGGGATGCTCCCGCGCAGATTCGCAAGACCTTCGAGGACGGCAAACTCCTCCGCAAGCAGCGCGACGAAGCGCTCGAGCAGCTGGCCGAGGCTATGGCAGTGGCGGCTTTGCAGGAGCGGCCAGAGACGCAGGGCAGAAAGGTAGTCGTGCGATCCTTTGCCGATCGCGACATCGGATTTGCCAAGCTGTTCGCTCAGAAAGTGGTGCGGTGCGGAATTCCAGCCATCGGGCTGGCGGCGAGCACCGTGGAGCCGCCGGGTCTGGTGTTTGCACAGTCCGCCGGTGGTACCGCGGATATGGGCGCCCTGCTCAAGCAGGTGCTGGCGACAGTTGGCGGTCGCGGCGGCGGCAGCCGAGACTTCGCTCAGGGCGGAGTCCCAGCGGGGAGCGATGTCGAGCAGCTTTTGAAACAGGCAGCAGGTACAATCGGGGCCTGATGCGGGCTCTGCAGCCTGCCCTCCGGAAAAGAATGGTTCGATGGAACAGCGGCTGATTCTCGTCAATCTCCTGATCAAGCTGGGCGTGGCGGCCGCGGTGTCGAGCGCGCTGGTGCGCTCCAAGGAGTTCAAGAAGCTGCTGTTTCAGGAGCAGCGCGAGATCCGGCACAAGATTTATCTCGCCCTGTGGATGGCAATTCCCATCGCGCTGGGCGTGTGGATTCGCTTCAGCGCACGCAGCTTCCTGGCCGGCGATCTGGCGCTGGAGACCACGCTGCTGCTGGGGGTGATCGGCGGGCGCCTCTCGGGTGGACTGGGCGGCGCGTTGATCGCGCTGCCGGCGGCGCTGCACGGGGAGTGGGCGGCGCTGCCCTTCAACGTGTTCTGCGGCTTGGTCGCCGGGCAATTGCGCCGGGTGGCGCCGGAGCAGGAAGACATCTGGTCGTTTTCGCCCTTCATTGATCTCAGCATCTATAACTGGATCCGCCGCAACCTGCCGCTGCCGCGGCTTTTCGACTGGCAGATCACGTTTCTTCTGACCATTGTCGGGCTGCGCTTTTTGCAGACCGAGATCTGGCGATTCTGGCCTACTTCCATCTTCAGCCTGGAGCATCCGAATTTGTGGGTGGAGGGCGCGATTTACCTGTGTTCAGTGATGGTGGTCGGCACCGAACTGAAGATTTTCAACAGCGTCCGCATCCAGATGAAGCTGGAGGAGCAGGAACGGCTGTTGCTGCAGGCGCGCATGGTGGCG
Organism: Terriglobales bacterium; assembly: GCA_049273945.1. Classification (GTDB taxonomy): domain Bacteria; phylum Acidobacteriota; class Terriglobia; order Terriglobales; family Acidobacteriaceae; genus Acidiflorens. The sequence continues at coordinate 3,953 of JBASRS010000085.1, read as the reverse complement.
CTGCAGAACCAGATCAATCCACACTTTCTGTTCAACACACTGAATACGATTTCATCGCTGGTGCGGTTCGATCCGGACACAGCGCGCGAAATGATCATCAAACTGGCAACGATTCTTCGCCGTCTGCTCCACAGCACGGATTCGTTCGTGCCGCTGCGTGAGGAGGTGGAGTTCATTGACAACTATCTGGACATTGAAGTCGTACGTTTCGGCCGGGACAAGCTGCGTGTGCTCAAGGAACTGGATCCGGCCTCGCTCGAGGTGATGGTTCCGAGCATGCTGTTGCAGCCGCTGGTGGAAAACTGCCTGAAGCACGGTCTTTCCCCCAAGGTGGACGGGGGCAGCATTACCTTGCGCAGCCGGCTGATCAAGTCGCGGCTGGTGATCGAAGTAGAAGATGACGGCGTCGGCATGGGAGCGGTGCATCTGCTCGAACAGCCGGACGGGTTCGGCGGCACGGGGATCGGCATGGCGAACGTGGCCGAACGGCTGAAGGTTCTGTATGGCGATGCCGCCAAAATGATGATCGAGAGCCGGGAGGGCGGCGGCACCCAGATCCGGCTCCGCCTGCCGGTGCTGCCCAATTCCGAAGAGCTGATGACGACTACGACGATTGCTCCAGCACCCGCCGGTAAAAGCCTTCATAAAGCGGAATGATTTTGCTGGAGCAGAAGCGCGCGCGGGCGTCGTCCCGGGCGCGTTTTCCCATCGCGCGCAAGCTCGACTCATCGCCGAGAAGATCAATCGCATAACGCGCCATGGTCTCGACGTCGCCAACGTCGGCGAGGAAGCCGGTCACGCCGTGCTCGACCACCTCCGGCAAGCCTCCGGCTCGCGTGGCGATCGGGACAACCTCGCAGGCCATCGCCTCGAGCGCGGCCAGCCCGAAGGACTCCAGTTCGCTCGGCAGAAGCATCACGTCGGAGATGGCCAGCTTTTCCTGCACACGATCCTGTTTTCCAAGAAACAGAACGTGGTCGTGGATTCCTTTCTGGACGGCCAGCCACTCGGCCTGCGAGCGATCGGGACCATCGCCGATCAACAGCAGTTTGGAGGGGACCTTCTTGCGGACGCGGTCGAAGATTTCGATTGCGTCGAGAATTCGCTTTACGGGACGGAAATTCGAAAGATGGACCAGGATGCGCTCGTCGTCCTGTGCGTATTCCCGGCGCTGTTCCTGCAAGTCCGGCTTGCGCAGGTACTCGTCGCAGTTGACGAAGTTGGGGATGACCTCGATGTGATTCTTGATGTCAAACACCTTGATCGTGCGAGCGCGCAAGTATTGCGAGACGGCGGTGACGCCATCGCTCTGTTCGATGGAAAAACGCGTGATCGGCAGATAGGAGCGGTCCAGCCCGACCAGGGTAATGTCAGTGCCGTGAAGGGTCGTAACAAAGGGCAACTTGCGGCGCGGTGGAGTCGCCGCCAGCATCTGCTTGGCCAGCATGGCGCTCACGGAATGCGGGATGGCGTAGTGAACATGCAGCAGGTCGAGCTCGTAAAGCTGCGAAACCTCCGCCATGCGTGTAGCCAGCGCAAGATCGTACGGCGGGTACTCAAACAGCGGATACCGTGTGACCTCAACTTCGTGATAGTGAATGTTGGGCGTCGTATCGGTGAGCCGAATGGGCTGGGAATAGGAGATGAAGTGGATCTCATGGTCGCGGCGGGCGAGCTCCAGCCCCAGTTCGGTGGCCACCACGCCACTTCCGCCATAGGTCGGGTAACAGGTGATGCCGATCTTCATGCAGGCTCCAGCGATCCTCCCATTGGATTCGCGGACGATGGTCGCGGATGCAGGCGGGAGGCGTCAAGTGCGCTCGCCGTGACCACGTCGCATGCGGAGGCCCTGTATTGCGCGCCTTAACAACGCCGGTTGACATAACAAAAAAAGGCCGAAATCCTGCAGGGAAGTGCAGGATTCGGCCGCTCGCGGGCGCAACCCAACGAAGTGCGTCTAGTCGCCAGCCCGTGGCCAGTTCGCCGTTCATGACTTCTTCAGCTTCCTCTTTCGCCGAGATCAAGCAAGGTCGTAGCGATCAAGGTTCATTACCTTGTTCCAAGCAGCTGCGAAGTCCTTCACAAACGCCTCCTTCGAGTCGTTGCATGCATAAACTTCTGCGATTGCCCGGAGCTGGGAGTTCGAACCGAAGAGGAGATCGACGCGCGTGCCGGTCCACTTGATTTGGCCCGTCGCCCGATCGCGCCCCTCATACACGCCTTCGGATGTAGAGGAGGGCTCCCACTTCGTACGCATATCGAGCAGGTTGACGAAGAAATCATTCGTCAGCGTCTCTGGCCGTTTGGTGAAGACGCCGTGTTTGGCCTGCCCGAAGTTCGCATTCAGGGCGCGCATGCCGCCGATGAGAACCGTCATCTCGGGGGCAGTTAGTGTCAGCAACTGAGCCCGATCCACCATCAACTCCGCAGCTGACAGCGGCTGTCCGCTGCGCAGATAGTTGCGGAACCCGTCCGCGATAGGCTCCATAAAGGAGAATGAGTGCACGTCCGTCTGCTCCTGCGAGGCATCCGTCCGTCCCGGCGAGAAGGGAATCTTCACGTCCTGACCGGCCTTTTTCGCAGCTTCCTCGACGGCTGCGCAGCCGCCCAGAACGATCAGGTCAGCAAGTGAGACCTTTGTCCCTTTGTTCCCGTTGGACTGCGAACTGTTGAACTCCTTTTGAATCGCCTCCAGCTTCGGCAAGACCTTTGCCAGTTCGGCCGGCTGGTTCACTTCCCAATCTTTTTGTGGCGTGAGGCGAATGCGCGCGCCGTTCGCCCCACCGCGCTTGTCAGAGCCGCGGAACGATGCCGCTGACGCCCACGCAGTCGTGACCAGTTGGGAGATCGACAGTCCGGATTTGAGGATTTTCGCCTTCAGAGCGGCAATGTCCTGCTCCCCGATCAATTTATGATCCACGGCAGGAACGGGGTCTTGCCACACCAGTTCTTCCTTCGGAACGAGCGGGCCAAGGTAGCGCGCGATCGGCCCCATGTCGCGGTGCGTCAGCTTGAACCATGCCCGGGCAAACGCGTCAGCGAACTGATCCGGATGCTCGTAGAAGCGCCGCGAAATCTTTTCGTAGGCAGGGTCAAACCGCAAGGATAGGTCAGTAGTCAGCATGGATGGCGCGTGGCGCTTTGATGGATCGTGCGCATCCGGCACCGTACCGTTGCCTGCGCCATTTTTCGGTGTCCACTGATGCGCACCGGCCGGACTCTTGGTCAGTTCCCATTCGTAGCTGAACAGGTTCGTGAAGAAGTTGTTGCTCCACTTGGTAGGCGTCGTGGTCCAAATTACTTCCAGGCCGCTGCCGATCGCGTCACCGCCTTTGCCCGTGCCAAAACTGCTCTTCCAGCCCAGGCCCTGCTCCTCGATGCTCGCGGCTTCGGGTTCTGCGCCTACCAGTTTCGCATCGCCAGCGCCGTGGGTTTTGCCGAACGTGTGTCCACCGGCAATAAGAGCAACTGTCTCCTCGTCATCCATCGCCATGCGGGCGAATGTCTCTCGGATATCCCGTGCCGCGGCAATTGGATCCGGCTTTCCATTCGGCCCTTCCGGGTTCACGTAAATTAGACCCATTTGCACGGCCGCGAGCGGATTCTGAAGATCACGATCGCCGCTGTAGCGCTCGTCCGCCAGCCACTTGCCCTCAGGTCCCCAGAAGATGTCCTCTTCGGGCTCCCAGACGTCTGGGCGGCCGCCGCCAAAACCGAATGTCTTGAAGCCCATCGACTCGAGGGCGACGTTGCCTGCGAGAATCATGAGGTCGGCCCAGGAAATTTTCCGCCCGTATTTCTGCTTGATCGGCCACAGTAGCCGGCGCGCCTTGTCGAGGTTCACGTTGTCCGGCCAGCTATTGAGCGGCGCGAAGCGCTGTTGGCCGGCGCCGGCGCCGCCCCGTCCATCGCCGATGCGGTAGGTGCCGGCGGCGTGCCACGCCATGCGAATG
>JBASRS010000080.1:0-15053 GCA_049273945.1 Terriglobales bacterium | reverse complement strand
TCCGAGCGGTGGAGGTGGCGGAGGCCGTGCGTCCGGTGGCGGCGGTCATCCGAGCGGCGGCGGACACTCCGACGGTGGCAAGCCCCACAGATAGACAGAGGCTCGCGGCTGGGACGTTTTGGCGTATTGCTATTGACGGTAAATTCGCTTGACGGGAAACTGCGGCAAGCGGCCTCAGAACTGGTTCTGACCGGTCGCTCGCCGGAGCCCACCCAGCAGTACAGCCGTAGAATCGGAGCACGACGGTTATGACTGCCCACTCCACCATCGATCCCGAATCCTTTCAGAGGCTTTTGTCCAACGCATTTGCAGTGCAGGAGAGTGGGATGGATGCTGAGTCGCTCACTGCCATTGTCGAACTCCAACGGGCGATTGCGACGGGCGAGGCGGACGTGGATCGGGCCATGGATCTGATCGCTGTGCGTGCGCGAAACGTCGCCAACGCCACGGGAATCGCCATCGGTCTGCTGAAAGGAGATCAACTGGTTTACCGGGCTGGAAGCGGCAGTGGTGTGACTTATGTAGGGCAGCATGTGATGGCCACACTGTGTGTCTCCGGGCACAACGCGGCGAGCGGCGAGATTCTGCGTGTCGAGAATGCCCAGACCGATAGGCGGATTGAAGCGGCAATTTGTCGGCAGTTCGGAGCGCACTCCCTGCTCATCTTGGCGATTTATCACGACGGCACGATGGTGGGAGTGTTGGATGTGTTCTTTGATGAAGCGCACGCCTTCCAGCATCGAGAGGTGCTCACCTATCGGTTGATGGTGGCCCTGGTCGGGGAGGCGATGTCCTATGCCGCACGGCCAGAACAGAAAAAAGCGCTGGCAGCAGATCTGTCGACCATACAGCAAAGTAATGGGCTGACTAGACCTCAAATAGAGAAGTCTCTTACCGACGGTGGATCTGTGCCGGCTGCGGCAACAACAAACCGTGCGATATACCAGGCTTGCGGAAACTCCATGGGCGAGGCCGGGACGTTGCCGGCGCTCAGGCAATCGGCCTGGTCAGCGTCAAAACGAGCGAAGCGCGTTCCATGGTACAAGGGGCGATCGGAAACGGCGGTGGGCGTGGCCGCAGTGCTGGTAATAGCCGGCTGCATTGGCTTCAGAGATCGCCGCCCCGCGTCGCCCTCGGGGGTTTCAGGGCTACAGGGATCAAATGCCCTCGAGCAGCAGGTGCGCTTCGTACAGGTGGACATGTCGCCCGGCGTGGCGCGCATCAGCCTGATCCAGGGTGACGTTTCGACGCAGCGCGGCGACACGGGCGACTGGGCAGCCGCGGCGCTGAATCAGCCCCTGGTCGTGGGCGACAGGATCTCGACAGGAGACCGTTCCCAGGCCGAGCTGCAACTCGACCATGCGAACATCCTTCGTCTCGGTAACAACGCGCAGGCAAAGATCGCAACCGTCGAGCGCACGCAGATCCAGGTCCAGGTCGGGCAGGGGCTTACATACTACGCCATCTTCAAGGATTCCGAGGCCGAAGTCGAGATCGACACGCCGAATGCGGCCATCCGGCCTACGTCCAAGGAAGGCGTTTACCGCATCGAGGTGAACGGCTTCGAGACGCACGTGATAGTGCGCACAGGAGCGGCAGACATTTCCACGCCCCAGGGCAGCACCCGCGTGGAGAAGGGCCAGGCCGCGACTGTGCGTGGCACCGCTGAAGACGCGGGAAACGTGCTCGGCGGCGCGCCTTCGAATGACAGCTGGGATTCATGGAATAACGACCGCGACGGAGTGATCCGCAACGCTCAATCGTGGAACCACACCAACCGCTACTACGTGGGGAGCGAAGATCTCGATGCCTACGGACACTGGGTGAACGTCCCAGACTACGGCCAGGTGTGGTCGCCGGTGGTAGCAGGCGACTGGGCTCCTTATCGAGATGGTCGGTGGGTTTGGGAACCCTATTGGGGATGGACCTGGGTTTCCTATGAACCGTGGGGCTGGGCGCCCTACCACTACGGCCGCTGGATCCTCTATGGCAGTTCCTGGAGGTGGTGGCCGGGAACGGTTGACGGCGATGGCAACTATCGGCCGGAGTGGGCACCCGCCTACGTGTCGTTCTTCGGATTCGGCGGCCACCAGGGAGTTTCCGCCGGCTTCGGGTTCGAGTCGGTGGGCTGGCTGCCGATCGGTCCGGGTGATTATTTCTATCCCTGGTATGGACGGTACGGTTCGCACTTCAACGTGGTCAATGTCACCGACGCGACCAACATCACGGACATCAATCGCGGATTCGGCGTCGTCGTCCCGCTGCGCGGCGGCAACCATTTCTCCAATGTGGGGCTGGCCGCCATCGACGTGCGGGTCCTCAAGGCGATCTCGACGCTTCCGGCAGATCTCTTCGGCACCGGACGCTCTGCGCCGACCGCGGTGGACGGCGAGGCTTTTCGTGACGGGCGCATGTTGACTGGGAATCTGCCCATCGTTACAACCAGGGAAACTCTTTCGGCGACGAATCGGCCGGCGAGCCCGTCCTCGATGATGCGGGGCGGACAGCAAGAGCGGTTCTTCACGAACAGGCAGCCGGCAGCGGCGCCGCAGTCCCTCGATAAGCAGGCGGAGGTGCAGGAAGGCATCCAGGGGGATGGCCAGGTCATTCCGGCCCGGGAGGTCACGCAGCTCGATTCGGTCCCCACGGCGCGACCCATGCCGTCAGAGAACGGCATTGAAAGAACCGTCCTGTCGACCAGAAATGCACAGAGCGGACGCAGATCCAAGTCCAGGTCGGGCAAGGCCTTGCGTACTGCACCGTCTCCAAGGATTCCGAGGCCGAAGTCGACATTGACACGTCGAATGACGACACTGGCACCGGGGTCTCGCGGGGCTACGGCACGTACCGCACAGAGTTACGTAGATTCGGCCTACCGACAGATGGACAAGGGCAATTACACGGCGGCAATGGCTAGCTATAAACAGGCTTTGCAAGTCGACGGGAATAGCACCGCTGCTAAAGCCCGCCTGGAGCGCGCCCGTCGGGCGATGCAAGCGGAAAACGAGATCATAGCTCGGAGATAAATATGCGCGCTACGACGCTACTAGTCGGCTGCATCCTGCTATCCCTGGTGGGGAACACCGCAGGTCACACGATGACGGCACAAAATGCTCCGCGGCCCCTTTCGGCCGGCGACGTAGAGCACGGTCTTAAATCCGGAGTGCCGAACGCACGTATGGCTGTACTGGTGAAACGGTACGGAGTTGATTTCGTGTTGACCGAGGTGGTCGAGGAGCAGCTTCGAAGTGCGGGAGCGAGCGACAACCTTATTCTGCAGATTGGTCGTTCGCGAGCCCGGGTAGATGGCAACTCAGTCAAAAAGCTAACTAGAGCTGCGGTCGGTGCTCACAAACACCAGTCGGCAAACATGCGCCGCTCGCACGCTCAAACGACCGCAAAGGAACTACTCCAGCAGGCTGACAAGTACCGACTCGGTTCCGGTGTGGACCGGGACGAAGCCAAAGCTGTCCATCTGTATCGCAAGGCAGCCGAGATGGGTAACGCGGAGGCGCAGACGAGATTTGCCGAGGCCCTGTTCGATGGACGTGGCGTAACGCGCGACCCCGCTGGGTCACGGGCGTGGCTGGAGAAGGCAGCGCGCCAGGATTACGCTCGGGCCGAGTGCGACCTCGGCGTGATGCTGAAGAATGGTTTGGATATTGCTCAAGATCTCGCGCACGGGTTGCGATACCTTCAGGCTGCGGCCCGTCTCGGCGATGCGTATGCTGAGGACCATTTGGGTCAATTTGCAGAGAATGGTTTGATCAGTGATCCCAGTCCGAGCGAAGCATATATGCATTACCTGAAGGCTTCCGAAATGGGCTCCGCGTGGGGAGCTTACAACGTTGCGAGAATGCACGAACATGGAATCGGTGTCGACAAGAGCCCAACTGAAGCACTGAGCTGGTACATGAAAGTCGCATCCATCGGGAATCCGGATTTGCTGGGTCAGTGGAGCGATCTTCGCTCTGAGGCCGCGGCCATAGCCGGCGCAAATTTCCGAATTGGTGACATGTATGCCGGCGGCAACGGCGTTCCCATGGACACTCGCGAGGCGGAGAGGTGGTATGAGCGCGGTGTGGATATGGAGTCCGCCGCTGCACGGGCAGGATGGTTAATGGCGCACGTTTATCTTTCTAATGCCTACCTCCAATCAAAGGGCGTTCCGTTGGACTACGATGAGGCGATTTACTGGATGAGAAAGGCAGCTGAACATGGATATCGGCACGCTCAAGTGAATCTAGGCTCCATGTATCGCGATGGGCAAGGCACGCCCCAAGATTACGGCGAAGCTATGCATTGGTACCGTAATGCGGCTGACCAGGGATCTGCGGTGGCAGAATGGATGATCGGTGGACTTTATTTTCGCGGTTGGGGAGTGACACGCGATTTCACGGAAGCAGCGACGTGGTTTAGAAGAGCGGCTGAGGCGGGTGTTCCCGTTGCGCAATGGGACCTTGGCATGATGTATTACCATGGCTACGGCGTTTCGAAGGATCTTGCGACGGCTCGAGCATGGCTACAGAAGGCAGCCGCTCGAGGCTATGCCCCCGCAAAAGACATGCTGGCCAAACTTGATGCGGCAGGCGATTCAGTAACTGTGAATGCCGCAGCTGAAGGCGACGCCTCCGACCCGCCCCGCGCCCTGCAATAAGCACCTGTACTTCCGGGTCGTGCTTGAACGACTCGTGCGCCTTCTTAGGCTCTCGCGACTATGCCGCACCTCCCCTTATTGAAAACTTGAAAGGGACACACCTGAGCGTGCCGGGCGAAGCTGTCACCCTGTAAGGGTTACCCCACAGGGTGGCCGTTCGGAATCTCGTTTGCAGTCACCACACGATCACTCCTGGATCGTCGGCAATTCGGGAGTAATGGTGGAGCTCCATGGATCACGGATCAGCTTCTGCCTCGCGGTCCAGAAACTGAGAGTGGAGCGGATCGGTACCCAGTCCGTCGCTATGTTGGTGTTCGAAAGCTGCGGTCGCCCAGGAGCAACAGCGATTCGCTGGGACAGGATATCTGCCGTGTACATTTCCACGGACGTAAAGACCTGAGCCCGGAGTACTCCCTTCGGTGATCTAACGTTGGCCCCATGAACTAGCGATTATCCGCTACGACTATCGTTCGGTTGAGTATGTCCGCGGCCTGAGTAAGCGTCAGATCATCGGATACCTGGTGGAAGTCCCCATGGTTTTCTCTTTTCTGCACCGCGATGGTCGCAAACAAGAGAGCTTTCCCTGTCATTTCCAAACTCAGAGTAGTCATGTCCCAATGGCCTGGGACAACTTCGGCCTGCCTGACCTCAAAGTGGCCTCCCTTGTCCAAGTGTCCCAGCAGGCCGAATCCGAATTTCACGGTCTGTGTGAGATGACCATCAAACGCAACCAGTCGCTCCTGTTTGCAGTCGACCAACATCTCGCCTTCCATGTCATGGAAAACGCGGGCCTCCAGGGATGGCGGGTGAAAACTCGGGCTTGGTCTAAAGCTCAGCTTGACCAGGTTTGCTTCACCACCCGCGTAGCTAAACACAAATGCATCAGGCAGCATCTTGAACAACCGTCTTCCCTGTAGGGTCTCAGCCTCCAATGTTCGCTGCAATTTCTGTTGCGCACTTCGACTGGTCATTAACTCCCGCACACGCTGGTCCTCTTCCCGTTGTTGTTTCGCGGTAAGGGGGCGGTCGTTAATAGATAGGAGTCGACTGAGAGAACCTTCTTTTGTCTCAATAATCTCCTCGACCTGTTTCTTCCCATACTGTTCCTTTTCCAGCCGGTACATCCAGTGAGTGTGGTCATCCTGGAAGTTTAGTTCGTTAGTGATTACCCGCCGTGCGAGGTCGTTGGCTGACACTTGGCTGCTGGGAACGGACTGAGGACGTGCTGGTACGCCAAGCAGGATGATAGACAGTGCAAGGGCTACGGGGCTGTGTGTCAGTCTCAGGGCCAATGGTGACATCAGTGCGCAGCACGTTTTGAGCCAGCTATTCATGTGGCCATTACCTTCCGTGAGACGGACAGCGCGAACGGCTTGTAGATCCGCGTTGCTGTCGTAGCCGTTTGGCTCCTCTCAATTTCCATCCTCGAACAACCTGCACCCAAAAAGCTGGTCAAAATAGCGCACTCTCCCTCGACTGCTCAGTTCCTCGGCCATAGGCACGAGGGGTCTGCGCTCGGAATTTCGATTCAAGACAGCGCGAGATAACTCCCGGATTGTCGAAACTTCTAAACAAGCGGGTGGCGGTATTGTGCGTCAAGGCTTCGCAGTCTGCTCGAGCTTGGATAAGACTGGTTGTATTTCTGAGAGTGCGGCGGCGTCTCCCTTCGCCAGATCCGCTGTGATGTGATCGCGGGTTGCCAGGGTGTCACGAAGCAAGTTGCGGAGTGCGGGATCCTCCGTGCTGCTCACAATTCGCTGAGCCTGATCAAAGAACTCTTTCGAGTACTCCCCGGCCTTTCCGTAGTTCTTTTGCGCAGCCTCCAGATACATCATCGTGGCTGTATCGCGAAGGTGCGACAGTTGTTCGCTGGATTGACAGGATCCTAATTGTTTTGTCGTGGCGGATAGTTCCGTCTGTACCCGCTGCAGTCGGGCATACTGCAAGATGAACCCAGTGAGAAATCCAGCAATCCACAACACAAACCAGAGGACCAGTTTACGTCGCATTGATCTTTCCCTCCACTATTCCTTTCAACCTCAGCGAATTCAGTGCTTCCAAGTGCGCGAGTCGCAAGAAAAAAGCCGCCAGTTCTCACTGGCGGCCACGAATAGGTGGAGTCGGCTTCTCCCCGTTCTTGCTTACAACCCCGGGGCTCCCTGGTATTGATGCCCGCTGCGCAGCGTGACCCGCACGCCGTGCTCTGAGTTCACGCGGGTCGTGGTGCTCCAGTCGACTTCATCCGTACTGATTACGCCATTTCCGCCGCTGGCCAACGTGTAGGTGATGCGGCCTTCCCGGTAGGTGAAGTTACCCACCTCCAGGACCATCCCGCTTTTCAGCACGAATATCGGTGTCCCTGGCGCACCCACGGATGGGCGAGTTGCTGCCACGCTCTGCGCCTCAGACGAAGCCGCGCCACGCGGAGCTGGCAGCGGCACTTCCTTGGTGACGAAGCTGGCGTAGGAAGCCCGCGGAACCGTCGCCGGCTCCTCATCGGAGGTCGGAGTCACCTCGTGTACCGCAAGCTGGGGTGTCGTCTGCTGGAACTGCGATCCGTGGAACGACTCGCTCCTCGGCTCGCCGAAATAGTGCCATCCCGGACCAAGAGGCGCGGAACCCTGCGCCACCTGCGGCACCTGGACGTCATCCATCAGCCGCAGAGTCATGACCGACTCGCCCTTGAGAGTTGGCCGCGGACCCCGCGCCGGCAGCATCAACACCTTCCATGGCCACAGCGGCGGGAGCATCCATTCGATAACGTCGCGTTTGGCATGCCCTTTGCCCTTGATGTCGCCCTCGCGGTCCACCCTGTACCCTCGCGTCGCGATGACTTTTGCGTCCAGGGGCAGATCGCCGCTCGGCAGCCCGATGCGGTCGAACTGAAGCTTCATATTTCCCTTGCCGAAAAAGTGTCCAGGATCTTTTGCCGACTCGAGGTGTCCTACCAGATAACTGCCGCGCGGGAACGCCTGCTGGCCAAATTCGGTGAGTCCGCGCAGATGACACAGTACGGGGTCGCCGACGGCCGCGGTCGCCGAGGAAAAGTTCGGTTCATTGAGAGTGCATTGCAGAAGAGTGCCGGCGGGCAGGACCACGTCCCGCGCGCTGGCGCTGAGGGTCAAACCTAGCACGACGGCTGCTAGGGTGGCGTAAACCAAACCGGACTTCATTACCGCACCTCAGTCTCACGCCCCAATTCGCGATATGAGGTATCGCGCCGAGCCCGCCCCAGTTCTGCGAAGTTAATCACAAACCTGGCTTCGGGTCAATCACGGCCTGACAGCGACCGGTCGCCAGGTGTGGTAAACACGATTTCACTCGCAACCCCGTCAATGAGTGTAATGGCGTACGCGCGATACAGTCTACTTTCACGAGAGATTCTTGGGGAACGACTGAGTGCCTCTGCGAAATTTTGACGGCAAAGGAACGGCCGACTTCAGAGGAGGCGCCGCAGGGCGCTGGGCCTCGCGTGGGTCGGGAACGCGGAACTTGTCCTGCCCATGCAGCGCAATCGTTTCTTCCTTCGAACCCCAATACCACAGTCGGAGAGAATGTATCGGCCCCCGCGATGGCGATACCACTTCCCAGCGCCTAAAGGACAATCGCTTGGGCCGTCCGCTTGAATCCGAATCGATCAGGAATCTTAACTTTAATCGCAAGTCCGTTTCCATCCGTGGGCTCGTCGCAGTTTCTCCAATTGAATAACGTTGGAGCCGAGCGCCGAGTTGCGGGTGCGGTCGATGGCCAAACCTGCCACGATTGCTTGCTCTAGCCTAAGACCTGCGCGTTCCAGCTCCAACAGACTATACACCCCGACATATGGGGCTTCGCGCCCGAGCGTGGCTTGCGGCGCGAGCCTGACCTGGGTGCGAGCGAACCAACGATCAAGCCATTTCTTCAAGCGGAAAGCTCCGTAAGGGCTGTGCGAACCAATTTTTTCACGAGTCCCAGTTTGTATTCATTATGCTTCAGCGGCTTGGCGCCAGCGATGGCCGCCCGCGCGGCGCTCTCGATATTAATAGCGACGAGCGGCTTGCCTTCGATCTCCTGCTCGGCGGTGAAGCTGCGCCAGGGTGTGGGCGCAATGCCGCCGAGCACGATACGGCAATCCTGGCATCGACCGGCCTCGGCCTTGAAGACCACAGCTACGCTGGCCAGGGCAAAATCCCACGATTGACGCATCGCGTACTTGACGAACGTGGAGCGCTGGTTCGTGTGCAGCGGGATGGTAACACCCAACAGGAGTTCGCCGGGCTTCAGCCGATGCATAGCGAGGATGTTCTGGTCCGGGCCGACGAACAGCTCCGCAAGTGGCAGTTCGTCGCGATCGCCGGCAATCTTCGCAGTGGCATCGAGCGCAACCAGAATCGGCGCCAGATCCGAGGGTGAAACGGTGTAGCAGCGGTCGCCACCGAAGATCGCATGTTCGGCGTTGATGCCGTGATGCGCGTCGCACGTGATGCCCCCCGCGCGGTAACAGTACCAGGGCCCGCGATAATACCCGCAGCGGGAATCCTGAAGCAGGTTGCCGCCCAACGTACCTAGATTGCGAATCTGCGGAGTGGCGACGCGACTCGCGGCCTTCACCAAACCAGGCAAGAGCTGCGCTAGGTCGCGATTGCGCTCAATCTCTCCCAAAGTGATCAGGGCACCCAAATCTATCTTCTCTTTGGTGATGCTTACATATCTGAGTTCGGCAATGCCTTTCAGATTGATGACATAGTGCGGCGCCATCGTCTGGTGTTTCAGGTGATCGAGAAGGTCGCAACCGCCGGCAAGAAACGCCGCATCGCCGCCGTGTCTGGCACCGAGCTCCAGCGCCTCATTGATCGAGGTCGGCTGCAGCAACTCAAAGGGCTTTGGTTCATCTACCGAGATTTGCCACAAACTCATATCGGCTAGGCCAATTTTCCGGCATGCTTCAACTCGTCATAGACGCGGCGCCAAGTGAACGGAATTTCGCGCATTCGTACACCGGTCGCGTTGAAAATTGCATTGGCAATCGGGGCGGCTGCGTTGAACATGGGGTTCTCACCTAAGCCCTTTGCGCCGAATGGCCCTGCTTCCACGGCCGCTTCCACCAGGATCGGCACGAGCGGCGGAATGTCGAGCACAGAAGGTGGGCGGTACTCATAGAGCGACTGGTTCATCGGAATCCCGTCGTGAGGATCGATCAAAAGTTCCTCTGTCATTGCGTATCCGAAACCCATGATGCTGCCGCCGTGCGCCTGCGCTTCCGCGCCGGGCCGGTGAATAACTTTTCCGCAGTCGTGCGCCGCAACCAGCTTGAGTACGGTGACCTGTCCGGTCTCCATGTCCACTTCCACTTCGGCGAAACTCGCGCCCCACGCTTCCACTGCTGGATTCCACACGTAGAAGCCCAAGCCGACGGTACCGCCGTCAGCAACGATTTTGCGTGCTAGAGCCTCGGTGCCGGGACTTAGCTTCGGGTCGGGATTGGGAATGATTCGTCCTGTGGTCTCGTCAACGTATGGATTGATGTCAGTCTTTGGGTAGAAGTAAGGTGTGAAATCGGTACGGGGAGCAGTGTTGCCACGTTTCCGGGCGTCGAGTTGACGTCGCAGGTCAATCGCGGCGTTGTACATCGCCTTTCCGTGGCAGTGGATCGCTCGGCTTGCGTCACTGACAAAGTCCCAGGCACAAGTTTCGGTATCGCCCCAGTAAACGTTGAGCTGATCCACCGGTACGCCGAGCACGTTGGCAACGATTACGGCAATGCCGGTATGCGAATTCGTGCCGAGGTTGCCCGATCCGATGGGAACATGCAGTTTGCCGTCGCGGTCCATCCAGACGAGTCCGTTACTGGCGTTGCGGCCAGTGTGCTCCTGGCTGAAACGCATGCCCAGTCCGCGACGGATGCGGCCCGACTTCCTGGTGTGCGGTTCCCAGCGGCTCCAGTCGATCGCGTCAGCACCGGCCTTGAGACATTGTTCCGCGGCAACCTTCATCAGCTGCACATCGGGCTTAACATTTGTTTCGATAATGTCGCCGGTGTGCAGGCTGTTCCGGCGCCGGAACTCCACCGGATCCATACCGAGTGCGGCCGCGACTTCGTCCATGTGCACTTCGCGGGCAAATACGGCCTGCGGATGACCGAAGCCGCGGAATTCGCCGCCCACCGGCGAACTGGTGTACACCGAATAGCCGTGATACCAGTAGTTCGGCAAGCGATAAGTAATGATGATTCCCTCTCCGGCCACGCTGACCACCGCTGGGCCGCTCGAAGCGTAACCCCCCGTGCGCTGGATGGCCTTGCACTCCAGCGCGGTGATGGTGCCGTCCCGCTTGACGCCAGTCTTCATGTAGAACACAAACGGATTGCGTGTGTCCTCGGCGAACATCAATTCTTTTAACGTGTATTCCAGCCGGACGGGGCGCCCGGTTTTCCGGGACAGCATGGCCGCAATCGCCTGGTAGCAGGTTTTGCCCAGCGTATCGGTACACTTGCTGCCAAAGCCACCACCCACGTAACGCGAGATCACACGCACGTTCTCACGAGGGATGCCGAGCGCGGTCGCGAGTACGTCCTGTGCAGCGAACACGCTTTGTTGCGAATCCCAGAAAGTGACGCGATCGCCCTCAACTTGCGCCACTACAGCATGAGGTTCAATCGGCACGTGACACTGGATGGGCGTCTCGTAACGTCCTTCGATGATCAAGTCAGCTTGCTTGAAGCCCAAGTGGACGTCGCCGCGCTTGTATTCGATCGTGGGCTTACTGGCCGGCTGTGGACCTCCGAAGCCCGCGACACTGCCCGGGTGGATTGCGCGGATGTCGTGGGCCAGGTTGAACTCGGCGTCCGGGAAGGCCCGCTGCGGGCGGAACTCCACGCGCACGCGCTGCATGGCCTCCAGCGCGGTATCGAGATCGTCGGCGGCGATGGCGGCGATGGCGTCTCCTACGTATCGCGCCATGCGGTTCAGAAATAGGCGGTCGCTCTTTGCCGGAGAGCGTTCGCTGGGCTTGATGACCTCCGCCTGGAACTGAGGAATGTCGCGGAACGTCACCATGCCACGATAGCCAGGCAGTTTACGTGCTTCACTATCATCGATGTCGCCGACAGTGGCCAACGCATACGGTGAGCGGATGACCTTAGCAATGAGCGGGCGCTGCACGGGATCGTCGCTGTGCCAGCCGAGATCGCCGGTGTAGCGGGCCGCACCAGTGGCCTTCTCGCAGGCATCGAGCACGGGGATGTTTGAAGGAGGGGGCAGCGCCCCGCTTGATCTGTCCGGGAAAATATCGACGGCCGTCGTCAGCGGCTGCCGATCGAATTCAGCGTGCACTTTCGCCCGGACGGACGGTTGGAGAACGCCGGCCGCATCCAGGACGGCATTTACCTCATTCGGATAATTTCCGCACCGGCACAAGTTGCCGGAGAGTGCCATGCGTACGTCGTCCTCGCCGGGCTCTGAATTCTGGCGTAGCAGACCGACGGCGGACATGATCATGCCCGGCGTGCAGTGCCCGCACTGGCTCCCCATGTGTTTCACGAATGCCTGCTGCACGGGGTGGAGCGCCGCGCCGCTACTGAGACCTTCAATGGTCTCGATCTTCCTACCGATTCCGTCCGCCGCCAGGACAAAGCATGAATATACCGAGAGGCCATCCATCAGCACCGTGCACGCGCCGCACTGGCCCAGGTTGCAAGACTTTTTTGTGCCGGTCAGTCCGAGATCCTCGCGCAACACCGTTAGCAGCGAACGATGGTGCGGCACCTTCAACCGATGGTCGACTCCGTTGATGTTCAGCGTGATTTCGGCATGGTGAGGTTCGTAGGGGCCCTGCGCCGTTTTGCGCGCCCACGTGCGAAGTTGCGGATGTGACAGGTTCGAGGCTTCATACCCGACAGCGGAGAGTGCTGCGACGCCGAGGGTCGCGCCGCTGGCGCCCCGCAGAAACGAACGGCGCGTGAGGTCAGCTGTATCGGAGTCCTGCGGTATGGTCTTGCCCTGATTATCGAGTTGGTCCTTCTCGTCCAAGGCAGTGCCTTTTCCTATTTTTGTCGCTGAGCCGGTTCCTGCCGAGGCTGCCAGCGCGATGTGTCGTGGTAACGATTGAAGGCCGTGGTGCTTAGTCTGCCCGTAATCATCGCCACTAGTTGCGGCCAATTCACACGAATGATGCCGAAGTAGATATGTCCCACGATGATTGCGAGGAACGAGAACGCCCCGATGTCGTGCAACAGACGCATACTACGCATCCAATTGTGGCTGAAGGTTGCCCATACCTGCGCACTCAGCACCAGGAACACACCGCTGAAGATCACTGCTACGGAAAGCAGCGTCAGTAGCGCATGGTAGAGTTTTTGCCAGGGGTCGTACTTTCCAAATGAAGGATAGTCGCGCGTGCGGCCGAGGAAGTTGGCGACGGTTCGTTTCAGATCGCCCCAATCGCGAGCCTCGAACCACATCGTTCGCCCTTCGCCGCGCAGCGGAGCAACCACAACGTGGAGCAGCAAGGTTGCGATGAAACCAGCAGTAAAGAGTTCATGTATCAAGAGCCAGGGGGCCCGGCCCATGGGGGCAGGTGTAAACAGTGCAACTCCGCTAACCGCCAGCCCAGCGACAAACAGCAGGTTGGCCCAATGGAAAAGCCGAGCGCCGATTTCGTACTTGCGAATTCGAACGCCCGGTGCGAGCTTGGGACCTGGATACGTGCTCAACGGATATCCTGAGGCTCTCCGCAGAAGATGTAGCGCAGCAAAACAGAGGACCAGTGCTATGGCCAGCACCGCCGCGTTTCCTAGCAACTGTTGTGAGTCCAATGAGCCGTAGTAATCGAAAGCGTAACGGAACAATTGCATGGCCTTATGCACGCGATCAGCACGCGGACGGACGTGGAAGATTACTCTGAATCGCCCCGACCGCCCGTGGTTGAAGGTCGAGGTAGTGTAGCGCAGGTTGAAATCCGCGATTGTGAGGATTTTACAGGTCGGGACCCAAGTCACGGAAGGCGTGGGTGTTAATGAGGATGTCAAACAGCGAGAATGACGGCGACGAGCCTTGCAGGGTGATCGACGAAGAACCGATTGTTGCTCCGCCGTCCTCGCAGGCCGGCAGAATCAGTGGCAAGCCGGGAAAAGCGTCGGGCGATGAATGCCGATGTGTCCGTACGTCAACGGTGAGGCGACCTTCTCACTGAACCAGATCGGCAAGAATCTGCCCTGGCATAATCCCCTTCCTTTACCTTCCCATCGAAAATATGTGCTTTACAACATCGAGTCACTGCACCTTGAGCGTGCCCGTCGTGGAGTGATGAAGGGATCCCGACGTACCTGTGACAGTTAAGGTGTAAGAGCCGGCTGGCGGGCCGCCTCCCCCGCCTCCCGGGCTACCGCCTCCACCACAAGCGAACAGGCGCGTGGGCGGTTGAGCCTGTGCGCGCGCCGGTTCTGTGGCAGAATGCGGTCGTGCTCAAATTACTGACCGAGCGCAAGGAATGGAAGTTCTTCGGCGTCCTGCCGAAGGCGGACCCCGGCCTCGCTGCCGCTTGGTGGGCGGTCCTGCTGCTGAGAGGGATCCTGCCGGCGGCGTTCGCGATCGCAATGGGCGTGCTCGTCGGCGCCGTACAACGCGGCCATCGTCTCGCCGGTCCGCTCGCGTTTGCGGGCGCGATCTTCGTGCTGCTGCAGGTGCTGAGCCCGATTCATCAGACGGTCAGCGCCAATCTGGGCGACCGCACTGCGGCATGGCTCTATGACCGGCTCACGGAGGCCTGCGTGCGCCCGCCGGGCATGGGGCACCTCGAGGATCCAACGCTCACCAGCGACCTCACCGTCGCTCGCGACTTCGATCTCGGCATGACTGGGCCGCCGCTTTCCATCTCCATGGATTTCATCGCGACCGGCATGGTCGAGATGATCGGAGGCGTCGCGTCCGCGTTGATCCTCGCCAGATACGCGCGGTGGGCGCCGATCGTGCTCGCGGGCGCGTGGCTGGCGACGCACTGGCTGCTACGCGAGAGCGCGATCTGGCGCGACCGCAACACCGAGGAGGTGCGCGGCGCTCAGCGGGACGCCGACTATGCCTACCGGCTGGCGGTGGACCCGCCCGCGAGCAAGGAGCTGCGGCTGTTCGGCCTCGCCGGCTGGACGATCGACCGTTTCGTCGCCCGACGCACTCGCTTGCACGAGCTTCAGTACGCCGCCACCCGTCTGCGCGAGCGTCCTGTCATCTGGAGCATGCTCCTCGTCGTCTCTGCGAACGTCGTGGTGTTCTGGTTACTGGCGAGCGCCGCCGCCGCTGGCCGCATCAGTCTCGGGGAAGCCGTCGTCTACGTGCAGAGTGCCGTCGGCGTGTCGATGATCGCCTTCGGCGGATTCAGTTGGGCGCTCGACGGAGCGGCGGCCCCCGTCGCCGCGGTGCTGCGA
>JBASRS010000070.1:0-39640 GCA_049273945.1 Terriglobales bacterium | reverse complement strand
GGGGCGGACGACATCAGGCCGGCTGCAAATGTCCGTTATGCGGGCTTACTGGCGGCACCCACCAACCGAATTGCCGGTGCCCGAGGTGCGGGCAATGCGGCTAGCTGGTGCACCGTACAACGGGCTTGTGTCGGAACGAAACACTTCTGGCAGCCTCTGGCCCAAGGTGATGCCGAATTAGATTCCGGCTTAAGACTGGAGCCTCCGACTTGCGCCGACTTCGCCAGACTTCGCCACATGCAGTGACACGTTGCGAAAGTGCAGGGACTGGGAGTGACCTGCCCCCCATCTTTAGTCCACGGATAATGAGACTTTCTCCGGTTTTTGTTCGCCCCACATGCGATTTTGAGAGCTGCTGAAAAGGCAGCGAGCGAGCTGGAAAGGAGGCCAAATTGAAGGGTCAAAATCGTGTCCGTTTTTTGTCCGCCCCTGGGGCCAAATTTGGCCGATTTTGCCCCATTGAGGCACAACCAGTGCGAAAGGTCAAATCGGGCCTAACTGCAAGCCAGCAAGCAACTGCAAGAAAATTCTGGAGGCGCGGGTCGGAATCGAACCGACGGATAAAGGTTTTGCAGACCTCTCCCTTACCACTTGGGTACCGCGCCCAGTAAGTTCACAGTAGAACTTTGGGCTGTTGTTGTCTAGAAGATGCGGCTGACGCCGCGCTACCTCTTTCATCGTGGGCAGTCTTGTGCTACAAGAGCTGGTTATGAGTGCGACTGGCCCAGCGAATCCCCGGAAGGATGCGCCTCCGTCATCCGTAGTTGCGCCCACGAATTCGAAGAGAGATGTGTCTGCGTTCTGTCCCAATTGCTCGGCGGAATTGCAGAGCCACCACTGCAAGGTGGTGTGCAAGAAGTGCGGGTTTTATTTGAGTTGTTCGGATTTCTACTGAGGCTGACCCTTGTCTCAAATCAGCCGTCCCTGGCGGGACTTTCCATCACAAAGGCGAAGTTCCCGGCGGTGACACGCCGGGATACTTTCGCGGGTCCCTCCGGGACCTAGTCTTTTCCTTCGCTGTCGCGAGTGACGGGGGTCCAGTGCCCGTCGTTGGAGGTGTACCAATTTCTCCAAGCGGCAGGGTCGTGCGGCAGACTTTGTCCAGTGATATCGCGCAGCGCCTGGAAGACCCACTTGTGAGTTTCCGGGTCTAAGGACGTGTCATCGGCGAAGTCGAGCAACCGGGGAACGGCACTACGGCGCTGCTTTTCGCTCAGCATACCCGATTGTGCCAGGCCGCAGGCGGCGCGCTCGCGGATCATGGGCGAAGGGTCGTCGTGAAAGACTTGCAACAACGGCTCGATGGTTTCGTCGGTGCCGAGATAGGCTAGCCCTTCTACTGCCCAGTAGCGGATGTTGACGTTTTGGTCGTGAACGGAAGCCAACAGGATCTGGGCAGCGCGCGCGGGATCAATACCGCGATTTCCCAGCAAAGCGATATCCCATAGCGCATTGGCGCGCGGGCCCTGTTCTCCGAAGCGGGCGTCGTGCTCGAACCGGTCCACGGTGGCGGCGCTCTTTTCCTGATTGCGGCAGGCGAGATCGATTTCGATGGCGGCGGCCCGAACGCGCAGATCGTCGGAGTTGAGCGCGGTCATGAACAAGGAATTCAGGGTGGGATCGAGCTTGATCTTTCCCCGCCAGCGGTCCACGCGCCGCGCGATTTGATCGTTGGCCCCGCGATACTGATTGATGGAACGCTCGAGCAGGAGCTGTGCCTGGCTCTGCGGCGGCATCTGGTCGAGGCTTTCCATTTCGTGTTCCGACAAGACGTTGGCCGAAGCGGGTTCCGGCTTCCCTTGCAGACTGAGAAACTGTGCGATTTCCTGCCACGCGGCCCGCGCAGTGCCTGCACCCAGGAAGAGCCCTCCCAGCAGGATACCGACCGCCACGGGGAGGATCATTCGCCAGCCGCCACGAGGGCCTGCGCTTGCGGGAGAAAGCGGATCAAGTTCTGGTCGGATCGCGGCTTGTTCCAAGCGCGGATCGGGGTTGGTGGTCACGGGGGAAGTATAGGAGGCGGTCCTCCCGCGGGAAAAGATTACGCCGGGAGAGCCCTGGGGTAACCAGGGTCAGACCTTTAGGCTTGGGCTTCGCCTGCCATGAGACGGGCGCTGCGGATTCGTGGGTGTTGGATGCTGAAAACCCCTATCCCTTTTACAATGGCTGGGTCTTTGGTCATCTTCAATCTGAGGAGCTTGGCATGCAACGAAAAGCCAGTGCAGTGTGGAAGGGTGGTCTCAAGGAAGGAAAAGGGACGGTGTCCTCGGCGAGCGGTGTTTTGTCGAATACGCCGTATTCGTTTACGACGCGGTTTGAGAACACTCCGGGAACGAATCCGGAGGAACTGATCGCCGCGGCCCATGCGGCGTGCTTTTCGATGGCGCTTTCGGCGCAACTCGGGGGCGCGAACCTGACCCCGGAAAGCATCGCGACGGCGGCCACGCTCACCCTGGAAAAGCTAGACTCCGGGTGGGCGATTACGGCAGTGCATCTCGATGTGGTGGCGAAGGTTCCGGGGGCGAGCGCGGAGGCCTTTAACACCGCGGCCCAGAATGCGAAGGCGGGTTGCCCGGTGTCGAAAGTGCTGAACGCGAAGATTACGATGGATGCGAAGCTAGGGTAGGGCAGCTCTTCGCCGTGAGCCTAGGGAACGAAGGCCCGCCGCAGGCCGCCTAGTCTGCCGCTGCTCCTGTGTTCACGGTGTTGTTCTCCGCCTGGCGCATGCGCAACGAGCGATTCGACGGCAAACCCGCATCGCGAATCTTGTACAAGAGCGCGCGATAGCTGATGCACAGTGTCCGCGCCGCCTGTTTGCGGTTCCAGTGGTGCTGTTGCAGCACCTTCAGGATCACTTTCCGCTCCAGTTCGCGGACCGCCTGGCGGGTCAGCTTCTTCAGTGAGATCGGGCCGTCGAACGAGATGTCGGGATTGAAGAAATCCGGTTCGCGCGCCACCAGGTCGTTAGTGATGACTTCCTCATGACCCAGGATCACGTAGCGCTTGATCAGGTTTTCCAGTTCCCGAATATTCCCCGGCCAGTGATACTTCTGCAAAACGCTCATCACTTCGTTCGACAGAGGTCGGGCGCGGCAGTTGTACTTGCGGTTGTAGTACTCCAGAAAGTAGCCGGCCAGGTCCTCGATGTCGCCGCGGCGTTCCCGCAGCGCCGGCATGCGCAGATTCACGACGTTGATGCGGTAGTAGAGATCTTGACGGAAAGTGCCGGCCTCAATCTCCGACTCTAGGTTGCGGTTGGTAGCGCACACCACCCGCACTTCGACCTTCTTGTCTTCCTGGGCGCCGATGCGGCAGAACTGCCCATCCTGCAAGAGCTGCAACAGCTTCGATTGCAGTGAGAGATCGAGCTCAGAAATCTCATCGAGGAAGAGCGTGCCGCGATGGGCCAACTCAACTCGGCCGGGTTTGGACCCGAAGGCGCCGGTGAACGCTCCCTTTTCATAGCCAAACAGTTCGCTTTCCAGCAGCGTGCCGGGGATGGCGGGACAGTTCACCTTCACGAGCGGACCACTCTTCCACGGAGACAGTCCATGGATCAGCCGCGCAATGATGTCTTTCCCGGTGCCGCTCTCCCCGTGGATCAGGACCGGAACATTGGCGGCCGCTACTTTGGCCAGCCGGGAACGGACCGCCTGCATCAGCTCGGAATGGCCGAAAATGATGTTCTCAGGGGGAATTTCGCCGAGGGACTGCGCCAGCGAGCCGAACAAAGGTGTGTTCATAAAAACCAGGTACCTCAAGGGGTGAGTATCACCCACGTGCACTAAAAGTGCATCCCAAGCACCAAACTGCGCGACGCGGCCCGGAAGCATGCGGGAATCGGCCTAAGCGGCTATCTCTGTTTGGGTTAGCGATGATCACGCCAGGCAACGCCGGGCATCTACAAGGTATGGCAAGGTCTGCTTGGTACAAGGTTGGGGAGGGAAAAACATTTCACACCGCAGAACCGGCTTTTCTTAATTGGGAGCGCGGAACCGCAGGTGCGTCGGTGCTCAAGGGCCGCGCGAACTTCAGGCCCAGCAGATGATAATTGTTCAAATGGGTAATCCAAACCGCCTTTGCCCGAATGGCTCGGGACGGGCTGCGAACCCCGTTGGCGGAGCTAATGGGAGCGCTCGGAATTTCCAGTGAAACCTGGCTGGATTTAGCTAAAGAACGCCGAACCACCACCAAAGCGCCCCCCGCAGAAATGTTTACGGCGGTGGCGAACTCCAGCGATTCCTTACCGTTCCCGTCCCGACTGCGGACGAAAACCGGAATGGCGAGTTGCAGCCGTGCCCACTTCCGCTGTTCTCTACTGGGGGAGTTTCTCACTTCCTGCCGCCCCTAAAACAAGGATTAAACTCCCACAAACCCGCAGATTAGGGGCCAAACCTCGGACCGCCCCGAGGTTTGGGTCTCGACGGTCTAAACCTAGCGACCAATACGGGAATTACTGTAGTACCCACTTTCTACAAGATTTGGAATTCACTAGCCTAGACGGTAGAAAAGTGCAACGTTTTTCGCTTCCGTACCGTTTGGAGTGCATTTCCAATTGACAGTCCCTTGCCCCTGACATACGATTGACTCACCCTCGTTTGGACGGTAGCTCATCCCCTCCCCTTTACTGTCACTAATTGGGATCCTGATGGCCGCAACATCCGACAAGAGTCTTGGTCTGCCGTTCGCTGGCAACCGTCCAGAGGGTCACGTACCTTCGGACATCGTCAATCTTGCCGCCGACACCGACTCCCCGGACGACTTGGTGCGGGAGTTCGAGCAGTTGCGGGATCGCTTCCAGCGCACCACCAACGCACTCGCCTCGGCTGCGCATGACCTGAAGACGCCGCTGGCCATTCTGAACGGCTACATCGAACTGCTGCAGAGTGAAAAACTCGGATCGCTCAACGAGCGTCAGCGCGAGGTGTTGCGCGACATGTTCTCCAGCGGCCAGCGCTTGCAGCATTTCATCCAGGATTTTCTGACCTTCAGCGTCCTCGAAACCGGCGAGCTGCGCATGCAGTACGAACTGGGCGACATCAACGCATGCCTCTCCGAGGTCTGCCACCTGTGGTCGAGCCGTTTTCAGGAGCGCGGTCTCGCTCTCTATTTTCTGGCCAACGAAAAAGTCAGTCCGCTTCCATTTGATCCCCCCAAGATTCAGCGCGTCATTTCCAATCTGCTCGAGAATGCCTCCAAGTTCACACCTCAGGGCGGCACAGTTTGGTTGCACGCGGAACCCTACATGTGGGAACGGCGCGCCGCCAGCCAGCCTGCGGCATCGGGAGAACGCCGCCGTCAGCCAGCCAGCGGCCCCAACGCCGTCAAAGTGAGTGTTTCCGATACCGGGCCCGGCATCCCCCCCGAGTACCATCAGGAAATTTTCGATGACTTCTTCCGCATGCCCGGCAGCGAAGCTTCCGAGGGTATGGGCCTCGGCTTGGCGATCGCCCGCCGCCTAGTCCAGGGCATGGGAGGAAAAATCTGGGTGGAAAGCGAGCCAGGAGCCGGGTGTAAATTCTCCTTCCTCATTCCGCTGAAACCAATCCTAAGCACTTCGTCACGAGGGTCGAGCGAATGAGCGAAGCCAACATCCTGCTGGTCGACGACGAACCAGGGATGCTGCGGTACATCCGAACGCTGTTGGAAGTGGACGACTACAAAGTAGAAACCGCCACCACCGGCGAGGAAGCGCTGGAACGCGTGCAGAAAGGTTTGCACCCCGACTTGGTGCTGCTCGATCTCCTCATGCCGGGCATCGACGGATTACAAACCCTCGAGCAACTCCGCCACATCAAGCCCGGTTTGAAAGTCGTCATGCTCTCCTGCGTGAACGACACGCGCAAAGTAGTTCAGGCCATGCGCCTGGGCGCCTATAATTACCTGACCAAGCCGTTTCAGAAAGCCGAACTCGACGCCGTGATTGACCAGTGCATCGGCGAGGCCAAAGGCGAGAGCTACGCGGGCGAAGTCGAGGAACTCTGCGACGACGTCTTCTTCATCGCCGCCAGCCCCGCGATGAAGAAGATCCGTTCGCAGGCCGCGCTCGTCGCCAACGTTGACATCCCGGTTCTACTGCTTGGAGAAAGCGGCACCGGCAAGGAAGTGCTGGCACGCCTGATTCACAAACTGTCCCCGCGCGCCCACCGTACTTTCTTGAAAGTGAACTGCGCGGCGGTTCCTGCTGACCTGCTGGAAAGTGAATTGTTCGGCTACGAGGCGGGCGCTTTTACCGGCGCTACTCATCCTAAGCCCGGCAAGTTCGAACTTTGCAACAAAGGCACCATCCTGCTGGACGAAATCGGCGAGATGCCACCGTCGTTGCAGGCCAAGTTGCTGCACGTACTGCAGGACCAGCAATTTTCCCGCCTCGGCAGCCGCTCGGTAATCAAGGTGGACGTGCGGATCCTGGCCGCCACCAACATCAACATTCCTGAGGCCCTCGCCAACAAACGGCTGCGCGAGGATCTTTATTACCGCCTGAACGCCTTCACCATGTCGTTGCCGCCGCTGCGCGAGCGCAAAGAAGAGATTCCGATTCTGCTCAAGCACTTCATGGCGCGTATGTCGGAACTCTATGCCCGCGCCCCGCTGCCGCTTTCACCCCAGATGCTCGAGGCCTGCCAGCAGCATCCCTGGCCGGGCAACCTGCGCGAACTGAGCAATTTCGTAAAGCGCTATTTGGTTTTGGGAGATGCAAGTTTGGCCGTAGCAGAGCTGCAGCCCAAGCCGGATGGCGGGGGCGGCGCGCGTGTCGATCCCGCGGGCAAAGCCGCAGTCGCCAGCGCCGAAGGCGGAGGCGGCCTGAAATCGCTCGCCCGCAGTGCCAAAGACGAAGCCGAAGCGGAAGCCATTTCCCGCGCCCTGGAAGAAACGAACTGGAACCGCAAACAAGCGGCGGCGCTGCTGAAGATCAGCTACAAAGCCCTGCTCTACAAAATCCGCCAGTACGGCATCGCCCAAAGCCGCAGCACCCACCGCCTCTCCGCCGGAGCTTAGATTTGTGTGTGGGGGGCGGACACTCCTATCCGCCTAACCTTGCCGTTGGATCAGCTCAAGGGACGAAACGTGGCTTTTGCCAGCTGCGAACAGGCGGAGGGGCGGACGGCTGATTGCTGATGGCTGAATGCTGCTTTTCTGGTGCGGATGAGAGGACTCGAACCTCCACGACCTTGCGGCCACTAGGACCTGAACCTAGCGCGTCTGCCAGTTCCGCCACATCCGCATAGAGGAAACAAACTGCAGCGGGCCCGTCTTGAGGGGACTACACTACTATCTAATGGCTGCCTGCAGACTGTCAAACGAGCAACGCCTCCCAGGCCGCGCCGTGACGAGTGGGCTCAGCGGTGAGAGCATTGGGTGATCTGATTGCTGCAACGGGTGGGGTGAACTGAGAACGTTTCAGAGCTCTCTGCGTCCCCTGCTGCTAAGGATTATCGACCGCAGGCTTCGGGGAGCAGGAACGGAGCTCACCACCCGCCGAGGCAACCGCCATCATGGGAAATGAAAACAAGATCCCTCCGGAAATAGCGCGCGAGCTTCGCAAGCTCGCTCACGATCTTAGCAATTCCCTCGAAACCATCGTGCAAGCCGCCTATCTGACCTCTCAGTCGGATCTCCCAGAGAGTGCCCGCCGCTGGCTCGAAATGATGGACCAAGCCTCGCAAGAAGCCGTCAGCGTCAACCGCAAACTGCGCGAAATTCTTCGCTCGCAAAGCTAATGACGGAACGTTCTCGCTCAATCCGCTGATCTTCTTTCAACGGACAGTATCCTTTTTCAGATTGTCAGCCTTTTCTCTAAATCGCGGAGTGCTGTGCTCCACTCGTTCAGGCCCTCGGCTTGGAGCCAAAGGTCTTTGAGTTCGGAATTCGCCCGGACTCTCTGGACGGCGCGGAGCGCGAGTTCTTTCAAGTCGGGCTGCAACCCGTCTTTGGCTTTGCGGGCCCAGTCGAGAATCGCCGGTGGGGCGGTTGGGGCGGGTGCGCCCTTGAGCGTGGCGACGGCTTCGGCGGCGGCCACTGCGATGCTGCTTTCGGGCGCTTCCAGATAGTCGTCGTTGTCGGCGGCGCGGGCGAGCAGGGGCTTCAGGTCCTCGACTGCCAGGGACGGGAGTTGGGCGAGCCAGTCTTGAGCGTCATCGTTTTCGAAGCTGCCCGTTCCCCAGCCGGCCATGGAACCTCCCGGGCAGACGACCTGCCCTGGGTGGATTATAGAGTCCCCACACGACGGACGGCGGGCGGTGCTGGTACACAAGCAAAGGCGGCGGACAGGAGTGTCCGCCCCACGCTGCCCGAAAGGCGGCGGACAGGATTCCGCCCCACATTATGCCCAGAAAGTGCGGTCCAGGGTGCGGTATTGGATCGCTTCGGCGATGTGTTTGGGCTCCAGGTTCGGTGTGGCCTCGAGATCCGCGATAGTGTACGGGCCACTTTCAGGATGCGGTCATGGGCGCGGGCGCTCAATCCTTGCTGCGTCATGGCGCGCTCCAGCAGGCGCTCGCAGTCCGCCGAGAGTTCGCAGAAGGCACGGATGTGACGGGACGACATCTGTGCGTTGCAGTAGAGCTTTTCTCGTCCCGAAGAGAATCGTGACAACTGAGTTTTGCGGGCGCGGATGACGCGTTCCAGAATCTTAGTGGAACTTTCCGGTTCACTCCCGCTGCGCATTTCCTTGTAGTTCACGGCGGGAACGTCGATGTGGATGTCAATGCGGTCCAGCAGTGGGCCGGAAATCTTGGACATGTAGCGCTGAATCATAGGCTGGGTACAATGGCATTCGCGGGTACGGTCGTTGTGGAATCCGCATGGGCAGGGATTCATGGCGGCCGCCAGCATGAAGCGGGCGGGGAAGGTCAGCGACATGGCGGCGCGGGCGATGCAGACGGTGCCGTCTTCCAGGGGCTGGCGCATAACCTCGAGCACATTGCGAGGAAACTCGGGCAGTTCGTCGAGGAAGAGGACACCGTTGTGGGCGAGGGAGACTTCACCAGGGCGTGGGATCATGCCGCCGCCGATCAGGCCGGCGTCAGAGATGG
The DNA here is from genome assembly GCA_049273945.1 of Terriglobales bacterium. GTDB lineage: Bacteria > Acidobacteriota > Terriglobia > Terriglobales > Acidobacteriaceae > Acidiflorens. The sequence goes on along the minus strand of JBASRS010000070.1, from coordinate 30,605 downwards.
TGTGATGTGGGTGTCGGAAGGGGCGCATGCCGACGAGACCGGCGCGGGCATCGAGCACGCCAGCGACGCTGTGAATCTTGGTGGTTTCCAGAGCCTCTTCGAAGGTGAGCGGCGGCAAGATGGTGGGGATGCGCTTGGCGAGCATGGTCTTGCCCGAGCCGGGAGGCCCGATCATCAGAATGTTGTGGCCGCCGGAACAGGCAATCTCGAGGGCGCGTTTCGCGGTCTGCTGGCCGCGGACTTCTTTGAAGTCCACAAAGAAGTGCTGGGCTTCGCTGAGCAGTTGGTCGCCATCCACCTGCAAACGGCTCACGCCGTTGCCGGAATTGATGAAGTGAATTACGTCGAGCAGTGACTTGACCGGATAGACTTCCAGGCCGCTGACCATGGCAGCTTCACGGGCGTTGACTTCGGGCACGATCAGACGTCTTACCTTCCTGCGCCGCGATTCGATCGCAATCGGCAGAGCTCCGCGGACTCCGCGTAAGCCTCCGTCGAGCGAAAGCTCGCCCACAAACAGCGCGTCCGGGATCTCTTTCTTATTCAGTCCGCCATAAGCGCCGAGGATGCCGAGCGCCATGGGGAGGTCGAAGCCGGAGCCTTCCTTGCGAATGTCGGCGGGAGCGAGATTGATGGTGATGTCGGTAGGAGGAATATCGTAGCCACAATTCTTGAGCGCGGCGCGGACGCGATCGCGGCTCTCGCGCACGGCAGCATCGGGCAGACCGACCGTGTGAAAGTGATCTTCGTTTTGTTTTATGCCGGAAACATCCACTTCCACCTCAATGATGCTAGCGTCAATGCCGTAAACGGCGGCGCTCATGGTTTTGTAGAGCATAGGACACCGGTAGGCACACGAAGGAGGTAACGCGGGTGGGAGATCCCATAGACATCATACTCTTCTGCAAGCGAAGCGTTATGACAAAGATCACCCGTTACCGTGATGGAACGTTTCTGCGTGTGGAGCGGCGTTCGATGCTACGCTAGGTTGAATTTGGCGGGAATGCTGCGCGGTCCCCCGAGAATGTTTGCGCGCTTGCGAGGTATCCCGAATGCCCGAGCAGAGTAATAGCCCGAACCGGACGGATCCGCCTCCCAGCCACCTGGAGCGGGAGGAGAGCCAGCTCTGGCGATGGGCGCTCGGGCTGATGATGCTGTTGGCCACGGCCGTGGCCGTCCTTTCCTGGGAGCAACTGAAGAACCTGCCTTACCGGTTGTGGGCGATTCCGGTCGGCCTGCTGATTCTGTCGGTGCTGTTTGCGGTGTATGCCTTTGGGCGGCGGCGCGAAGTTGGGGAACTGAAGTATCTGCTGAAGAACCTGCAAGACCGGGCCGGGGTGATGCCCTCGGACCAGCAACTGGATCAGCTCACCCAGATGATTGCGCGCTCACAGCGCAACTTCAAGGAGCTGATTGACTCGCTCGACGACGTGGCCCTGGCAATTTCGCTCGATGGCACCTTGCGGACCGTCAACCGTCGCGTCACGGAAATCCTGGGAGTTCCGTACACCGATATTGTGGGGCACAAACTGCACGAGTTCTTGAGCACCGACTTGCGCACAGAAAGCGATGCCGGCCTGTCGCGGTTTCTGGAGAAGCGGCGTTGGTCGGGCGTGGTCGAGATCCAACTCAAGAACGGACCGAGTGCACGCTATTTCGACTGCGTGGTCAACGCCATCGTGAAGAGCGACGAGGTGGTGGGAGCCAGCGTGCTGGCACGCGACATCACCGAGGAGCGGGAGAAGGAGCGGCGCTTCACCCAGTTGTTCGAGACCCTGCAAGAGGGTGTGTACTTCAGCACGCCTGAGGGGAAGCTGCTTGATGTGAATCCGGCGCTGATGAAGATGTTGGGATTCGAAAGCAGAGAGGACCTGTTGAGCTTGCCGCCCGCGGGGCTGAACGTGGAAGCGGACACCGAACCGGTCCTGGGGCGCGCGGGCAGCCAGAGCGGCAGCACGCGTACCCGCGAGATCCGGATCAAGAGGAAAGACGGCAGCGTGGCCGTGTGCGTGGATACTTCCACCGGAGTCATGGACTCGGGCAAGATTGTGCGCTACCAGGGAACGCTGGTGGATGTCACCGAAAAGCGGGCAATGGAGCGGCAGCTGCGGCGGCAGGAGGAATTCCGGCGGCATTTGCTGGAAAGTTTCCCGGACTTGATTCTGGTGCTCGACCTGAAGGGGAGTTTCACGTTTGTGAGTTCGCGAATCCGCGACCTGCTCGGCTACGGGCCGGAGAAGCTGCTGGGAAAGAAAATTGACGAGGTGGAGGAGAATTCGCCGGAACTGGTGACGCTGTATCGGTCGGTGGCCAACGGCCAGAATTCGCTGGCGGCGTCGGAATATGGAGCGCAGCACCAGGACGGAAATTGGCGCACCATGCTGGGCACGGCGAGTCCTCTGCTCGATACCGAGGGCAAACCGGCGGGCGTGATTATTTCCGTGCGCGACGTTACGACGGAAAAGAAGCTGGAGCAGCAGGTCATTCAAAGTGAGCGCCTTGCGGCCATGGGGCAGATGATCGGGGGCTTCGCTCACGAACTCAATAATCCCCTGACCAGCATCCTGGGCATGACGGAACTGCTGCAAGAGAGCGAGACCAGCGAGCCCAATCGCAAACAACTAGTCACGTTGCACCAACAGGCGCGGCGCGCGGCCGATATCGTGCAGAACCTGCAGTATTTTGCGCGGCCGCCGGCGCCCGGACGCACCCCCGTCAATCTGAGTGAACTGATTCAAAGGACCCTGCACTTGCAGGCCTATCCGTTGCGCAAGAGCAACATCACGGTGGACTTTCTGCAGGAGCCAGCGTTGCCGGCGGTGATGGCCGATCCGAATCAGCTGATGCAAGTCTTCCTCAACCTGATCTTGAACGCGGACCAGGCGATTCGCGAGAGCCGGGACAAGGGCACGATACGAATTCGGTTGGGACGCAATCCTAATTCGGTGTGGGTGATGTTCCAGGATGACGGGCCGGGGATCGCGCCGGAAGTGCTGCCGCACATCTTTGATCCTTTCTTTACCACCAAGCGGCCGGGGCGCGGGACCGGTTTGGGGTTGAGTATCTGCAAGACGTTACTCCGCGAGCACGCCGGGAATATTGAAGCGTCCACGGCGCCGGGAGGAGGCGCTTTGTTTACAATCACGCTGCCGATGACGGGGGCGGAGACTGTGACGGCGCCGAAATAGCTGCAGGGAATACGACCTTCCATGATCCAAACCATCGAGCACGGAGCAGTGCGGGAGTTGCGGCTCGACCGTCCGCCGGTCAACGCCCTTTCACCCGAACTGATCGTCGCGTTGAGGAAAGCAGTTCAGGCGGCATCAAGCGATGGTGTACGTGCGCTAGTTCTCTCTGGTTCGCCGGGAAGATTTTCTGGCGGGCTCGACGTCCCTTTGCTGCTTGGGCTGGATCGTGTGGCCATGGCTGTCTTGTGGCGGGAGTTCTACGCGCTGCTTGGGACAATCGCAGGGTCGCCGATTCCGATTGTGGCGGCCATCACGGGACACGCGCCAGCCGGCGGAACCGTGCTGGCCTTGTTCTGCGACTGGCGGGTGATGGCGGACGGGGATTATAAGATTGGGCTGAATGAGGTACAGGTTGGAATTCCTCTGCCACCGGTGATCCTGGCGGGAGCGCGACGGCTGGTCGGGCCTCGTCAAGCGGAGCGGCTGGCAGTAACCGGTGGGCTGTTCTCGCCGCATGAAGCTCTTGGAATCGGACTGGTTGATGAACTGGCTGCGTTGGAGAGAGTGGTGGACCTGGCCGTGGAGTCGTGCCAGCACTTGCTCGCGTTGCCCGCGGAAGCAATGACCAGCACGCGTCGCCTGGCGCGCGCCGACCTGGTTGCCATATTTGAAGCCGACCTGGAGCCGGAACTACAGCGCGTCATTGCAGGCTGGTGGAGTCCAGAGACGCAGGGGACGTTGCGCGCGCTGGTGGAACGGTTGCGTAGGAAGACCGGATAGTTCTCTGCCCTTCGATTCTAGCGCTCCACTGCCATGGCCACAGCGTTGCCCCCGCCCAGACACAGCGCCGCGATGCCGCGGTGGACATCCCGGCGAATCATCTCGTAGATCAGCGTGACCAGCACACGCGCGCCGCTGGCGCCGATGGGATGTCCTAACGCAACCGCGCCGCCATTCACGTTCACGCGGTTCATGTCGAGGCCAAGTTCGCGGCAGACTCCGAGCGCCTGCACCGAAAAGGCTTCGTTCAGTTCGTAGAGATCCACATCGTCTTTCTTCCAGCCGGTCTTTTGCCAAATCTTTTGCACGGCGCTTACGGGGGCCATCATGACCCATTTGGGATCGATGCCGCTGGTGGCCTGGGCGACGATGCGAACCAGGGGAGCCACGCCCAATTCTTTCGCGCGCGCCGCGCTGGTGACGACAAGCGCTGCCGCCCCATCGTTGACGCCGGGAGCGTTGCCGGCGGTGACGGTGCCGTCCTTCTTGAAGGCGGGCTTGAGAGCACGCAAGGTTTCGATGGTGGTGTCTTCGCGCGGACCTTCGTCCTTGTCGAAGATCACGGCGGGCTGGCCTTTCTTCTTTGCCGGGATTTCGACTGGGACGATCTGCGACTTGAAGCGGCATTCTTTTTGCGCAGCGATGGCTTTGCGATGTGAGTTCACGGCGAACGCGTCCTGCTCCTCGCGAGTGATGCCGTATTTCTCGGCGACGTTCTCGCCGGTCAGGCCCATGTGGTAGTCGTTGTAGATGTCCCACAGGCCGTCGTGGACCATGGAATCGATGAGCTGGCCGTTGCCGAGGCGGTATCCCATACGGGCGTTGGGAAGCAGGTAGGGCGCGTTGGTCATGGACTCCATGCCGCCCGCGACAACGATGGAGCTGTTGCCGGTTTCGATCGCCTGCGCGGCGAGCGCCACCGCTTTCAATCCGGAGCCGCAAACTTTGTTGATAGTCATGGCACCTACTTCGGGGGCGAGGCCGCCGAAGATCGCGGCTTGGCGCGCGGGGTTCTGACCGAGCCCTGCGGAGACCACGTTGCCCATGACGCATTCGTCCACTTGCTGGGGCTGGAGGTTGGCGCGCTTCACCGCCTCGCGGACGGCGACGGCGCCCAACTGTGGAGCGCTCAAGTCGCTCAAGCTTCCCTGAAATTTTCCGATGGGCGTGCGGCATCCGGAAATGATGACGACATCAGTAGAACCGGCCATACATGCGCTCCTTCACAGGATCATCGCTTGCAGCGTACCTATCATTATAGATGGATGGAAAGGCCTCGGAGGTTCAGGAGAGGCGATCGTGCGCGCGGGCAGGGAAGCGCTCTGCTCAGGCTGGAAGAGGAAGGATTCGCACAGATGAGTTGCCCGCGAGAGCCGACTGCGAGCATCGAGAGAATTTTTTCTCGCCCGCGATGCGCGAGGTGACTTTGGTGCATCGTTGTGCGCCGTGATCGCGCTCATTTTTCTCTTGACTTCGCTCGGCGTTGACTCTATACATTCAATCAGTTGCAACAGAAGACCGTTGCAAGATTCCATGAAGAATGGAAAGGGAGAATAGATCCATGGCAACCAAAAAGAAAGCAAAGAAGAAGAAACACTAAGCACCTGCAACAGGCAACGAAAAGGGGACGCGATGAGCGTCCCCAAAGTTTTTTGTGACGAATTTTTCGGCACACCGCATCATCTACACCCCTCCGGCTTTTCCTCATCTCAACTTGCGCGACCGGCTGGTTTCTTCAGCGCGACCGACACCACCTTTTCGGTTGCCGGGCAGAGGTTGCGGTACGGGCAAAAGGTGCACTGGTAGCCTGGTTTGGCGGGAAACTTTCCCTGGGCGATGTCCTCGGCCACTTCCTGCACGCGCTCTTCCGCGGCTTCGAGTTGGGCGTCGTTGCGGGTGGTCACGATCGCGGTGTTGTTTTCCAGGTTGTAGAAGATGAGCTGGGCGGCCCGCTGTCCCCAGACCTGCTTGGCTGCGAGCGCGTACAGAGAAAGCTGCAGACTTTTGTCGGCCTCCTCCGGGGACTTGGGCTTGCCGGTCTTGTAGTCCACGACGGCAACGCCGTCCGAGCCACGGTCGATGCGATCGATGCGCCCTCTCAGTTTCGCGGTGCCCACCTGCAGATCGAAGTTCTGCTCGGTCTCGAGGACTTCGGGTTGGGGAGTCGTCCGAGCCAGTTCGAAGAACTGCTCGAGTTGTTCGATCCCCTGCCGGAGATAGAGGTCGTACTGATAGCGGTCCGGGATGCGGGCATCGGCCAGCCCTTGCCGCAACTGCTCCAGAAGACCGGCTTCGCTGACCTCACGGCCGAAGCGGCGGCCATCGTAGAAGGTGCGCAGGACACTGTGCATGACCGCGCCGTAGTGCAGCGACGCGGGAACGTCGCGGGGAAGATTCCACTCGCGTTCCAGCTTGAAGCGCAGCGGACATTGCTCGTAAATCTGGATCGCGCTTGCGCTCAAACCGGTCACGAAGTCGGCCGAGGGCGGCATGAGCAGCCAGGCGGCGACGTTGGAATGCTCGATGGCGAACTTCTCCTCTTCGGCGAAAAGGTCGTCCTGCACCGCCGCGGCCGAACGCGTGCGCCAGAACTTCCGGTAGGCCGGCTCGCCCATAAATTCTCGCAGGAACTTGGTGGGCCTGGTCTCGACGCCCGTTCCCTGCTTGGCATAGATCGTGAGCGTGTCCTTGGCGCGCGTCATGGCGACGTAGAAGAGGCGGCGTTCTTCCTGCTCGTTGAGGATCTTGTCGTTGTGGGCGGATTCCGCGGAGCGCAATTCGGGCGGAAGATCCACCAGCGGTTCTCGCCAATTGCAGGGGAACGAAGTGGATGACCCACGGAGGATCGCCACGTGGCGAAACTCGAGTCCCTTGGCGGTGTGCACCGTCATGAGGCGCACGGCGTCTTCGGTGGTCGCCGGGAGAGCGATAAAGCCCTTCGCCTGACCGAAATAATCGAGGTAGTCGAGAAACTCGGCGGCACTGCCTACCTCGGCGATTGCCCGGGTGTGCCACAATTCGACAAACTTCAGTAAGGCGTTCACGGCAGGCGAACTCGGCAGAGCAAAGTGACGCGTCACCATGCTCACCGCATCGGCGGCACGGACGCCCTCTTTTTCCACCTGGGTGTGTGCCTTCTGTACGCTCTCGAGAACCGCGCGACCGTTGGGCAATTTCTCAAGAATCTTGCGGAGATCGAGTTCGTCCCGCCGAACCGCCCGCATGGCGGCACGCAGTTCTTTCGGGTCAATGGCAAACTGCGGGAGAGCAGCTACGCGAAACAAGCTGGCCGCGTCGCCCGGGCTCACGGCGGCGGTGAGGCAAGCAACCACGTCGCGGACCTCGGGCGTATGCAGCACGTCCAGGCCTTCGATCGAAAATGGAATGCCGCGCTCGGCGAACTCCTTCACCAATTCTTCGCGATGGATATGCTGGCGATAGAGGACTGCGAATTCGCTCCACGCACAGCGCTGTTCCTTACGCTTCTTCTGGATTTGGCGGGCCAGGTCGGCGGCCTCGACCTCGCGGTCACCCCAGGTGACGATTTCGACCGGCAGCGCCGGGATTAATTCGCCACGGGCATTCGCTTCCGCTTCGCGTTCCGATGCGAGCGGCGCGCGCTGGTAGGAGATCCTGCTCCCCTTCTCCGAAAACACAGGCGGGTTCTCGTTCACGATGCCGAACGCACAACGCAGGATGGGCGAGAGCGAGCGCCGGTTTTTTTCGAGGGCGACGAAGCGCGTCGCAGAAAAATGGCGGGCGAACAGAGTAAAAGCCACACTGGAGGCACCGCGAAAACGGTAGATGGCCTGGTCGGGATCGCCGACGGCGAAAACGTTAGCCGTTGGCCCGGCGAGCAGAGAGAGTATCTCGACCTGGGCGAAGTTGGCGTCCTGGAACTCGTCTACCAGCAAGAAGCGCGTGCGGGAGCGCTCTTCTTCCAGTAGCGCAGTGTCATTCTTCAGAAGCTGATAGGCCCGGGTAATCATGTGGCCGAACGTGCCCAGGTTTTTTTCCTCAAGCATGCGTTCTACGGTAGCGAAAACCCCGGCGATCTCGCGGCAGCGGTCGAGTATCTCGCTGTGCTCCAGGTCGTTCTGCTGCTTTGACTTCGTGACGCGCTGAATGGCGACTTCGCCGCGCTCCAGACGGGCTACATAGTCGCCATACTGTTCGGGGCCGACAAGTTCGTCCTGGCAGCGGCGCATGAAATCGAGCAAGTCGTCGAGGAACTGGCTGACGTTGGCGGCGCGTACGAAGTGCTTCAGGCGCAGATCGCGGATGCGGCGGCGCAGATAGACCCAGAGATCCTTGTCGTCGAGGACGCCGAAGTCGGTGCCGCGCCGGCGGAGCAGGCCATTGCACCAGGCGTGAAAGGTCAGGACTTGGAGGCCGTCGCAGTCCTTGCCTTCGAGTTCGGCCCGCACGCGCTGCTTCATTTCTTCGGCGGCGTTGTCGGTGTAGGTGAGGGCCAGGATTTCGTCGGGGCGGGCGTGGCCTTCGCGGACCAAGTGGGCGATGCGCTGCGTCAGGACAGTGGTCTTACCAGTGCCGGCGCCGGCTACGACCAGCATCGGGCCCTGAACGTGCTCGATCGCTTCCCGCTGGCGTTCGTCGGGAGTGATCTTGGAAGCGGACACTACGGTCGGACTCACTTGCCGGAGCATATCAGAGGCGGTTGTGGAAGGGTGTGAGGAACATCACTGCAACGCGTCGAGGGCGAGGGTGGTGGCGACGATGGCGGCGGTCTCGGCGCGGAGGATGGTGTCGCCGAGCGAGGCGGCGATCCATCCGGAATCTCGGAACCACTGGAGTTCATCGGTAGTCCATCCGCCTTCGGGGCCGATGGCCAGCGTAACGTCGGATGGGCGGGAGTTCAGGGCGTCGCGCAAGCGGGTGTCGTTTTCGGATTCGGCGAGGACGATCTTGCATGCGGGGGCGGGCGAGGGCGCCCGCCCGACAGCCGGCGAGGCGCCGGCGCTACTAAGATCTATCAGTTTGATGGGCACGGCAATTTCGGGTGGCGCGGCACGGCGGGATTGTTCGGATGCCTGGCGGGCGATGCGCTGCCAGCGTTCGCGGCGTTTGGCGGCAACGGTAGCGAGGTGCGAGTCGGTGCGGCGAGCGACGATCGGAATGATTCGGGTAACACCGAGCTCAGTGCATTTCTCGATTGCCCACTCCATGCGGTCGAATTTGAAGATGGCAAGGGCGAGGGAAAGGTGCGGTGCCGGCGCGGTAGTCTCTTCTTCGCCGAGGGCAAATTCGACGCGTTGGTCAGAGATGGAAGTGATTGTTCCGCGCCGGACCGAGATACCGGTAGCAATGTCGAATTGCTGGCCGATTTCGGCACGGAGGACGCGCGCGAGGTGAGACGCATGGTCGCCAGTCAGGGCGGCGGTATTTCCGGTCGTTTCATCGGCGATCCAGCGGCGGCGAGTCATGGAGCAGTTCTCAGTTCCCGGTTCTCAGTTCTCAGAAGAGACAGACACACATCCAAATGATAACCGCTAGCATCTGGAGACTGAGAACTGAGAACTGAGAACTCTCCTACGCGAACATGTCTTTCATTCGTCCCAGCAACGACCGACGTTGCGGTTTGTTTTCTACCGGGGAGAGCTGCCCTAATTCGTCCAGCAGTTCGCGCTGGCGGTTGCTGAGTTTGCCCGGGGTTTGGACGCGGACCTCGACAAACAAATCGCCCTTACCACGTCCGTTCAAGACCGGCACGCCGCGATTTCTAATTCGGAAAGAGGTTCCCGACTGCGTGCCTTCGGGGATCTTCAGTTTGTAGTCACCTTCCATGGTCGGAACCGTGATCTCGGTACCCAACGCGGCCTGCGAGAACGAGACCGGCACGACACAATAGAGATCGTTGCCCTCGCGTTCGAAGAAGGCATGCTCTTTGACATGAAGGACGACATACAAATCGCCGGCGGGTCCGCCGAAGGCGCCGGCTTCCCCGAGTCCGGCGAAGCGGATGCGGGTGCCGTCTTCGACGCCGGCGGGAACTTTGGCTTCGACCGTGCGATCGCGCAACACGCGTCCTTCGCCTTTGCACTTCGGGCAAGGATCGGTGATCACGCTGCCCGCGCCCTGGCACGTGGGGCAGGTGCGCGCAATACTGAAGAATCCCTGCTGATAGCGCACCTGGCCGCGTCCGTTGCAAGAGCGGCACTGGACCGGCGCTTTGCCGGGAGCGGCCCCCGAGCCGTGGCACGCGTCGCAAGCTTCGTGGCGGCGGACTTTGACTTGCTTCTCGATGCCGAAAACCGCTTCGTCGAACTCGAGAGTCAGGTCCTCGCGCAGATCGGCGCCTCGTTGCGCGCGAGCGCGCCGGCGGCCTCCGCCGCCGAACAGGTCGCCGAAGCCGAAAAATTCGCCGAAGATGTCGCCGAAGTCCTGGAAGATGGCGGGATCGAAGCCGGCAGGACCGCCCGCGCTGCCGCCTACGCCGGCGTGTCCGAAGCGGTCGTAGAGGGAGCGCTTCTCGGAGTCGGCCAGAATTGCATAGGCCTCGGTCAGCTCTTTGAACTTCTCTTCCGCGTCAGGATTGTTCGGGTTGCGGTCGGGATGATAGGTCATCGCCAGCTTGCGGTAGGCGCTCTTGATCTCGACCTCGGTGGCCGTACGGGTGACGCCGAGGACTTCGTAGTAGTCGCGTTTGCCGTTGTTGGCCAGAATGCTCCCCTTGAAATCAGTTCTTCGCCCAAGCTCGGATCTAATTGTGGGAATTGCGGGCGACCCGCACCATTGCGGGCCGCAGCAGGCGGTCCCTGTACTTGTAGCCGCGCTGCAGTTCGTCGAGCACGTGATGGTCCTCGACCTCGGTGGTGTCCACCATTTCGACAGCCTCGTGCACTCGCGGGTCGAAAGGCTTCCCCACAGATTGAATCGGCTGGACCCCCAGTTTCTGCAGCGCGTCCTGGAACTGCCGGTAGATGAGCTCCAGACCGCTGCGGAGATCATTGGAGTCGCCGGCTGGGGCCTTGAGGGCCCGCTCGAAGCTGTCGAGGACGGGCAGAATGCTCTTGATGACATCGGCCGCAGCGAATTCGCGGAATTCCTGCTGTTCGCGCGCCGCGCGTTTGCGGGCGTTGTCGAATTCCGCCTGCAGGCGTGCCAGGCGGTCGAGCAGCGCATCGCGCTCGGCGCGGAGCTTGTCGATCTCAGATACAACGCCGGTCTCGGGCGCGGTAGTTGGACCTGCCGCCGCAGTCGTTTCTTCCTCGCCCTCCGCAGCGGGCAGTTCGTGTTCCAAATCGAGGTTAACGTCGGTCTTTCCGTTTCCTTTACCCATCTTCTGGCTACTCCGATTCATTCAAAAGTTTGTCGAAGAGGCGGGCGATGTACGAGACCGCCGACATCGTATGCTGATAATCGAGCCGGGTGGGCCCGATCACCGCCAGCGATCCCATGACCTCGCCCCCGACGCGGGCCGGGGCGCCGATGAGGACGAAGTTGCGCATCGAGGGCAGCGCCTTGTCGAGTCCGATGACGACGCGCACCGCTTCCTGGCGTGTGTCGAGATAGGCGCCGAGCAGCTTCACGACTTTTTCCTTTTCTTCCAGCGTGCGCAGCAGGTCCTGGAGGCGCTGCCGGTCTTCCTCGCCGGTCACCAGGTTGGCGGCGCCTTCCACAAACACCGCTTCCGGAGCTTCGCTAGTGGCCAGGGCACCCTGCTTGTAGAGCTGTTCAATGGACTGCATCAGCCGGTCATACTCGCTGCGCTCTTTCTCCAGGCGGCGGGCGATTTCGGCGCGCATGTCTTCCATGATCCAGCCGCGAAAATTCTCGTTGATGTAGCGCGCCGCCAGGTCGAGCTCCGACTGGGGAAGATCGAGGCGCAACACGCGGTCGCGCACCACGCCCGAGCGCGTGACGACTACGGCCAGGACTTTTTGATCTCCGAGGCGCGAAAAGTAAACGTGCTCCAGGGCATTGCGCGGACCGCTTGAGGCCACGGTGACGCCGACGCTGTGCGAAATCAGCGAGAGCACGTGCGAAGTGCGCTCCATGAACTCCTGCACGTCGGAGACTCCGGTCAGGGTGTCCTGAATAATGCTTTCATTTTCCTGCGACAGACGGGTTTCGCCGCTGAGCTGCTCGACATAGTAGCGGTAGGCTTCGGTACTCGGGACACGTCCGGCAGAAGTGTGCGGCTGATCGAGGAAGCCGGCATCGGCCAGGTCCGCCATCACGTTGCGGATGGTGGCCGCGCTGAGGCCCTCGCGGCTGGTGCGCGCAAGGGTGCGCGAACCGACCGGCTCGCCGGTGGCGATGAAGGTCTCGACGATGGCGGTCAGGATTTCGCGTTCCCGTTCGCCCGCTGGTCCGGATGGCATAGATACCCTTAGGACGGAGCGAAAGCTCCACCTAAATTCTTTAGATGCAGAAGCTTAGAATGCGGCTTCAGCGCCCCTTTTGCGATTCTAGGGAGCGTTGTGGAGGGTGTCAAGGATGGCCGGGAGATTAGCCCTCCGACCAAGCTGACAGATCTCGACCGATGAGCTGGCCTAACTCCTTAACATCATCCTCGAACTCCCGCTGCAACCGCCGACGGAGGTCCTGACTCAAAGGAGGAGGGGGAGCCGAGATCACATTCAAGGCTGATAGCCAGCCTCGAAGTTGCCTGCGCGCGCCGAGCGGGAGAGCTAAGCGGCCGAACCGCCGCAGAATTTCAGGAGGCTGCCGGACGAATTCCTGGAGCGCCATGCTCCGAACATATCGCCGGCTGTTTACTACCGGGAATTCGGATCTGCCATCCGGGCGGACGCCAAGAAAACCAAGGGTCTCCTCATAGGTCGCGGCGATGCGGTTTTTGAAATCATCGTAAAGGATAACGTGAACGCTCGCGCGGCCGAAGGCTTCAAGGTATCTGCGCACCTGGCTGGCATACCGAGCCGATTCTCTGTATCCGAGCCCCATTGATGGTCCGCATCGCTGTTCCGCGTTTAACGCCTCCTCAAACGTCAGGTGGGGTTCCCGTTTGTTGAAGCGGGCATCATTGAACCGGGAGTACATCTTGTCCACCGGATTTCTGAGCATGATGATGATACGGGCGTCGGGGGCAAACGCCTTGATCTCTTCAGCAGCCCGCTTCGATCCAAGATATGACGTCGATGCTTCACCGATGATCTCCTCGTCCCGTGCCCCGGCGAAACATTCCAAATATTCCTTCAGGCTTCGAACGCGCCTCCGGTCACCCCGTAAGTCCTGTGCGAAGTACTGGGGCTCTTTCACCGGCGACATGAAGATCTGGGGATGCTCGCGCAAGTAGGTATAGAGTGCTGTCGTACCACACTTGGGGGCGCCGACGAGGAAGAGGTTCGGCTTCAGCATTGTGATGTGCGCGAAGATCAGAGAAAAACAACGGTGAAGGACTACGCCTTCGTATCAGGACTGAGGCTGTGGAGCGACAATTTAGGTGAAGGGGTATGTTTACGTCAAGGGAAACTTTCTTGCAGCCTTGGAGGCCGTTCAGTCGTAGTATTTCGGAACCGAAGCCGTCGGCTGCGGGCCGGGAATGTTCTGTTATGGCAAGATTCTCCCGCCGGACTGCGTGCAAACTGGGATTGGGAGCTGCGGTTGCGGCGACCGGCGGGCCGGCGCTGCTGGGTGCGCTGGTTTCTGCGGCAACGGATCTGGATACTGGCAGGGCTCCGAAATCCATGGACAACAAACCTCACATCGCAGTGGTTGGCGCGGGCGCATTCGGCGGATGGACTGCGCTGTATCTTCTTCGCAGCGGAGCCCGGGTTACGCTGCTCGACGCCTGGGGGCCGGGAAATTCGCGGGCATCTTCCGGCGGGGAGACTCGGGTCATGCGCGGGGCTTACGGGCCGAATCAGCCCTATACCAGGATGGCGGCGCGGGCGATGGAGCTTTGGAGAGACCACGAGGCGCAGTGGAAGCAGAAGTTCTTTCATCCGATCGGCGTGTTGTGGATGGTGGAGGGCGACGACCAGTTCGAGCGTGGATCGCTGCCGATGCTCAAAGATGCGGGAATTCCCTTCGAGCAACAGACCGTGAATGAAATGGCTCGGCGCTGGAAGCAGATCAATTTCCAAAACGTCGAGTGGGGAATCTGGGAGCCGCAAAGCGGGTACTTGCTGGCACGCGCTTCGGCGGAGGCCGTCGTGGAACATTTCGTGGCCGAAGGAGGAGAGTACCGGCCTGCGGCGGTTGCGACGCAAGCGCTTGAGGGAGGAGATTGGAAGGGCCTGTCGCTTTCGGACGGCTCAACGCTTTTCGCGGATCGTTACGTCTTTGCCTGCGGGCCGTGGCTCGGCAAGTTGTTCCCGCGGACTGTGGGTCCGCACTTTTCCGTAACGAAGCAGGACGTGTTTTTTTTCGGCACTCCCGCCGGTGATGGCCGGTACAACGAAGGCAACTTGCCGGTGTGGGCCGACCACAGCGATCACTTCATGTACGGAGTTCCTGGGAATGCGAGTCGCGGATTCAAGCTGGCCGATGACACGCGCGGGGCGGAGTTTGATCCAACGGCGGGGCAGCGACTGGTGGGCGATGACCGATTGGCCGGGGCACGGCGCTATCTTGCCTACCGTTTTCCGGGCATGAGAAACGCGCCGCTGGTGGAGACTCGCGTCTGCCAGTACGAGAACACGTCGGATCACAACTTCATCATCGACCGACTGGCGACAAGTCGGAATGTTTGGATCGTTGGCGGAGGGTCGGGACACGGGTTCAAGCATGGTCCGGCGCTGGGAGAGATGGTGGCTCGGCTGGTGCTGAAGGATGAAAACGCGGAACCGCTCTATCGGCTGGCCCGGTTTGACGACAAGAAGCCAGGATCGTGACGGCTGATCCTAGTTTGACCGCAATTTTCGGATGGCTTTCCAAAAATCCGACATATAGTTTGTACCCAGAAGTCGAGGAGACCCTTCATGCCCGTAACCCGTCGAAATTTCCTGGTTGGCAGTTCACTCTCAGTTGCTGCGGGAGCCCTTACGCCGCTGCTGGCGGACGGCCAAAAAACGAAGATGGCCAGCCCCGCTCGTTACGACGATTGGGGAGCGGTGCGCCGGGAGTTCGAACTTGCGCCGGACTACATTCATCTTGGCCTTTTCTATTTGACCTCTCATCCGCGCCCGGTTCGCGAAGCAATCGAGAAATACCGCCGGCAACTGGACGCCAATCCATTCGTGACGGTCGAGACCTCCCTGTTCGAGAGTGTCGAAAAGAATATGCCGCTGAAGACGTGCAGCACCATCGCCAGTTACATCGGCGGCGACGCGCAGGATATCGCGCTGACCCAGAACACGACCACCGGGCTCTCGCTCATCTACCACGGACTGGCGCTGCGCGAAGGCGACGAAGTGCTCACGACCGTGCACGATCATTACGTGCATCATGAGTCCATCCGGCTGGCCACCAGCCGCAGCGGTGCGACCTGGCGCAAGATTCCCCTTTTCGATTCTTACAACTCGATCTCCCCTGACGAGATCGCGGATCGGATTCGCAAGGGGATTGGTGCCAAAACCCGCGCCGTGGGTGTGACGTGGGTGCATTCGAGCAGCGGCGTGCGCCTTCCGATCCGCCGCATTGCCGATGTAATTGCCGAAGTAAATGCCGGCCGCGACGAAAAAGACCGGGTTCTCCTGATCGTGGATGGCGTTCATGGAATCGGTGTGGAAGATCCAAGGATCGTCGCGATGGGCTGCGATGCATTCTCCGCGGGCACTCATAAGTGGATGTTCGGACCGCGGGGCACCGGTTTCGTTTGGGCAAAACCCGCGGTGTGGGCAAGGATGCGTCCGTTATTTCCGACCTTCTACGCCAATGAAGTGTTTGAGGCCTGGGGAGAAGAAAAAGAGTCGGACCATCCGCCGCGAGCCGCGTGGTTCTCACCGGGCGGCTTTCAAGCCTTCGAACACCACTGGGCGCTGCCAGAGGCCTTTCATTTCCACGAGAACATCGGGCCCAGTCGCATCACCTCGCGCATTCACGAACTGAATCATCAGATGAAAGAGGGACTGGCGCGCATGCCGCACGTCCAGCTTTACACGCCGCGCGACGAGAGCCTTTCCGCGGGAATGGCTTGCTTTGACGTGAAAGGAATGAAGCCGGGCAAAGTGGTGAGCCGCCTTCTGGAGCAGAAGATTGTTGCCTCCACCACGCCCTATCGTGTCAGCTACGCGCGCCTGGCGTGCGGCATCGTCAACACGCCGGAAGAGGTGGAGAAGACGCTGGGTGCGATCCGCCGGCTGGCTTAAGTGGCTCTGGTTAAAGCCAGACGGCAGTCACTGAGTCGCTGGGCTCTCGGGGACGGTTTATTTTTTTAGGAGCGAATCGAGAAGCCGTGCCAGTTGGGCCTTCTGGTCAGCCGTATTGGCGGAGTCGGAACTGCCCTCAGTAAGACTTACCAGTTCCTGCG
Organism: Terriglobales bacterium; assembly: GCA_049273945.1. Lineage (GTDB taxonomy): Bacteria > Acidobacteriota > Terriglobia > Terriglobales > Acidobacteriaceae > Acidiflorens. The sequence continues at coordinate 14,240 of JBASRS010000070.1, read as the reverse complement.
CCAGTAACCGCACCGCCACATCCTGCGAAAGATACACTGTGTTTTGCGGAAGTGACAGCTCCCAACCGCTGTTGTCGCGGCGCCACAACGACCATCGTTGACGTTCCGAAAGCTTGTCAGTCTTCCCCCCACCGGTCGAGAGAGACGCGAGTTCATGAATCCGAACCTCAGCCCATCCCTGATTCCCTGAGATGTGCACCTTTTTGACTTCGAATTGATCGAACACTGTCAGAGATTGAGGTAACGTGAACAAATCCCTTCCCCGCAGGGCCTGTTCAGAATCGCCGAAGACTTTAAGAAGAGATGCGCTCACCTGATCTCGACCCGGCTTGCCTGAATTCACGACGGGAACAAAGATGGTGGCGACCAGTGGCTGGACTTCTAGAAGCCTTTCCGACGGTGCCACCTCGTTCGAAGGTTCTGGTGGTTCGGTGGGAGAAGAGGTTGCAACGGCTTGCCCGCGAGGTCTGATCCCCAAACCAGTGGGTGTCAAGCTCGCACCCCGGACCGGACCGGAAAGAACATCTGCCGAATTCGCTTTGACATACCGGAAAAAACGGGGGCGTCCACGCTGTTTCCAGTACGGCGAGTCGTAGGCTTCGACGCCGCGCCCCGAGCTCAACAGGCTGAAGAAGGAACGCTGGGCGGGATTGACTACAATTCCTACATGTCCGCGCCAGACGGCCAGATCACCGGGTTGCGGACTTGCTACCCGCCGAAATTCGTCGACCCCCGCGTAAAGTTCCAAAGAACTCACATAGGAATATGGGAAACCAGCGCGTTCATAGATGGCTTGCACGAAGTGAGAGCAATCGGAAGTGGAGTTGCCACGGTGAGGGGAGTCAAGTGCGGCGCCCAAAATCGCCAGGCCTTCGCTGAAGTTCAACGAACGAGGCGTTCCCGGCTTCTGGCGTGGGTCCTTTTCCTGGTTGGTGATCCGATAGGCCGCGTTGCGGCTTGCCGGCTTCTCTTGCGCGAACAGGAAAGGGCCGGCGGCCGCGCAGAACAGAACCGACAACAGGGCCCCTCTTGTCTTGATCCGCATAGCCCTCACTTATAACGCGGCTTGGATGAGCGGCACAGGTCACGGGAGTGCTCTCACGTCCGCGAGTAGCCTCCTCGCTTCAGATGCATCTCAGCGGCGCGGAGTTTCTTGGCTGCAAGGCCAGGCGAATGAGCCAGTTACGCGGTGCCCCTCAGTTCATCTTCGGGGGCTCCAGGCGACGCCGTTCGGGTGACGGCTTGGAAGGAGCAGGTTGATCATCGTTCGCACGCACCGACGGATTATTGGTAGCTGAATTGGCCATCGCTTCCAGTTCGGTCGATTTGTACTTGGGCTCATTGATCGGGGAGAACTGAGGAGAACCACGCCCAGTCTTCCCGGCGCCGTGCAATCCTTTCCGTGACTGGGCGAACGGACTCACGTCCGCCCTCGACCGGGGTGACACGTGCCGTGGCGTTTCGTGAAGATTGGGCCAGCGCGATGCGTGCTCTACTGAATCTGAATTACGCCTTCCGAACTGCTCGACTTGATCTCGTCCACGCGGGTGACCACTCTGCGAGCGAACTCGAATAATGACTTGGCATGCGGCGAGTCTTCGCCCTGGAGCACCGCCGGCGAGCCGCTGTCGCCAGACTTGCGGATTTCGGGGTCGAGTTCCACGCTCCCCAGAAACGCCACGTCGAACTGTTTCGCTGTCTTCTCCGCGCCTCCGCGGGAGAAGATGTCGATTTCGTGGTGGCAATGCGGGCACACGAAGTAGCTCATGTTCTCGACCATGCCGACGATGTCCACCTTCATCTGGCGGAACATTTCGATGGCTTTGCGGGCGTCCTGCAACGCGACGTCAGAGGGCGTGGAAACGACGATCGAGCCGGTCAGCGGGACGGTCTGAATGAGCGAGAGCGCGACATCGCCGGTTCCAGGTGGGAGATCGACGATGAGATAGTCGAGTTGTCCCCATTCCACCGATCCTAGAAACTGCCGGATGATCGAGTGCAGCATGGGGCCGCGCCAGATGAGCGGCTTGTCTCCGGGATTGAGGAAGCCGACCGAAATTACCTTGAGGCCGTGCACCGTGAGCGGCTCGAGGCGGTTCTCCCCCAGGACTTTGGGCTGTTCGCTAGTGCCGAGCATGAGCGGGACGTTGGGGCCGTACACGTCGGCATCGAGCAAGCCGACTTTGTGGCCCTGCTTGCTCAGCGCGATCGCCAGGTTGACCGCGAGCGTGGTCTTGCCAACTCCGCCCTTGCCGGACCCGACAGCGATGATGGCATTGACGCCGGGTAGCGGCTGCGGAGCGGGCTGCTGTTGGCCGGGATGATGGGAATGAGCGCTCAAGAGTGCCTCTCGGAAGAACACTCTGATTATACGGGAGGGGGACCAGGTCCATGGTGAGCTGGGGAAAGAGATAGTAAAACGTGATGGTGAACGCGAAGTGGATGCGATGGATGAGAAGGGCGCTGTCCATAATGAAAGGTCTCAGGTGTCAGGTCTTAGGTCTCAGGTCACAGGATAGAGACCTCACCTCTAAGCAAATCCGACAAGGCATCATCTGGAGCAGCCAACATACAAGCTACTTCTCAACCTGTTTCCTGCGCGCAGACTCCGAGTGGCGCAATTCGCGGCGCCGGAGCGCGCCTTCATAGCGGCGCTTTTCGTCGTCGGTTTCGGGAATTACGGGCGCAACGGGGAGGCGGCGACGGCCGGTGGCGTCCACCGCGACAAACGTCAGGTATGCGGAGCTGACGTGGTGGTTGGTTTCGGTGTGGTAGTTCTCCACCCAGACCTTGACGCCGACCTCCATGGAGGTATTGAAGACGCGGTTGACCGACGAACGCAGGATAACGATGTCGCCGACACGAACGGGCACGAGGAAATCGAGATGATCGACAGACGCCGTGACCACGTACTGGCGCGAGTGACGATGAGCGGCCATGGCGGCGGCAAGGTCGATCCAGTGCATGAGGCGTCCGCCGACGAGCGCGTTGAGCGGGTTGGCGTCGTTGGGAAGGACGATCTCCGTCATCTCGGATTTGGAGTCGCGGACGGGGCGAGGACGAAGTGTGGGGTCGGGGTCGTTCATAGAGCGTTACGCAGCTTTGGCACATTGCTTTCTATTGTCATTCCGAGGAGCCGAAGGCGACGAGGAATCTGCAGTTCTGGTACTGCACGCGAACTGCAGATCCCTCGCTACGCTCGGGATGACAATACAATAAAGGGTGTTCCTCAAGCTCCTAGGCTTTCGACAACCGTGCCTACGTTTCTCCGGGAGCGACAGGTTTCGAGATAACAGCCTGCCAGTCGTTGCACGCGCGAATCCGCGTGCGGATTGAGCCAGCGTTCCTGGACGCGATCGAAAGTAAGCTTTCCGTGCTCGATCGGAGCGTGAGCTAACTCGCAAACATACCAGAGCGTGATCTGTTCCGCGCTGGTAAGCGCGACCGAGAAACGAATCGCATCCCAATCGCGCTCACGCGGAAGATGCGGACAGGCGGTGGCATTTCCCAGGTTGCAGAACTCGCGGAGGGCGGAGTCGGCCGGCGTAACTTCTTGTCCCGAGGCGCAGCAGCGACCGCTCCAGCCCGCTCCCAGCGGCAGGCGCGAGGGATGGAGCCAGGAGCCGTCGTTCACAATCTCCCGCGGCACAAAATAGGGGCAGGCCAAATAAGCTCTCCAGGGAGAAAAAGCATTGTAACGCGAGGGTTGGCACTTGGCATTTGGCAATTGGTACTTGGCTTTCTTCCTGAGACCTGACACCTTAGACCTGAGACCTCTCTGATGGATCGTATTGCGATGCTGACGGAAATTCTTGCCGCAAATCCCGGGGACGCCTTCGCGCGCTACGGGCTGGCGATGGAGTACTCCAACGCGGGGCAGATCGAGCCGGCTTTGCTTGAGTTCAAAACTCTGCTCGAGAAGAATCCTGATTACACGCCCGGCTATTTCATGGCGGCGCAGACGCTGGAGAAAGCCGGCCGGATTGATGAGGCCAAGAGGATGCTGGTGGACGGAATCTCTTCGGCGCGACGAACGGGGAATGCGCATGCGCAGTCGGAGATGACGGCGATGCTGGAAGGGCTCACGTAGGGACAGCCGCCCTCGGCTGTCCAGCGGAGCGCAGCTCCGGGGCGGCAGCGCCCGTGCACAGTGCCTTCCGCGATCTCTCGACTTCATCCGGTCGGCGGCCCACAGAGCTGGCCGAGCTTCGCTCGGCGGACAGCCGAGGCGGCTGTCCCTACGTAGGTCCGGTGCTACACTCTCCTGTTCTCTGGAGGTGGCGTTTGCGGCGTCTTATCTTTGCTGTTCTTCTTTTGACTCTTCCTGCATTTTCGCAAGCCAAACATCCTTTCACTTTCGAAGACATGATGAAGCTGAAGCGCGTGGGCGAGCCGGTGCCTTCGCCGGATGGGAAGTGGGTTGTCTTCAGCGCCGTCGATGTGGACCTCGCCACCAACAAGAAAACGCCGCACATCTGGATCGTGCCGCTGGCGGGTGGACAGGAACGCGTGCTGATTGCCGATCAGGACGGTGACCGTCCGCGATGGGCGCCGGATGGGAAGCGCTTTGCGTTCATCTCGAACAAAGACGGCGGATCGCAAGTCTGGATCGCCCACTTCGATGGCGCAGCGGGAACCGTGACCGCAGTAAGCAAGCTGACTTCAATTGCGACCGAAGCCGGAGGCGAACTCTGGTCGCCCGACGGCAAATACATTCTTTTCACATCGGATGTCTATCCGGACTGCAACGGAGCGCGCGACGAAGGAGACTGTAACGCCGAGAAACTGAAGGACGCGGAGAAGTCCAAGGTGAAAGCGCTCATCTTCGACCGCCTGCTCTACCGTCACTGGAATGCTTACAAGGAGGGCAAGCGCAGTCATATTCTTGTGGTTCCTGCTGTGGAGCTGCCACCGCCACCCGGTGTGGGAATCCTTTTCGGGACCTTGAATCCCCGCGACCTCACGCCCGGCGACTACGATTCGCCCGTGTTCTCGCTCGGCGGACAGGACAATTACGCCTTCTCGCCCGACGGGCAGGAGATTTGCTACACCTCGAACCACGACAAGGTCGAAGCCACGTCCACCAACAACGATCTCTGGATCGTCCCGGTGAATGGCGGTCCAGCCAAGAACATCACTTCCGACAATCCCGCCAGCGACTCGACGCCGCTCTATTCTCCCGATGGCAAGTACATCGCCTACCGCGCCCAGCAGCGTCCGGGATACGAGAGCGACCGCTTTCGGCTGATGCTGTACGACCGGAAGACGGGGGAGAAGAAGAATCTGACGGAGAGTTTTGATGGTTGGGTCGGTACGTTCATTTGGGCGCCAGACTCGAAGCGCATTTTCTTAGCTGCAGAAAACGCCGGAGAATCCCCGATCTGGTGGGTGGATAAAGATGGGAACTCTGCTGAAAGGAATCGCGTGTGGAAGATGGTGGAGTGGTTTAACGATGACTTAGCCATAACTCGAGATGGGGGGTCTCTTCTATTCACGAGGATGTCTGTCTCGCGCCCGAACGAAATCTACCGAGCGGAAGTGTCCGAGCAATCATTGAATCATGGTACTGTCGGGGACGTCAGCAACGATCAAGATTACAGTCAACCTGTAACCCATGTGAACGATGTCATATTCTCAGAGGTCGCCATGGCACCGCTTGATCCTGTTCGTTTCTCGTTCTCCGGCGCGAACGGCGACAAAGTCCAGGGCTTCCTCGTCAAGCCCCCGAACTTCGACGCCGCCAAGAAGTATCCCGTGAAGTTCCTCATCCACGGCGGGCCGCAGGGGGCCTGGGGAGACGACTGGAGCTATCGCTGGAATCCCGAACTCTTTGCCGCCAGCGGATACGTGGTCGTCATGATCAACTTCCACGGCTCGACCGGCTACGGACAGAAGTTCATCGACGCCATCAACGGCGACTGGGGCGGTGCGCCGTTTGAAGACCTGATGAAGGGCCTCGACTACGCCGAGAAGACTTATCCGTTCATCGATAAAGACCGCGAATGCGCGCTGGGCGCGAGCTACGGCGGATACATGGCTAACTGGGTCCTCGGACACACCGACCGCTTCAAGTGCATCGTTTCGCACGACGGCATGTTCAACACCGACTCCGCCTGGGGCACGACCGAAGAACTCTGGTTCAACGAGTGGGAGTTCAAGGGCACACCCTGGACGAATCGCGAGATGTACCGGAAATGGTCTCCGCACCTGAGCGCGACCAGTTTCAAGACGCCGACGCTCGTCATCCACAGTCAGCTCGATTACCGCCTCGACGTGAGCGAAGGCTTGCAGCTTTTTACGACCCTTCAGCGGCTGGGCGTGCCGTCCAAGATGCTCTACTTACCCGACGAGGGCCACTGGGTGCTCAAGCCGCAGAATTCGCAGCTTTGGTACAAGACGGTGAATGAGTGGGTAGATCAGTGGACGAAGAAGTAGTCGTTGGTCGTTAGTCGTTCACGATTCACTGTTCGTCGTTCGCAGTACCCCTCTCGCATGGGAGCTCGATTGTTTCGCGGTGGAGGACGCGGGCGAGGGCGCCCGCCCCACACGGGCGTTATCTTTCCACTATTCTCCTCCCGGATGGACGTGGGCGGTCTCCGGCGTCGAAGCGTGCGGCGTGGCTTCTTCCATGCTGCGCTCCTCCTGTCGGCTCCACCACCTGCAGGTGGAATTGCGCGATGGCCGGCCCGGCGGTGGCGGCGATGAGCACATCGCAGTAGCCTTGGACATCTCCCACGGTGGGCACGACGCTGGCGAGACCGCCGTCCGCGGTGGTGGCTTGCACTTCGTAAGCTCCCAGTATGACCGGCATGCCGTTGCCCTGTGGAAGACGTTCGAGTGTGACATCAAGAACGATGTTCACACCCATTACCGGATTGGAGGGCGAGACACCGTCAGTGATGCGCAGCACCAGCGGCTGGAACGACTGACCCGCCGGTATGACCTGCGCCGATCCGCTCACGGTTTCCAGTCGCCAGCGCGACGACGGCGTAGCGAACAGCGTGAAGGTCTGGCAAGGGGCATTGTTGGGAGCGACGCAGGCCGTCACCTGCACGTCGGAGATGTGGTTGGTGAGATGGGCGGTGATGGTGGCGTAGCCGGAATTGGCGGTGTTTGCGCTGCTCGCGGAGAGATCAGCGGCACCCTTGGCCACTCTGAAATTTACGACGACGTTGCCCTGGGGCACGCCCTGGCTGAGCACTCGGACCGTGAGAGGCACATCGAGCGTGGCGCCCTGCGCGATCCACTTGGTTGGCGCCACCGCCCCCAGGTCAAGCGCGGATTGAGTGCCGACCACCGTCGCCTGCTTCGATTGAGGAGGGTTGTATGAGGCCGGGGCGAGGGCCGCGGTAATAGTGCTCGTTCCGGTGGCAGTGGGCGTGACTTGGGTGGATGTGACGCCCGCCTCATCGCTCAGCGCAGAGCACCTCGAGCCTCCTCCGCACGCCGACAGACTGGCGCCGTTGCTGGTGGTCCAGGCGACGGTGGCACCGCTCACCGGCGTTGTGCCGTCCGCAGCCACCACGCGCACGCGAATCGGGTTGGCGGCCTCAGCGCCGACCGGCGTCGCGGGCTCCGCCCCTTGCAACAGAATGAGCAGATCGGTCGCGGCAGCACCGTAGGTGAGTACATCGGTCATCTGGGAGAACGCGCCGCTCGCTGGATCGGTGACGACGAGCGAAGCAGTGCCATCCTGGATTCCAGCCGGCAGCGCAACTTGCAGATCGGTCGCTGAGAAGAAAAGAACTGCCCCGCCAGCGGCTCCCACGCTGACCTGAAGCCCGGGGCGGAAGCCGAGACCGTGCAGGACCACCGGCGCACCCCTCAGACTTATCCGCGGCGGCGTGATCGAATCGGAGTACAGAATGCTGGCCAAGTAGAAGTAGTCAGGACGGCCGTCGCCGCGGAAGTCGGCAACGCCAATGCGGAAACTGTCGGTGGCGGTGAATTGCGCGTCGAGGCGGGTCATGCCCGGAGTCAGTGTGTTGAAGGCGGAGGTCGTGGCTGCGGGCGCTGGTCCGCCACTTTGGTCGCTCAACTGCCAGATGCCGATCACGGGCATGAGTTTGGCTTGGCTGGACTGGCCGGACTCGTCTACGGCGAGCGCGGTCACCGAGGCGGTCCGGTTCGCCTGAGCAGTGAACTGGAACACATCCGCGGCGCCGTAGCCGGAGATCCACGCACCCCAGCTCCCGCCCAAGGGAAGGTTAACTGGATTGGCGTAGGTTCCGCCGGCGGCCGGGTCGGATTGTGCAATTGCGCTGCGCTGCATCAGGATGTCCTGCGCGACATCCGCTCCGCGCTGGAGGGTGATGACCATCGCAGTGAACGATCCCGAAGGCGCAACCTGAGAGGGCGCGTAGGGCCCGACGCCTTCAGCCCAGTTGGCGTCCAGTCCTTCAACGCTCAACTGATACTTCGCGCTGTTGCTTCCATCGGGAATCTCGAGCCCGGCGAGATCGAATGCGCCTTCGAGTGCGGAATCAGCGGAACCAAAATAGTCGAACGCGCGCCCCTTGGCGTCGACAAAACCGTTGACTGGATTACCGGCATTGCCGCGGAAGGCGAATCCAGAAACCGAGGCAACCACCGATTGCCGCGATGGCTGGCCTGACTCCATGCGGCGCGCAACCACGTTCACGCCCTGCATCGGCTGCATGGGATTTCCGTTGGCGTCGGTGAAGAACACGCTGCCATGGACTCTGGCGGTCGGCGGCGCAGCGGGATATAGCCGCCGCAGAACCGCGCGGTCGTCCATCTTGGGAACCTCGGCGTCGGGATAGCACACACCGATGGGCACGCAGCCAACGGGGTCAAGAAAGTGCATGACGGGGAAGCCTTCAAAGTCGTCCGCGCCGGGAGGCGGGTTGCGGGTGATCACATTGGGATTGGCTTGCGACCATCCGAGCCCGAGCACGCGGCCGAGCGTGCGCGTGAGCCGGTAACGGACATCGGTCAACTTTGAGGCATCGGCCGCACAGACGCCGTTGATGACGACAAGCGCGTGGATCAGGTGAGCATCGGAACTGAAATTGTCGGGGCCGCCATACACAGCATTGGTAAAGCAGAAATCCAGACCGCCCGCGCCCGCCCCGAGCAGCGCGTCCGTGACTTGACCGTCAAGGTCGTACACAATTCCAACCGGCGTGGTGAGTGCGCCGGGCTGAATATCGTCGGGGACGGAGTAGCTGCCGTCTGGGAAGCCGACCACATTCGCGCCACTCACGTCTTCGGCAAGATGGCCGGCTTGCGTGGCCGTGAGCGTGACGCCGGGAATTCCAGTCCAGCGAGTGAAGACATCGGCAACCAGGACGTCGGCTTGCCCCCCGCTCAAGATCGGGCTCAGGTCCCCCTGGTCAGTGAAGTACTGCACGTTTCCGTTGGCCCAGGTCAAGGGCTGGCCTTTTACCGCGGCGTCGAAGCCGGAGCCGGCGACGTAGGCGGGGCCTCCGGCAGTGGCGGGGAGAGCGTTGCAGAGCACGAGAGTGCTGACGATCAGAAGTCGGCGGACCATGTTTATTCCTTGTCTTTGCGGGCGCTGCGGATGGCCCGCTCCAGTTGACGCAGGGTGATGCCTGGCTGGGCGGCGGCCTGGCGGGTCGGAGGTCGCGCATTGCCGACTTCGTTCGCGGGCGCGGAGTTCGGCGCGGCCACGATTTCGCCGCGGGAGTCGAGCGCGATCTGGCCGAGGGGACCGCCCACCGGGCTGGTCAGGCCGAGACGACTCGGCGGAAACAGGAAGAGCAGAATGCGCTGGCCGCTGCGCATCGCGCGATGACTCGACCAGACGCCGGCCCATTCGCGAATGGTGAGCACTTGTCCCTGCTGGACGCCGGCGATCGCTCGATCAACACGGAATTTCACTTGGATGATCGGAAGGGGCTGATCCTTGGCGGCAGGCTGCGCCTCGACGGTGAGCACGGTGCCGGCAAATACCATCCCGGCAGAGTGGGAGAGTTTCGTCCAATGCGGTCCAAGGATGCGGGCCGCCGCGAGATGATCCCATTGTTGGGCGGCGCTGAGGCTCGCGAGACACACTAGTGCGAGGGCAAACAATCTTCGGACTGCGGCCATGTCATACCTTTTCTGGAGGGAACGGGACCGGGAGTGGCCCTGGGAGTGAGATTAGAGTAGCGCGTTCGGGATCAAGGGGATGTGCGGGCCGTCACACCGGTTTTGTGATGAATCGGGCCTGTGTGGCGCGGGTGCCCTCGCCCGCGAAGACGGCGATCATTAGTGGATGGTCTTGGTCTTCCGCGACATGTAGTCCATCAGCAGATACTGGCCCAGCGTGTAAGGAGTCGTGAAGTACGCTTTGCCGCGGCACATCTCGGTGACTTTCTGGACAAACTGCACCAGCCCGTAATCTGACGCCAGCATAAACGTGTTGATCAACACGCCCGCGCGGTTGCACTTCGAGACTTCTTCCAGCGTCTGGCTCACGACCAGCGGGTCGAGGCCGAAGGCGTTCTTGTAGATGCGGCCATCATCGAGGGTGAGCGCCGAGGGCTTGCCGTCGGTGATCATGACGATCTGTTTCATGTCCTTGCGCTGGCGGTCGAGGATGCGCTGCGCGGTGCGCAGGCCTTCGCGAGTGTTGGTGTAGTAGGGGCCGACTTTCACGCGCGCCAGTTGCGATAGTGGGACTTCTTCCGCGGAATCGTGGAAGAGCACGAGCGAGAGCGAGTCTCCGGGATACTGCGTGCGAATGAGATGTGACAACGCCATCGCGACTTTCTTCGCGGGCGTAAAGCGGTCCTCGCCGTAGAGGATCATGGAGTGGGAGCAGTCGAGCATCAGCACGGTCGCGCAGGACGACTGGTACTCGCACTGGTGCACCTGCAAGTCGCGGTATTCGATGTTCAGCGGGAGGTTGAGGCCTTCGCGCTGGATGGCGTTCGAGAGCGTGGCGGTGATGTCGAGATTGAGCGTGTCGCCGAACTCGTAGAGCTTCGAGGCGCCGCTGGTTTCGATGCCGGTGGCCATGTCGCGTGTGTCGTGGCGGCCGAAGCTGGACTTGCCGAGCGATCCGAGCAGGTCGCGCAGCGCCTTGAATCCCAGGAAGTCGAGGCTCTTGTCGGTGATTTCGAAACGGGCTTGCTGCTGGGCTTCGCCTACTTGTCCGCCGACGCTCGAGTTCCTGGAAGGGTCGTGCGGCTGGTCGATCGAGATGTAGTCTTCCTGCTGCATGCGCTCGATGAGCTTTTCGATCAATTCGTCGAGTTCGCCTTCCATCTGCATCTGATCGAGGCGGTCGCGCATTTCCTCGTCGAACAACTCGCCGTTGAGGAGTGCCTGCTCGATGGCGCGCCGCAGATCATCCAGCGTCTGCTCGCCATCGGGCAGTTCGTAGTACATGTAATTCTGGAAGCCGCTTTGCAGCAGGTAATCAGAGAGCGCGCTGAGCAGATCTTCCATGCTCATTTCGCCCGCAGGGTCGGGAACGTACTTGCTGTAGCGGATCCTCTTCATAGGCTATCGTTTCGTACAACCTTGGGCGCTACCAGCCTCCAGCCTGTGACTGCGGCGAAGAAGATCGCCGTGTAAATTAGGGCGTCCATCAGAAGTCCAGCCGCGAACATCAGCCCGAAATTATTGGAACCAGACGCATAAATCCCGAACCTTGCGCAGACTGCATTCACCACGAGCAAGCCGGGCCAAGCGAGCATCGCCAGCAGCCCATTGAAGGTCAAGGCGGAAACTGCCATGACCACAGCCAAAAATAAAACGGCGGCCGCCAGACACCGCAGGAGAAGTCTCACGTTTCACCCTAGTTAAACTGCTTGCGCGGCCGATACGGCATTTCTTCGTCCTGAATCGGTTTCTCGGGCTTCCTGGGCTGCGGCGGCTTCTCGCCGGCACTGAAGACGCGCTCTTCGCTGCGGCCGATGCGCTTGTGGGCGTGCAGGCCCTCCAGGATGAATTCCGCGGCTGAGACCTGCTTCTCGGCCGTATCTTTCGGGCCGACGTTCACTTTGACAGTTTTTTCCATCAAGCCCTGGATGCTGCGCAACGAAGAAAGGGCCTCGCCGGCGCCGGCCGAGTCGGCCAACTGGACTTCGCCGCCAAGGTCGAACCACTGCACGATCTGCTGCATGTCGGTGTTCTTGAAATATCCGTCGTAAGCTTTGGCTATGGCGGTCCGAATCAATTCTCTGCTGACGAAGTCGGCACCCTTCATTTCGCCTTCGTATTCCAGTTCGAGTTTGCCCGTGATGGCAGGCAGCGCGGCGTAGATGTCGCTGATGCGCGGAACGATGACCGTCTCCTGGTGAGTCAGCGCGCGCCGCTCAGCGTTTGAAATTACGTTTTCCATGGCCGAGATGGGAAGCCGCTGGCTCACTCCCGAGCGCTTGTCGATTTTCTTGTCTTCGCGCGCCACGAACGCGATGCGTTCAATCACTTCCTGCACATATTTCGGAACATGCAGGCGGACGCCGTCGCGCTGGATCCAGGCCTCCTGCGCGGTGATGGCGATACCTTCCTCCACGGTCGCGGGGTAGTGCGTGCGAACTTCCGAACCGATGCGGTCTTTGAGCGGCGTGATGATCTTGCCGCGCGCAGTGTAGTCCTCAGGATTTGCGCTGAACACGATCGCGACGTCGAGCGGCAGGCGGATGGGATAGCCCTTAATCTGGACGTCACCCTCCTGCATGATGTTGAACAGGCCGACCTGAATCTTTCCAGCGAGGTCGGGCAGTTCGTTGATAGCGAAGATGCCGCGATTGGCGCGGGGCAGCAGGCCGTAGTGCACGGTGAACTCGCTGGAGAGTTCGTGTCCGCCGCGCGCGGCTTTGATGGGATCGATGTCGCCGATCAGGTCCGCAATGGTGACATCAGGCGTGGCCAGTTTTTCCACATAGCGCTGTTCGGGAGCGAGCCAGGCGATTGGGGTCTCGTCTCCTTCTTGCGCAACCAGTTCGCGGCAGCGGCGGCAGATGGGCGCATACGGCTGGTCGTGGATCTCGCATCCGGCGATGTAGGGCAACTGCGGATCGAGCAGGCCGGTCAACGCGCGCAGAATGCGGCTTTTGGCCTGTCCTCGCAGTCCCAGCAAAATGAAATTATGGCGTGAGAGGATGGCGTTCACGATCTGGGGAACCACCGTGTCGTCATAGCCCACGATCCCTGGAAAAATGGGGCAATTCTGACGCAGGCGTGTCATCAGGTTCTCGCGCAGCTCGTCTTTGACCCTGCGGGACGCGAGACGCGGCTCAGAGAAAGGACTTTGGCGCAACTCGCCGAGCGTCCGGGCAATACTCATGGTGGGCACCCCTAAAGGAAACGGCCTTAAGCGGATTATACAAGCAGGGCAGCAGTCAGCATTCAGCACTCAGCAATCCGGCTGGAGAAGATTTGGCCAAGTGCTAAATGCCAAGTGCTAAGTGCCAAGTGCTAAGTACTGAATGCTGAGTGCTGAATGCTGAATGCTGCCAGCTAGTTCCAGCGCGCCTTGGAGGCGCGACGCAGACCGGGCAACACGGCTTCGAGATAGGAAATGACCGCCTGCAGGCGCTTTGGTTCTGACGAAGTCGTGAGCAGCTTCTGTTTGAAGTCAAGATCAAGCGGGAGCGATCCGGCCAGCAGGAACGAAAGATGTTCGGCGCTTTCCTCCGGGCCGTCGGCCTGGGCGCCGGCCAGCTTCACGATTTCGGCATGCAGGCGGACTGCCTGTTCCACCAGTTGCGAAGATGGCCTGCCCGGTTCGTCTTCGATCACTGCAAACTCTGCCTGCAGGAAAGAGCGCTCCTCGTGAACCTGCAGCACTTCGAAACGCTCTACTCCGCGCGTCAGGATGTCCATGCGGCCGTCGTCGTACCGCTTGGTGACCTCGAGGATCTCGGCGGTGCAACCGATCTCGGCGACGCCATTGGAGGAGGCCCGCACCACGCCGAAGGGTTTCTTTTCGTCCAGGCACTCGCCGATCATTTCCTTGTAGCGGGGCTCAAAGACGTGCAGGGGCAGAGGAACCCCGGGCAATAGCACCAAATCGAGCGGAAACAGGGGCAACAGCGACACGATGTCTCCTGTGACGTATTTCGATTTTACGCCAGCGGTTGACTCGATTGCACTGGAGGAGATACAAGGGTCGCCATGGAAATGGAAGGGAAAGTTGTAGTCGTTACCGGAGCTTCCATGGGCATTGGGGAAGCGATTGCGAAAGTTTTTGCCGACCAGGGGGCGGGCGTCGTGATGCTCTCGCGCGACTCCAGCCGCGCGGAAGCCGCGCGCCACCGCGT
>JBASRS010000061.1:0-10165 GCA_049273945.1 Terriglobales bacterium | reverse complement strand
GCAGGAATTGTGCAGTGCGAACAAGGCCAATCACGAATCACCAATGTTTATGCGCTATTGGGCGGTTTCGCACAGCATGAATCTCCCCATCCTCTGACACGCACGCAAAATTCGGCTGTGAAAATCTTGGAAAACACAGTTCAGACTGCGGACTTTGCTTTTCGTTTCGCGAAGAGATTGCAGCTCTCAATTACAATGCAGGTTTCCCGGCGGAGGGGTTTCCGGATGCGAGCTGCGGGCAACTGGAGCAAGCGTTTCGCGGAGTTTGAAAGGAAATTCTAAAGCGCTGCCGGGCTTTGCCCGGCCGGGCGGGTGAGGGCACCCGCCACTACGTGTGTTCTATGAAGCCAGACCTCTTTACTCGCGCCGAATCGGCTGCCGCCTACGTGCTTTCGCAGACCAAGCTGCGTCCACAGATTGGGCTCGTCCTCGGTTCGGGACTCGGCGCCTTTGCTGACGAACTCACGAAGGCAGTTCGAATCCCCTACGCGCAAATCCCCACATTTCCGCACTCGACGGCGATCGGGCACGCGGGACAGCTTGTGGTCGGCAAAGCGGGAGAGGTTCCCGTCGCCGTGATGCAGGGACGCGTCCACCTGTATGAAGGGTACTCCGCGAGCGAAGTCGCTTTTCCGGTGCGCGTGCTGGGGCGGATGGGAATTCGCGCGGTTATTCTCACCAACGCTGCGGGTGGAATCAACCTCGAATATGGACAGGGCGCGCTGGTGATCGTCCGCGACCACATCAACTTGCAGGGGCAGAATCCATTGGTCGGCGCGAACGATGATCGCTTGGGCGCGCGGTTTCCCGACATGAGCTATACCTACGCGAAACGCTATCGCGAGATCGCGCTCGAAGAGGCAAAGAAGCTTTCGATTCCGCCGCGTGAAGGCGTATACGTAGCGCTGCTCGGGCCGAGCTACGAGACTCCGGCCGAGATTCGCTACCTGCGCACGATTGGCGCGGACCTGGTGGGCATGTCCACGGTGCCGGAGGCGATCGCCGCGCGGCACATGGGGATGAATGTGCTGGCGATATCCTGCGTGACCAACATGGCAGCGGGAATTCTGGACCAGCCGCTGGCGCATGAAGAGGTGCTTGAGACGGGGCGGCGCGTGATGGGACAGTTCATCGGGCTGCTGCGCGCGGTGTTGCCGAGAATGTCTAAAGAGCTAGTCGCCAGTAGCGGGTAGCGAGCCGCAAGTGCGGCCGAAAGGAAACAGCGTCCGCCAAGAAAAAGAGACGCGGCACGCGGCGTCTCTACACCACAGACTCTTCAGTGCAGGTTAGAAGACTAACTTCAATCCCAACTGAATTACGCGCGGCCCGCCGCCACCGAGACCGGGGTTGCCCTGGGCAACGTCGGGGGTTTGGCTGATGATGCCGTTCGGTAACGGGTTTCCGTTATCGTCCGTACCAAACACGATCGAACCATTTGGCAGCGCAAAGTTCGGGTGATTGAAGATGTTGAAGAACTCAGCGCGCAGCTGGAGGCCCAACCGATCGGTGATCATGGTGTTCTTGCTGACCGAGAAATCCACGTTCCAGTAATTCGGACCGTAAATGGAATTCCTGCCCAGGTTCCCGAAAGTGCCGAAGTCGGGCTGGGAAAACGCAGCAGGATTGAGGTAGCCGGTATCCGGCCTCCAGTTCGACAGGATCGGCTTGACGCCCGGCACGACGTTCGGGCGCTGGTTGAAGTAGAAGCGCCCAGAGGTGTCGTCGGCGGTGATGATGGGTATCGGGCGTCCGCTTTGTGCAGTGATGATCGTGTTGAGTGCCCAACCGTCGCCCAGCCGCTTGGGTCCCCAGGTGGGCACCCGGTAGTTGATGGCTGCGGTGAAGCGGTGACGCGTGTCAAAGGTAGAGGGCCCGTGCTCAGCCCGGAGGTTCGTGGAATCCTGGGGGAACGCCGCTCCGGAGGTGAAGTCAATGCCGTCGGAGGCATCGTCCAGTGACTTCGACCACGTGTAGGAAGTGAAGCCCGAGAAGCCGGCCCACTGATTCATCCGGAAGATGGCCTGCATCGCGTGGTACGTAGATGACGAGATGGTGGCCAGGGTGTGCATGTTCCCGAAGTTGGGATTCGGGAAGTTGAAGTCAGCGTCGGGCTGGTTTTGATCATAGAGCCGGACCAAGCGCGTTCCCTTGCTGCCCACGTATCCCAGTTCCAGCGCTGCCGACTGATTCAAACGGTGCTGGACGTTCAGGTTCCAGTTCTGTACGTAGGGCGTGGCGAAATTGCGCGGCACGACGAAGATATTGAAGGGTGGGCTCCCCGGGGTGTAGATGGGCCCGGTCGCGTTGCCGTTAAATGGGTCGGAGTTGAAGTTCAGCGCAGTGACAGGCTTGGGACCAATCGGATTGGTGGCGATGCCGGCCGAAGGCGTGAAATTTGCGAGCATCAAGTGCTGAGGTATGTAGTCGTAGTAGACACCGTACGCACCACGCAGGACAGTGTGTGATTTTACACTCCAGGCAAAGCCAAGCCGTGGCGCGAAGTTGTTGAGGTCCCGGTCGTAGGCGCCATCCAGGCCGTCGGTTCCGACCATCGCGAGTTGGCCGTCCCTCCCCAGATTGGAGAGCAGGTTGTTCTTCTCGCTGATCGGGCCAAAGTATTCCCAACGCAGGCCGAGGTTCAGTGTGAAATTTGGCCGTACGCGAAAATCATCCTGCGCAAAGAAGCTGAAGCCGTTGTTGTAGGTGGTGCGATGCGTGTCGCCGGTGAGGGCTAGAACAAAGAAGTTGTCATCCGGAGCGCCGCCCAGGTAGAAGTTCGCGAGCGCATCCACAACCGGGTCGGCGTCGAGGCCCACGGGGAAGAAATTGATGATGCCGCGCTCGAGGTTGTCGTTGAAGTTCTCGATCGCGGAGCGGCGGAATTCTCCGCCGAACTTGAAGGTGTGATGACCACGCACCCAGGTGTAGTTATCGAGAATCTGGAAAGTCTGGCTGGTTCGACCGCGGGGGACGGAGAACCCCTGCGCGCCCAGGTTCTCGATGGGGACAGAGAAGTCGATCTCGGGTATGCCGAGTTTGCCGGTGCCAAAATCAAGGCCAATGGCGGCTGGGTCGAACCCGCTGTTGATGTCGAGAGAACTGAACGATGTACGGTAGCGACTGTAGCCGAATCGAACTTCGTTGATGCGGGTGCTACTAAGGGTAGACAGAAAACTCAAGGACACGACCTGGACGCGCGTCGGAGAAGTCTGGGCAAAGGCTGGTAATCGGGAACCTTTGCCGAATCCGCCCGCGGAACCCAGCGGAAAGACTTGTTCGCTGCGGGCGAAAGCGTAACGGCCGGTAAGTTGCTCCGTGCCCGTTAGATTGTGATCGAGCTTCACAATCAGGCTATCCATGTCGTTCTTGTCTCGCACCACGCCAGGGATTTGGGGCGTGTCGCTCACAGGGAAGAAATCCAGAAGCGTCTCCAACCCAGGATTGATGCCGTTGACCAGCAGACCGGAGTCCAGGGCGATCTGGCGCGCGGCATTGCGTTGCGCAACGGTCGGGACCTGGAGCACAAAGTCCGAACCGACTCGCTCTCGCTGTCCTTCATAGGCTCCAAAAAAGAACGTCCTGTCTTTGATGATCGGACCGCCGAAGGAGGCTCCGAACTGGCTATTGTGGAAGCTGGTCTTCCGGCCCTCGGTGTTAAAGAAATTCCGGGCGTCGAGAGCTGAGTTCCGGAGAAAACCAAACGCCGATCCGTGCAGCTGGTTTGTGCCCGAGCGAGTCAGGATGTTGACTACCGAGCCGCTGTTGCGCCCGTACTCGGCGCCGAAGTGCGATTGCAGATTGAATTCCTGGATGGCGTCGATGGGAAGAAGAGAGGCAGGCGCTCCCGTGATTCCAACCTGGTTCAGCGCAGAGTTGTTGAAGTAGGGGTCGTTATTGTCCGTGCCGTCGAGGCTATAGTTGTTGGAGCGATCGCGGTTGCCGTTGATATTGAATTGTCCGAAGCCGAACTGGGTTCCCGCAACGCCGGAAGGTTCTACCGTTGCACCGGGAACCAGGGCGACCAGTTTGCCGAAGTCGCGGCCGTTGAGAGGCAGTTCAGTGACGAGCGTTCGCTCCACTACTTCGCCGAGAACGTCGCGCGTACTTTCTACGAGGGGCGCTTCCGCCGCGACCGTCAGTTGCTCTTGCCGCTTCTCGACCTTGGTCAGATCGAAGTCCGCGGTGGTGTCTAGCCCGACGTTCACTTGCACATTCATCGCAGCCGGAGAGAGTCCTGCCGCTTGCGCGGTGACGGTGTACACGCCGGCCGGCAGTTCGGCCAGCACGTAGCCGCCGTCATTTCCGGTAGTGGCTTCGCGGGCCAGGCCGGTGCCGGTGTTCTTGGCCGAAACGGTGGCGCCGGCGATGACGCTGCCGCTGGGGTCGGTGACTTTGCCGCGGATGGATCCGCGAAAGCTCTGTGCGGACGCGACCACGCTGAGCAGAGACACGGCGATCAGGAGTGCCAGGAGACGGTGGTTTCTGCGGACCCTATTCATGATTCGATTCCTCATTCCTCGCTCTGAACCTAGTGCCCCTTGCGGGGGATAAAAACCGGCTGCGGCGGCTCTACGCTGTAGGTGGCAGCGAAGCTCGCCTGATTGACGGCAAAGCTCACCCGTCCGCGCGAGTCGATGAACAACAGAGGCTGCTTGAGCGGCACATCGCTGAACGTTTTCACGTACGGCAACTCGATCTCGCGACCCGTGATCGTGACCTTAAGCTTCTCGCCGCGCTGGTAGCCGAGCTTCAGGAAGTCGTCGGCGTCGATGTTGGTGACCAGATTGCCGAAGGAACCGTCCAAGGCGATGACCTCGCCGCTCAGGCCCTTGTCGTCCACTCTTGCGGGTCTCAAATCAAGCCGCACCAGTTGCTTGAGTTCCGGGCCGACTTGTGTCCAATCGTCGCCGCGGGCGACGCGGGCGCCGACGGGAGAAAAGATGTCACGGCCATGAAACGTGGAAGAAATCTTGGCCCCAATCATCCAGTCCTGGTTGGTGATTTCGCGAATCGCCTCGATGCCGTCGCGGTCCTCGACCATGGTCATCAGGCCGTTGTCGGGCAGCACAAAGAATTGGCCGCGCTTGGACTTGACCACCACCGGTTTGCGCGTGCTGCCCACGCCCGGATCAATGACCACCACGAACACAGCGCCGGCAGGGAAGTAGGGCGTGGCGCCGAAGAGAAAGCGGGCGCCATCTTGAATGGAAAACGGAGTGACCTGGTGGGTGAGGTCCACGATGCGCAGGTTTGAGGTGATGCCATACATCACGCCTTTGCAGAGAGCTACGGAATCGTCCAACACGCCGAAATCGGTCATGAAGACGACCGTCGGCGGATATTTCGCCGCCGGCTGCTGAGCGGGGATAAAAGCTCCCAGCAGAAGGAGCGCGACCAACCAGAGACAAGTTAACCGGGCGGATCGCCGCAGATGCGGTAGTTCCAAATGCATAGATCGATACTCCGAAAAGACTACTAGTTTACTGGAGATTCCATCAGGCACAAACGGCGGGCCTCCTGATCTCCACAGCGCTCTTATTGAAGTTCAATATTGTATCCGGTGGAGAGTTCGATGCCCAAACCGGCGGCACGGGCTCCAGCAGATGTCGGCAGAAATTAACAGCGCACCGGAGGGGTGGTCCTGGCATCTATAATCCCTGCGGCCCCAGACCAAACATTTCAGGAAGGAGTCAGCGATGTCGAACGTCATTCCCGAGAAGTACCGGGACCTTTTCCAGAAAAAAGCCTTTGCCAGCCTAGGAACCCTCATGCCCGATGGACGACCGCAGGTCACACCGGTGTGGTGCGATTTCGACGGCGAGCACGTGATTTTCAACTCCGCCCGCGGACGTCAGAAAGACCGCAACGTGCGGCGGGATCCGCGCGTCGCCCTGGCCATCATTGATCCCGACAATCCCTATCGGTACCTGGAGATTCGCGGCACGGTCGTCGAGATCACGGAGCAGGGCGCGGCCGAGCACATCCACAAGCTGGCGAAGAAGTATCTGGGAGTGGACAAGTATCCCTACGCGCAACCGGGCGAAGTGCGGGTGCTCTACAAGATCCGCCCCGAGCACACGACGGTGATGGGATGAGCGAATTCTTACCTGCGGGGTGCAGGCGCGATGCCTATTTGCCGCGGCCGCGTTTTCCGTTATGCTCCCACGGATGTCAATTTCCATGTGGGGGTGATGCATGCGAGCGTGGATCTGTGGTGCTGTGTTGGTGGTCTTGTGCTGTCTTCCGGTGTCGCTGGCGGCGCAGGATGCCGGCGGAATGATTGTTGCGGCCGCAAAAAACAACAAATTCGCAAACCTGCCCGGCCTTCCGGTCTGTATGACGGCCGCAGTGCTGCGGGGCGATCCGACAAAAGGACCGGCGACGATGATGCTGAAGTTCACGCCGGGCTGTGTCGTGCCCTGGCACTGGCATACGGCGGGCGAGCAGCTCCTGTTGGTGAGCGGCAGGGGCAAAGCCGATATGAAAGACGGCAAGCCCATCGCCATGACCCCGGGCGATTACGCCTCTTTGCCACCGAAGAATGTCCATCAGTTTACGGCCTTAACGGCTGCCGGGATGTTGTTTATGCCGGAAGGCGCTTTCGATATCCATTACGTGGATAAAGGTGGGAATGAGATCCCGCCGGATCAGGCGCTGAAACCCGCGGCGAAGAAGGCAGCACCAGCCAAATCATCCAGTAAATAGTAGAAAGCATCCCGTTCTGTGGAGCGCAGGCGGCTCGTGCCTGCGCTCTTTCTTGTGGCGGCAGTACCACCGTACCTTCGTGGTGACGTTTTCCCTGTCTGTGAGTCCAATTGTGCAAAGGATTTCCCGCTTTCTGGGGGAGTTCCCTATCCGGGAACTTTCGCGAATCCTCTGCCGTACTAAAGACCTAGGCAGAACCCTGTGTCGTGGGGTTGGGGGGACAGGTTCCGGGCTCGGAGGCAGTTATGGATGTGGCGAAGCACGACCGGGATGGCGCCGGTGAAATGGATCCCCGCGTAAGCGGAGTTCCGGTGCAGCAGGTGGTAAGGGCTGCGCACGATGAACTGCGGCAGCTGATGCGCCAGCGCGCCGACATCATGAAGCGCATTGGCACAGTAAAACAAACGATTGCCGGACTGGCCAATCTGTTCGGCGACGACGTGCTGGGCGAAGACCTTCTCGAGTTAATCGACCGCAAACCCAATGGCCGGCAACCCGGCTTTACCAAAGCCTGCCGGATGATCCTGATGGAAGCGCGGGGCCCGCTGGGCGCTCGCGAGGTCTGCCAGGAACTGGAACGGCGGGCGGGCGACATTCTGCTGCGCCACAAGGATCCGATGGCGTCGGTTACAACCGTGCTCAATCGCCTGGTGGACTACGGAGAAGCGCGCAGTCTGACCAACGACCGCGGACGCCGCGTCTGGGAATGGGTCAGCGAGAGCGATCCGCCATCGGAAGCTTTGCCGTCCCAAGTGACGGCCTGACCTTCATTGTCCTAGCGCGAGGTTAGACCGGCAAGAGCATGCCCTTTTCCAAGTGCCGGGTGACGTGTGCGTACTGGGCGGCGTGCGGGTCGTGGGTCACCCTCACGATGGTCTTCTTGTAGCCTTCGTTCAACCGCTTGAGAATCTCCAGAATTTCTGTCGCCGAGTGACTGTCGAGGTCGCCGGTGGGCTCGTCCGCCAGGATGAGCGTGGGATCGCTGACGATGGCTCGTGCGATGGCCACGCGCTGCTCCTGCCCACCGGGAAAGCTGCTTGGGGAGATGGTTGACGCGGTCTTCGAGCCCCACTAGGGGACAACTGGACTTTGGCCTCGGTTTTCGACAAGATCGGAACTTCGCCGGGATCGCGGGCATGCGTGAACGGCAAGAAGATCTCCCATTCATGACGAAGATTCGCAGCTTGAAACCGAACGTTACCCGCGAACAAGCAATCCGGTGTTTCACGGAAGGCGCCCTGAATGTCGCGGCCAATTTCCTCCGGGGACACGTTCGGTCGGTTGCGGAACTCTACATCCCGTATCGCCTGTTTCAGGTGAAGGTGTTCAATCGCGGCCGGGAGGAGAGCCAGATTCTTGGGGTGGACGCGGTCCGTGGTGTGCTGGACCTGTATCGGTTTGCTGCGCCTCCCGCCGGATCCGAGCTGCTCAACGTGGAGACGCGCAATGCTCTTCCACCGGGGCTGGATGCCGCGCAGATCGAAGCACGGCTGATCGGCAAAATCCGCCGTGTGATCTTCACGCGGGGTTTTTTTCGGGTCCGGGAGCTGCGGATCGAAGCGCTTCCGCTGCCGGGCGATGTTTGGCTGCCGTACTGGGTTTGCTTCCGCGGGTCAGGGGAACGAGCTCATCTGGCGGTTCTCGACGCGGTCCGCAGAAGGCGGGAAGGCGCCAAAGTGCGGCGTCTGGTGGAAGAGTGGCTGCGCTCAGATGCCGGGACTTCAGTGGCTTCCTGAGCGTCCGGATTTCAAGTACTTTCGTAACTCTCAGCTCCGAGTTCACCGCGTTATCCTAGTTGTGTCTCTCCCCTGGTCTTAGCCAAATCCATCTCATAGGTGTAGTGCGGCTGTCACCGCGAGGCGACTGCAATGGCGATGATGTTTGGCCGGTTCGAGACTCAGAGTGAGCTCTCCAAGTCTGACACTGCCTTGATCTATAAGGCCACGGACACGGAAACCAACCAGACCGTGGCGCTGAAGACCCAGAATCTGGAGCCCCTGGGCGAGAGAGCCTCTGCCTTCGTAGATACCCTAATCGCGGAAGGCGAAAACACGCGCGACCTGGCGAGCCAGAACCTAGCCGTGCTCTACGGGGCGGGAGAAATCGAAGGGCAGTTCTGCGCCGCGATGGAATACGTGCAGGGCAACAGCATCGCCACCATGCTGTCGCGCAAAGAAGGCTTTTCGATCTGGGATCTGCTCGATATTACGCGCCAGGTGTGCGCGGGGCTGGACTATGCCGCGTCCAAGGGAGTCGCCCACCATTCGCTCGAACCCGCCAAGGTCATGGTGCAATGGGACGGACTGGTCAAAATTCTGGGCTACGGCATTTCCAACATGAGCCTGATCGGAGCGGAGTCGGGGATCGGTCTGGGACGTTTGCTGCCGTACGCTTCCCCCGAACAGGTGCGCGGGGACGCCCTCGATTTGCGTTCGAACCTGTTCACGTGGGGCGCCGTTCTCTACGAAATGGTCACGGATCGCAAGGCGTTTGACGCGGAGGATCCGGCGGTGCTGGCAACCCAGATCGCGACTGAGATGCCGCCCAGCCCGGTGTCATTGAATCCCAAGATTCAGCCGGGGGTCAGCAAGCTGATCATGAAGGCGCTGGCTAAGGATCCCCAGGAGCGATATCAGAGCGCGCGCGAACTAGTGGATGACCTTGAGAAGTGCAAGGAAAGTGGGAGGAAGTCCAGTAGCGAGGCGAAGAAGCCGGCCGCGAAAGCGCCGGTTGCTCCCGCGGCTCGCGCGGCTGCGGCCAGCAAGTTTGTCTCGTCTGCTCCGAAAGCGTCTGAACCTGAGCTTTCCGACGAGTGGACACCGCCTCAAGCAGCGCCGCGCGTGTCTTCACCGCCGCCGGTACCGGCAAGAGAACGCCGGGCTGCGGCAGCGGCTGCCGGCGCGGGAGCCGGGGCGAGGAGCAGCCAGCATGGCTCCGATTCGAGCTCGCGACTGAGCGACGATTCGGCGCACACTACAAGCGGCGCTACAACTACTCCCAGCCCGGCCATGTCGGCGGCGTTGGAGCAGGAAACTGAGAGTCACTCGCCTGGCATAGCGTTTGATCCGATCATGTCTGCGCCGGCACCCGTGGCTTCGGGAGGAAGAAGTTTTTCCGACATCGAAGAATTGCCTCCGATGAAAGAGCCAGTCTTCACGCCGCCACCGCCGCCGCTCCCCATTCCGGAGATATCCGAACCGTCCCCGCTCTCGCAGCTTCGCCGCAAGGAAGAGAAGCCCAAGATACAGCCGCGGGAAGTGGCAGAGAAGGCGATCAAGGAGATTCAGACTGTTCCACCACGGCTAATGATCTATTCCATCCTGGGTGCCGTCGGGTTGATTTTGATTGTGGCGATAGCCGTGTTCTTCCACGTCCGCTCGGAGGATGACGAATCCACCGCGGCTCCGCGCCCGACCAAGGCGGCGACCAGCCAGCCGCAGCCAGTTGCCCCGGCTCCACC
>JBASRS010000056.1:0-65400 GCA_049273945.1 Terriglobales bacterium | reverse complement strand
CGCACGTGGGGGCGAGGTCGCCCCCACGACAGCCGCCGAGTCGGCGGCGCTCCAGCTTTCCCCGTTTGACCGATTTCCACAGCGCACGATAAACTAGTTGGGTTTGCCTGTAGATGCGGGCCCGTTCTGGGTCCGCGCCGCGTTTCCGGTCAGAAGCCGCAGCGGGAAAACAGCAAGCACAAATGGGTTCTTGCGGAGCTCTGCTCCGCTTGGCCGGGTCGAAGACCCGGCCCCACGCAAGCATCGGAGGGCGTATGTACGCGGTGATCCGCGCGGGTGGTAAGCAGTACAAGGTGGCCCCGGGAGACGTGGTCCGGGTCGAGAAGGTCAGCGGCACCGATGGCCGGGTAGAGTTTGCCGACGTGCTGGCAGTTTCGTCCGAAGCCGGCAGCGTCGTGCGTCCCGGGGCGGAAGCGCGCGTGACCGGCGAGATCGTTGACCAGGGACGGGGCAACAAGATCCTCGTCTTCCACTACAAGCGCAAGAAGCAGTACAAGAAGTTGCGCGGACATCGGCAGGACTTTACTGCCGTTCGGATCACCGAGATCGCTTTCGACGGACAATCGTTCAAAGCTCCCGAGCTGCCGAAGAAAGCACCGAAAGCGAAGAAGGCCGCGGCCGAGGGCGCCGAAGTGAAAGCGTCCGCGAAACCGGCCAAGAAGAAGGCGGCCAAGAAAGCGGTCGCGAAGAAGGCGACCAAGAAGAAGTAGGCGGCTTGGGTTTCACTAACCACTAGTCACAAATCACGAACCACGAACCACTGGATTCAAAATGGCGCATAAAAAAGGACAGGGCACATCACGAAACGGGCGCGATTCGAACGCGCAGCGGCTTGGTTTCAAGGCATTCGGCGGACAATTGGTGCCGGGCGGCACCATCATCGTGCGGCAGCGCGGCACCCGCGTAAAGCCGGGCCTGAACGTCGGCCGCGGCAAGGACGACACCTTGTTCGCCAAGATCACCGGGCGCATCAAGTTCCTCGACAAAGGCTCGATGGGAAAGTTCGTCATGATCGAACCGGTCGGAGCGAAATAAGAATGATTGTGGGTCCGGGTCTCCGTCCCGGACGAGCCGGGTCGAAGACCCGGCTCCACACAGGCAGCCTCGGCTACGGTCGAGGCATTTTCGTTTACGCCCGCGAGAACCACGTAGGGACAGCCGCCCTCGGCTGTCCTGCGGAGCGAAGCTCCGCAGCCTCCGAGAATAGATTTTCGATGTTCATCGACGAAGCCAAAATTCGGGTCAAAGCAGGCGACGGCGGCAACGGCTGCATGGCCTTCCGGCGGGAGAAATTTGTTCCCCGCGGCGGACCCTCTGGCGGCGACGGCGGCAAAGGCGGCGACGTCTGGATGGAATCGAGCGAGCGCCACAACACGCTCGTCCATTTCCGCTTCAATCCTGAATACACCGCGGAACGCGGACGCCACGGCGAAGGTTCCAAGAAAACCGGACGCGACGGAGGGGACATCGTCCTGAAAGTCCCCGTCGGAACGATCGTGTATGACGAAGACACCGGGGAAATAGTTCACGACTTCGCACACGCCGACGACCGCATCGTGATCGCTCGCGGCGGACGCGGCGGACGCGGGAACGCCCAGTTCGCGACCTCCACGCATCAAGCCCCGCGCGAACACGAAGACGGCCGTCCCGGCGAAGAACGCAACTTCCGCCTGGAACTCAAACTTCTCGCCGACGTCGGCCTGGTGGGCTATCCCAACGTCGGCAAGTCCACACTGATCTCGCGGATCTCGGCGGCGCGTCCGAAAATTGCGGACTATCCGTTCACCACGCTGGAGCCGAACCTGGGAGTAGTCGCGGTGGGCGATGCGAAAGAAGAAACCAGTTTCGTGGTCGCCGATATCCCCGGCCTGATCGAAGGCGCGCACACCGGCGCCGGCTTGGGCACACAGTTTCTGCGGCACATCGAGCGCACGCGGCTTCTCGTCCACCTGGTGGACGTGTCGGACGCGAGCGGCCGCCCCGACGTAGTGCAAGATGTCGAAGTGATCCTCGGCGAGTTGTCGAGCTTTGGCGCGGAACTCGAGAAGAAGCCGATGATTATGGTGGCGTCGAAGATTGACGTAGCAAACCTCGACAAGCTTAAAAAGCTAAAGCAATGGACCACGCGCAAGAAGCTGAGGCTCTATCCCATCTCAGCCGTGACCGGCGAAGGGATCGAAAAGCTGAAGTTTGCCATGGCAAAGGAAGTCGAGCGAGTGCGACGGGCTCTATCAGGCGAGGACGCAGAGATCGCACCCAGCACGCAAAGAGCCTAACTACGTTGCGGGCTACTTTCCGATACAGAACGACCCGAAAATCAAGTTCAGGATGTCGTCCGTGGTGGTCACACCGGTGATTTCGTCCAGCGGACGCAGCGCGTTGTAGAGGTCGAGCAGCATCATCTCGTGGGGCACGCGCGCAGCAACGGCATTCTTGGCAGCGTCGAGTGCAGCCAGCGAGTCGCCGACCAGCTTCTGATGGCGAATGTTGGTCAGGAAGCCGCTTTCGATCCGCGGGCCGGAATCTCCCCCCACATGCTGCAGGATGGCCGCACGCAATTCCGGAATACCTTCGCCAGTAAGTGCAGACGTTCTGACATTCGGCACCTGAGAACTGAGAACCGAAAACTGAGAACGCCCGAGATCTGACTTATTCTCCACTACGATTGCCGTCCGGCCGTCGACTTGGCTCAGCAGTTCGCGGTCTTCGCCGGAAATGGGCTGCGTTGCGTCGAGGACGATCAGCACCAGGTCGGCGGCGGCGAGCGCTTCCATGGATTTGCGAATGCCGATGCTCTCCGCCTCATCCAGCGCGCGGCGAATGCCGGCCGTGTCCACCAGTTGCACAGGAATTCCACCGAGGGCGACCGTTTCGCTGACCAGATCGCGCGTGGTGCCGGGTTGTGCCGTGACAATGGCGCGCTCCCGTTCCACCAGACAATTGAACAGGCTCGACTTGCCGACGTTGGGGCGTCCGACGATGGCGAGCGTCAGTCCTTCGTGCACGAGCTTCCCGTACGTGAAGCTCGCGGCAAGTTCCTCGAGCGGCCGGCGGACTTCCGCGATGTGCTCCAGAATTGTCGCGTCCGGGGCAATAGAAACGTCGTCTTCGGCAAAGTCGATACCGGCTTCGAGCAGCGCGATCAGTTCGACCAGGTTCTGCTTGATCGGCTTCAGGCGCTTGGAGAGCGCGCCTTCGAGCTGCTGGGCGGCAACTTTGGCCTGGAACAGCGTCTGCGAGTCGATCAGGTCGCGGACGGCTTCGGCCTGGGTGAGATCGAGGCGCCCGTTGAGGAAAGCGCGCATCGTGAACTCGCCGGGCTCGGCGAGGCGTGCGCCGCGGGCGAGACAAAGCTCGACGATGTGCCGCAGTATGACCGGCGATCCGTGCGCTGAGATTTCGATGATGTCGTCGGTGGTGTAAGAGTGCGGCTTCTGGAAGAAGGTGACAACGACCTCGTCAATGCGTTGCTCGTGTGGGGCGGACGCTCCTGTCCGTCCAGCCGAGCGCAGCTCGGCAGTCTCCGGTTCGATTAGTTCCCCAAAGATCGCCCGCCCCGCCTCCAGCGGGTGCTTCAGGCGCAGCATCGGCCCCGCGATCGAGCGTGCCTCGGGGCCCGCCAACCGCACCACCCCGAGGCCACCACGTCCGGGCGGCGTGGCGATGGCCACGATGGTGTCATCGAGGTTCACATCGTTATTCTAGCGGCCTGGCTCGTGTAGCGCGGGCCGCGCTATCCGCGTAGAATTATCAATTCGGCCTCTATGTCAGATCTGCGCCGTGGTCTCATTATTGTGAATACTGGGCCGGGCAAGGGAAAGACAACTGCGGCCATGGGAACGGCTTTGCGCGCGGTCGGACAAGGGATGCGCGTGCTGATGCTCCAGTTCCTGAAGGGCTCCTGGCACTACGGCGAACTGGACGCGGTAAAGGCCTTTGGCGACAAGTTCGTCATGAAACAGATGGGCCGGGGCTTCGTGAAAGTGGGCGCCGAGAAGCCCGATCCCGAGGACGTCCGCATGGTCGAGCAGGCCTGGGCCGAAGCTGAGGCAGCCATTCAATCCGGCCAATGGGACCTGGTGGTGCTCGACGAGATCAACTACGCCATTAGCTACAGCATGCTGGACCCAGCCAAGGTCGCCGAATCGTTGAAGAAAAAGCCTGAGATGGTGCACGTAATCTTGACCGGAAGAAACGCGCATCCGACAATTATCGAACTTGCCGACACGGTCACGGAGATGCGCCAGGTCAAGCACGCGTATGAGAAGGGCGTGATGGCGCAACGGGGAATCGAATACTGAAATTTGTAATTTGTAATTGAAAAATCAAAAGCGCCGAGGGACTCGCCGTTTCGAGATTCACTCAATTACAAATTACCAATTACAAATTTTCAAATGACATGGTTCAAACGTCAATCCGGTGAGCTGGACACCTCGGGCGAGCGCAAAGTACGCACCGAGGGACTGTGGGTCAAGTGCGATGAGTGCCGGCAGATCATCTGGAAGAAGGACCTGGAAGAAAATCTTAACGTCTGCCCCAAGTGCGACAAGCACTTCCGCATTGACGCGCGTAGCCGGCTGGCCCAGCTCCTCGACGACGAAAACTACGAGGTTTTCGACAGCAATTTGGCTTCGACCGACCCGTTGAAGTTTGTAGACCTGAAGCCCTATTCGTCGCGCCTGCGGCAGGCCAAGAAGGATACCGGGCTGAAGGACGCCATCATCAACACTCACGGGAAACTGAACGGCCGCTCCGTGATTATCAGCGCGATGGAGTATTCCTTCATCGGCGGGAGCATGGGGGCGGTGGTCGGTGAGGCGATTACGCGGGCCATCGAGAAGGCCACGGAGACGCGCACCCCGATCATCATCGTCTCCGCTTCCGGCGGTGCCCGCATGATGGAAGGCGCCATCAGCCTGATGCAGCTGGCCAAAATCTCCGCCGCGCTGGCACGACTGGACACCGCCCGCGTGCCGTACATTTCGGTTCTCACCGATCCCACCACCGGCGGCGTGACCGCCTCGTTTGCCATGCTGGGAGACCTGAACGTGGCCGAACCGGGCGCCCTGATCGGTTTTGCCGGGCCGCGGGTGATCGAGCAGACCATCCGGCAGAAGCTGCCGCAGGGGTTTCAGCGCTCCGAGTTCCTGCTGGAACACGGGATGCTCGACGCCGTCGTGCACCGCAAACAGATGAAGGCCTACATCGGCCGGGCGCTGGATTTTATGGTGCAGGCAGCGTGAGACGAGCCGTCAGCTCGCAGCCGTCAGCCATCAGCTAAGTCAACCCCCTATCACTGCGCCCCATCCCCACTCGGTGCGCGTCCTGGACGCTTTGGTGTGGTTTTCTGGAAACTCCGACTCCGAAAACTGAAACTGGTAACCTGAAGCGGATGGCTGAAAGCTGACGGCTGAGAGCTGAGTGCTGCCTTTGTCCTACGAATCCGCACTGGCGCAGATGTACGCGTTGGGCCACGAGCTGGCGGCTACGCCGGCGCACAAGTTCGACCTGGCGCACATGCGGGTGCTGCTGGCGGCGCTGGGACATCCGGAGAAGAAGCTTGAGTGTGTGCTGATTGCCGGCACCAACGGCAAGGGCTCGACGGCGGCGACGCTGGCCTCGATCCTCGAAGCATCCGGGCTGAAGACGGGCCTGTACACTTCGCCACACCTAGTGCGGATTAATGAGCGTATTCGGGTAACTGGCGAGCCCATCCAAGACGATGATTTTGCGTTGCTGCATGATGTGGTAGACCGTACTGCCGAGCGCTTGGTGAGCGAAAGCGAACTGCCCTGGCATCCGAGTTTTTTCGAAATGCTCACTGCCATCGCATTCGAGTATTTCGCGCGCCTGCGGCCGGATGTGGTCGTGCTGGAAGTGGGCATGGGCGGGCGTCTGGATGCCACCAATGTAGTTGAGCCCCGGCTGAGCGTGATCACTGACGTTTCACTGGATCATCAGAAGTATTTGGGGAGTACAGTCGGTGCGATCGCGCGAGAAAAGGCGGGCATCATCCGGCCGGGCGGAGTTGTGGTTACGCTCCCACAGATGCCGGAAGCGAATGACGTCATCGGGAACGCGATTCTTGATCTGGATGCGCGGGCGGTGAGCGCGGTACCGTTCGTGCCACCGGTTTCGCCGGGAAGCGCGGAGTTCTGGGAGAACGCAAAAAGGCATTTCACCGCAGAGGACGCAGAGTTCGCAGAGAAGACATTGGGAACACCTCGGTCGCGTTATCCGCTGCAGGTGATGGGTCAGCAGATCATGGTCGAGTCACCTCTAATTGGGCGGCACCAGCTGCGCAACATCGCGCTGGCGATCGCGGCTGCGGTGGAACTACAGGATCAGGGATTCGCGCAGATCACGCCGAAGGCGATTGAACGTGGCATCCGCGCAACGCGCTGGCCGGGACGCTTTCAGGTCCTGCCCGCGAAAAGCGGCGGGCCGGAGTATGTGCTGGATGTGGCGCACAATCCGGCGGGGGCCTGGGCCTTGCGATCGACGCTCTCGGCAGCGTATGAGGATCGCCCGGTCACCATGGTGTTTGGCGTGATGCGTGACAAGGCGGTGTCGGAAGTCGCCGAGATTCTGTTTCCGATTGCCGAACGGGTGGTGCTCACGCAGGCCAACAACCCGCGTTCCGCGACGGCGGCGGAGATCCGGCAGGCGGCATCGCGGGTCGAAGTTGATATTCGGGAAGCTTCGGATGTGACTTCCGCCCTGGCAGATGCGCGGCGAATTGTCGTGCCCGGTGGGGTGGTTGTCGTCACCGGTTCCATATACATTGTAGGAGAGGCGATGCAGGCGCTGGGCGCGTGCATCTAAAGTGTGTGGGGCGGGCACTCTTGCCCGCCAAAGGTTTCCCCGGAGCGGGACGTAGCTTTGACCAAGGTGACAACAACCGCAGAATTAGAAAGAGAGCAAGCCGTGCTGCGCTCGGCTGGGCAGACGAGGGCCTGCCCTGAGCCTGTCGCAGGGGCGTCCGCTCCGACGTGGGCTGAGGAGCTCCCCGCCCCGAAGCATTACGGCTGGCTCAGCCGGCTGCGTTCGTACTTCATTTTCGACCCGCTCATTTGGGCCTACACGCTGGTGTTGGGCACGATCTCGTTGGCCTGCTCTCTGTTCGACCGCAGCGGACGGCTGCAGCACAACCTGGCCCGCCTGTGGTCGTGGCTGATCATGAAGACGATCTTCTCTCCGGTGACCGTTACCGGCCTGGAGAAGGCCGACGGGGCGAGGCCGCGGGTGTATGCGGTAACGCATGCTTCGGCGCTCGACATTCCCATCCTCTACGTGAATCTGCCGTTCCAGTTCCGGATCGTGTTCAAGAGCGAGTTGCTCTCGTATCCGTTCGTGGGATGGCATTTGCAGCGCTCGGGACAGATTTGCATTAACCAGCAGAATCCGTCTGCTTCGATCGGCGCGATCAAGTCCGCGCTCAAGAGCCTGAAGAGCGGCATGCCGCTGGTGATCTTCCCGGAAGGAGGCCGCAGCCCGAATGGCGAGATTCTGCCGTTCCTGCCGGGAGCGTTCTTTCTGGCGATCAAGGCACAGGCCGATATCGTGCCGATCGCGCTGGTGGGAACGTTTGATTTGCTGCCCATGAACACTTATCACATCAAGAGCCGTCCGCTGCAAATGCGCGTGGGCGGGCCGATCGTGACCGCCGGGCTGACGCTACGGGATACGGAGGCGGTGTCGGCGAAGGTGAAGGCGGCGATTGAGAATTTGCATTCCGCTCCGCCCCAACAAGCGTTGTCATCCTGAGCGGAGTGGCTGCTCCGCGAAGCGAAGCAGCCGCGAAGTCGAAGAGCCTGCCCCGAGCGAAGCCGAGGGGACCCCTACTCCACGTGCGCATGGCTGCGTCAAGGCATTCTCTTGGGCACATTCCTTCACTCCGCTGACAATTTCCGCGTCCATCCGTCATAATCTTTGGTTCCCGGAGGTGTCATGAAGTTCGCAGGTCTTCTACTCTTATTTCTTGCCATGAACGCATACGCCCAAACCGCCCCGCCCACCGTCGCCGAAGCCCAGGAGTTCATGAACCAGGCCGAGGCTCAGTTCGCCGAACTGATTGTCAAAGTCAACCGCGCCACCTGGGTGCAAGAGAATTTCATCACCGACGATACCGAGGCGATGGCAGCGGATGCGATCGATCAGATCACCGCTATCACTACCGAACTGGTCGAACAGAGCCGGCGTTTCGACGGGCTCACAATGCCGCCTGACCTGGCGAGAAAATTCATGCTTCTGAAGTTGTCGTTGACCGCGCCGGCCCCCAAGGATCCTACGCTTCGCAAAGAGATGACCACCATCGGCGTTGCGCTCGATTCCGATTACGGTAAGGGCAAGTATTGCCGCAAGAACGGTGAGTGTCTCGACATTACGGCCATTGAAAAAATCATGTCCACCAGCCGCAATCCGGAAGAACTCAAAGAAATGTGGACGGGCTGGCACGCGATTTCTCCGCCCATGCGGCCGCGCTATTCGCGGTTTGTGGAGCTGTCGAACCAGGGCGCACGCGAGATGGGCTACAAGGATGTGGGCGCGCTGTGGCGCGCGGGTTACGACATGACGCCCGAAGAATTCTCCGCCGACCTGGAGCGGCTGTGGAGCCAGGTGCGTCCGCTGTATCTGTCGCTGCATACGTTCGTGCGGGCCAAGTTGGTGGAGAAGTATGGGCCGAATGTCGTCCCGCCCGACGGGCCGATTCCCGCGCATCTGCTCGGCAACATCTGGGCGCAGGAGTGGGGCAATGTCTATGACCTTACCGGAGTGAAAGAAGACAAAGGCGGAGTCAACGTCACCGAGTTGCTCAAGAAGAAAAACCTCGACGCCAAGGGCATGGTGAAGTATGGCGAGGGCTTCTTTACTTCTCTCGGGTTTGAGAAGCTTCCGCCGACATTTTGGGAGCGGTCGCTATTTACGAAGCCGGCGGATCGCGACGTAGTCTGCCATGCCAGCGCGTGGGATATCGACAACAAAGACGATCTGCGGGTCAAGATGTGCATCCAGGTTCGGGGCGAGGACTTCGTTACGATCCACCACGAACTTGGACACAACTTCTACCAGCGCGCCTACAAGAATCAGCCGCCGTTATTTCAGAACGGCGCCAACGACGGCTTCCACGAGGCCATTGGTGATGCCATCGCTTTGGCAATCACACCCCAGTACCTGCACAAAGTCGGCCTGCTGGAAAATGTTCCGCAGGGGACGAATGATATCCCCGAGTTGCTGAAGCAGGCGCTCGACCGGGTGGCCTTCCTGCCATTTGGTCTGCTGATTGATCAGTGGCGGTGGAAAGTGTTCTCGGGCGAGATCAAGCCCGCGGACTACAACAAGGCCTGGTGGGACCTGCGGCTGAAGTATCAGGGGGTGGCGCCTCCGGTGGCGCGCAGCGAGGCGGATTTCGATCCGGGCGCGAAGTATCACGTGGCTTCAAATACGCCGTACACGCGCTATTTCCTCGCGCACATTCTGGAATTTCAGTTCTACCGGGCGCTGTGCCGCGAGGCGGGATACAAGGGCCCGCTGCACAAGTGCACGTTCTATGGATCGAAGGAAGCTGGCGCGAAGTTCAACAAGATGCTCGCGATGGGGCAGAGCAAGCCCTGGCCGGATGCTCTCGAAGCTCTGACCGGCGAGCGCCGGACTGACGCCGGCGCGCTGCTGGAGTATTTCGCTCCGCTGAAGCAGTGGCTCGACGAGCAAAACAAAGGCAAGAAGGTAGGCTGGTAGAAACCCACGTAGGCCCAGACGCCCTCGTCTGGGCAGGCGCGCCACAGCGCGCCAGGGTTTCGTTGGCGCGACCCGCAAACCGCGCGGGGCTTCGCCCCGCTGGGCAGGTGAGGGCACCTGCCCCTACGTGGTCTGTTGTAAACTTAAGAGATTCAGCAATCTACAAGACCTGATCCATGTCCGACAGCATTCATATCAAGCTCCCCGACGGGAGCACCAAGGAAGTCCCAAAGGGCACCACCGCGCTCGATGTCGCCAAGTCCATCAGTCCGCGGCTCGCTGAGGCTGCGCTTGCGGCGAAGACCAATGGCGATCTGATCGACCTGACTCGGCCGCTCGAAAAAGACACCGACCTGCGCCTGCTCACGGACAAAGATCCTGAGGCGCTGGAAGTTTACCGGCACTCGTCGGCGCATTTACTCGCGGCCGCGGTGCTGGAACTCTTCCCTGAGACCAAGCTTGGACACGGTCCGTCGACTGAGAGCGGATTCTTCTACGACTTTTACCGTCCGACTCCGTTTACTCCGGAGGATCTGGAGAAGATCGAGAAGAAGATGCAGGAACTGGTCCAGCAGAACTTGCCATACGCGCGCGAGTTTCTGCCGCGCCAGGAAGGCTTGGAGAAGTTCAATAGCGAAGGCGACTTCATGAAGTGCCATTTCATCGAGCAGTTCACCAAGCCCGATGAAAAGATTTCCATCTACAAGACCGGCAAGTTTTTGGACTTCTGCCGCGGACCGCACATTCCTTCGACCGGCAAGATCAAGGCGTTCAAGCTGCTGAATATCGCCGGGGCTTACTGGCTGGGGGACGAGAAGAATCAACAGTTGCAGCGCATTTACGGGACTTCGTTTTTCTCGAAGAAGGACCTTGACGATTATCTGAACAAGATCGAAGAGGCCAAGAAGCGCGACCATCGCGTGCTGGGGCAGCAGCTGGACTTGTTCTCTATCCAGGACCTGGCCGGGCCGGGGCTGATTTTCTGGCATCCGAAGGGCGGGATCATCCGCAAAGAGATGGAAGATTGGATGCGCAACGAGTACATCCGGCGCGGGTATTCGCTCGTTTACACGCCACACGTGGCGCGTCGGCAGCTCTTTCATACCTCTGGGCACGAAGGTTACTACTCGCAAAACATGTTCGATGCCATGGAACTCGACGACGCCGAGTATCGGCTGAAGCCGATGAATTGCCCGGGGCACATTTTGATTTACAAAGACTCGCTTAAATCGTATCGCGACCTGCCGGTGCGCTACGGCGAACTGGGCACGGTGTACCGCTACGAACGTTCGGGCGTGATGCATGGGCTGCTGCGCGTTCGTGGTTTTACGCAGGACGATGCGCACATCTTCTGCACTCCGGAGCAGATCGAAAACGAAATTGTCGGCTGCATGGAGTTTGCGCTCGCCGTACTGAAGGCCTTCGGGTTCGATCAATACGAGACCGAGCTTTCCACCTGGGACCCGAAGGACAAGAAGAGCTTCCTCGGCACGGAAGACCAGTGGAACCTGGCCAACCACTCGCTCGAAAACGCGCTGCAGCGGCTGAATATTGCGTACAAGACCATGCCCGGCGAAGCCGCGTTCTACGGCCCCAAGATCGACGTCAAGCTGGTGGACGCGATTGGCCGTCCGTGGCAACTGTGTACGGTGCAGTTCGACTTCAACCTGCCGCAGCGGTTTCAGCTGGAGTATGTCGGCGAAGACGGCACGCGCAAGCAACCGGTGATGGTGCATCGCGCGCTGTATGGGTCGGTCGAGCGCTTCTTCGGCGTGCTGATCGAGCACTACGCGGGCGCGTTTCCGGTGTGGCTCTCGCCGGTGCAGGTGGCGATGATCCCGATTGCGGAGCGGCACTCTGCTTATGCCGAACAAGTTGCGTCACAGCTGCGGGCGGCGGGAGTGCGCGTCGAAGTCGATGGTCGCAACGAAAAGATGAACGCCAAGATCCGCGAGCATGCGATGCAGAAAGTGCCGTTCCTGCTGGTGGTGGGGGACAAGGAAGCTGAGGCGAACAAAGTCAACGTCCGCAGCCGCGGGAAAGAGAAGACCGAGGATATGGGGACGGCGGAGTTTGTGGAGAAGATCAAGAAGTTGATTGCTGAAAAGAGCGCGACTTTGTAG
This sequence comes from Terriglobales bacterium, assembly GCA_049273945.1. GTDB lineage: Bacteria > Acidobacteriota > Terriglobia > Terriglobales > Acidobacteriaceae > Acidiflorens. The sequence continues at coordinate 53,539 of JBASRS010000056.1, read as the reverse complement.
TCGAGTAGCATTTTGACCTCTTGCTTTCATCTGTGCGCAGAGCCAAAATGACAGCCGTAACAGATGGTGGACCTGGGGGGAGTTGAACCCCCGACCTAGCGCATCCAGCATGCGCAGGGCGGGTGCCTGCCCACAGGCCCACAATCGGGCCAGCGTTTCCCAATTCGGGCTACCGCTGGCCTTTTTATTTCTTAAACATACAATCATTATGCAATAATGCATTACGGTCGTCAAAGCGATTATGTAAAATTGCATTGACTTCCAACTGGGGTCTGACTAGCATGAAGTATTGGCGCTTCATGGATTACTACTCGGAGGCGGGCAATGACCTCATCGAAGAGTGGTATCTCGACCAGAACCCAGAAGTAAGGGCTGATTTCGATGTGACGCTGCGAAATTTAGCCGGCAGCCGGGATTGGCATGGCCTAAATGAATTCAAGATGCTTCGCGGCAAGCAGAGTGGCTTTGGTGAAATACGCTTCAAGACTCGAAATATTCAGTACCGACCTGTCGGACGTTTCGGCCCAGGAATCCGTGAATTCACCCTGTTGGTTGGTTGCTACAAGAAACAACGAGTGTACGAGCCCCCGGATGCCTTTGATGTGGCAGTAAGGCGGTGGACTCTCTACAAGCAGGGGAGGGCAACCATTCGTGAGCGATCTATCTAATCTGTGGAACAAACTCTCCAGCAGCAAAGCCTATCGTGAGGCATTGGTCGCCTCACAACTAAAGAGAGGGCTACCATTCCAAGCTCGCACCATGCGGAAAAAACGGGGCTGGTCGCAAGCGTTTGTCGCGGAAGAATCCGGATTGACGCAGGGAGCAGTCTCTCGCGCAGAAGATCCTGATTATGGAAATCTGACTGTCAATACAGTCCTGCGGATAGCGGCAGGCCACGATGTTGCCGTGATCTGCAAGTTTGTTTCCTTCAGTGAATTCGCGAAATGGTACGTAAAGTTTTCCGAAGCGTCTGCTGTCGTGCCTACTTTTGAGGAGGAGGCCCAATCGTTTTCAGCAGAGTTGGTGCGCGGGAGTGTCGCTACTCGGAGTACACGGAATTGGCAGCCAGGTCAGTTAAGACTGCCTTGGGCTGCGGAATTGAGTGGGGCGACACAAGACAAAGGAGCCCCATTGTCTAACTCTAGAGGTGGTTTCACAAATGTTCTCGTGTTTCGAGAGGGGGCTCCGGCAGGGGCTAAAGCCCAGTCCTTAAGGGGCCTTGGCGGCACGGCTGACGGGGGGGCCTCCGCAAGAACCAATTATGAAACCAGCCCTAACAGTTTTGTCATTCGGGAGGAACTCGCCTATGCGGCTAGCGGCCATCGTGCTAGCGAGAGTGTTGGGATACGTTGAAACCGCAGAGCTAAACCCTGGCGGTTCGGCTTTCTTTCCCGAACTAATCCAGAAGATTGTTGAGCGCTTCGAGTTTCAAAAATACCCACAGACCTTCGAGGAAACTAACGAAGATAAGGGAGTCGAGTTCATCGAAGGAAGATGGAACGGTGTCACAGTTGACAAGTTCACCATCTTTCGCGGCGCACTGATCGTGGATACGAGTGCCTCGACGGCTGACTCAGAAAGAATCCTGGACGAAGCGCTCACGTGGGCCACAACCGAGTGCGGTATCAACTACAAACCCGGCATGATTCGCAGAAAACAGTATGTCAGCGATTTGACCTTCTACAGTGACATCGGGCTATTGGCGGCGCACCCAGCTCTACTCAAGTTGCAGAAAGCCGTTACTGACTATGAAGAGAAGTACCTCGGGCAAAGACTGGAATACGACCTTACACATTTTGGCCTTGACTTCGACCACACCCGCAATCCCCTAATCGCGGCCCCGTTTAGCATTCAACGTCGCGGCAACGCACTCTTCTCGGAAAACAAATACTTCTCAGAAGCAGCGCTCCCTACCGACGTACATATCAAGCTGTTGGAACAGTTTGAAGCTGACCTGGGCGGCTAGGCCTACCATGAAAATCCCGCAGTGACTGCGGGATTTTCATGGTTGTGATTCGGGCGCACCACCTTCCTTGAGCCCCGCAAAATCCCTGTGTTAGCATCATTGTTTTCGCAGGTGGTGTTGGGCTGGCCTGTACCCTGTCCCTGATCCTCATTCCGGGCCCTCGCAAATCTCCCGCAAGCCTGCCGAAGGAGACAACTCGTGAAAGTTTACGATGCAGCCAATCTCCGCAACCTTGCCTTGGTCGGGCATGGGCATGCCGGCAAGACTTCGCTGGTGTCGGCCATGCTCTTTACGGCCGGCGCCACGCTGCGCTTCGGCCACGTGGACGACGGCACCGCCACTACCGATTACGACGAGGAAGAAATTGCCCGCAAGATGTCGATCTCGACTGGCCTGGCTGCGGTCGAGTGGGGCAAGACCAAGCTCAATCTACTCGATACGCCCGGCTTCAACATGTTCGTCCACGAAGCCAAGATGGTGTTGCCCGTCGTGGACGCGGCGCTGGTCGTCGTCGACGGAGTGGCGGGCGTGGAGGTCGTCACGCAGCGGGTTTGGGACTACTGCAATGAGATTGATCTGCCGCGCATGATCGTGGTCAGCCGCATGGACCGCGATCGCGCTGACGCGAACCGCGTGCTCGAATCGCTCACCAGTGCTTTTGGCCGCGCCGTGACACTGCTGCAACTCCCGATCGGCAGCGAGAAGAATCTTTCCGGCATCGTGGACCTCGTCCGCATGAAGGCCTTCACCTACGAGATGGGCGGAAACGGCAAGGGTAAAGAAGGCCCGATCCCCGCCAACATGGCCGACGTGGCGAAGGAAGCGCACGAGAAGCTGGTGGAGCTGGTCGCCGAAGGCAAAGACGAACTGATGGAAGAGTACTTCGAAAAGGGCACGATTCCCGAGGAGCATCTCGTGCCGGCTCTGCATGAGGCGATTCGCGAAGACAAGCTCTTCCCGGTGCTCTTCACCTCGGGCCTGGGCAACATTGGCGTGGACGAACTGATGGACTTCATCGTGGACTACACGCCCGCCGCGAACGAGCATCACGTGGTGACCGGGCAGCCTGCCGGAGGAAACGGGGAGCCTGCTGTCCGAAAAGGCACCGACACCGAGCCTGCTTCTGTCTACGTTTTTAAGACCGTCTCCGACGCTTTTGCCGGTCGCATCTCGTACTTCAAGGTTTTCTCCGGTGTGTTGAAGAACGACGCGACGCTGCAGAACTTCAGCCGCAACACGGCGGAGAAGTTGGCCCACATCTCGATCATGCAGGGGAAGCAGGCTCTTCCCGTTCAGGAATTGCATGCTGGCGACATCGGCGCGGTGGCGAAGTTGCGCGAGACGCTGACCGGCGACACGCTGGGTGATAAGGCGGCTCCGATCCAGTATCCGCACGTGAAGCTGCCCGAGCCGGCCATTACCTTCGCCATCGAGCCCAAGAGCCGCGCCGACGAAGACAAGCTGGGCGTCGGTCTCCACAAACTGATGGAGGAAGATGCCATGCTGCGCTTCTTCCGCGATCCGCAAACCAAAGAGTTTCTGATCGCGGGCACCGGCCAGCAGCACATTGAAGTCGTGGTCTCGAAGATGAAGAAGCGTTACCACGCGGAAGTGGTCCTGAAGGCGCCCAAAGTGCCGTATCGCGAAACCATCCGGGGCAAGGCCGACGTTCAGGGACGCCACAAGAAGCAGACCGGCGGCCACGGCCAGTACGGCGACTGCAAGATCAAGATGGAACCCCTGCCGCGCGACAGCGAGTTCGAGTTCGTCAACGATATTTTTGGTGGCGCGATCCCAAAGAATTTCATTCCGGCCGTCGAGAAGGGAATCAAGGACGCAGCGTCGCGCGGCTACCTCGCAGGCTATCCCGTCGTAAATTTCCGCGTCATCCTCTACGACGGTTCCTATCACGATGTGGACTCGAACGACCTCTCGTTCCAGATGGCGGGCCGCATCGCCTTCAAGAAGGCCATGGAAGTCGCCAAGCCCACGCTGCTCGAACCGATCATGTCGGTGGAAATCACCATCCCCGACGAATTTGCGGGCACGATCATGGGCGACCTCAACAGCCGGCGCGGGCGCATCCAGGGCATGGACAACAAGGCCGGCAACACCATCGTGAAGGCCGAAGTTCCGATGGCCGAGATGCTCACCTATGGCGCTGATCTGACCTCAATGACGCAGGGCCGGGGCAGCTTCTCGATGGAAATGCATCATTACGATATCGTCCCGCAGCAACTGCAGGAAAAAATCATTGAGAAGGCCAAAGCGGCGCGGGGCGAGGTGACGGAGGAAGAGGAGTAGTAGCGGGTTATCATTCCGTGCTTAATGTGTGCGAGTTCCAGAAGTCAAAGGCCTTTAACCGCAGAGGACGCTGAGAAATTCTTGGTAGCGGGCGCGGCCCCGTAGCCTGAGCTGGCTGCTACTGGATTCCTACAAGTCGGCCTGTCAGAGGCTAAAAAGACTCGTCAGCCAGCACGTTCTGGCGTACCATTCCCCTTTCCTCGGGAGGCACGCATGCCCAGGCGGGATTCCCTTCTAAACCGCTTGTCCGTCGCGGCGCTGGTGGTAGTGGTCTCTCTTCTGTTTTCATCTTTGGTCATGGCACAGGAAAAGCAGTCGCCCTTGGTGCTCGAGCTCGATCATGTTTCGATTTGTGGGCCGAATCTCGACGCGCTACGACAAGCGTTCGCCGACGCGGGCATGACGCCCGACTTCGGCGGCCCGCACGGCAACGGGGTGACGCAGATGGCGCTGATTGGTTTCGACGACCAGTCCTACATCGAACTGATCGCCCCGCTGAAGCCGGGCGTGACCGAAGGCTCGGACTGGGCCAAGTTCATGTCCGGCGAGGCCGGTACCTGCGCCTGGGCAGTCGGCAGCAACGTTCTGTTGCAGGATGCAGAGCGTTTGAAGAAAGCCGGCATTGCGGTCACGGAGCCGAAACGCGGCAGCCGCAAGCGTCCCGACGGCATGTCGCTGGAATGGACGACGGCCCAGGTTGGCCCGGGCGCTCCGGGCTCGGTGCTGCCGTTCATCATCGAAGACCAGACACCCCGCGTCTGGCGCGTGCAGACCTCGGCGAGCATGAAGGACGCGCCGGCTTATGGTGTGGAGAGTGTGGTCGTCGGAGTAAATAATCTCGACTCGGCTATTGCCCTCTTCCGCAAAGCCTATGGCTGGGCAGAACCGCTGATGGAAAATCAGAAAGACTTCGGCAAGCTTGCCTATTTCCCCGGCGAGCCGGTGATACTCGCCGCGCCCTCCGGCGGCGGCTGGCTCTCCGACCGCCTGGGCAGATTCGGCGAGAGTCCCGTCGCCTATCTTCTCGGGACGCGCGACTTCTCCGCGGCCACGAAGAAGTACAAGCTCAACAACACCAAGACCTGGTTCGGGCAGAAGGTCGCGTGGTTCGATCCCGCCAGGCTGAAGGGCGCGCGGGTGGGAGTGATCGGGCAGTGAGAGTGGTTTGGGACGGACACTCTTGTCCGTCGCCGTTGCTCTGGACTTTGCTGGTGTGGGAGACTCCCGTCCGCAGCTGAAACATTCACTACCAACCTCGGCGGACAAGAGTGTCCGCCCCACCCTACCTCCGTGCTACCATCCCGTGCAGTGGCTCTCGCAAAGAGTAATCCCAATTTGAAGGACCGCATCGTCTCGGCCGCGCCGGTCGAGGATGATTCCTCTTTTGAACTAAAACTCCGTCCGCAGCGGCTCGGCGAGTTCATCGGCCAGGCCAAGGTCAAGGAGAATCTGGCCGTCGCCATCGAAGCTACGCGCAGCCGCGGAGAGGCGCTTGACCACGTTCTGCTCTACGGGCCTCCCGGGTTGGGGAAAACTACGCTGGCGAACATCATTGCCAACGAACTGGGTGTGGCGTTCCAGCAGACTTCTGGCCCGACGCTCCAGATCAAGGGCGACCTGACAGCGATCCTCACGAATCTTCGCGACCGGCAGGTGTTGTTCATCGACGAAGTGCACCGCCTGCAGGCCGCGCTCGAAGAAATCCTCTATTCGGCGCTCGAAGACTACAAGCTCGACATCATGATCGGGCAGGGGCCTTCGGCCCGTACGCACACCATGGACGTCAAGCCCTTCACCTTCATCGGGGCCACTACTCGCGCCGGGCTTCTTTCTGCGCCCCTGCGCTCCCGCTTCGGCCTGCTGCTGCGCCTTGAGTTCTACGCCCACGACGACTTGCGCATCATCGTCGAGCGCTCAGCCGATATTCTGGGTGTGACCATTGATCGCCCGGGCGCTCTCGAAATCGCCAGCCGATCCCGTGGCACGCCGCGCATCGCCAACCGCCTGCTGCGGCGGGTTCGCGACTATGCCCAGGTGCGCGCCGGCGGCAAGGTTGACCAGCCCACCGCGCAGGCCGCACTCTCCATGCTCGAAGTGGACCGGCACGGTTTCGACGAGATCGACCGCAAGCTGCTGCTGACCATCATCGAAAAATATCAGGGCGGACCGGTAGGGGTGGGCACGCTGGCCGCCGTGCTGGCCGAAGAGCCCGATGCCATCGAAGAGATCTATGAACCGTTCCTGATCCAGATCGGCTTCCTGAATCGCACACCCCGGGGCCGGGTGGCCACCCAGCTCGCCTACGAGCACTTCGGGATCTCACCCAATCGGCGGCAAAGCTCGCTTTTCTAGCGTGCTTCGAACCAGCTCGGCCGCAATAAGCACCGCATTACTCCGAAATCACATAACATTCACTGACAAATTGAGGGTTCTGTTGTATGGTCTTGTGTTCTGCTGTCTGAGGGGGCAGCACAGCACGCGAGGGTGTCGTAGTGTCCGGATCGCTTGGGTCTAGGTGCTTACTGTCCCTGCTGGTTCTGGCGGTCTTTCTGTCCGCGGCTACCGCCGCGTGGCCACAAACCCCTTCTGCGGCTTCGGGTTCCCAGAGCCAATCCGAAACGCCCACTCCGCAACGCCTCGCCGTCGATACCGATCATGAGAACACTTTGGTCATTCCGCGCCTGCCGCACGCTCCGGCACTCGAAGACTTTCTAACCATGCAGCCTGAGGGGGAAGCCGCCCTGCAAATGGCTAAGGTTACGCGCTTCCTCCAGAGAGAACCCCACGACGGCGAACCGGTGACTGAACCCACCGAAGTTTATCTTGGCTACGACGAGAAGAACCTCTATGCCGCCTTCGTGTGCCATGACGATCCTACGAAAATCCGCGCGCACGAAACCCGGCGCGAAGACTTCGAAGGCGACGACGACGTCGAAATTATGCTCGACACTTTCCATGACCGCCGCCGGGCGTATGTGTTCGAGGTGAATCCCAAGGGCGTGCAGTTTGACGCCATATGGACCGAGGCCTCCTACGCGGAGCAGACGAACGGAAACTTCGACGTTTCGTTCGATACGCTCTGGTATTCGCGCGGGAAGATCACCTCGCAAGGCTATGTCGCGTGGATCGCGATCCCGTTCCGGAGCCTGCGCTTCCCTTCCGCCCAGGACCAAACCTGGGGCGTGGTGCTGTTGCGAGAGATCCCTCGGGAGAACGAGAAGGCCTTCTGGCCGCGGGTTTCAATCAACCAGGAAGGACGGCTCGGGCAGGCGGCGACGGCCAAGGGCCTGAGCGGCGTTTCTCCCGGGCGCAACATCCAGTTGATCCCGTATGGGCTGCTGAACTCGTTTCATAGTGTGGATGATCGCGGACCAAACGCCGCGTGTTCCGCCAGCCTCGACGGTTGCGCCCGCTTCCAGAACCGCGACATCGGCGGAACCTTCGGGCTTGATGGAAAGCTGATCCTGAACGACAGCCTGGTGTTGGACGCGACTGCCAACCCCGATTTCAGCCAAGTGGAGTCCGACGCGCCGCAGGTGACCGTCAACCAGCGCTACGAAGTGTACTTCCCGGAGAAACGTCCGTTCTTCATCGAGAACGCCGACTACTTCCGCACGCCGATTGATCTGTTCTTCACGCGGCGGATCGTCAACCCGACAGGTGGCATCCGGCTTACCGGCAAGACCGGTCCCTATTCGCTGGGGATTCTGTCCAGCGATGACCGCGCTCCTGGCCTGACGGTGAGGAACACGGAAGACACCCTATTCAAGACGCGGGATTACTTCACCATCGCGCGGGTCGCGCGCGACATCTTCAAGCAGTCCAGCATCGGCGCCATTTTCACCGATTGGGAGTATCCGGCGGCCGACAGCTTCAACCGGGTGGGCGGCATTGATGCCCGACTCAAGTTTTCCCAGAATTGGACGGGAACTCTGCAGGGTGTCCTGAGTTCCACGCACTGCGACCCACTCTCCTCAAACTACTTTGCTTGTTCCGGAGGCCATTTCGACGGTCAGTCCGATAAGGCCGGCACGGCCTATAAAGCTACCTTGACCTACACCAGCCGGCATTTGTTTTCCAACAACACCTACAACGATGTAAGCCCAGGCTTCATCACCCAGCCCGGATTTGTGAATCGCGTGGACATCCGCGAATACCGTGGCGACACGGCCTATACTTTTCGTCCCAAGAACGGCCCGATCGTTAGTTGGGGGCCGGAAGTCTTCGGACACTGGACCTGGGACCACACCGGCCTGCGGCTGGACACGGATTACATTTCGTCCTTCAACATCGCTTTGAAGCGGCAGACCTACATCAACATCTCGCCGTATGAGGAATTCCGCGAACGCCTGCGGCCAAAGGATTTTCCCGTGCTCACCCAGAACCAGGATTTTCACGAGCACTTTAGCGGAGTTACAGTTTCGAGTTCACCGGTCTCGCAGCTCACGCTGGGTGGGTATTACGTGTGGGGGAACGCTGTCAACTTCGTTCCCGGGTCAGCCGCTCCATTCAACACGCCCTATCTGGCCCGCTATGACCAGGCGAACGCAGTGGCGACATTGCGTCCGTTTACCGCGCTCAAGATCGACAATACCTACTTGTTCAGCCGTCTGCGGACCCGCGACACCAATGTCAACATCTTTAACAATCACATCATTCGCAGCAAATGGAACTGGCAGGTCAATCGCGAGCTGTCGCTGCGGGTGATCCTACAGTACAGGGCGACGCTGACCCAGAACCGGCCGGGCGATCTGACGAATACCTACCCTTTGACCTTCCTGCCGACCACCAAGAACTTCAACGCCGATTTCCTCATTACTTATCTTTTGCATCCGGGGACGGCCCTGTACATTGGTTACAACAGCAATTTGCAGAACCTGGATCCGGCACTTGGGATCGAGCCCAACCCCAACATTGGCGGAGTTAGGCGTTCTGACCGGATGATTAATGATGGTAGATTGTTCTTCGTAAAGGCGTCGTATTTGTTCCGGTTCTGATCGCTACCCGACACCCCAGGAAGAGACCATCGGACTCCGGGTTGACGCTGGAGGACTCATGCGCGAAGTGATCGCCACCGACCATGCTCCGAAAGCCATCGGTCCGTACTCGCAGGCTATCCGAGCGGCGGGGCTCGTCTTTACCTCGGGACAGGTCGCGCTCGACCCCGCCACCCAGCAGGTGGTCGCGGGCGACGTGGCGGCGCAGACCGACCGCGTAATGAAAAACCTGGCCAGCGTGCTGCAGGCGGCGGGAAGCAGCCTGGACAAGGTCCTGCGTTGCACTGTGTTTCTGAGGAACATGGGAGACTTTGGGGCGATGAACGAAGTCTATGGCCGCTATTTCACGCAGGCGCCGCCGGCCCGCTCCACGGTCGAAGTGGCGCGGCTGCCGAAGGATGTCCTGGTCGAGATTGACGTGATTGCGCTGGCGTGAGGCGGGGTTAGAGGTTAGAGGTCAGATTGCAGAGGTAAATGCTCAAGAGTTAAATCTTTCAAGGTAGGGAAGGAATCATGAAAACAACCATTCTCGCTGTGACAATCTTAGGTCTAAGCGTTCTCGCGTTCGCTCAAACCGCCAAGAGGACCACCGCGGCCCAAAAACCGACGGCGCGTCCTGCTGCCGCGGGGCCGACGAAGGTCACGGGCGAGCCGACCAAGACTCCGAGTGGTCTGGAGTATTGGGACATCAAAGTCGGCACCGGCGCGGAGGCGCACAGGGGCCAGCACGTCAAGGTGGACTACACCGGCTGGCTCACGAGCGGCAAGAAGTTTGACAGCTCGGTGGGCAGTGGGCGTCCGTTTGAGTTCCTGATTGGCGCCGGGCAGGTCATCAAGGGCTGGGACGAGGGCGTGGCCGGCATGAAGGTCGGCGGCAAGCGGCAGCTGCGGATTCCGGGGAACCTGGCCTATGGCGCAGCCGGTTATCCGGGGCTCATTCCGCCCAATGCAACTCTGATCTTTGACGTGGAGCTGCGGGACGTACGGTAGCTACGCCTTGACGACCTTGCCGCTGCGCAGGCAGGACGTACAGACGCGGATGCGCCTGGTGCTGGCTCCCACTTTGGCATGCACCGGACGCAGGTTGACGTTCCAGCGCCGCTTGGTCACATTGTGGGCGTGGCTGATGTTGTTTCCGAACTGCGGCCCCTTGCCGCAGATATCACAGACTCGTGCCATAACTCCTGAATCCTCTAGGGCTTGATGCCGAAGCATTAATTTTACAGGAAATCGGCCAGTTCCGCCAAGGCGGAGCGACGACCTAGCCCGCGGATCAGGCCGCTTTCCCGGCGACCGGCTGGGCGCAATGCGCGCAGCGGCGGGCGTCGATGGGGATCTCACTCAGGCACTCGGGACACTTCTTCGTTGTGGGATCGGCCGGGGCCGCAGCCTTGCGCATCCGCGTCACCAGCGCGTTGATCGGTGTGACCACGAAGAAGTACACAGCGGCCGCCACCAGCAGGAACGAAATCAGGGTGTTCAGAAACTCACCGTACATGAAGGTGCTGCCGTGGAGGGTCCATTTGAGCGCCGAGAAATCCGGCGCCTTCACTATGGCGCCAATCAAAGGCGTGAGCAGGTCCTTGGTCAGGGCCCCCACAACCGATGCGAAGGCTGCGCCGATGACGACGCCCACCGCCATATCGACTACGTTGCCGCGCAGGATGAATTGCTTGAAGCCAGAGAGCATGCGACCCCTCCGATGAATGGAATGGGCGCAAATGTAAACGGTGGCCAGGGTCTGGTCAAGGGTGCAAAGCGAACATGCGTTGGTTTCGTTCTGGTTCGATAGAAATCCATCCAGGCCTGCGAGGATCGCAATACTGCTTAACTCCGATACGATGAAGAACGTTCGAAGGATACTTCAAGTCGGGAGCTTCGGGTTGGATGGGCCCGACATAAGTTGAGTCAATTGCTGCTTCGCATCGACTGGTTCAACCCGTTGCATCAGGATTAGCTGCGCGCAGAGAGACCTGACACCTCATTCCGCGCCGTTTTGGGACTCCAACAGCTGCCAGAGCCTCGTTTTAAGCCCATTTTGAGGGGGTGCCTCACTAAAAACCGCATAAAATCTGCATAAAACGCTACTTTTCCACAGGCGAGTGGGATAAGATGCAGTCGTTCCGCAAGAAAATCTCACCTGTCCCCCAAGGAGGACTCATGGCTTCTGGTATGACCAAGACCCAACTCACCCGTCATCTCGCCGAGAAACTCGGCTCCAACAACAAGACCGCTGCAACGTTCCTGGAGCACCTGGCTGACACCGCAATCAAAGAGACCAAGAAGAATGGCGTGTTCGTCGTGCCCGGCCTGGGCCGCCTGGTGAAGGCGCATCGCAAGGCCCGCATGGGACGCAATCCTCAGACCGGCGAACCGATCCAGATCAAAGCCAAGACCGTCGTGAAGTTCCGCGTGGCCAAGGCCGCGAAAGACGCGATCGCCCCCAAGAAGTAGTGTGGGGCGGACACTCTTGTCCGCCAAAAGTTGGCAGCGAAAGGCCGGCCGCGCGCCGGCCTTCTTGCTTTAGAGGCCGCGAGCTGCGAGCCGCGAGCGGTCACTTCCCACTAACTTGTAACTCCACCAGGTCGCCCCGCACTTTTCCTTTCTCAATCAGGAGCCTCCCCAGAGTCACGGGCAAACGAAAGCGCCGCGGGCCCGCGCTGCCCGGGTTCAAATACAAGACGCCGTTCTTTTCTTCAATCTTCGGTTGATGGCTGTGGCCATAGATGACAACACGACAGCCGGCAGCTTCGGGCTTCAAGTCGAGCCGGGCCAGGTCGTGAAGCATGTAGATCGAAACGCCCTCAACTTGCACCCACTCGGTTTCGGGTAGGGCCGTTGTCACCGGTCCGCGATCCACGTTGCCGCGCACGGCGGTCACGGGGGCGAGTTCAAGCAAGCGGTCGAGGATCTCGGGATCACCGACGTCTCCGGCATGCAGGATGCGGTCGGAACCGCGCAGAGCCACGATGGCCTCGGACCGCAGCAGGCCGTGGGTGTCGGAGATGACGCCGATGAGCAAGGTCCGCGACCGTCCCGGTTAGGGTGATCCGTGCATGGACCAGCCATGCTACTATGTCCGGGCCGAATCATCACAATTTCCCTGTGATTGCATCACAGCCGCGAGCGCTCGCCTTCCATATACTGCAATGGTGTCCAACAACGCCGATCTGCTGGGCCCGCTGCGCCGCTACTGGGGATACGACTCGTTCCGGCCGCTGCAGGAGCGCATCGTCCAGAGCTTGCTGGGCGGGCGCGATGCCTGCGTCATCATGCCCACGGGCGGCGGCAAATCGCTCTGCTATCAGCTGCCCGCGGTGCTGTCGGAAAAGACGGCGGTGGTGATATCTCCGCTCATCGCGCTCATGCAGGACCAGGGCGCGAATCTCGCCCAGATGGGAATCCCGTCCGCGGTCTTGAACAGTTTTCAGTCCTCGGCGGAGCAGTCGAAGATCATGCGGCAGGCCCGGGACGGACAGTACCGCCTTCTTTATCTCTCTCCGGAGCGCCTGGCGCGCGAGGACACGATCGGCTGGCTGACCTCGGTTCCGATCGCATTCTTCGCCATCGACGAGGCGCATTGCATCTCGGAGTGGGGACACGAATTCCGGCCGGAATACCGTCAACTGAGCCGCCTGCGCTCGCACTTTCCGCAAGTGCCGATCGCCGCCTTCACGGCCAGCGCCACCCGCCAGGTGCGGCATGACATCGTGCATCAACTCGCGCTGCGCAACCCGGACAAGTACATCGCCAGTTTTCATCGCGCCAACCTGCGCTACGCGGTGCATGAGTGCGAGCCGGGCACGCAACTCAGCGCGCTGGTGCCCGCTCTGCGTTACTACGCCGGGGGAAATGTAATCGTGTACGCCCCCACCATCCGCCGCGTGGAAGAGACCACCGAGTATCTTCTGGAAAATGGTATCGCCGCCGTACCCTATCACGGGAAGATGGAAGCGGGGATGCGGCGCCAGAACCAGGAGCGCTGGATGTCGGACGAAGTGCGCGTGCTGGTGGGCACGATTGCCTTCGGGTTGGGGATCAACAAGGCTACCGTGCGCGCGGTGTTGCATCTCTCGCTGCCCAAATCCATCGAGCAGTACTACCAGGAAGCGGGGCGCGCCGGACGCGACGGCCGTCCGGCGGATTGCGTTCTGCTCTGGCAGAAGCAGGATTCCGCGCTGCTGCATTACTTCATCGAAAAAATCGGGGACGACGCCGAACGCGAGCGTTCCTGGCAGCGCTACCACATCATGCGCGGCTACGCGGACGCCAAGAGCTGCCGGCAGCGGCAGATCTGCGTGCACTTCGGCGAAACGCCCAAATGGCAACGCTGCGACGGTTGCGACAACTGTGGGACCGCGCCGGAATGGCTGCGCTTTGCGGACGTTCGGCCGGCACGCCGCCGAACCATGCTAGTTCCGGCACCGGAGCCAACGGGAACCGTGTCCGGCCCGCTTTTTGACCAGGCCGGCTCTGCTCTGTCGGAGTACTTGCGGGAGTGGCGCCGGGCGCTGGCGCGGGAACGCAACATCCCCGCGTATCTCGTAATGCACGACACCACGCTGGAAAGCCTCTGCCGCCGCAAGCCACGCACGCTGGCGGAATTACAGGAAGTTGGGGGTATCGGCGAGCGCAAGGCGGACATCTACGGCCCAGAGATCCTGCAGGCCATTCGCAATTTCGAAAACGGCGCCCGCGCCACGCCCACGGTTCCCATCAACGCTCCCGCCAAGGAGACCCTGCGCTTGCTGGCGCAAGGGCACACCTTCGAAGAGATTGCTCGCCTCCGCGCCCGGGAACTGACGACCGTGATCAGCACCGTTGCGAACTTGATCGAGACCGGCAGACTTGGGTTCCAAGCCGAATGGGTCCCGTCCGAAAAGCAACAGCAGATTGAAGCCGTCTGCGAACGGTTGGGAGTGGAGCGGCTGAGGCCGATCAAAGACGCGCTGCCCGAAGCGATCACGTTCGACGACATTCGGCTGGTCGTGGCGCGGCTGCGCGCCCGCAAAACAGCCTCCAGCAAGAGTCCTTCGCCCGCGGCTTAGCCTGGTAGCTGTCGTGGGGGGGCCCGCCCCCACCCGCGAGGGCAAGATGCCACTTCGACAAGCTCAGGGCAGGCTCTCGCGACAGCCGGCAAGGCGCCGGCGCTACCTAGATCCAAGCTCGCCCCGCTTACAGCGAATCGAGGAACGTCAGCAACTGGGATTTCTGCTGCGGAGTGAGGTTCACAAATTTGTTTCGGGTGACCGAGGCTTCCCCCTTGTGGCGGAGGATGGCCTGTTCGCGGGATGCGGAGGCGCCGTCGTGCATCAGGCGGTCGCGAGTCCGTAAACCCCACAGCGGGACGGTTCGCAGTTTGTTCATGGTATCGGCGGGACCGTTCTGCACGATGCCGTCGCCCGTTCCAATGTCATGGAGCAGGAAATCGCCGTAGGGGTGGATTACCTTGCCCCCCAGAGCATCCGGTACGACGAACGTTCCACCGTTGATCACCGTGCCGGTGGGCGCGGTGGTAATGGAAGCGACATGGCAGATGGCGCAACCGATCTGGGTGAAGATCTGTTGTCCGGCCTGCGCATCTGGGGTCGCCAGCAGGATGTCATCGACCGGCGGCGCCATCGTGCCGCGAATGAAGGTGACAAAGTGATCGATATCGTCCATGCCCAACTCGTCCGGGTGGTCCTCGGGATCGGTATCGGTTTTGCAGACGGTGGTAGTGTCGATCGGGTTGAACCGGTTGCTGATCCCCTGCTCGTTCAGATAAGCGTCCGACGAGAAGGAGAGCAGGCTGGCATGCTGGTTCTTCCAGCCGAAGCGGCCGCCGCGCAACACGCCGGCTTCCAGCACCGGTACCTGGATGAATTCACCATGGATCTTGCCCTTGCTCAATGCCGACTGTTGCGCCGCCAGATTCTGCAAGGTGGTGTCGTCAATCGCCTCCACGAAGCCGTCTCCCAGAATGCTCAGAGACATGCGGAAGGTCCGGATATTCTCCGAGGCGGGGACTCGTTCCTGGGCCTCGGGACAGACCGCCCGGTCGTTGGCGAGCGAGCGGTTGGGGATCGAGTCTTGTCCCCGATTGATCAGGAGTGTAGGGCTTACAAAGGTTCCGTTGGCATCGAGGTGACCCACGCGCAACTCCGCGACCTGGCTTCCTCCGCCGGTGACGGGGTTCTGGTGGCAGTCGGCGCACGACCGTGCGTTGTAGACGGGCCCTATGCCTCGGTCGATGCCTTCTTCCTCCTCAAACTGAGCTTGGTCGTTGGCGAAGGTGTCTCCAGCAGGCTCGGGCAGGCCGTTACTCACACTCTGGCTTCCGGGATTGTCGGAGAGAGTAGGGGTAGAGAAGCCGGTGGGGGCTTCGTTTTGTGCCTGCTGATGCGATCTCTTTGCTACGGCAGCCGGTAGCACGATCAGGGCTACCGCTAACAATGGAGCGGTAAATCGTTTCCAGGTTTTCATTGTTTTCTCCAAGCAGGGGACGGCCAGACCCCAAGAAAGAACGTGCGGTTGTGCGGACGGGTGAGGGAGTGCGGAGACTTCCTTCCCAGTGTTCGGCCCAGCATCAGCGAAGCGGCAAGACGGTTGCCCTGCAGGGTGGGAGACAGTGCGTGGCGGGGCCCACCCGCGCGTTTTGCCTGTTTAGATTTCGCCTAAGCTGCGGGCACTTTACGCACAGCCGGTGGCAGGGTCAAGAGAGAAGAAGTACATCGGGGAATGGGAAGGGCAGACGATGGCCGCAGTGTCCGAGCGGCCAACGATGAATGAGAAATTGGCCGAGAGCCCTGAACTGGCGCGCATCGCGAGCCGTCTCGCGCCGCTGCGGGAATCTTCGTGCAGTCAAGAATTGTGCAATCTAATGACATGGCGTTGACATCCCACGACTTCCACCGCCATAGCATTCTGCCATTGGCGGTCCCGGGTAATCTGTCGTTCCAGCCTGCATACCATTCAGGCCGTGGTTCGCTTCTCCCTGACTCGATACGCCAAGCAAAGGAGACTTTCGCATGCAACGTCGTACTCTCGCTCTCACCGTTTGCCTCGGGATCGCACTGGTCCTGGTTTCCAGCCCGGCCTGGGCGCAGTATCAACTTACGAATCTGGTTTCGAATCAGGTCGGGGCAGCAAAACACACCGATCCGCTGATTGTGAACGCATGGGGACTGGTCCACGCCGCCAGTAGCCCTTTCTGGATCAGCGACAATGGCTCGGGCTGGTCGACTCTTTACAACGGGGCCGGCAAGGCCAAGAGCCTGAAGGTGCTCATTCCATCCGCCGGACCAGGGCCGGGTTCTCCCACCGGAATTGTGTTCAACGGATCGTCGGATTTCCAGATCCAGGGATGGTCCACCTTCTTTCTGTTCGCGACTCTAGACGGAACCATCAGCGGATGGTCGCCGCAAGTCAACGTCAATCAGGCCTTGATTCAGGTGAACAACTCGGCTGCAGGAGCCGTCTATACAGGCCTTGCCATCAGCAGCAAGGCTTCCGGCAATCGCCTGTTTGCCGCCGATGTCGTCAACAATAAAGTGGACGTGTACGACGCGGCCTTCAATCTCGTCACCTCGTTCACCGACAGCGGTCTCCCCGCGGGCTTCACACCCTTCGGCATCCAGGACATCAACGGCGTGGTGTACGTGGCCTTTGCCAGCCTGACCGGTGGCCCGGGCGGTTTCATTGACACCTTCGACGAGAATGGAACGCTCCTGAAACGGCTCGTCCAGGGTGGGCCGCTCAATCAGCCCTGGGGCATCACCATTGCGCCCGCGAGCTTTGGACCACTGAGCAACGCTCTGCTGGTTTCCAACAACACCAACCATGGCACCATCAACGCCTTCAATGCCCTGACCGGGCAGTTTGTGGGGACGGTGAAGGACACCAATGGCAAGGCGATCCACATCGACCAGCTTTGGGGGATTGAATTCGGCGGCGGCACGGCCAACAACGGCCGGAAGAACCAGCTCTTCTTCACTGCCGGGCCCAGCAACAATCTGGCAGGAACATTTGGGGTGATTGCGCTCAAATAGCCACCCAAGTGTGGACGAGAGATGTTGAAAGAGCGAAAAGCCGTCCGCGCGGACGGCTTTCGTATTGCTTGACGGTGCGCCTGGTCGGTGTCCTCTACCTGCCCTGCCGTCAGCACTCAGCATTCAGTCGCCTTGGCGTAGTTGAGACGGACCGAACTGGCCCGGCGGGCCAATTTCTTAACAGCACGAACAAGCGAACCTCGGTTTATTCGTAGCGCAGGCTTTCAACGGGATCCAGTTGGGCCGCCCGGCTGGCCGGAATCGTTCCGAAGATGATCCCCACGAGCGACGACACCACGATCGCAATGATGGCCGACAGGCCTGAGATGGGGATGCGGTACTCGGTGAAATAACGGAGGGAAAAGGGAATAGCAAGTCCGATGAAAATGCCGATCAGACCGCCGATAAGCGAGATCAAGATGGCCTCCGAAAGAAACTGGAAGCGGATCTCGCGGTTGGTGGCGCCGATGGCTTTGCGAATCCCGATCTCGCGGATACGGGCGCTGACGGTGGCCAGCATGATGTTCATGATCCCGATGCCGCTCACCAGCAGGACAACCAGCGCCACTGCGAGCAGAATGAGGGTCATGGCGGTCGCTGTCTTATCGGCCATGGCTACGATTTCGGTCAGATTCCTGACGCTATAGACAGACTCCGGCCGATGGCGGGACTGAATCACGCGCTGAACCTGGGCGGTGATCGGCACCACCAGCGAGGCATCGGTGGTGGAAAAGAAGATCTGCTTCACGGTGGGCGTTTCCTGAAAATAGCGGATCACGGTGTAGGGAATCAGCATGGTGTTGTCGGTCACCTCCGATAGCCCGAAGGTGTCGACGCGTTCGCGAAAAGTCCCGATAATGGTGAAGGGCAAGCCGCTCAACTTGAGCGTTCTTCCAAGCGAGGCTTGCTCGGAACCGTAGAGTTGGATGGCGAGTTTCGGGGTGATGACGCCAACCTTGTTGTGGGCCTGCGAGTCCTGCTTGTCGAAGAAGCGCCCGGAGCGGATGACCAGGTTACGAACCTGTTGGTATTCCGGGTAAACCCCCATGATCTGGAGGTCTCGTTCTTTGCCGCCGCCCACGGCTACCCGCTCACCGAGTGGGACCACGGGCGAGGCATATGCGACGCCGCTGACCTGATGCAGGACCGCCTCCATGTCATCAATGGTCAGCGCATCGTTGGCCGTGTTGGTGATGCGCTGCCCGCCGCTTTCGTATTCCGCGTAGACCCAGTTCGAGCCGATGGCCTGAATCTGGTTCAAGAGGTACTGCTTCCCGGTCAAGCCGATGGTCGTGACGAGGATCAGCGATGCGGTGCCGATCACCATGCCAAGCGCGGTGAGGGCAAATCGCACCTTGTTGCTCGAGAACGTATCGTAGGCAAAGCCGAAGATCTCGCCTACTGCCAGGTTGGGTCGTCTTCTCTTGGGCGGGATCGTATTCATCTCCGGTGTTCGATGCAGAATGTTCCCGCGACTGGCGGGGTCCGGAACAATGACAGCACGGCCGGTTCCATGCGCTGGTCCGAATTTTCGTTCATGACATCCGCGAAAGGGCGCGCTCTCCGGCCCGTTAGCCCGTCTTTCCGGCTATGTTATTCTCGCACGGTATTTGCCGATGCAGCTGCGAATAAGCGAAATTCATTGGAGGTGTGTTATCGTCGGCCTCGAACTGCGTTCCCGGCCCCTGCGGCTCCGTCTGCTGCGTATTATGCTGGTCGCCCTAGTGCTGCGGTTGGTTGTCATGGGCTTTCTGTATCCGGAGCGGCTGAATCCGTATCGCGACCACTGGCGTTTCGGCGGAGAAACGGGAAATATCGCACGCTCGCTGGTTCAAGGAAAAGGCTTCAGCAGTCCGATGTTCGGCGACACCGGACCCACCGCCTGGCAGACGCCGATCTATCCTTGTCTGCTGGCGCTTGTGTTTCGCTTTTTCGGCGTTTTCACCAAGGCAGCAGCGATCTGCATTCTGTCGCTGAACAGCCTGTTCTCGGCGCTCACCTGTCTGCCGGTGTTTTTCATGACTCGCCGCAGTTTCGGCGAGAAGGCCGCCTGGCGCGCCGCCTGGGCATGGGCCTTCTTCCCGTATGGAATCTATTTCTCGGCGAGCCACATCTGGCCGACTACGTTGACCACATTGCTGCTGTCGATCGCGTTTCTCGCCGGATTGCAGCTAGAGGACACAACGCAACCTGGAACCTGGATCAAGTTCGGCTTGTTGAGCGGAGTAGCAGCTATGGGCGACCCAGTTGTGATGACCGTCTTGCCGCCAGTCGGACTGTGGATGTGCTACCGCACATGGCAGCGCAGGAACGACTGGCTCCGGCCCGCTCTGGGGGCCGCGTTGGCTTTTGTGGTTGTGGTCTTGCCCTGGTTCATACGAAACTACCGCGCTTTCCATAAAGTCGTCCCGTTTCGCGGCAACTTCGGGGTTGAACTCTACATCGGCAACAACGGCGACACTTCGCATTTTACCGCGCGGTACTTACACCCCGAGCACAACGAAGAAGAATGGCAGCAATATGTCCAGATGGGTGAATCGCGCTACATGGAATACAAGCAGCAGCAAGCGATAGCGTTCATCTCGAACCACAAAGGACTGTTCCTGTGGACTTCGTTGCGCCGGGCCATTTACATGTGGACCAATTATTGGAGCTTGAATCCGGATTACCTGAAAGAAGAGCCGTTCGACATTCCGGCGATCTTTCTTAACATCACGCTGACAGCATTAGCGCTCTGGGGCTTGTGGACTGGATGGCGAACGTTCGGCGCTGCTGTCGTTCCGTACGCCATCGCGCTGTTTTGCTTTCCGGTTGTTTACTACGTGACGCATGAGGAGGATTTCTATCGGCGGCCGGCGGATCCCTTCTTTGTTGTTCTCGCCGTCTACGCCGTGACCGCGTGGCTGCAGCACCGCAATCGGAAGACGCAAACGGAGATGGCTTCAGGCTAATCCGCTTCGGGGATGCGGCACACCCGCAAGGCATGATTCTGGAAGGGACAGTCCATGCCCTGCACGCCTGGAGAGACCAGCACAACCCAATTGACCCCAAAGCGCGTCTTGAGACGCTGAAGATCTTCGACGCGGAAGTTCTTCCACCCGTCTTGAGCATCCACTTCTTCCTTCCATCGCGCCGAAAGGCTCGGCACTTGGGTCGCCACCGACGGATCCTTTACGTAATCCGCCAGCGTGCTGCGTTCGGCCAGGGCGCGGAAGCTGTGGAAGTCCTCGCCAGGCAGTTTCATGTAGTAGGGGTCCAGCGCAAACAGGCTGTCGGGGGGAGTATTCTCGCGAATCCACTGGAACGCTTCGACCCAGGAATTCCCAGGCGTGGCCCCGGGCCATTCGATGTGTGCCGTGGCGGGAAACGTCAGGCGCTGAGCCCAGAACATTCCTGCGCCAAGTGGAATGAACAACAGCAGCCAACGGTACGCGTGCCGCCGCAGAATTCTTTGCCCGATCATCCCGCCCGCCAGCAGGAACAAAAGCAAGTAAAGAAGGTGCAGATAGCGCATCGGCTGGAAGGGCTTCAGGCGGTCGAGGCTGGGCGGAAGCATCATGGCGAGGGCAACGGCCAGCTGGAAGACGGCGAAGAATGCAAGCCGCGAGGCGACGTGGGCGCGGACCGCTTCCCCGCTCTTCGCGGCGCTACGGTAAAACCACCACAACAAGAACAGGGGAGCGATGACCCCCAGCCATTCGTACCAATGCCAGCGCGAGAGGAAGTAGTAGTCGCGGGTGTTGGCGGCCTGCTGCCAGGCCGGGGACGCGGACTGGAACACCCACGCCAACGGAAGCAAGGCCGCTGCTGAAAACCCGGAGGGCTGAACGGCACGCCAGGAAAGAAAGATGCAAAACGAAATACCGAAACTTGCCATCAGCGGGTGAATCACGAAGGCCAAAGCCAGCAGGACGCCCGCTAGAATCGCACGACGGTCCAGCGTCGCAGTAATCGCGGCCAGGATGGCGGCCGTCGCCAGAGCCCGGGGATGAAGATACTGGTCTCCGAGGTAAAGCGCGGTCCCCGCCACGGGCAGCGTCAGCAGGGCGGCCACGAGCGTGACCGCGGCCCATTGGGAATGGGACTCGGCAAAAACGCGCCGGCTGATTCGCAGGCATCCCCACAGAATCAAAAGTACGGAAACGAATTGCCACAGCAGAATCACCGAAGCGGCAGGCTGGTGCAACAAACGAATGGAGTTCGCGATCAGCTTGTCGAAAATCGTGGCCTGCATCTGCACTTGGAAGAAGTCGGAGTCGTGCGGATAGAGCGAGGGATTCAGATCTTTCTTGATCGCAGCCAGATAAACGCCATCGTCCTCCGCTCCCGGGTGATAGCCCTGGATCAGCATGGCCAGCGAGGCCAGGAAACTCAGCAGCAGAAAGTTTCTTATGCGGGGATAGGCGTTCAAGTCCCGGTTCCTTTAGAATCCACGGAGAATCGTGATGAGTGCCAAACCCTTGCCATTTGCGGACAGCGAAAATGCGTTGCCGCTCTGCCCGCCAGCGAAGCTCGCGCTCATCATTCCAACCCTGCGCGAAGCCGCCAATCTTCGCCCCCTGATGGGGCGCGTCCGCCCCAGCCTGGATTCGCTGGGGATTCCATACGAAATCATTGTAGTTGACGACGACAGCCGCGACGGGACCGACGCGATCGTGACGGAAATCGCCCGGGAGGATGAGCGGATTCGCCTGATCACTCGAATCGGAGCCCGCGGTTTGTCCGGGGCGGTCATGCACGGCTGGCAAAACACCAAGGCCGACGTGCTCGGCGTGATGGATTCCGACCTGCAGCATCCGCCGGAATTGCTGCCCCAACTCTGGCAAACATTACAGAGTGGCGCCGACCTGGTTGTGGCCAGCCGCTACGTCGGGCAAGCCAGCCCGCAGGGCCTGAACATCTTTCGCCACTTTGTTTCGCTGCTGGCGATCTGGATGACTTGGCCCCTGCAGAGACCGGGCATCTTTGTGCACGATCCGATGTCCGGGTTTTTCCTTGTGCGCCGTTCCTGCATCAAGGATCTCGCTGTGCAGCCGCAGGGATTCAAGGTGCTGCTGGAGATCCTGGTTCGCGGGGAAATTCATTCCGCCGTGGAAGTGCCCTTCACCTTCGACCGCCGCCACGCAGGACTCAGCAAGGCGGGAGTCGCGGTTGGGACCGCTTATCTGAAACTTCTGGCGCGCCTTTGGAAATTGCGACTCAGCGGGAATCGCTTCTCAACCGATTGACTTTCGGATCAGACCTTGGCAACCGGACTATCGACTGCCCCACGGACGTAGTACTGGAGTTCCAGCTTGCGGCCCCGCTCGCTCAAGATCGCAAAGTGAAACAGCCCCGTCCTTTGCAGAACGAACTGCAGGGTCGTGCCGATCACCCCCAGCCCGTACTTTACGCTGCGCCTGAAGTTGATCGACGAGGCCTCTTCGAAATACTTCGTCGGACACGACGCCTCGCCGATGCGGAAACCGAAGTACACGCATTGCGCCAGCATCTGGTTGTCGAAGACGAAGTCGTCGCTATTTTCGCGGAGAGGCAAGCGAGTCAGCACTTCGCGGCTGAAGGCGCGATAGCCGGTGTGATACTCCGAGAGCTTGATCCCGAGAAACAAGTTTTCAAACGCGGTGAGCAGGCGGTTGGCGATGTACTTGTAAAGCGGCATGCCTCCGCGCAGCGCGGTGCCGCCGATGATGCGCGACCCCAGCACCACGTCATACACGCCGTAGGCCACCATGCTGGCTAAAGCCGTCACCAGCCGTGGAGTGTACTGATAGTCGGGATGCACCATGATGACCACATCGGCCCCGGCCGCCAGGGCCTCCCGGTAGCAGGTCTGCTGATTGCGTCCATAGCCGTAATTTTGGTCGTGAACGAAATACTGCAAGCCCAGCCGGCGCGCGATTTCGACGGTGCGGTCGGAGCTGTGGTCGTCCACCAGGATCCGGATGTCCACCAGGTCGGGCAGTTCCCGCACCGTTGCTTCCAACGTTTTCTCCGCGTTGTAGGCGGGTAACACCACGGCGATGCGCTTGCCGTTGATCATGCAGGAGTTGTCCTTTGTTGGCTCTTCAAATCATACCGGAAGCTGAGGCCTCTCAAAACACAAATGGCGCCGATTTGAGTGGCGGGGGCGCTGATAAACTAACCGATAGGGGATTGCAGAAGTCCCCAAGTCTTATGCCTCCGCGCACTCTATTCGAGAAAGTTTGGGATGCCCATCTGGTCACCGCGCCGGAGGGGCAGTCGCCGGTTCTCTATATCGATCTGCACCTGGTGCATGAGGTGACCTCGCCGCAGGCATTCGACGGGCTGCGCGCCAATGGCCGGCGCGTTCGGCAACCGCTGCGCACGGTGGCGACCGTCGACCACAACGTTCCCACCACACCGCGCGGCTTGCCGATCGCGGATCCGTTTGCCGCGAAACAGATCGAAGCCCTGCAGAAGAACTGCCGCGAGTTTGGGGTGCCGTTGTTCGACATCAATTCACCCGAGCAGGGCATTGTGCACGTGATCGGCCCGGAGCTGGGCATCACGCAGCCGGGGATGACCATCGTCTGCGGCGACAGCCACACTTCGACGCACGGCGCTTTCGGCTCGCTGGCGTTCGGCATCGGGACGTCTGAAGTCGAGCATGTTCTGGCTACCCAGTGCCTGCCGCAGAAAAAACCGAAGACGATGCAGATTGACGTGCGTGGAAAGCTGCCCGAAGGTGTGACCGCGAAGGACCTCGCGCTCGGCATCATCGGGCAGATTGGCACCGACGGCGCAACCGGGCATGTCATCGAATACGCAGGTGAGGCGGTCCGGGCACTTTCGATGGAAGGCCGGATGACGCTGTGCAACATGAGCATCGAGGCCGGAGCGCGCGCCGGAATGGTCGCCGCCGATGAGACGACGTTCGCCTACGTGAAGGGGCGCCACTTCGCGCCCAAGGGCAGAGATTGGAACGAGGCCTTGGCTAACTGGCGAACTTTCACCACCGATCCGGGAGCGAAGTACGAACGCGTGGTCGAGATCGACGCCGCGTCGCTCGCGCCGTTTGTTACCTGGGGCACGAATCCCGGGATGGTTGTGGCGGTGACTGCGCGCGTTCCGGAATTGAGGAGCTTCGCGCAGGAAACCGACCGCCGCGCCGCCGAGCAGGCGCTCGCTTACATGGACTTGCAGCCGGGAACGCCGATGGAGCAGATCGCCGTGGACCGCGTTTTCATCGGGTCGTGCACGAATTCGCGTATAGAAGATTTGCGCGCCGCGGCCCGCGTGGCCAAGGGACACCACGTAAATCCGAAAGTGCGCGCCATGGTGGTTCCCGGATCGCAGGCGGTCAAGCACGCGGCCGAGCAGGAAGGGCTGCACCGCATTTTCCTGGACGCCGGTTTTGAATGGCGCGAATCCGGATGCTCGATGTGTCTGGGCATGAATCCCGACATCCTGCAACCCGGCGAGCGCTGCGCCTCCACCAGCAATCGCAACTTCGAAGGCCGCCAGGGGCGCGGCGGACGGACGCACCTAGTCAGCCCGATGATGGCGGCAGCGGCGGCGATCGCCGGGCACTTCACGGATGTTCGGAATTGGGAATTTGAGGGAAAAGCGAACGGCGAATAGCGAACCGCGAGCCATGCAACCCTTCCGACAACATACCGGCCTCGTCGTCCCACTCGATCGCGTGAATGTGGATACCGATCAGATCATCCCCAAGCAATTTCTGAAGCGCATCGAGCGCACGGGATTCGGACAGTTTGTTTTCTACGATTGGCGATTCTCCGGGGATGGCACAAAGAGAGCCGATTTTGTTTTGCACGAGCCGCGTTACAAGAATGCCTCGATCCTGGTGGCTGGAAAGAACTTCGGCTGCGGCTCTTCGCGCGAGCATGCGGTGTGGGCGCTGGCGGATTACGGATTCCGGGTCGTAATTGCCTCGTCGTTCGCCGACATCTTTGCCAACAACGGCCTGAAGAATGGGCTGCTCACGGTGACCCTTAAAGAAGACCAGGTCGCGGAGATCATGCGCCGCGCCCGCGAGACGGCGAACTACCGGCTCGCGGTTGATCTGGAAAAGTTGAGTGTCGAAGATGGGCAGGATTTTTCTGTGACCTTCGCGATGGACGATTTCGCCCGGCACTGCCTGCTGAATGGCCTGGACGACATCGGCCTGACCCTGCGGCAGGAGGCGGCGATTGCGGCCTACGAAGCGAAGCATCCGGTGCGGGGAGAGATGAAAGCGCTCTCCCAGACCCTCCGGTGATTGACTTGGAAACGGTTAAGTCCTACTCTGAACCTGGTTTCGCAGACGTGTTTACAGGGCCTCGCTCCGGCGAGGCCCTCTGTTATGTTGCGAGGACCCCTCTGACGCAAACCCCCCGCAGGTTGTAAACTCTTAAGTTTTACTCGCACGGATCGGAGTCGAACGTGAAAAGACTGCTTTCCCGCATCCTCGTCGTATTTGCCCTGCTCTCCACGCTTTCTGCCCAGACGGCCGCGCCGTCGAAGTCGTTGACCATTGCCGCCATCTTCGCCGAAGGTGGGCTCACCGGCCGCGCTCCCGAGACCATCAAGTGGAGCCCCGACGGCACCAAGGTTTCTTTCGTGCAGCGCGACGACAGCGGCGAACACGGTGAGCTCTGGTATGTGGACACCACGACCGGCGAGAAGAAAGTCCTGGTCAGCGAGATCAAGCTGGCCCAGCTCTCGCCGCCTCTTAGCAAGATCAAGGACGAGCGTGAGAAAGAGCGCCTCACCCGCTATCACGTCGCCGCCTACATCTGGTCGCCCGACTCCAAACACCTGCTCTTCGACTCACAAGGGCAGCTCTGGTATTTCGACCTCGGCACCGGAACCGGCGTGCAGCTTACCTCTTCTTCCGATCCGAGCGACGACCCGAAGTTTTCCCCCGACGGCAAGCGGCTGGCTTACGTGCGCAAGCACAACCTCTACGTGCATCCGGTTTCAGGCGAGGAGGGCGAATACCAACTCACCCGTGACGAGAGCAAGGACAAGGATAAAGACAAGGACAAGAACAAGAAGGACGACAAAGAAGACAACATTCTGAACGGCGAAGTGGACTGGGTGTACGCGGAAGAGTTGGCCGTGCGCAGCAACTACTTCTGGTCGCCCGAGGGGCACGACATCCTCTTTTTGCAGATGGACGAGACCCATGTGCCCACCTATCCGATCACGGACTGGATGCCGACCCATCCCAAGGTTGACGCCGAAAAATATCCGAAGGCCGGGGACCCGAATCCGGTCGTTCGCCTGGGGGTGGTCGGCAGCGGGGGCGGCAAGCCGCGCTGGATCAAGCTCACCGACGACGATGACACCTACGTGCCCCGCTTCGGCTGGATCCGCGAAGGCTGGGCGTGGGCCGAGGTCCTGAACCGCAAGCAGGACACGATGGACCTCTACTTCATCGACACCAAGTCGGGCCGCACGCGCAAAGTCTTGACCGAGTCGAGCCCCGAAGCGTGGGTCAACGTCAACGACGATTTCCGCATACTGAAGTCGGGCGACCGTTTTCTGTGGACCAGTTGGCGCGACGGCCATACTCACATTTATCTCTACAGCTTCGACAAGCAGGACACGCTGGCGTCCGACGCGAAGCTCGACCGCCAGCTCGAGAGCGGCGATTACGAAGTGATCGAAGTGAGCGGGATGGACGATCAGTCCGGCACGGTCTTCTTCACCACCAACAAAGGCGACCCGCGCCGGGAACAGCTGCTCTCGATCACGCTCGATGGCTCGGGGATGAAACCGCTTGCTTCGGAAGAGGGCAGCACCACCGGCGATTTCGCCGACGATGCCAAGCATTATATCGAGCACCACTCCGATACGCTGCAGCCGCCGCGTCTCTCGGTGTGCGCGACCGGCGGCGCCTGCCAGAAGATTTGGGAGGGACGAAGCGTTGCCGACTATGGCCTGGTTGCGCCGAAGTATCTGGAATTCAAAGCCGACGACGGGACTCTTCTCTACGGCTCCCTGCTCCTGCCTCCCAACGCCGAGGCCAGCCAGAAGATTCCGCTAATCGTGTACATCTACGGCGGGCCGGCGGGGCAGACGGTGCAGAAAGCCTGGGGCGGGGGGACGGCGCTCTTCCACCAGTTGCTGGTTAAAGAAGGCTTCGCGATCTTCGCGCTCGACAATCGCGGCAGCCCGAATCGCGGAAAGAAGTTCAGCGTCGCGCTCCGCGGCCAGTTCGGCGGAGTCGAACTGAAAGACCAGCTCGCCGCGCTCGATCAGCTGGAGGCGCAGTATCCGCAACTCGATCCCACGCGCATGGCCATTTGGGGATGGTCGAACGGCGGCTCCATGACACTGTATGCGCTCACGCATTCGGGCCGCTTCAAGGCTGGAGTTTCGGTGGCGCCGGTAACCAGCCAGCGCAATTACGATTCCATCTATACCGAACGCTACATGGGATTGCCGAAAGACAATGCCAAGGGCTACGACGATTCGATCGTCAGCGCCGCCGGCAACCTCCGCGGGTCGCTGCTTTTGGCGCACGGCACGAGCGACGACAACGTGCACCTGCAGAATACCGTCCAGATGACCGATGCGCTGATCAAAGCGGGCAAGCCGTTCCGGCTGATGCTTTATCCGAACAAGACGCACGGCATCTCCGGTCCGGAAGCGCGCACGCATTTGTTCAAGATGATGGAAGAGTTTTGGAACAAGGAGCTGAAATAGCCGTCAGCCATCAGCCATCAGCTATCAGGTTGTAAGTTAACAATGCAGACCCGGCTTTTCCTGATGGCTGATGGCTAAAGGCTGGCGGCTGGTTCTCATGCATCGCACCACCCTCGGCGATTTCGAATTGACCGTCGTCTCCGACGGCACGTACTTGCTCGATGGGGGCGGCTTCTTCGGCGTGGTCCCAAAGAGCTTGTGGTCGAAGAAAGTTACGGCGGACGATCAGAACCGCGTCGCCGCCGGGCTCAACTCGCTGCTCGTCCGCACCGGGGAAAAGAATGTCCTGATCGAAACCGGGGTCGGCAACAAGCTTTCTGAAAAAATGGTGCGGATCTACGGTCAGCCGGCCAAGTTGCTCGAGAATCTGCACGCCGCCGGAATCGCTCCCCAAGATATCAACATCGTCATCAACACCCACCTGCACTTCGACCACTGCGGATGGAATACCGTCCGCCAAGACGGCAAGGTTGTCCCGGCATTTCCGCGCGCGAAATACTATGCGCCGCAGGGAGAGTGGCAATATGCCCGCCATCCCAGCGAACGCGATGCCATCAGCTTCATCTCCGAGAACTACGATCCGCTGGTCGAAAGCGGCCAGATGACGCTGCTCAAGGGAGGCGAGGAAATCGTCCCCGGCATTTCCGTGAAAACCTTTCCCGGCCACACCGCCCACATGCAAGCCGTAATCGTGAGAAGCGGCGGACTGACGGCCTGCTACATCTCCGACCTGATTCCGACCAGCGCGCACCTCGACATAACCTGGGGGATGGCCTTCGACCTCTACCCATTGCAGACCATCGAAAGCCGAAAGCAGTATTACGCCCAGGCGATTCCCGGGAAATGGTTGACCGTGTTTACGCACGATCCGACAGCACCGTGGGGATATGTGGAGAGGGGAGAGAAGGGGAAGCTCGGGCTGGCACAGCTCACGTAGGGACAGGCACCCCGGCTGCTTCAGCCGAGTGAAAATCAACAGCGACTGCTCCTCAGCCCAGAGCGGGATTCTGGCTCCGGCGGCGGAAGAAAGCCGCGAAGGCCAGACCAAGTACTACAGGTACCAGGAGCACCCAGCGAAACAACGGCTCCCGCAGTATCAGGACAACCGCACATACAGGTAAGCCGATGACCACTAACCAAAAACTCAGCAAAGAGAAAACCAGCGCCGGCTTGTATCGCTTCTCTATATCGGCTGTTTGGTCTGAGCCAAAAACCGAGCAATCAAGCGCGAACACGAGCAGAGCGTAGAGGCCCCAAAATGCCCAAGTGTTCCAGTGAAGCCAATCCACTACCCACGACAAAGCCACAGCGAGCAGGACGCAACCCATTAAACCGAATCCGGGTTGGCGCCGAACCAGCCTCATATAGGGTGCAATGATAGCACTTACAAACTGTTACAAGTCATGACTCGCTAGCGAGGGCGCTCGCGCCACACGACTGCCGTTTTGCATCGAAGAACTCTTCCACGCTGGCTAGAATTTCCGCGCCGCTCTTCGCCTCGTAAATTGCCTTCCGTAGCGCCGCGCCGCCCGGCACGCCGTGCGTGAACCACGATGTAAATTGCTTCATCTTGCCTTCGCTCCCCGGCATCTCTTCTTCGAGCAGCATCCGAAAATAAGTACCGATCATCTGGTAGCGGTCGGCCTCAGTGGGTTGTGCGTATGCGCCGGACTCCACATATTGCTCAATCTGCCGGAAGATCCACGGATTTGCCGGGGCCATCCGGCCGATCATCACGGCGTCGCATCCGGTCTGGGCGACCATGGCGCAAGCGTCTTCAGGCGAACGGATGTCGCCGTTGCCAATCACCGGAATCTTCACCGCGCGCTTCACCGACGCGATCCACTCCCAGCGCGCATTGCCGCTGTAGCCTTGTTCGCGGGTGCGGGCATGGAGCGCGACCGCGCACAGGCCGCAGTCTTCGGCCAGGCGCGCCAGGTCCACGCACACGATCTCGTCGTCGTTCCATCCGGCGCGGAACTTTACCGTAAAGGGAATCTTCACCGCCGCCCGCACCGATTCGAAAATCTCCCGGATCAGCGGCAGGTCGCGCAGCAGGCCCGAGCCGCCATTACACTTCACGACTTTCTTCGCCGGGCAGCCGAGGTTGAGGTCCAGCAGGTCAAAGCCGAGGTCTTCGACCAGGCGGGCCGCATCGGCCAGCACTTTTGGGTCACTGCCGAAAAGCTGGGCCGAGATAGGGTGCTCGTCTTCGTAGAAGTGCAGATACCGTCCGCGGACGCGCTGGTCGCGGAGCACGCCATCGGCCGAGGTGAACTCGGTCATGATCAGCCCGCATCCGCCCAGGTTCTTGATGAAGCGGCGAAAGACGGTGTCGGTCACGCCGGCCATGGGAGCGAGCACGGTGGCAGGGGAGATCGTAACGCCGCCGATCTGCAGGCCTGCGGGGAATACCCGAGCCCGTGCTTGTGTGGAGCGGGCGCCCTCGCCCGCTGCCGTGGCCGAGTTGTCCCAGAACTTGTGCACGTCTCTATTCTATCCGGGGCACAAAATCAAAAGCCCCCGCCGGAGCGAGGGCCGGATTTTGGCTGTCGACACAAATCCAAAGTCAAAATCAACAGCGGCGGGCGAGGGCGCCCGCCCCACACCACCAACCTACTTCTTAGCTGTTTCGGCCTTGGCGGCTTCCGCTTTGGCACTATCGCTCTTGGCGTACTTGCGGCGGAAGCGCTCGATGCGGCCGGCGGTGTCCAGCAGCTTCTGCTTGCCGGTAAAGAATGGGTGGCAAGCCGAGCAGATTTCCACGTTGATGTCGCCGCGGTGGGTGGAGCGGGTGACGAACGCATTCCCGCAGGCGCAGTGCACCCGCACTTCATGATAGTTAGGATGGATGGCAGCCTTCATGTCGGTTCAGATCCCCTTTTGAATCATTAGATTCTACAGGAGTTAGAGAAGATTCAGCAAGGCAGGTCTCAGGAAAACAGGTGACAGGTCTTAGGTGTCAGGTGTCAGGAAAACCGAAAGACCTTTGCATCCAAAATCCTGAGACCTAAGAGCTGACACCTGAAACCTGTCTAAAAGCAAAACGGCAAGGGCCGACCCCCTGCCGTCTCGCTTTGCACAAAATGCCGGGGCCCTATTTCCCTCTGTTGACTGTTTTCTTGAGTTCGTTTCCAGGTGTGAATTTGGCGACTCTGCGGGCGGCGATTTTGATGGTCGCTCCCGTCTGCGGATTTCGGCCATTGCGGGCCTTGCGCTGCGAGACGGAGAACGTACCGAAACCGATCAAGGCTACCCGGTCCCCTTTTTTGAGGGCAGCAGTTACGCTGTCCACGGCGGTGTCGATCGCGGTCGTCGCCTGCGCCTTCGAAATGTTGCAGGCTCCGGCGATCCGGTCAACGAGATCAGCTTTGTTCATGCTCTCTCCTGACTAAGTGTTTCGGTTCCCGCGCCAGGCGCCTGGGAAGCTAAGCATCTGTTTTGGGAACGCGGGAGCCATTTTCTACCCTAATGGTGGATTGTCAATGGCAACTCCGTGCCAGACGCCGGGTTTGGTCGGGTGTGGTGAACCATCGTCTCAAATAGCGCTCCAGCAGCCAAAACTGAACGGATCGGTTTTCCTGTGTTCTCCACAATCGTTCCCACGACTCCACAGGATGTACACAGGCAGAACGCGCATTGGAGTTGCAGCACAGGCACGGTTCGGTGCAGAGTAAAAGCAGCGAGAGTGGAGCGGCGAGAGTTGATAAGGCGAATGTTGATTAGAGCGACCTATGAAAGCAGCCACTGAAGTTTGTCCCCTGTGCGCGGGCTCGGGATGGAAAGCGGTCCCGGACGCGCCCGAGCGCGGGGTCACGCGCTGCGATTGCCAGTTGCGCGCCCGCGCCGACGCCATGTTTGCGGCGGCGCGCATCCCGAAGAGATACGAGCACTGCGAACTCTCCAACTACGAGTTTGAAGGGCCGCAACTGCATCTTGCGCCCGCCCGCATGGCGGCGTGCCGGTTTGTGGAAGAGTATCCCGTGGACAAAACGGGCTTGTTGCTGGTTGGCACGATTGGTACCGGGAAGACACATCTGGCGGTCGGCATTGCTAAGGCTCTGATCCGCGAAAAGGGCATCCCCTGCCTCTTTTACGACTATCGTGAATTGCTCAAGGAGATTCAGAACTCCTATAACGCCTCCGTGCAAACCACCGAACTCGGTTTGCTGCGGCCGGTCTTTGATGCCGAGGTGCTGGTTCTCGACGAACTCGGAGCGGTGCGGCCCAGCGAATGGGTTTGGGACACGGTGAGCCTCATCCTTAACACCCGCTACAACGACAACCGCACCACTATCATCACCACGAATTTTGCCGACGAGCCGGCGGCGGCGGTGGCCCGATCTCTGTCGCCCGCCCGGGCGGCGCGCGACGAAACCCTGGGCGACCGCATCGGCGAACGTATGCGCTCGCGATTGCACGAGATGTGCCGCATCGTGCGCATGGAAGGCGCGGACTTCCGGCAGAAGTTTCGGAGCGCCAGCTTCGGGTAGCGATTCCGTAGCGACCGCCGCCTCGGCTGTCTGGTCGGCTCGAAGAGCCGACGTCGATCGCATCTCCGGTTAGAGAATTTCAGCTGCACGCAAGAAGCCTGCCGAGCTTCGCTCGGCTGGACAGGTGAGGGCACCTGTCCCTACGTGAACTACAATCGCCTTGTGCTGAGGGAACGCCTCGAGTTCCGGCCGGATGCTGACGCCGAGGTCTTCTCCTCTGTCCCCGCTTCGCCTGCCGTATTCCTGCTCCGCGGACCCGATTCCTCCGAGCCTTATGTCAGCAAAACTGCCAATCTGCGACGACGTTTGCAGCGGCTGCTCTCCGTGCCCGCAGAGCGGACGAAGCGCCTTAATTTGCACGACCGCGTGCGCTTGATCGAGTACACGCCAACCGGGTCGGACTTCGAGTCCGGGTTCCTGCTCTACCAGCTTCAGCGCGCGGTCTTTCCCAAGACGTACGCCAGCCGGCTGCGGCTGCGCTTTGCACCTCTCGTCAAGCTGCATCTCGAGAACGAGTACCCGCGAGCCTCCATCACCACGCGGCTGGGCCGGTCCTCGGGCAAGAACGTTTACTACGGCCCGTTCCTTTCCCGAGTCGCGGCCGAGAAATTCCTCAACGACGCGCTCGACTTCTTCAAGATGCGGCGCTGCGTGGACGACCTGAACCCCGATCCCAAGTTTCCCGGCTGCGTCTATTCCGAAATGAAGATGTGCCTGGCGCCCTGCTTTAAGGGCTGCACCGACGACCAGTACCGCGCTGAGGTCGTCCGGGTAGAAGATTTTCTGGACTCGCGCGGCGAATCGCTGAAGCGGCAGTTCGCCGCCGAGCGCGACCAGGCCTCGACGAAGTTGGAATTCGAGAACGCTGCCACCCTCCATGCCCGCCTCGACAAACTCACGCCCGTGCTTCAGCAAATGCCCGAAGCGGCCCGCCGCATTGATCAGATGCATGCCCTGATGGTGCAGAAGTCCGTGCAGCCGGAGAGCGTCGCGCTCTTTCGCGTGGACGCGGGCGCCATCGCCGGGCCTATTGATTTTCCGATCTCCTCATCCGAGCACACCAAATCGCAATCCATGGAAGCCCGCATCCAGGCTGCTCTCTCTGTCTTGCCTGCGGCCGAGCCGGATGGCGTGATCGAGCGCATGGAGCATCTCGCGATCCTGAAGCGCTGGTACTACCGTGGGAGCCGGGCGGGCGAAATTTTCTTTGCCGACGCCAACAACGAACTCCCCATGCGCCGCATCGTGCGCGGGATCGGGCGTGTGTACCGGGGAGAAGCGCCGGAGACCGCGATCGCTGCAACGCCTGCGGTTCCGGTCCAATCTAAACAGCAAGAGGAACCATGAAGAAAAAAGGCTCCAGCAACAAGGGCCCTTCCAGGAATACAGTCAGGCCAGCCAATCCGCGCGACAAATCCCTGCGCGAGCACCTCCTCTACCTGCTGCGAGATGGCGGCGCTCACGCCCATTTCGACGACGCCATCGGCGACTGGCCCGTGCAACTGGCGGGCGTGAAGGTTGCGAATTTCCCGCACACCGCGTGGATGCTGCTCGAACACCTGCGGATCGCGCAGTGGGACATCCTGGAGTTCAGCCGCAACCCGAAGCATGTTTCGCCCGCGTGGCCGAAAGGATATTGGCCGGGGTCGGAGACGCCGCCGAGCGAGAAAGCGTGGAAGACGAGCAGGAGCGCTTTCAGGAAGGATCTGCGGGCGGTCGAGCAGCTGGTCGCCAACCAGAAAACAGATTTATACGCAAAGATAGCGTGGGGCGACGGACAGACTATTCTGCGCGAGGCCCTGCTGGTGGCCGATCACAACGCCTATCACCTGGGGCAGCTGGTGATGCTGCGAAAAAGCATTGGGATCTGAGACGCTGGCGGTGTGCTCAGCCGAGAAAACTACAGATTCCTCGTCGCTGCGCTCCTCGGAATGACAAGGGGGATAGGGTCACCCTCATGCAGATATGCGGTCGGCGATCTGACCTCTGACATCGCTCGACCTTTTCCGGAACACCACCCGCACGCCCTCCCGCCAGCGCTCGTCAATCCCCAAGAGCTCCCACTCAATCTCCGGCGACAGGTAGCGCAGGATCGTGTCCGTCGCCGGATGCACGTGCAGCGCGGGCGCGACCAGCAACAGCAGCGGCTTCTGCGGCGAGAGCTCACGCCCGGGAAAATAGCCGAACTTGCGAAACTCTCCACGGTCCTGGTGCCAGGCCACGCGCGACCAGTAGTCCACGCCCTGCAGCGGCAGGTGAAGGTCCTCATCAGCCTTCAGTTCGACCACCGCCAGCCGGCTCTCGCGCGTGAGACCGAGCACATCAATCATGGCGCGGTCCGCCGCCGAGAAGGCTGGGACCTGCGCATAGACGCAATCTGTCTGCAGGCGCCCGTCGAGCGCTTCCACATTCCCGAACACCACCGACTCCAGCCAGCGCTCCGGATGCATACGCCAAAGCGGGTGCGTTTTGGGGCCGTCTTTGTGGCGGATGGCGGCCGCGAGCTGCAACAGATTGATAAACTGGGCTTCGTTCCGCTCGTCTAGCGCCCGCTCTTCCGCTCCCACGCCGAAGGCGATTTCCTGTCCGCTCTGGAAATTTCGCGGGTCATGAGCCACCCGCGCCTGGGCAAACTCCAGCCCGCGCAGCCGGAAAGAGATCAACGCCGGTGACAGCACCGCTACGTCGCACTCCGGGAGAATGGAACGAATGCGCGCGATCGAGTCCGCGAAGCGTTCGTGCGCCACCTTCTCATCCGTGGCATGCACCAGCCGGGTGGCAAGATTCCCGCACTCGCCGGTATCGGCCGGGTTGAATGCATCGTCGCGTTCGTCGAACTCATGGAGGTGCCATTTCGCGGCCGTTGGATGGAGGTGCGCCATCCGCTGCTGCGTCAGGGCAAGCGTGCCTTTCGGCAGGACCACAACCAGACCCTCGACCACCCGCCGATCCTGCTGCGCCAACCGGCAGGCGTCCAGCCAGAGCAACCCGCAGGTCAGCGCGCCGTCCACTGTGGCCTGGGTTTCCTGCGCGTTCACTCCAACGACGGCCAGCGCGCGCTGCCCCTGCCGCAGCAGCCCGCGCAGATACGCCGGCCCGAAAGAGCGTTGCAAGTCCATGTTGGTGGTGAGCCGGGCCACGGTCCAGCCCGGAAAATTTCTCTCGAGCGCTCTCTGGATGCGGGACGCGTACGCCACTCGCGCCGTCTGCCGCGCCGCCGGGGAACGCCGGTCGCGATCGCGGCGGAAATCAAGCTTGGTGGGGCGGTTCTGACCCATGCGCTGCACTTGCAGCCGGAGCGTGCCGACCTTGATCTCGGCGTCGAGCACCCGGCGCACTACATTGCGCTCGCTCGACCACAGATGCAGCAGGCACTTGTTGTACTCGCCCGAGATGGAATACTTCGACTCCGCCAGATCGAAGACGATGGCCCCGTCTTCGACCACGATCGCCGCGCGCGCTCCGGCCAGGAAATCCGAGAGCATCTGGCTGAGCGAGTCGGGAGTCATGCCGGGCATTGTTAACCGCCGCTCGACGCCCGTCTGTGACGGGTGGACAGCAGAATTGTGTTGAATCGGCGGGGAGTAGGCCATCCCGCAAGATTTCCCCTGTGAACCCCTGTGACCTCCGTAGTTAACGCCTTTCTTAACCACAGAGTCACAGGGGCTCACAGAGGAAAGAATCCTTGTCCTTCCAAATCTGAGGCGGTGTGCCGTTCCGGGGAAGGGGTTACTTCTGCAATCTGCCTTCTGACTTCTGCCATCTTGCATCCCTCTCTCTCATGGGATAATGAGTCTCTCAGGCCAGAGTCGTTTCCCGGCAGAGGACATCCAAACTAACGTGACAGCGCCTCAAGAGCATTTTTTCTTCGAGCATTACGGCCTTTCTAATCAAGATCTTGAGAGGTACCTTTCAGCCGCCCTGTCGGCCGGGGGCGAGTACGCCGACCTGTATTTTGAATACCTGACTTCCACCTCGCTGATGGTGGATGAGTCCATGGTCAAGTCCGCTTCCCAGGGGATTTCGGCAGGTTGCGGCGTGCGGGTCGTCTCGGGCGAGCGCACCGGCTATGCCTACACCGACGACCTGACCCCGGCGCGCATACTGCATGCCGCCCGCACCGCCGCGCTGATCGCCAGCGCACCCGCCAAGACTCCAGTCACCGGGTTCCAGCAGAAGCCGGCGCGCAGCCTGTATCCGGTTACGTTGCCGTCCGTGGACGCCGAGATTACCGCCAAAGTCGAACTGCTCATGCGCGCCGATCGGGCCGCGCGGGGCTACGATTCGCGGATCAAGGAAGTCCGCGCCAGCTACGCCGACGAACTCCGCAATATTCTCGTCATCGGATCGGACGGCACGTTTGCCGAGGACTCCCAGCCGCTGGCGCGCATGAACGTCTCCTGTATCGCGAAGACGGATGCCAATTCCAGCCGCGGTACTTCCGGAGGCGGCGGCCGCATCGCGCTCGATTTCTTCTTTGGTGAGAAAAATCCGGAACACTTCGCGAAAGAAGCGGCCCGCCAGGCAATTCTCCAGCTGGATGCCCGCGAGGCTCCCGCCGGAGACATGGAAGTTGTGCTCGGTCCGGGATGGCCGGGCGTGTTGTTGCATGAAGCCGTCGGGCACGGCCTGGAAGCGGATTTCAATCGCAAGAAGACCTCGGCGTTCGCCGGGCTGATCGGCAAGCGCGTGGCCAGCGAGAAGTGCACGGTCGTGGACAACGGCACCATGCCGTGGCGCCGCGGATCGCTCAACGTGGACGACGAAGGCCAGCCCACGCAGGAAACGGTGCTGATCGAAAACGGAATCCTCAAGGGCTATCTGAGCGACAAGCTCTCTTCGAAACTCATGGGCCTCGCCGACACCGGCAACGGACGCCGCGAAAGCTACGAGCACATCCCCATGCCGCGCATGACGAACACGTACATGCTGGCGGGCCAGGACGACCCCGCAGACATCATTCGTTCCGTGAAAAATGGCATCTACGCCGTGAATTTCGGCGGCGGCCAGGTGGACATCACCAACGGCAAGTTCGTCTTCTCGGCGTCGGAAGCGTACCTGATCGAAGACGGCCAGGTCACCGCCCCGATCAAAGGCGCCACGCTGATCGGCAATGGTCCGGACGTGCTCACGCGCGTGTCCATGGTTGGAAACGATCTGAAGCTCGACGAAGGCGTCGGCACCTGCGGCAAGGATGGACAGGCCGTACCCGTGGGCGTCGGTATCCCTACCCTCAAAATCGACCGCCTCACCGTCGGCGGAACTGCGCGGCGCGATACCGGCGGATACATGCAGTAACATCGGATTGCAGAGGTCAGAGGTCAGATTGCAGAGGTAGAAGCAACACAGCGCGACAGGGCTTCATTTCTGCAATCTGACCTCTGCAATGCCTTTTTCAAATGACAACAACTCTGGAACCCAATCCACAAGTTGCGACCGACCTCAAGTCCCTCGCCACCGACGTCGTTCGCCGCGCCATGCAGGGCGGCGCTTCGGCCGCTGAGTGCGTCGTTCGTGAGGGCGACGAATTCTCTACCGTCGTTCGCCTTGGACAAGTCGAAACTCTCAAAGAAGCGGGCTCGAAATCCATCGGCGTGCGCGTTTTCTTTGGTCAGCGCGCGGCCTCGACTTACTCCAGCGATTTCTCGGCAGCCGGTATCCAGCGCATGCTGAAGTCGGCGCTCGAACTGGCGAAGATCACTTCGGAGGATCCTTACGCAGGCATCCCCGGAGCTAGCAAATTTGGCGCGCTCTCCGGTGATCTCGATCTCTACCACGAAGACGTATATTCGCTGGCGGGCCCCGAGCGCATTGACTACGCGCGCCGCGCTGAAAAAGCTGCGCTCGATAGCGACCCGCGCATCAAGAATTCCGAAGGCGGCTCGTTCGACGCCGCTACTGGGCGCAAAGTGCTTGCCAACTCACATGGCTTTGTCGGCGAGTACCGGCGCTCGTACTGCTCGGTCGCCGCCGTCCCGATTGCCCAGGATGACGCGGGCAACATGCAGCGCGACTACTGGTACTCGGTGGCGCGCAGCCTGGCGAAACTCGACCCTGCCGAGCAAGTTGGGAAAGAAGCGGCCCGCCGCACGCTGCGCCGCCTGGGCGCGCGCAAGGCCAAGACTGCGCACGTGCCGGCCGTCCTCGACCCCATGGTCGCCAACTCCATCCTCGAGCACATCTTCGAGGGCGTAAACGGCGACTCGGTCTATCGCGGCGCTTCGTTTCTCGCGGGCAAGCTGGGACTGCAGATTGCCGGCAGCAACATCACCGTCATTGACGACGGCACCATGGTCGGCGGCTTCGGCACCTCGCCCTTCGACGGCGAAGGCATTCCCACACGCCGCACGATCGTGATCGAGAACGGCGTTCTGAAGTCGTACCTGTTGAACACTTATACGGCGAAAAAGCTCGGCCTCGAGACCACCGCCAATGCGGCGCGTGGACTTGCCGGAACTCCAGGCATCGGTCCGGGCAACTACTTCCTGCAGCCCGGCACGAAGACTCCGCAGCAGATCATCGGCGACATCAAAGACGGTCTCTACGTCACCGAGTTTCTCGGCATGGGCGTGAACCTGGTCACAGGAGACTATTCGCGCGGCGCCTCGGGCCTGTGGATCGTCAATGGCGAACTCGCGTATCCGGTCGAAGAAATCACGGTGGCTGGCAATCTGAAAGACATCTTCAACAACATCACCGAGATCGGAAGCGACCTCGAATTCCGCGGCAGCGTCGCTTCGCCGACCATCCGGATTGACGGGCTGACGGTCGGCGGCGAATAGGGAACGGATTCCCGCTCTCAGCGCCAAGGCTCCCTGACCGTCCATGCCCTTGGTAATTTGCCCCTGCCTTCGGTAGGCAATAATCTGGCCATGAAAGCCTTTCTATTCGAGGGAGTTCCCATGCGAACGAAATGGTGGTTGTGCTTCTGCACGGCGGCCATGCTGGTTCTGTCCGGCGCGGCGGTCGCCGACGAGCACGGCCATGGCCATGGCCACGGCAAGCATCACGACCGCGACGATGACAACAACGACGACCGCGACCGCGACCACGGCAGATACCATTACAGCGATCACGACCGTGACGAGATCCGGGGCTGGTACCGCGATCAGGACGATCGTCTACCGCCCGGACTTGCGAAGAGAGACCGCCTGCCGCCCGGGCTGGAACGGCAGTTACGCATCCGCGGAACGCTGCCACCGGGATTGCGGAGGAAGATGATGCCTTGTCCGATCGAGCTGGAGCGGCGTTTGCCACCGCCTCCGCCGGGCTATGGGCACTTCGCGATCGGCGGGCACATCGTGCTGGTGAATCGCAGCACCTTCATGGTGCTCGATATCTTTCACCTGGAGCGGTAGTGTTCCAGCATGCTTCCTACTCCGGGACTCGCCGGTGCCGGACCACCTCACTACGGATTCCGTCGGGAGCGTGAATTTCGATCTCGTCCGGCGCGCCCTCAATCTGAGCATTGCCGCCGCGAAGGAAGCCGCGGACTTCTCCGGTGCGAGCGTCGCGCAGCATGAGCACGGGATAGCGGTCAGCGTCCCAAACTACCTGCAGAGCGCCGTCGGGGAGATCCTGCATGCGGAGCGCGCTCTGGAAATCGGCAGCGGGCTCGGCGGAGACTGTCCGGCCAACCAGTTCCTGGTTGCCGGACTTCACGTGCATGCTTTGAATTGCGGCCAGCACCGCGCCGTTGAGCGGCACGATAAACGAGAACATCTGTACCGAGCGGTCGGGCAGATCAGCAACCTCACGGGCGCCGAAGTTCACGCTGGCCAGCACACGGCCAACTGCATCGCGTGCCTCCCAGGTATACGCCCCAGGTTCGGCAACGCTCCGGTTGGCCGGGATCCGGAAGGCCGGTTCCAGCGTGGCTTCGCCGTTTTCGATGCGTCCCCACACCAGCAGGCCGTCGCCGGCAACTGCAGCACCGCCCGGCCCGGGCACTATGATTCCGATAGCGCTCGCGGCGCGGAAGTTGAGCACTCCCACGTAGGTATAGTCGCTGACCCACAACGGCGAACAGTAACTCATGATATCGACGTAGGTGGATGATCCTTTCAGGTTGTTGCTGGCAGCGAAGACATCCCACCCCGGCACTCCGATGATGGCTCCGGGATAGGGATAGTTGGGATCGACTCCGGCGGGGTTCCCGCACGGGCTGTGCTGGCGGCCGAAATTGTGTCCCTCTTCGTGGGCCAGCACAGAGGGGAAACTGCCGGTGACATCCCACCCGATGGCCTCGGGTGCTCCCACAAAGCCAAGTCCCGCCACGCCGCTGCCATACGTGGTATGGACAGCCCCGTAATAGTAGCGGTCGGTGACGCCGTCCGCTGCACGCTTGGCCTGAAGCTCGTTGAGCACCGTGTTCCAGCCGTTGCCATTGCTTTGCAGCGTGGTGACACTCGAATTCATGACGCTGCCGACGGTGACGTCGATCGCATCCGGGACCGGGTGAATCCGCTTCGCAAAATCAACCCAGTCGTTGCGGGTGCGCGTTCCGTTCTCCACCACGCCCTGGTTGCCGTCGCCGGTGTGCACCGGAATCAGCGTAACCTTCCAGGTCTTGAGGTTACGCACATCCAGGTTCTGCGAGAAGGTGTTGTTCGTTTCATCTGCTTCCGGAATCGCGTTGGTAGGATCGACGGTCGCTACCACCTGGGTCCCGGCCTGTATCCACGACGCCGATACCGCCGCGTTCCATGACGCTGCCGCATTCTCCGGATCGATGCTGAGCGGCACCGAGCCCGATCCCGCATTGATAGTCAGCGTGTTGGTGGTGGCGCCTTTGATGAAGTCCACCTTCACCTGCGGGGTGGCCGTATTGGCCTGATTCGCTCTCACGAACACCCGCACCCACGCGCTGCGATTTTGGACGAGAGGCACGATCGGATTTGGATACTCCTGGGTGGCTTGCGTGATGTAGAGGCCGTCAATGGTGAGGTCGAGCGTAGCCCCGCCCGAAGTCACCGTGAAGGTGTTCGCCGAGGTAGCGGTACCGCCGGGCGCCGTCACCGAAATCTTGCCGGTGGTCGAACCGCTGGCCACGGTGGCCGTGATCTGGGTCGCGCTGTCGACTGAAAAGCTGGAGGCCGCCTTGCCGTTGAACGCAACCGCGGTCGCGCCCGTGAAGTTGGTTCCGGCGATGACGACTGCCGTGCCCACCGGACCGCTGCCCGGATTGAAGCCAGTGATCGTCGGTGCAGGGGTATTCACCGTAAAGACGGTTGCCGACACGGCACTGCCGTTCGGCGTCGTGACCGTGATCTTGCCGGTGGTGGTGCCGCTGGCGACGACGGCCGTAATCTGCGTTGCACTATTGACCGTGAAACTCGCCGCCGCTGTCGAGTTGAATTTCACCGACGTGGCGCCCGTGAAGTTCGTTCCAGTGATCGTGACCGAGGTCCCAGCGGAGCCGCTGGTGGGGTTGAAACTGGTAATCGTCGGAGCATTCAGGATTGTGAAGTCAGTCGTCGAGGTGGCAGTTCCGCCGGGCGT
Source organism: Terriglobales bacterium (assembly GCA_049273945.1). Taxonomy (GTDB): domain Bacteria; phylum Acidobacteriota; class Terriglobia; order Terriglobales; family Acidobacteriaceae; genus Acidiflorens. Next base: position 11,571 of record JBASRS010000056.1, on the reverse strand, counting down.
TCCGACCAGGATCTTGCCAGTGGTGGTGTTGTTCGCCACCGTGGCGGTGATCTGGGTGGCGCTGTCGACGGAAAAGCTGGCGGCGGACTTCCCGTGAAATGTCACCGACGTAGTGCCAGTCAGGTTCGTCCCGACAATGACCACGGAGGTCCCGGCAACGCCGGACGCCGGCGCGAAGCTGGAAATCGTCGGCGCGGGCGGCGGGTTGTTGTTCGAGGTGGCGCTTCCGCAAGCCGCCATGACCAGTAAAAGCCCGGCCGCGGCCAGCACCTGGACGACTTGCCACCCGCGCTTCAGGAGCCTGGTTTCCCCTAAGATATTGTAAAGAAAGGATAATTCTGGCGAACGTGGTACGACTCCCGGCGCTTTGTGCATCAGCTATTGTTTCCGGCGGGAAGGTGGCCTTCAAGGGTGCGGGAGTGCTAACACTTTCGGGACTAAGAGCCGTCCATACGCAGCCAAGAAGTTCCTAGCCGAGTTTCCTCAGCGCCTGCAGGAGCTCCTCAACGTTCGGCAACTGGTCGATGGGATAGATCCGGGCAAAGACGATCCTTCCGGCCTTGTCCACGAGGAACGCCGCGCGCTCGCTGATCCCGGGGACGGGAGCGCCTTCCCGCAGAATGTCGAATTTCTGCGTCACTTCGCCGTGCGGATAGAAGTCGGAACAGAGCGGAATCTTCACCGGCCCGACTTCCCGCTGCCGCCACGCGATGTGACTGACGATGGAATCTACGCTGATGTCCAGAACCTGGGCATTGAGGGCCGCGAATTCTTTGCTGCGCGCATCGAATTCCGGCACCTGGACCGCTCAAGTCGGCGTCCAGTCCAGCGGATGGAAGGTGACCACCAGATTCTGCTTGCCCAGGTAGTCGCGCGAGCGGACCGTGAGCTGGGCCTCGCCGGCAATGGCGGGTAGCTCAAACTCGGGCGCGGCATCTCCTGCTTTCAGGGACATGGTTTTCCCAATGGAATTGTACTAGGGGCGATTGCAGAGTTCAGAGGTCAGATTGCAGAGGTAAGCTGCGAGCTCCGAGCCACGAGCTGCGAGCAACCAGTTTTGGTGGCGTGTCGAAGCCCGCAGCTCGTGGCTCGCAGCCGAGTTTGTTTTTCACCTCTGCAATCTGACCTCTAACCTCTGACCTCGTCAAAATGATTTAGTATCAAGTCTCAAACTCTCAGCGTTTCGCCCATGTCTCCGGAGCCCTTACACATTGAAGAGATCAGCGGGTCGCGGGAGGGAGTCCGCATTTTCCGGCTCGCCGGGCCGCTCGTGCTCGCCAATGTGTCTGGCTTTCAATCCAAAGCGCGTGCGGACGATTCGCGAGCCCTCATCCTCGACTTCACGGCCGTTCCCCACATTGATTCGGCCGGGATTGGCGTGCTGGTAGGCGCCTACCTCAATCGTCAGAAGGAGGGGCGCAGCCTGGTTTTGGTGGGGGTGAATCAGCGAATTCATCAGTCGCTGGAGGTCACCCGGATCGAGACCCTTCTCCGGTGCTATGGCTCAGTCGCGGAAGCCGAACAGGCAGTCGCGTAGCGGGTGTGCGATTGGTATCAGGGCGTCGCTGGAGCGATGCCGCCGATCGTCTGACTTGAGGGCCCTTCAGGGGGCTGGTGCGGGAGCCTTCCGGCAGTATATTCAGCAAAAGGATAGGAACAAAAAAGAAAGGCGGCCTGCCGGCCGCCTCTGTCGGATTTTGTTACGTGGTTTAGACGGCCTTGACGTTCTCCGCCTGCCAGCCCTTCGGACCCTTTACGACATCGAACTGGACCTGTTGACCTTCCTGCAGGCTGCGGAAGCCGTTGGACTGGATGGCGGAGAAGTGCACGAATACGTCTTCGCCGTTCTGGCGGCTGATGAAACCATAACCCTTGGCATCGTTAAACCACTTTACTGTTCCTGTTTCCATGGTGTTGCTTGTGTTCCTTTGTGTTGAAATGTGCGCTGAGTTTCGCAGGAAAGTGCAGGCAGGTCACGCTTTAAAGCGGGGTACTGCTTACAACCGCAAAGATCAAACGCACCCAAATTGTACCTATCCCGGTGGCAAATAGCCACAACATTTTGGTGTAACCAAGGTAAGTGCCGGGCACCGCCGAACCCGATTTGCAACTTTCTAAAGCCTCGTACATCATCAAGTTATGGCTTTCGTGCTGGGTCCGTGGCGACTCGCGACGGCGGGCATTCTTCTGGGGATGGCCGCGCTCGGAGCGCAGGCGGGCATCATCGACGACGTACGGGTTCAAGTGGGCCAGAACAGCTATTCCGCGGCCGAGGCGGAACTCCGCGACTACCGGGCCCACCACGGCGTCACGCCCGAGTACCTGGAGGCCCTTTCGTGGGTGGCGCGCGGGGCGGCGGCGATGAAGCAGTGGAGCCAAGCCGTCGCTTACGCCCGTGAAACCCGCAGCCTGTCCGAGCAACTGTTGACCAGACAGAAACTCGACTCTGAGCCTCATCTGCCGATTGCATTGGGAGCCGCATACGAGGTTCAGGCACAAGCCCTGGCAGAAACCGGAAAGCCCACCGAGGCGACGACACTGCTGCGCACGGCCTTGGCGAAGTATGGAAACACTTCCATCCGGGCCCGGCTTCAGAAGAATCTCAACCTGATTTCCCTGGTCGGCCAACCAGCGCCAGCGCTGCAGGCCACTCAATATCTAGGGGTCAAGCCCCCGACTCTGGCCTCGCTGAAAGGTTCCCCCGTGCTCCTGTTCTTCTGGGCGCATTGGTGTGCCGACTGCAAGGCGGAAGTGCCAATCATCGCCCGCCTGCGGCAGGAGTTTGCTCCGTCCGGCCTCGTCGTAATCGGGCCGACGCAGTTCTACGGCTACGCCGCTCAGGGCAACGACGCCACCCCCGCCCAGGAACGGGCTTACATCGAGTCCGTCCGCCAGCGCTACTACGCCAGCCTGCCCGATATGCCGGTGCCGTTGAGCCAGCAGAACTTCAACATCTACGGAGCCAGCACCACCCCCACGCTGGTTATCCTGAATCGCGCCGGAGAGGTGGCGATGTACCACCCGGGGGCGTTGCCGTACGAGGAGCTGCGGGCGGCGGTGGAGAAAGCGAGTGGCCGGTAATCGTCGTCTCGACCCGCAAAACAAAGTAGAGACGAGGCTTGCCGCGTCTCTACGAGTCTGCATTCTATTCCACATGTCCGGGCCATTTTCAGTGGTCTCTCCGGGATCGGAATTCTCCCACCCCGGTCAACAGGCGTTCCACGTCCTCCTGCGAATTGTAGAAGTGACACGAGACTCGAATCCCACCTACGCCTGACGTGTACCTTACGGACACCAAGATCTTCCGCTCCTGCAGGCGCATCATGAGCGCGACATTCTGTTCCGCCGTTCCCACCGAGAACGTAACAATGCCGGAGCGATTTTGAGGAGCGCGCGGCGTGGCAAGCTCGATTCCGAGCGCGTCGAGTCCCTGGATTAGAGAGGCCGTCAGTCCGCGGATATGTGCCTCGATCCGCTCCGGCCCCAGCTCCTGGATCAACTTCAGCGATGCTGCGAGTCCGACCGCTCCCGGATAGTTCGCCGTGCCTCCGGTTTCGAAACGGCGGGCGGTCTGCACATACTGGTAATCCTGTACGGGCGTGATCGTCGGAGTCTGAAAATATTCTCCCCACCCGCCCGGGGGATCTTCAATATCAAGATATCCGGCAAGAGGCGGGCGCAGGCGTGCCTGGGACTCGCGATTGATATAGAGGAATCCGCAGCCGAAGGGCGAGTTCAGCCATTTGTGCCCGCCGCAGACCAGGATGTCCACCGGAGTTTGTTGCACGCTCAACGGCAGAGCGCCGAGTTGCTGGATGGCGTCCACCACCAGCCAGATGCCGCGCTCGCGACAAAGGCGGCTGAAGGCGGACAGGTCCAGACGGTAGCCGTTCGTCCACTGCACCGTGCTGACGGTGATGACGCGCGTGCGCGGCGTGATGCGGGCGGCGAAATCTTCTGTGCGGACTTCGCCGTGGTGGTTGGGAACGACGTCAATCTCGATGCCGTACTTTTTTTTCTGCGTCCAAGGAACAGCGACTTGCAGGAATTCAAGATCGGAAAGCAGCACGCGGTCGCCCGCTGCGAGCGGGATGGCGTCAGCGGCGAGCGAGAGGCCGTGGGTCGTGCTCTCGACCAGCGCGATTTCATCTTCGTGCGCCCCGATCAGCGCGGCGCATGCAGGACGAGCGGCGGCGCGCATCTCGTCCATGAAAATGTGATGGTGCGTCGCAGATTCCAGCGGACAGATCATGGCGAGATCGAGAAACTTCTCGATCGCCTCGACCGCCGGACGCGGCGCCAGCGAAACGCAGGCGGCGTCGAGAAAGGTCTTGTCGAGCAGTCCGGGGAAGTGCTGGCGGGCCTGCATCATGCCAGTCGATTTAACCACAGGGAGCACAGGGGGACACAGAGAGCGGCCAGAGTTATAGAGCCGCAGCCTGCTCGCGGCGTCGAGCTTGAATCTCGATATAGACGTTGATCAGCGAGACGGCAGCGGGCGTTACGCCGGGAATGCGCGAAGCCTGGCCGAGCGTTTGCGGCGTGACGTAACCCAGCTTTTCCTGCATCTCGCGGGAAAGGCCGCTGACGGCCCGGTAGTCGAACCACTCGGGGATGCGGCGCTGCTCGGCCTTCTTCAGGCGATCGATGGCCCGCTGCTGCTGGTCGAGATAGCCGGCGTACTTGATTTCGGTTTCTAGAGACTTGAGTTCGTTGCGGACTTCGGAGGAAATCTTTACCACGGGGGACACGGGGGGCACGGAGGAAGGCCGGTCAAAGAAATCGGAAGCTAGTGCCCGCAGCGCCGGGGCAAGCTGTTCGATTGAAATTTCCGGACGCTTCAGGATTTGGGCGAGTGGTTGACCGAGAGTGGAGCGCAGGGCGTCGGCCAATGACACGCCCGTGGGCCGCCCCTCCGGGGCTTGGTCGGAATTGGCGTTGTTCCCAGCGCTGAAGCGCTGGGCTAAGTTCGGTCGTCCCTCCGGGGCTGGCTCGGGGGCGCTCGCGGCGCTCCCGTTGTCAGCGATGATGTTCTCCAGCATCTCGCCGGTGAGCTTCGTCCGTTCAAGGACGTGCTTCATCCCTTCCAGCCGTTGCTGCTTGGACTGGAACGCGGCCCACGCCTCATCGGAGATCAAGCCCACGCGGCGGCCGTGGGGAGTGAGGCGGCGGTCGGCGTTGTCGATCCGCAGGTGCAGGCGGAACTCGGCGCGCGACGTGAACATGCGGTACGGTTCGTTCGTGCCCTTGGAGATCAGGTCGTCGATCAGAATGGCCGTGTAGGCCTCGGTGCGGTCGAGCACGAGCGGCGCCTCGCCCTTCACCTTCAACGCGCCGTTGATCCCGGCCATGATTCCTTGACAGGCGGCCTCTTCGTAGCCGGACGTCCCGTTGATCTGCCCGGCCAGGAACAGCCCGGAGATTTTCTTGGTCTCAAGCGTGCGGTGCAGCTCCGTCGGATCGATCGAGTCGTACTCGATGGCGTAGCCCGGCCGCATCATCTCGGCGTTTTCGAGACCGGGGATGGACTTGAGGATCGCCAGCTGCACGTCAATCGGCAACGACGTGCTCATGCCGTTGACGTAAATCTCGTGCGTGTTCAAGCCCTCGGGCTCGAGAAAGAGCTGGTGGGTGAGCTTGTCGGGAAACTTGACGATCTTGTCTTCGATCGAAGGGCAGTAGCGTGGCCCGATCGACTTAATCTGTCCGCTGTACATCGGCGAGCGGTGCACATTTTCGCGGATGATGCGGTGCGTCTCTTCGGTCGTGAACGCGATGTAGCAGGGCACCTGCCGGTCGTGATGAGCGACCCGCTTGGTGCGGAAGCTGAAGGGCGTGGGGTCGGCGTCGCCCGGTTGCTCGGCAAACTTCGACCAATCAATGGTGCGTCCGTCGAGGCGAGGCGGAGTGCCGGTCTTCAGGCGGCATCCGCGCAGGCCGAGCTTCTTCAATGCTTCGCCAAGCAGGACGGCGTTCGGTTCTCCCGATCGCCCGGCTGGATATTGCTGCTCACCGCAGTGAATCAGCCCGTTGAGAAAAGTGCCGGTGGTGATGATGACCGAGCCCGCCGAGACGCGGCGGCCGTCACGGAGACTGACTCCGACGCAAATGCGAGAGGAGTTCTCAGGTCCCGGTTCTCCGCTCTCAGTTTCGCTTTGAGCTGACAGCTGACGGCTGACGGCTGATGGCTCCAGAATCACATCCGCCACTTCCGCCTGCTTGATCTTCAGATTCGGCTGCGATTCGAGCACCTCACGCATCTTGAGGCGGTAGGCTTGCTTGTCGCATTGCGCTCGGGGAGACCATACAGCAGGGCCTCGTGATGTGTTGAGCAGGCGAAACTGGATTCCAACCGCGTCGGTGATCTCGCCCATGATGCCGCCGAGCGCGTCCACTTCGCGGACGAGATGTCCCTTGGCGATCCCGCCGACCGCCGGGTTGCACGACATCTGCGCGATCAGATCGACGTTCAGGGTATAGAGGGCGGTCTTCAGGCCCATGCGTGCGGCGGCCATGGCGGCCTCGCAACCGGCGTGTCCGGCGCCGACCACTACTACGTCGAAATATTCATTAAACGGCTGCATTTGCGGTGGCTCACACCTGGAGTGTCGCGAGTCAAGGAAGCTTACCCTCAGGGGCTAAAGCCCAACTTCTAAGCGCCTTTTGTGGCACGGCTGGAAGCCGTGCCCTTCCCCAAACCGGTCCCTTCGCTGCTTCGATACCGATCTTAATCGCGCTTAGATTGTAGCTTGACCTGATGTCGGCGTGCCTTGTCATCCCGCCGGTTAGTCCGTATATTGAAAGTTCCCCGAGGTGACTATGAACAGTGAAGTCTTTCTCTCCCGCCTGGACGACTGCATTCATAAGTACGATCTGCTCTGCCATCCGTTTTACAAAGCCTGGTCGGCGGGCGAATTGACGCGCGAAGACCTGCGCGAATATGCCGAGGACTACTACCACCACGTCGAAGCTTTCCCCACGTATCTGGCCGAACTGGGCATTCGGCTCGAGGAGGGAGAGCTGCGCCGCGCCGTGCTCGCGAACATGACCGACGAAAAGGGCGGAGAAGACGCTTTCGGCGACCCGCAGCGCTCCCATGCCGAGTTGTGGCTCGACTTCGTCGAAGGCGTGGGCGGAAGCCGCACACCGAGGAAGCAACCGGTGGCGGAGATTCGTGGACTAATCTCCCACTTCCACCGCGTCGCCGGCAAAGGCACTCAAGAAGAAGCGCTGGCGGCGATCTACGCCTACGAGTCGCAAGTGCCCCGGATCGCGCAAGAGAAAGATCGCGGTCTGCGCGAGTTGTACGGTGCCGATGAGAAGACTCGCGCCTACTTCACTCTGCACACTACCGCCGACGTCTATCACTCGCACGTCTGGCGCCAGCAGCTTGAGAAACGGATCGCCGCCAACCCCGAAGCAGCCGAAAGGGCCCTGGCGGCGGCCGAAACCGCGGCCAAGGCGCTCTGGAATGCGCTGGATGGAGTGGAAGCGAGGCGGCAGGCCCGCGTGGCCGCGTAGTTGCGATTGCAGAGGTTAGAGGTCAGAGGGCTACGAGCTCCGAGCCACGAGCTTCGAGCGACCAGTTCGGTTCTGGCTCGAAGCTCGTCGCTCGCAGCTGGGTTTTACCTCCGCAATCTGACTTCTAACCTCAGCCCTCCATGAGCTTCTTCTTCGAACTCTCCGCGGCAGCGCAGTACTTCCTCTTTCTCGTCCTGATCTTTGTTCCGCTGGCGGGGGTCGCGGGCTATTTCCGCATCCGCAGCGGAAAACCGTTGCGTCCCAAGCGCCAGCGATACGTTGCCACCATGGTGATCCAGTTCATCATCCTGGTGGTCACGATCATGGCCGCGCGCAGCGAGGGCATCGAGCTGCTCGGCCGGCAGTGGGGAAATCCTCTTACGTGGCTGGTCGTGGCCGGTTACATGGTGTTGCTGACCCTTCGCCTGCGCCACGCCTGGGCCAAGCTCAGTGACGAGCGCAAAGAGAAAGCGCGCCGCCTGCTTCCCGACGATCCTTCCCTCATGCGCTTGTGGGTCGGCGTGGCGGCCCTGGCAGGCATCAGCGAGGAGCTCGCTTACCGCGGACTGGCATACCAGATGCTCCGCGAAATGGGACTCAACATCGCGTTGGCGCTGCTGGTGTGTGTGACGACATTCGCCATCGGCCACATGACCCAGGGCTGGCGCGGCGTGCTGGGCACGTTTGTGCTGGCAGTTCTCTTCCACTGTTTGGTCTTTGCGACGAACTCTCTTTACCTGGCAATTGCTTTTCACGCGGTGTACAACCTGATCGTGGGCGTAATTGCCATGCCGATTTTGAGCGAGTTCGCGAAGAAGCAGGCAATGACGCAGGCGGTGGGGGTCTAGCGTCATGGCCCTTCCCATCCCCATTGGCGTGCGCGGCGAAGCCCACGAAACGGTGGAGCTCAAGCACACGCTGGCCGCGCATCATCCCGAGCTGCCGCCGGTGTACTCGACTCCCGACATGATCCGGCTGATGGAAACGGCCTGCTTCCAGGCGCTGCAACCCTATTGTGAAGATGGGGAAATCACGGTGGGGATTTCGATCCACGTCGAACATCGGGCGGCGAGCGGCATCGGGATGCGGATTCGCGCCACCGCCGAACTGGAATCGTTCGACGGACGCTTCTACCTCATGCGCGTTTCGGCGCACGATGGCGTCCAGGAAATCGGCCGCGGTACCGTGGGGCGCGCCGTCGTGCACGTCCCCAGTTTCCTCGAGCGCATGCGGGAGAAGGCGCGCGGGCGCTAGGCCCGCTTCCAGCGGTAGAGACAAGGCTTGCCTCGTCTCAGCCTGCGGCCTGCAATCGCCGCAGCCAGGAAACGGTAAGCCGGAGACGCGGCAAGCCGCGTCTCTACGCAAATCCAAACACGTGGCCGCAACATCTATCTAGATCTATGGACTTGCAAACCGATAAAGCCATGCAGTTCCGGCAGCGGCACCGCGGCCCCGGCGTTCTCATCCTTCCCAACGCCTGGGACGTGGCCAGCGCCCGCATCTTCGAAGACGCCGGCTTCCCTGCGATTGCGACGACCTCCGCGGGTATTGCCTATTCGCTCGGCTATCCCGACGGCCAGCGCATTCCGCGAGAAGAGATGATCGCGCGCATTGGCCGCATTGCCCGCGCCGTGACGGTGCCTGTTACAGCGGATGTCGAGTCCGGTTACGGCTCTGCTCCCGCGGATGCCGCGAGAACGACCCGTGAGCTGATCCAGGCTGGAGCCATCGGAATGAACCTGGAGGATAAGAGCGGCGATCCGGATCGTCCGCTGCTCGATCTCCAGCTGGCAGTCGAGAAAATCAAGGCGGCCCGCGAGGCTGCGGCCCAGTTGCGGGTGCCGGTGGTCGTGAATGCCCGCACGGACGTGTACTTGCTTCCCGGCGGCGATCCCCAGACTCAGTATTCCGAGGCGGTGCGGCGCCTGACCGCGTACCGCGATGCCGGCGCCGACTGTGTCTTTGCTCCCGGGCTGAAAGATGCCGAGACCATCGGCCGCCTGGTGAAAGACGTTCAGTGCCCGCTCAACATTCTCGCGGTGCCGGGGACGCCGCCGATTCCCGAACTCGAAAAGCTCGGTGTCGCGCGCGTGAGCCTGGGATCTGGACCAATGCGCGCCACTCTCGGGTTGCTGCGGCGAATGGCGGAGGAACTGAAGACGACTGGAACCTATCGAGCGCTGGACGAAGCGATACCCTACACGGAAGTAAACAAAATGCTGGGAATGTAGCCGGCACTGATTGAGTCCTTCCTGTTCTTTTCCGCATCATTTCCATTACGGAATGTCTCGTTGGGGAATTCATGAATCGCGTACCCATCTGGTTTGAACGGAAGTTCGAATTCACATTTCGAGTGGAAATGCATCCCAATGTATGCGCGCGGTTGCGGGGCACGCCGGCGCGGCTGGAAGAAATCGTGCGTAGCGCGACACGCGACTTTCTGGTCAGGAAACCGCCAGAGAAGTGGTCAGCCCAGGAGCACGCGGGACATCTGCTGGATGTCGAGTCTTTGTGGATGGCGCGGGTGGACGATTACCTGGTGGGCGGCTCCGAACTGACGGTGGCCGACTTGAGTAATCGCAAGACGCACGAAGCCAACCACAATGCGCGGCCGCTGGGCGAAATTCTGGCTGAATTCCGAGAGGCGCGCGGGCGGCTGGTGAAGGACGTGGAGACGATCGACCCGGCCCTCTTTGCCCGGGCCATGCTGCACCCGCGCCTGAAGCAGTCGATGCGGCTGGTGGATCATCTGTACTTTGTTGCCGAACACGACGATCATCATCTGGCCTGCATTTGGCAGTTGCTGAACGCGGACGAACGCGGCGGGTGACGATCAGGCAGTGACTCGAATGAGGGGCTGGGTGCGGGCCAGCACTTCGCCGATCTCCACTGCCGGTACTCCCGCTGCAGTGAGAGCACGGGTGAGCGCAGTTGAATCTTCGGACGCGACCACGATCAGCAATCCCCCCGCGGTTTGCGGATCAAAGAGAATCGTTCTCACGTCCTCGGGAATTCCGTCTTCGTATTCCACCAGGCACTCGGCGAACTCGCGATTGGCCTTCAACCCGCCGGGAATATTGCCCGCGCGCACGCAGTCAAGCGCGCCTTCGAGCAGCGGGATCTTCGCGGAGTGAAGCACCAGGCTCACATCCGACGCCAGGGCCATCTCGCGGGCGTGGCCGATGAGGCCGAAACCGGTGATGTCGGTAAGGGCATGCACGGACCAGGTGGGGACAGCCGCCCTCGGCTGTCCAGCGGAGCTGCGCTCCGGGCCGGGTCGGAGACCCGGCCCTACACGTTCGCCGGTGATCACATCGGCTGCGGTTTTGTTCAAAGTGGTCATGGACTTCACCGCGGCGTCGATCCAGTTCGGCTGGGCTGTGCCCTTCTTGATCGCGGTCGAGATCACGCCCGTGCCCAGCGCCTTGGTGAACAGCAGCCGGTCGCCGGGCTGCGCGCCTTTGTTCGCCAGCACCCGCTGCGGATGAATCACGCCCGTCACCGAGTATCCGAACTTCGTCTCGTCATCGCGGATGCTGTGCCCTCCCACCACCGTGCAGCCGGCTTCCATCATCTTCGACAGCCCGCCCGCAAGGATTCTCTCCAAAATGTCGAGATCGCCTTTTTCCGGAAAGCAGACGAGCGCCAGCGAAGTGAGCGGTTTCCCGCCCATGGCATAGACGTCGCTGAGCGCGTTGTTGGCGGCGATTTGGCCGAAGGTGTAGGGGTCGTCGACGATCGGCGTGAAAAAGTCCACCGTCTGGACAAGCGCCTGCTCAGGCGTGAGCAGATACACGCCGGCGTCGTCGGCATGATCGAAGCCGACCAGCACATTCGGGTCCTGTTGCCGGGCTAATTTCCCAAGCACTGTGTCCAGCGCCGCCGGACTCAGCTTGGACGCTCAACCCGCAGCTTTTACGGACTCCGTCAGGCGCAATGGTTTTGTTTCGGGCACGAAGGAATTGTAGCGGAGGTCAGAGGTTAGAGGTCAGATTGCAGAGGTGAAAAAGCGATTGCAGAGGTCAGAGGTCAGATTGCAGAGGTGAAGAG
>JBASRS010000048.1:0-2893 GCA_049273945.1 Terriglobales bacterium | reverse complement strand
GCCGATGACGCGCGCACCGTCGTGACCAAGATCGTAGGCTACGAAGCCGGCAACGATTCCGGCTCCTGGACGAGTCAGGCCCTGCTCGTGGCCGATCGCAACGACAACGCCGACTTCACTGAGGACACGCAGAAGATCGCGGCCCTGCTGCCACCTTCGATTCAGGCCACCGAGATCTTCGCCACCAATCTCGATCCCGGCACGGCGCGCGCTGAAGTGCGGGATGCGCTGAACGCCGGCCAGTTGCTGGTCAACTATCTCGGGCACGGTTCGGTCGAAGTGTGGTCAGGCGATACGTTGCTGGACGACGCGTCCGCGGCCGCGCTCACCAACGGCCCCCGGCTGCCCGTCTACCTGACCTTTGATTGCCTGAACGGCTTCTTCCACGACGTCTACACGCAAAGCCTGTCCGAGGCCCTGCTCCTCAATGGCCAGGGCGGAGCGGTGGCCATCGTTGCGTCGTCGGGCCTCACCGATGCTCAGCCGCAGGCGCACCTGGATCGCAGCCTGGTGCAGGCACTCTTCCGGAACGACGGCGCCACGCTCGGCGACGCACTGGTCCAGGCGAAGGCCTCGATTAAGGCGAAGGACGTGCGCCGCACTTATCTGTTGTTTGGGGATCCGCTGCTGAGGTTGAAAGCGCCTGCTCCGCGGAACTAGAGACGCGTTCTCAGCAGGGAACGGCAGACTGGTATCGCTTGGAACCTATTTCTCCATCTCCGAAGCCCAGTTGAGAAGCACGGAGGGCGCCACGGCATTGGCTTCGTCCACCTTAGTGACAATCAGAAATCTCTGTCCGTCACCACTCACGTCGTAGGAAAAAACATCCTGCGCCGACACCGGCTGGCGCCGGTGGGTCTGAAACAGCGCGACCGGAGAGCCGGCTGCGAAGCGGGTTCCCGCCTTCACCGCCACTGCCATCATCTTTCCTTCCGCCGACACGTAGAACAATTCCTTGCCATCACCTCGCCATCTCGGTTCTTCTCCTCCCGCGCTCGACACCTGCCACTTGCTGTCTGCACTCGGAAACGCGGATATATAAATCTCCATGCTCCCCGTCTCATTCGAGGCATACGCGATCCATCGGCCATCGGGAGAAAACTGCGCGTTCCGCACCGTTCCTTTCCTTTGCAACAGGGGCTTGATTACGCGGTCCGGCCAGGAGAGATACCACAGCTCGTTTCCCTTCCTGAACAGTATGTACGCGCCGTTGCGCGACCAGTCCCAGGGAACCATCAAAACGGGGCCCAGATCGGCCACCTGTTCCTCGGCGCCGGAACCATCGGCGTTCTTCAGATAAAGCTGGTTGCCGAGCTTGCGCGTCCAACTGAACAGAATCTGCTTGCCATCGGGACTCCAGTTCGGTGTCTGCTCCAACGCCGGATCGAACGTCAGCCGCCTCGCCGCATCCCGAGCCGGCTCATGGATCCAAATATCAATGTTCTGTCCGTCCGGATCGGTTTGGTCTGCGGCTACGCTGCGCCCGTCTGGCGAAATCCGCAGGTTGTGGTACGCCGCCGGCGCCCCGACGGTGCCTGCAACCTTTCCTCTCCGGTCAAACCACGTCAACTGCGAAAGGGACGCGCCTTTCCCGGTTTGCGCGACCAGAACCGCCCCATTGGAGACACTGAAAACAGCCCTGTACACCTGAGGGAAGTACAGCACTTCATCGCTCAAGGCGTGCGGCTCGCCGCTCAGAACGTAGCGCCGCCGGTCGAACGGTTGTCCCACCAGGGTCTTGTCCCGCAGGTACAACAGGTAGCCCGGCTCTGCGTAGGCCGCATTCGCACTCGTGGTCACCAGCAAGCGTTTTTCGTTCGAATCCAGTGCGCCCAGGAAGATCGTGTTACTCTCCAACTGTCCGGTGAAATTCGCTGCCAGATATAGAAAATGTTTTCCGTCCGGCAGGAACACCGGCCAGCGGTGGGTGGATTCAGAGCGGGAACCGTCCGGCTTGGTTATTTCCACCGGCGAGCCTCCCGAGGCCGAGAGTCGAAACAACCCGCCGGGTGAGTCGGGCGAGAACACGATCACTCCGTCCTGGTTCCACGTGCCCCCGCGCCCGTTGGGCGCATCACACAGCACCTGCGGCCGTCCTCCCGACACGTCCACCTTCTTCAGTTTGCCGTCGGCAAAGAATCCGATGAATTTGCCATCCGGCGACCAGAACGGGTAGGACGCCGCTTGCGTCCCCTCCAGCGCAGTGGTTCGCTGGCCTCCCACTTCATGGGTCCAGAGCACGTAGCTGTTGGCTTGCGCGGAATAGGCGACCATCGCCAGCATCCGTCCGTCCGGGGTCAAAGCCACGTCGTTGGCGGGGAAGGGCACGGCAGCGTGGAAATACATGGGCTGCGCGTGCCGGTTGCTTGCCCTCCACCAGGCCGCGCCGGCCGCTATCATCAGTAAAAAAAACGTGGCCGCGAGTAGCGCTAGGAGCAGACTTGCGCGCTCCAATCTGGTGCGCCCGGCCGGAACACGTATGGCTTCGCCCGGTTGCGAACCGGCTTCGGCGATCCAGTTCAACTCTGCGGCCAGGTCGCTGGCACTCTGCCAGCGTTCGTCGGGATCTTTCGCCAGGCATTTCTTGACCACTCGTTCCAGCGCCACAGGCGTCGTGGGCTGCAAATTAGCCATGGGCTGCGGTTCGGCCGTAAGGATGGCCGCGATCAGGCTGGCCCGGCTCTTGCCGCTAAACGCCGGCTTGCCGGTGGCCATTTCGTAGATCAGTTCGCCCAGCGAGAAGATGTCGGTGCGAGGGTCGGCTTCTTTGCCCTCCAATTGTTCGGGCGCCATGTATTGGAAGGTTCCGACCAGCATGCCCTCGCTGGTCAGCTTGGCCTGCTCCATCGTCATCTCGGTGAGCGCGGTGGCCAGAGGAGCAGGCCCGGAGTGC
>JBASRS010000045.1:0-2732 GCA_049273945.1 Terriglobales bacterium | reverse complement strand
GTTTGGAGACGGCTTTCGCTTCACGTTCCAGTCGTTGCTTCAGGTTGGAATCGGAAGAAAGACTTGCGGGCAAAACTTTGATGGCAACATCCCGCTCCAGGCGCGTGTCGCGCGCGCGATAGACCTCCCCCATCCCACCGGCGCCGAGCGGTGCTTGAATTTCGTACGGCCCGAGTTTGGTGCCGGCTGTGAGCGTCATTTCCTCAGCTCCGGCGTCCAGTTGGTGATCAGCGTAATAGGAGGAGGACTTCCTAAAGGCGGTGAGTTTGCGACAAACCACTTCCCATCGGGGGCCGCGTCATAGCCGATCTGTTCGTTCGTGGGATTGAGATCCAACCTCGATGCCCCGGTCTTCAGCAGCACGTGAAAGAGTCGTCGTACGGCACCGACTTGAAAGATCGAGCCCCTCCCGTCCACTTCCGCTGACATTAAGTCTGAATCTGGGGTCAGATAAAACAGCTCCTTGCCATCGCGCCGCCATCTGGGGCTGGTGCCTCCTGCTTGTGAGATCTGCCACTTGTTACCTCCGCCGGGAAAAGGCGTTACATAAACCTCCGGCTTGCCGGATTCGTCCGAACTGTAGGCCATCCATCGTCCGTCGGGAGAGAACTGACCTTGCCCCACATTGAAACCGCCTTGCAGAAAGACGTAGGGCTTGCGTTCCCCAGAAAGAGGAAGAACCCACAGCTCCGTCAGAGAGTTTCCTTGAGTGGTGGTGTTGTAGGCGATGAAGCGTCCGTCTGCCGACCACGAGGTAGGATACTTGCTGATTTCGGAGTCCAGCATGGTCTGTTCACTGCCCGTGCTGTCGGTGGGCTGTTCCACCAGTTGGTAGGTTCCCGTCTTGTTCGAAGCGAAGACGACGGCATTGCCGCCGGGCGCCCAGACCGGGAAGGCGGTCCGGCCGGGCCCGAAGGTGAGCCGAATCTGTTTGTCCCGAAACAAATCAAATATCCACAGCTTGTAGTTCCGGACGCTGGAATCCAACATGACTACCGCGAGTCGCTGCCCGTCAGGAGAAATCCGGTTGACGCTGAAATCCCCCGGCGTGCCGATGCTCCGAACCTCCTTGCCCGCCCGGTCCAGCATGACAAGGCGAGAGTTGGCTCCCGTGTTCCCACCCTGGTACGCGACCACCCCATTGAAAGAGCTCGAGAAAACTCCTCGCCAGGGGAGTTCGTCGTATTGCACCTGCTCAGCGATGGGGAAGGGTTGACCGCGGATCTCCAGCCGCTTCTCGTCAAAGGGCTGGGCCATCAGCATGTGGTCGCGCACAAATAAAATGTGCCCAGGAGCATAGACCGCGTTGGAGCGGGCATGAAACAAGAGCTTGCTTTGCTTTGAGTCCAGATCCCCTAAATAAATTGACGCACTCTCGGCAGTTCCCCCCGAAAAGTTGGCCGCGCTGTAAAAGAAATGTCGTCCATCGGGCAGAAAGTAGGGCCAGCGGCTGCTGAGTTCACCGAGGGACGCGTCCAACTTGGTAACGGGAATCGGAGTGCCTCCAGAACTCGGAACGCGGTGGACGACACCCCAGGTTGCGGAAAATAGGATGACGCCATTCTGGCTCCATGTGCCGCCGCGCGACCCGGCCACATCGCAGAGCGTCACGACCGGCCCACCGGCAGCGTCGACGGTCTTAAGTTTTCCTCGGGAAAAGAATCCGACGAAGCGATCATCCGGCGACCAAAATGGATTCGACCCGCCTTCGGTGCCCGCCAACGCCTGAACCTTGAGTCCAGCCAAGGGACGCACCCACACCATATCCCGTCCCTCGGAACTCGTGGCCACAAACGCGAGACTGCGTCCGTTGTGAGAGACCGCCACCGGCCCGGCAAAGTAGGCCAAGGTAGTGTTCTCCGGCGCCAAAATATGGGACCACGTGGGTTGCGTCGGGTTCGGAGATGTGCGGAAGTACAAGCCAGCCAGCGCCGCGAGCAGGATGGCCACCGCGGAAATCCAGATCCAGCGCTCACGCTTCGTCACATCGGACTTGGGTCCGTCCACCTGTGGTCCAGCTTCAGTAATCCAGTGCAGTTGGCTCGCGAGATCGCTGGCACTCTGCCAGCGTTCGTCGGGATCTTTCGCCAGGCATTTCTTGACCACTCGTTCCAGCGCCACGGGCGTCATCGGCTGCAAATTAGCCATGGGCTGCGGTTCGGCCGTAAGGATGGCCGCGATCAGGCTGGCCCGACTCTTGCCGCTAAACGCCGGCTTGCCGGTGGCCATTTCGTAGATCAGTTCGCCCAGCGAGAAGATGTCGGTGCGAGGGTCGGCTTCTTTGCCCTCCAATTGCTCGGGCGCCATGTATTGGAAAGTGCCGACCAGCATGCCCTCGCTGGTCAGTTGGGCCTGCTCCATGGTCATCTCGGTGAGCGCCGTGGCCAGAGGAGCAGGCCCGGAGTGCTTGGCTAAGCCGAAGTCCATCAGCTTGGCGCCGGTCTTGGTTAGCATGACATTCGCGGGCTTGAGATCGCGATGCACAATGCCGATCTTGTGGGCGCTGGCCAGGGCGTCGGCAATCTGCGCCGCAATGCGAATGGTCTGCTCCGGTGGCAAGGGTCCCTTCATCAGGCGCTGCTCCAGGGTCTCTCCCTCCACCAACTCCATGACGAGGAAGTCCACGCCATCCTGATGGCCGATGTCGTGCAGCGTGCAAATGTGAGGGTGGGAGAGTTTGGAGACGGCTTTCGCTTCACGTTCCAGTCGTTGCTTCAGGTTGGAATCGGAAG
>JBASRS010000044.1:0-88546 GCA_049273945.1 Terriglobales bacterium | reverse complement strand
GTTTGGAGACGGCTTTCGCTTCACGTTCCAGTCGTTGCTTCAGGTTGGAATCGGAAGAAAGACTTGCGGGCAAAACTTTGATGGCAACATCCCGCTCCAGGCGCGTGTCGCGCGCGCGATAGACCTCGCCCATCCCACCGGCGCCGAGCGGTGCTTGGATTTCGTAAGGTCCTAGCTTTGTTCCGGAGGTGAGGGCCATCTGTGGGGCGCAATTATAGCCCGAACCCAGCGACAGCTAAGTACACCACGCTGCTGGACTCCCGCCATGCGGGAGCTGAAGTTGGAAGCCGCAGCGGCCCGGCCATAGACCGCGAATCGGAGAGGGCCGCCCAGTTGCCCCGAGAACGAATCGAGCTGAAATTCAGCCCGCGCGGAACGCTGGTCCTCACCGCTGACACCTGAAGACTCCCCTAAACCTGGTCCTCGGAGTTGCGGAGTTCCCACCTTCTCGTGCACGATGGTAGCAATACAACTTTCGTTCTTACCCTTTAGTCTCGAGGAGCGGGTTCTGACATGAGCTTTCGACGGGCGGCGCGCGCCGCGCTCGCGGGGAGAAGTCGCGTTCCCTGGATTCTTGTTGTTGCCACCATCGTTCTGGCCGGACTTTCTATATCCTGCGGCAATTCGTCATCATCGTCATCGTCGGCCAGTCACAACGCGTACGTTACTCTGCCGCAGAAGGGCGCCGTGGCTCTCCTGCACCTTAACGACTCCTCGGGCGTGCTCAGTCTGGGACCGGAAACGCCGCCCGTGTTGGGAACTTCTCCCACCGGTCTCGCCCTGGATGCGAGCAAGAAATTCCTGTTCGTGGGGAACGCCGCAGCCAACACCGTTTCCATTTTTAATGTTGCGGGAGACGGTATCTTGACGCAGAGCGGCAACGATACTCCGGTTGGCGCCGGGCCTCGATCCCTGGTAATCGACCCTTCGGGCAAGTACCTCCTGATCACGAATAACTTTGCCAACAGCGTCTCGGTGTTCTCCATCAATTCCGGCGCCCTGACGGCAGTCGGGGATTTTGCGGCAGGTCCGAGCCCGACCGACTTGAAGATCTCGCCTTCCGGCACGTTTGTTTACGTCTCGAATTCGAACGTGGGACTGATCACCGCGTTCTCCCTGAACACAACGAATGGGAATCTGACTCCGATCCAGGAGTCTCCCTTTGCCGCGGGTGCAGGAGTGGCGGGCTTGGCCATCGATTCCGGCAGCCATTACCTGTACGCCGCCAACGCTTCGGATGACACGGTTTCCGCGTTTGCCATTGACTCCGTTACGGGGGCGTTGAGCACCGTCTCGGGCTCTCCCTACACGGTGGGGAAGGTGCCGCGGGCGATCGCAATTGACCCGTCGGGCGCGTTTCTGTATGTGGCCAACCAGTCATCGAACAACGTTTCGGCGTTTGCCATCAAGGCTGGCACGGGCGAACTGACTGCCATCGGCACTCCCGTCGCGGTCGGCACCGCGCCGGTATTCGTTCTGGCGGAACCGGCGGGACAGTTTCTGTACGTCGGCAACCAGTCCAGCACCAACGTCACCGGATTTTCCTATGATTCAACCACGGGCGTCCTGACTGCGATCGCGGGTTCGCCGTTTACGGTCGGATCGGTGCCGGGAGCGATGATCATTGTTCATTAGGGAGAGAGCTCGGCGCCGGGGGCCAATCCTCTCCACGCGAGGCGCTTCTCTGCCGCAAACAACGCAGACCGAGAACTACTACTTGCACTGGGCCTGAGAGTGGATTCAGCTTTGTAATCTGAGACATGCCCTCCTAGCACTTTGGTGGGCCGGGTTGGCACCCGTGTGCCATTCTCAGATCGACGGCATAGTCTTACATTCCCGATTGAGCAGTTCTGGGGGAGGGCTGCCCGGGCGTCCTGGATTCGAAAGAATCCGGACGCCTGTTTTATTTTCCGGCTCGGCTGCTGAGGGCTTGATACCGCGGGCTAGTTGGTGGAGATCGTGAAATTTACCGTGATGCGGGCCTGCGTCTCCACCGGCTGCCCGCCCTGGTAATAGGGTTTGAACCGCCACTGCTTCACAGCTTCGCGAGCGGCCGTAGCGAGGATGCTGGGTCCGCTCACGATCTGCAGTTCCTGAATCGCTCCTTCTCTTGAGATTAGCGCTTGCAGAATAACCGCGCCCTGCACTTTCATCTGGCGCGCCAGCAGGGGATAGTCCGGCGGCACGGAAACGGTCACGTTCTGCGCCGTCAGCGGGGACATTTGTACGCGGTCGGCGGCACTTACTACTGTTTGCTGGCTGGCAGGAGCGTCGGACGCTGAAGATGCTGCGCCCGAGTCCAGGTCGAGATGAATGGCACTGCTGCGCGCCGGCACGCGGGTACGCCGGTTGCCGGCCACCACTTCCACCTGCAGCGGAGGCAGGGCGGCGCGCTCGGTGCTCGCCGTGAAGGGCGGCTCGGCTGCGGGTTCGGAACTCTTGCCCGATTTGCGCTCACTCTTGCTGGCGGCAGAGGCGCTTGCCGGTGTTCCAGCCGGCGCCGTACCGGTTCTCTTCCGGGGCGCGGCCGCCTCCTGGACTTCCTCGGACGCTGGAAACCAAAAATCCCAGTCTTTAAGAACCACCGCTACCAGGGCCAACAGCAGGACACCGAGCGCAATCAGCATCCGCTTTCGTTGTACTACGGGATCCGGAGCGGCCGGCAGCAGCGAACGACGCGACCGCGGTTCCGGATAGAGTTCTCGCTGGGTTTCGTCTTGAGGCGTAGGCACGGAACCACCTTGCAAATAGTTGGGGCCTGGGGGGCGGCGCTGAGGATTAGTATGCCTTGAAACCGGCGGCAATGCCAGAGAATCCGGGTTATTCCACCCGTCCTCCGAGCCCGGCGCCGGGTTGTGATATCCGTCACATCCAGCTGTGGCACCGGTCACCGCCGAAGGTTCTGGCCGGACGCACACTGAGTACGTGATATCCGTCACAGGGCGTAGAGCGCCGGAAACGATGCGGCCAACTCCTGGGCGGTTCATAGCGAGGTGCGACGTGCTCTCACCCTACGGACTCGACATCATTGAAAGCTGTCTGACCTGCAAAGTGCGGGCGGACCGGATCTTCTGTGATCTGCCGGCCGCCGCCCTGCAGGCCTTTGAGCGCATCAAGTACGCGACCGCCTATCCCAAGGGGGCGGTTCTGTTTGTCGAGGGGCAGGCGCCCCGCGGCATCTTTGTCCTCTGCAAGGGACGGGTCAAACTTTCCATCTGCGCCAGCGACGGCAAGACCCTCATCCTGAAGATTGCCGAGCCCGGTGAAGTGCTCGGGCTCAGCGCCACCGTCTCCGGTAAGATCTACGAACTGACCGCCGAAACGATTGATCCCTGCCAGGTGAATTTCGTCAAACGGGAAGACTTTCTGCGCTTCCTCAAGGAGCACAACGACGCTTGCTTCAAGGTGGCCGAGCAGCTCAGTGAGAAATACAACGTCGCCTGCCATGAAGTCCGCTCCCTCGGTCTATCGCATTCCGCCGCAGAGAAACTTGCCAAGCTGCTGCTGGAGTGGAGTTCCAAGAATGGCGAGTCGCTGAAGCAGGAGCCGCGCCTGAAGCTTGCGCTGACCCATGAGGAGATCGCCCAGATGATCGGCACATCGCGCGAAACCGTAACGCGGCTCTTCGCCGACCTCAAGAAGCGACAGATCCTACGGGCCAAGGGCTCGACCCTGGTCATCCGCAACAAGGCTGCCCTGCGTTCGCTGGCGACCACCGGCTGACCTCGGCCCGCTGGGCGCGCCCTGTGCGGGCGTAGAGACGCGGCTGGCCGCGTCTCTCGGAGTCTCTAGTCTCCCGCCGCTTTCTCTTCCAGCTTGTCGAGAATGCCAGCGGCCGCGTCGAGGATTTCTTTGTCCACCTTCCGACTGGAGGCGATGGCTTCGGCCAGCGGAATGGAAACGATTTTGTTTCCGCGCAGGGCCGCCATGTGGCCGAACTCGCCGCGATGGACCATGTCAATGGCGCCCAGTCCATAACGCGTAGCCAGCACGCGGTCGAAGGCGCTGGGCGAACCGCCGCGCTGGATGTGTCCCAGAACCACTGAGCGCGACTCGAAGCCGGTGCGCTTTTCGATTTCGCGCGCCAGCACCGAGCCGATACCACCGAGCCGCAAGTGACCGAATTCATCGCGGCCCACATCCTGCAGCACGGGCGCGCCCTCATGCATTTCTATGCCGCCAGCAAACTTGGCGCCCTCGGCGGCGACCACGATGCTGAAGTAGCGGCCGCGGGCGTGGCGCTGCCGGATCAACTCGGCGACCTCGTCAATATCAAAAGGAATTTCGGGGATGAGGATGACGTCGGCGCCGCCGGCGATGCCGCTGTAAGCCGCGATCCAGCCCGAGTCGCGCCCCATGACCTCGACCACGATGACGCGGTTATGCGCTTCGGCGGTGGTGTGGACGCGATCGATGGCGCCGGTGGCGACGTTGACGGCGGTATCGAATCCGAACGTGAAATCGGTACCGGCGAGATCGTTGTCAATAGTCTTGGGTACGCCGACGACCTTGACCCCGTCAGCGAAGAGCTTCTGCGCCACCGAGAGCGTGTCGTCGCCGCCAATGGCGATCAGAGCGTCGCAAGCGTGCTTCTTGAGGTTGTCCGCGCAGCGCTGCAGGCCGTCGCCGTGCTTGGCGGGATTGGTGCGCGAGGTCCGCAGAATCGTGCCCCCGCGCGGCAGGATGCCGCCGACAGAAGAGAGATCAAGCGGCACGGTCTTGTCTTCCAACAGGCCGCGCCAGCCCTCGACGAACCCCACGAATTCGTCTCCGTAGTGAAATGAGCCTTTGCGCACCACGGCGCGAATCACGGCATTCAGACCGGGACAGTCGCCGCCGCCGGTCAGCACTCCAATCTTCATCGTTAGTTCCTCATCAGATAGGGACTTGTCCCGCCCGAGGCGGAGTTACCCGCCCGAATAAGTTCATAAATGGGAGCCGGAGCCATTCAGATTACCACGTTGCCCCCCTCGCTCCCTGGCTGTTGCATCGCCCAAATCGATTTTGCTCTTCGCTCACGCCCGGAGTGCACACTCGCAAAAGCCACGCACGAAGCAGCGAAGCGCGCGGGCCCAGCTTGCGCGCCCAGTGTATTCTGTCCACAATTAGTCGCCGGACTGGACCTCCATGCCCAAAATTCTCCGTGTATTTCTCTGGACCGCGGTCAGCCTGCTCGGCGCCCTGGCGCTGGCCACTATCGCGCTGCACCGCGGCGAGCAGATTAATGCCATGTGGCTGGTAGTGGCGGCGGTTGCGACCTACGCGGTCGGATACCGCTTCTACAGCAGCTTTATTGCGGCCAGGTTGCTGGCAATTGATCCGCTGCGCGCCACGCCCGCGGAGCGCCTCGACAACGGCCGCGACTTCGTTCCGACCAACAAGTGGGTAGTTTTCGGACACCACTTCGCTGCCATCGCCGGTCCCGGTCCGCTGGTTGGCCCGGTGCTGGCCGCGCAGTTCGGCTATCTGCCGGGAACGCTGTGGATCATCGCCGGCGCGGTACTGGGCGGCTGTGTGCAGGACTTCGTGATTCTGCTGTTTTCCGTTCGGCGCGACGGCAAGGCGATGACTGAAATGGCCAAGACGGAGATCGGGAAACTGGGCGGCTTTGTTTCTTACCTGGCGGTCATCAGCATCATCATCATTCTGCTCGGGGCGGTGGCGCTGGTGGTCGTGAACGCGCTGAAGTCGAGTCCGTGGGGAACGTTCACCATTGCCATGACCATGCCGATTGCGGTGCTGATGGGGCTGTACTTGCGCCGCATCCGGCCGGGCAAAGTGCTCGAGGCATCGGTTCTGGGATTTGTCCTGGTGCTGGCGGCAATCTTTGGCGGGCAATGGGTTTCGCAATCGCCGTCATGGGCAATGGTTTTCACGCTTAGTGGCGGCACCTTGGCGGTGTTGCTCATCGTTTACGGATTTGCAGCGTCCGTGTTGCCGGTCTGGCTGTTGCTCGCGCCTCGGGACTATCTGAGCACGTTCGTCAAGCTAGGAACCATCGCTCTATTAGCGATTGGGATCGTAGTGCTGCGGCCGTCGCTGCATATGCCGCCGCTGACGAGATTTATTGATGGGACTGGTCCGGTGTTCGCGGGCACGGTCTTTCCCTTCGCCTTCATCACCATTGCCTGTGGCGCGGTGAGCGGATTTCACTCTCTGATTTCGAGCGGCACGACTCCAAAACTCATTCGCCGCGAAACAGAGACACGCATGGTCGGCTACGGCGGCATGATGGCCGAATCGATGGTCGCGGTTATGGCGATGATCGCCGCCTCAGTGTTGCAGCCGGGCGTGTACTTTGCGGTAAACAGTCCCGCCGGCATCGTTGGACAGGCGCCGGACACGGCGGCAGCCACCATCAGCGCGTGGGGGTTCCCCGTGACGGCGGCGGAAATGGCTTCTCTCGCGCACGCGGTTGGGGAGCAGACGCTCTTCAACCGGACGGGCGGCGCGCCCGCGTTTGCAGTCGGCATGGCTCATATTTTTTCCAATAGCCTCGGCGGACAGGCGGTGATGGCGCTCTGGTATCACTTTGCCATCATGTTCGAGGCGCTCTTCATCCTGACCGTGCTCGATGCTGGCACGCGGGTCGGCCGTTTCATGGTGCAAGACGCGCTCGGCCATATCTGGAAGCCGCTGGGCCGCACCAGTTGGTATCCCTCCATCCTGTTTACCAGTGGGTTAATAGTTGCCGCCTGGGGATACTTCCTGTGGCAGGGTGTGAAAGATCCGCTGGGCGGAATCAACTCGCTGTGGCCGCTGTTCGGCATCTGTAACCAGTTACTGGCCACGGTGGCGCTGTGTGTGGCGACGACGATCATCGTGAAGATGGGCCGCGCGCGCTATGTGCTGGTCACGCTGATCCCACTCTGCTGGCTGGTGGCAGTCACGTTTACCGCTTCCTATCACAAGGTTCTGAATCCCAACCCCCGCATCGGATTTCTCGCGCACGCGCGCCAACTGGCGAGCGCGGGAGCTGATGCGCGCTTGATCTTTAACGACCGTCTGGATGCAGCGGTTGCCGGTGTGCTGGTGGTGTTGGTGGCGGTGGTCGTGATCGAATCGGCGCTGGAGTGGGCGCGAGTTCTCTCCGGCCGCAAGGCTTGCGAGGTGAGGGAAACGCCGTTCGTCATGACGAAGCTGGCGCTGGAGGAGCAGGCATGAAGACTTGGACAGCAATACGGCGGGCTTCCAAAATATTGCGAGCAGCATTGCGCGAGATATTCGATGAGGCTGCATACGACCGGTTTCTAGTTCGTCACGAACTGGCTCCTGGCGCGGAGACTTACGCAGATTTCTGTCGAGACCATCAGCAGGGCAGTGTGCGGCGGCCGAGGTGCTGCTGAGGCCGCTCGAAGAAAAGTTGCAGTCTCTGCGTTCGCCCTATTCCAAGTTGGAGACGCTCATAGACTAGCGATAACCTTACGGAAAATGTTGTGAGTGTAATGGCGATGTTTCAACAGCGATCGTTGATCTGCCGCAAACGAGCGAGTCCAAGTTGGACCGAACCAGTCTCTTGCGGCAGATTTTCTGCTTCCGGTGTGCGTGGGAGAGCGACCCTTTGCAATGTCGAGCTGACAACATCAAATGTCTTAACGTAGGGAGTCCCGTCCAGGAGTTCTGCCAGAATCTTCAACCCTCCTGGATAGCCGCTTGAGTTGTAAGCCTGCGCATTCCCTTTGTGATCCCAGAAGGTGATGGTTGCGACTTCCCTGCCATCGGGGACAGACAGGGTGATCAAATCTAGAAACCCCTCTTGCTTTCGCAGCCAGGGAAGGATTTCACACTCCACGAAATTCGTAAATTTCGCAAGCGAGTTTGGTTTCAGGCGCGCAGCAACCTTGCGGACAAACATGTCAACCTCCCCGGTATTGGGCTGGCTCCTTTGCCTGCGATGGAACCCAGTCTGCACAACACCGCCCCTTTGTTAGTGCGTTTCAACATCCGAGCGTTACATTGAAGGAGCTCGCATGCATCCACTGCACCGGGAGGTACTGCCGCAATTGGTGGCTGTTCTGCAGGATGCTCAGTTTGAGGCGGTCTGCTCCGGCAGGGTAAGGACGCAACCAAAATCGCTCTTGACACTGACCGGCCTTCTCATGGAAGGCGTTTACACCAACTACTGCGAGTCC
This sequence comes from Terriglobales bacterium, assembly GCA_049273945.1. Lineage (GTDB taxonomy): Bacteria > Acidobacteriota > Terriglobia > Terriglobales > Acidobacteriaceae > Acidiflorens. Next base: position 80,414 of record JBASRS010000044.1, on the reverse strand, counting down.
AGATCAATCCGAACCGCAAGCAGATCAGTGCCGAAGAAGCGTACGGCCGCGGCATTGCTGGAACTGCCAGGGTGCTGACTCCCGAGCCAGCGTTGGCGCTCGCGTGGATCGTCGTCCGACAGCACGCGGGCCGTGCCGGTGTGCCAGCGCAATCGTAACCCCTCGCGGACTTTCACCCGCACCCGTGGATTAGACGCAATATTGCGAATGTAACCGGCTTTCTCTCCGTGCTCTGCCACCAGCCAGAATTGATTGCCCACGCGTCCGTCGCCTACCGGAGTGCGGCGCGGCTTCCCAGTCCTGCGACCGATGGTTTCGAGCACCGCATAGCCGGGTGGCGCCAAGCCTAGAGCCAATAGAAATCTGATGGGCGGGTTGAAAAAGTATTTCTGAAGAAAATGAACAATCCGGTGTTTCATTGTCTTGTGCTCACGGGCCGAAATTATAGGTCACGGAGTACACAGCTAGCGCTCAGCCTCAGATGCTTGCAGAACGCACCGGCAACGCGCAGTAGGCGCCCTCGGTGAAATTCTCAGACTCGGCGCCGAATGCGTGATTGAAGCGCGCCCGATAGTTTTCCCAGGCTACGGCCGCGGTCAATTCAACCAATTGTGCGGGCGTGAACTTTTCTCGCAGGCGTTCAAGCAGAGCATCGCGAACCTCGACCGGTGTGCGGGTCATGGCGTCGGCATATTCGAGTACCAGCCTCTCCACCTCAGAGAACACGGCGCTGCGCCGATAGTCGCCCAGGGCCTCGATCTTTTCTCCGGAAACGCCCGAATCTCTGCCGACGGCAGAGCCGATGTCGATTCAAAAGGGACAGCCGACCAGAGTGGCAACTCGTATCTCGGCCAAATGTTTCAAGACCGGGTCCACCAGGGAACTTGTGGCCAGAGACTGTTCCATCTGCCCGTAGCCCCACAGGATTCTTGGATGGTGAGCAGTAATTTGCACGGGCACAACCACATGTCCGAGCTTGCGCCTCGTCAGGGCATAGACGATTCGTGTGAACAAGCCGCTCAGCAAACCCTGATGTTGCGGGTCCGCCCCAGTGATCCGCGCCATGCTGATTAACCTCCTGGCCATTTAGATCGAAACTAACCTCCCAAGATGCAATTCCACACGCTAAACTGCAAGCAACATGCGCGTCCTCGGAATTGATTGCGGCACCGAGTACACCGGGTACGGGGTGGTCGAGTTGCTCGACGATGAACGGCTCGTGTGCATCGTCTGCGGCGCCATCAAAGTTTCTCCGCGCGACCCCATGCCCACGCGCCTGTCGCGCATTTCAATCGGCCTTCAGGAACTCATCGCTGAGCACCATCCCGATCGCGTCGCCATTGAAGATGTGTTCTACGCGGTGAATGTGAAATCTGCTTTGAAGCTGGGGCAGGTTCGAGGAGTCGCTATGCTGGTTGCCGCCACTGCCGGACTTGAAGTCGCCGAGTACTCTCCGCTCTCGATCAAGTCGGCGGTCGTGGGATACGGCAAGGCCGAAAAACACCAGGTGCAGCAGATGGTCACGCGGCTCCTGAACCTCGATCAGGTCCCCGAGTCGCCGGACGCGGCCGACGCGCTGGCGATTGCAATCTGCCATCTGCATACCGCGGCGACAAAAGAACGTCAGGCAGGTTAGTTGGCAATGACTTTGGTTTCAACCTCGCTGGGGCAGCGCTTTGTCCCGGCGGGGTGGCAGTTGCCGGCGGCACGCTGGATGTTCATGCACCTGACAGTAGTCCACGGTCAAGTTACGGGCGTCTACTCCGGAGGCCGGAATAGTGCACGGATATTCGTTTGGGCAAGACGCGCAGACTCCGGGCCATCCTCGGGGTATTCTCTGTTTGGTGTGGGGCCGGGTCTCTGACCCGGCCTGTCCGGGTCGAAGACCCGGTCCTACACGGACTTGAGGATTTCATGGGCTTTGGCCGCGCTGTTTTTGCGATCGTAGCTTCACTACTCCTACTTCCCGTCGTCTCGTTCGCCGGCAACCAGGCGTCTTGCACCTTTACTACTTTTTCTGCGCCTGCGGGTTATTTGTTGGCCCAGGTCAACGGTGTCAGCGATGACGGAACCGTGGTTGGCCAACTGCAAGACAAGAATTCCGGCTCCTTCGTCGCGTTCTCGCGCAGCGCGGCTGGAAAGTTTACGTTGTTCGCAGTTCCGAAATCCGACTTCACGTGGTTCAGCCACCGCAACCTTACCGGGACGAACGTCGGTTCCTACCTGGATAACGCCATCCCGCCTCACGTGCACGGCTTGGCCCAGTCGGGAGCTGACTTTGTGTTGGTGAACTATCCCAAGGCCATTCACACCTGGCTTTATGGCATCAACGGCGCCGGCGCGGTGGTGGGGAACTTCAGCAAAGCTACGGCCGTCAAGGGATTCAAGCTGGAAAACGGCAAGTACGCCGTGATCCGCTATCCGGGAGCGCTCGCAACCACGCCGCAAGCGATCAACGATAACAGTTTCGTTGTCGGCTCCTATTTCGACGGCACCCTTTACCATGGTTTCACGTGGCAGAACGGTTCTTACAAGACGATTGACTATCCAAATGCGCGCTTTGGAACGGTTCTCACCGATGTGAGCAACGCCGGTGTGATCGTCGGAAACCACCTGTCCGCGGATCACGCCTTCGGGTTCATCTACAAAAACAGCACCTTCGCAAACATCGTGTATGCCGGCGCGAAAAATGCCGCAGCCGGGGGCATCAACAACAACGGCCTGATCTCGGGTCAGATTTATTTCACGGCGACAAACACAGTCGGCTACACGGCGGTGTGCAAATAGCTGTCAGCCATCAGCCATCAGCCGTCAGCTAAACCCGGTTTGTCTAAGCGCTGCCTGCTGAGTGCGGACTGCTGACTTGACGAATCTCGTCCCCGTACCCAATCATTACAGCGGCCCATGCTGCGCGCGCTTCAGGTTGCCTGCCTGCTCGTTTTTCTCTCGACGTCCGTTTATTCCCAATCAAACCAGGAGCAGCCGACCGTTACGTTCACGCTCGATTTTCCCGGCTCCCAACCGGGCCACTACTCGGTACAAGTTCAGTCCGACGGCAAGGCGCACTATGAGTCGAGCGGCAAGCCCTTTCCGGAGTCTGACGAGGGCGACAGCTTCGACTATGAGTTCACAATTTCAACGGCCGCGCGGGAAAAGATCTTCGGTCTTTCGGCGAAGGCGGACTTTTTTCAAAAAGACCTCGACTCCCACCGCAAGAACATGGCGTTTACCGGCAAGAAGACCCTCGTCTACAAGGACACGGAACGGAGCGGGGAGTCCACATACAACTACTCGCCCGATCTCGCCGTGCAGGAGTTGACCAGTCTGTTTCAGGGGCTATCGGCCACGCTCGAGTTCGGCCATCGGCTCGAGTACGCTCTCCGCTACCAGAAACTGGCCCTGGCTGACGAACTCAAGCGCATGGAGGAGTCGGCACGCCTGGCTCCACCGGTCGAGATCCAGGCCATCACGCCCATTCTGCAGCAGATCATTGCCGACCCTGGCGTTATCAACGTGACCCGCGCGCGGGCGCAGCGGCTGCTGGAGCGGTCGGGCGGACGCTGAAAGGCGCAACTCGGGAACGTCCCAGAGTTCAGAACTGCCGTGCCGAATCCTGGCCGGGAGGCCAACCGCCGTTGACCAACAAATTGCTTGACTTCGCGTCCCCACCCTTCCACACTGAAAGCAGCTGGGACCCCAAAATCGAATCGTAACCTGTTTTGTTTGAGCATGTTACGCAGAAGTGCCGATTTCCTGACAAACTTGGACAGAAGTGCCTCGGTTAGACGTTCAGGAAGTTTGCGGCAACTAACTGGCTGTCCAAGGGTTCTAACGTTTCAGGGGTAGTGTTCGGGAGACGCATATGGCGATCAGCAGACTTGGAAAGACATTAGCGATCTGGGCGGTGCTCGCTGCCGCGCTGCTGGTGATCTCGGCAGCGGCGGAATCCAAGGCGCGCATCGTGCGGCTGAGCGAAGTTCGGGGCAGTGTGCAGATGGACCGCGGCACGGGCGAGGGCTTTGAGAAGACGTTTCTTAACATGCCGGTGATTGAAGGCTCCAAGCTGAAAACCGGCGACGACGGCCGCGCGGAAGTGGAGTTTGAAGACGGCAGCGCGTTCCGCATCGTGCCCAACAGCGAAGTCGAATTCACACGCCTGGCTCTGGGCGACGACGGCCAGAGGTTGAGTACCATGCGACTCTCTGCGGGCACGGCGTACGTCAATTCTCGCGGAAAGAAAGGCGACCAGTTCACATTGAACTTTGGCCGCGAGTCCATCACGCTGACCGAATCGGCGCATTTCCGCGTGGGCGTGGCCAACGACGAAGCGACTCTGGCTGTGTTCAAAGGCAGGCTCAACGTAACCGGACAATCAGGGCCGTTTGAAATCTCCGAAAAGCACAGCGCGACTTTTGATATCCGCAGCGACCGCTACGATTTGGCCAAGAACTACGCCGAAGACCCCTACGACGACTGGGACAAGCAGCAGAGCGAATATCACGATCGCTACGCGGCCAGCGGCAATTCTTACAACGGGTCGTCTCCTTACGCGTATGGCATGAGCGATCTGAATTATTACGGCAGCTACATGATGGTCCCGGGTTACGGCATGGTTTGGCAGCCCTACTTCCTGAATGCCGGTTGGAGCCCGTTCCAGGATGGCGGGTGGGTCTGGTATCCGGGCTACGGCTACATGTGGGTTTCCGGGTATCCGTGGGGCTGGATGCCGTACCGCTACGGCAATTGGGCTTTTGTTCCCGGCTATGGCTGGGTGTGGCAGCCGGGCTACTGGAATGCATGGTATGCGGTGCCGCGAGTCGTGAATCCTCCGCGCCGCACTGTAATTCCACAGCCTCCGGTGCGGACTCGAAGCACGGTCATGCTAGGTAAGGGTCTAACGGTGAATCCGCCGGCCGGACCGCCGCAGCGTTTGACCATTACTCCGGGTTCAGCGGGCTTGGGCGTGCCGCGTGGAACGGTACGCAACCTGGACCGCCTCGCACGCGAAGTGAACAAGAGCGAGCGTCCCGTGGAAGTCAGGACCGAACCGTCCGGGCGGATTGCGCCCCGGAGCCGCTCGACCACTGGAAGTTTGAATTCGCCCGCTTCTGGTACGCGTCCGCCTTCTTCGGCGAGTCCGCCATCGCAGGTTTCTACTCCGCGCATGACGCCTCCACCGGCGCCGTCGAGGATGCCCTCTGCGCCACCGGCGCGCAGCAGCAAGCCACACTAACCGGAACAATTTCTCCTGGACGAGGGCGACCGATCGGGGGCGCCCTCTTCTTGTGCTATCGCGCTTACTTTACTCCACCGTGATCCCCGCGTAGCCGACGACCATTTCGCGGTCACCCGAGACGTCGCCTGAGGTCGCGTATTTGATCAGCGTGGCCGACGTTGCACCCAGCCGATTGGCAGCGGTCAGCATGGCGACGGACGGTCCGAAACCGCACATGCTGATGTCGTGGTTCATGACGACCTCCCAGAGGCCTCGTGGATCCAGGGCGAGCACACGCTCGATGGCTTTGTGGTCTTTAACCCGAGTGACCGCGTCGGACTCATAGTGGTTCATGTCGCTGGAAGCGATGATCAGGACCTTGTCTGGCTGGGCGGAAATCACCTCGGCAAGGGCTTCGCCCAACCCGCGAAGTGCCTCGAAATCGCTGGTTCCCACCGCGATCGGGACAAAGCTCACCTCCGGGCGCCGTATTTGCAGGAAGGGAAGCTGCACTTCGATGGCGTGTTCGGCGCGATGCGCGGCGCTGTCTTCGTGGAGCGCAGGGAAGCGGCGCAACAGCGCAGATCCCAGTTCGAGGTCGGCGGCCACTTCCCCGAGCGGCGTCTGCCAGGTCGCGCTCGTCATGACGGCGAGCGGGTGTCCCATGCCGGTGTGGTTGGGACAGAGAATGATAACGCGGCCCGGAATCTCCAGTCGCGAGTACACCGCCCCGGCCACATGGCCGGAGTACATGTATCCGGCATGAGGAGCGATGCAACCGATGGCAGCGATGCGGGCAGTTTCAGCTGCAGATGTGTATTCCTGAACCTCTCGGCGGAGTTCCTCGGCGCGGCGGGGATAAAACTTGCCGGCGACGGCGGGCGTTCGTACGGCGGAAGTCATCGCTGCCTCCTCGCGGAGACTTTGTTGGTGTGGGACGGGCACTCTGGCCCGTCGCCGTTGTTCTTGCTGGTGCTTGTGCTCTTGCTGTTGCTCTTGTTTACCCGGTCGGACAAATCAAAGTCAAAGGCGACGGGCAAGAGTGCCTGTCCCACACACTACCCGTCCCCACATTATCCGTGGCCGTCTTGCAGAGCGCGAAACAGGGCAGCACTCTTTGCGAGCGGCAACGCTTCGGCGCGGACGGCGGGCTTCACGCCGCTCTTCGCCAAGGCTGAGCGCAGTGCATCCTGATCGTACCGCGTCTTGAGATTATTCCAGAGAGTCTTGCGTTTCTGCCCGAAGGAGAGTTTCAGGAACGAAATGAACTCGGACTCGGGAACCCCCAGCGACTTGAGACGCGGTTCGATGGTCAGGCGAACCACGCTGGAGTGCACTTTGGGAGGCGGAGCAAAGGCTCCCGGCGGAAGCGTAAACAGCTTCTCGACGCGCGCGTACAACTGCGCGGTCGCCGAGAGCAGGCCATAGTCACGCCTTCCCGGCGAGGCTGCCAAACGGTCAGCAACTTCTTTTTGCACCATGATGACAATCGTCGAGAAATAGCGGTGATACTCCAGCAAGCGCAGCAAAATGTCGGAGGTGAGGTAGTAGGGAAGATTGCCGAGGACGTGGGCGGGTTCGGGCGCAAAGTTCAAGCCGGGACGGAGGCTGCCTGGTTTCGGTCCGAAGACGGTGTCGAGCTCGATCTTCAGGATATCGCCTTCGATGATTTCCACATTGGGAAAGGTAGCGAATTTCATGCGCAGTTGCGCGGCCAACACACGGTCGAGTTCGACGGCGATCAACCGGCGCACGCGCGCAGCAAGCAGCGCAGTCAGGGCGCCCCGGCCCGGGCCGATTTCGAGCACGGTGACCTCCGAGAGATTGCCCAACGCCTCGACAATGCGCACCGCGGCGGGTTGACTCGCGAGGAAATGTTGCCCGAGTTTGGGCTTACGTCCTTGGTGCGTGACCGCGCCTTTGGGCACGTTGACCCTCTTTCTTTCCGGCATTTAGACTGACAGGGTTCATTCCGTTTCCAACAATCATAGCGTGAGTGGGGAGATTGCGGTCCCGCTCCGGGAGGCTTCCTGCCGATGCACATTGCGTTTGTAGCATCCGAGTGCGTTCCGTTTTCCAAGACTGGTGGGCTAGCCGATGTGGTGGGCGCCTTGCCGAAGGCGCTGGCCGGTCTGGGGCATCAGGTCAGCGTTTATCTTCCGCGTTACCGCCAGACCAAGTTGACCGACGCGCAGACGGTTGTCCGTAGCATCACCGTCCCCTTCGATGACAAATACCGCTTCTGCTCGGTGGTGACGGCCGGCAGCAGCGGAGGCGTCCGCTTTTATTTTGTGGACTATCCGCCGTACTTTGACCGGGAAGCGCTCTACGGCACGTCGGCCGGCGACTACCCGGACAACGCGGAGCGTTTTGCTCTATTTACGCGGGCGGTGCTCGAGGCTTCGAAGATTCTTGGCGTCCCCCATGTGTTCCATTGCCACGACTGGCAATCGGCGCTGCTGCCGGTGATGCTGCGCACGCTGTATGCGGAGGATCCGGCATTCCGCGAGGTCGGCACGGTTTTCACCATTCATAACATGGGATACCAGGGCCTGTTCCCGCCTGACATCCTGCCGCTGCTCATGCTGCCCTGGGACTTGCTCACCATGTCGAAAATGGAGTTCTTCGGCCAGGTAAATTTTCTCAAGGGCGCGCTGGTGTACTCCGATTTCATTACCACTGTGAGCAAGAAGTACAGCCAGGAAATCCAGACCACCGAATACGGATTCGGCCTGGAAGGGGTACTGCGCAACCGGGCAGCGACCGTCACCGGTATTCTGAACGGCGTGGACTACGACGAGTGGAGCCCGCAGACCGACAAGTTCATCGTGGCGAAGTATTCCCCGCAGGACTTGAGCGGCAAACAGCTTTGCAAGAAGGACCTGCTGAATGCTTTCGGGATTACGAGCGCCGACCTTAAGTTGCCCGTTATCGGGATCGTCTCGCGCTTTGCGGCGCAGAAGGGCTTTGACCTGATCGCCCAGATCATGGACCGGCTGGCGCGCGAAGAGATGACTATGGTCGCGCTCGGCGCTGGCGACGAGACCTACGAAGAGATGTTCCAGCGTCTCAACAAGCAGTTTCCCAACAAAATCGCCGTTAAAGTCGCCTACGATAACGCGATCGCCCACAAAATCGAAGGTGGAGCAGATATGTTTCTGATGCCTTCCAGATACGAGCCCTGTGGGTTGAACCAGATCTACAGCCTGAAGTACGGCACGGTGCCCATCGTGCGGGCGACCGGCGGACTCGATGACACGATCGAACCTTGGGATGCGCGCACGGGGAAGGGCACGGGCTTCAAGTTCTCCGAGTACAACGGAGAGGCGCTGCTGGCGACCATCAAGCAAGCGCTGCTGGCGTATCGCGACCAGGCGTCCTGGCAGACGCTGATGCGAAACGGCATGGGCAAGGATTTCTCCTGGGGGGCTTCGGCGCGGGAGTATGGCAAGGTTTTCGATCGCGTGCGCCAGACGCGAGCGGGCGCGATCACGGTGACAGCAGGCGATTGGAGGAAGGAACCTGTGCTGAGTTAGGGATGGCGGGCAGGAGTGCCCGCCCCACACAAACCAGGCGTCCATTCTCGCGCTACACTTCTTCCAGGCCTGAAGCCGCATGACCAGTTCCTCGCCGCGCACGATTTTTCACGTCGACATGGACGCGTTCTTCGTCTCGGTAGAAGAGTTGTACGACCCGTCGTTGAAGGGCAAGCCGGTGGTGGTTGGCGGGCAGCGTGACGAACGGGGCGTGGTCTCGGCGGCTTCCTATGCGGCGCGCAAATTTGGTGTGCACTCGGCGATGCCGTTGCGAACCGCCGCCAAGTTGTGTCCGCAGGCCGTTTTCGTGGATGGGCATCCGGAGCGCTACCGCGAGTATTCCGGACGCGTGCACGAGGTGCTGTGCCGTTTTTCTCCCCAGGTGGAGATGGCTTCGGTGGACGAGGCGTATCTCGACATGACGGGCACGGAGCGGCTGCATGGGCTGCCACTGCGCTCGGCACATCGCCTCCATGAAGCGATGAAGGCTGCCACGCAATTGAACTGCTCGATCGGTATTGGCACGTCGCGGTTGATTGCCAAGGTGGGATCTGCGAAGGCCAAGCCGAATGGCGTGCTCTGGGTGCTGCCCACACAGGAAGCGAAGTTTCTGGCGCCGCTCGAAGTGCGCGACATTCCCGGTGTGGGCAAGGTGATGGAGAAGAAGCTGCATGAGCTGGGGATCGAGCGCGTGGGCGATCTGGCTCGCCTGGAAGAAGGCGATCTGGAGCAGCGCTTCGGAAAATGGGGGCTGGCGCTGGCGGGCAAGGCGCGCGGCCAGGATGCGGGTGGATGGTTCGATAACGAAGTGGGCGAAGACATCGATCCCAAGTCCATCAGCCACGAGCACACTTACAATGAAGACACCGCTAATCCGGAACGCTTGCAGTCCACCCTCATGCGACTGAGCGAAATGGTCGGGCGTCGGTTGCGTGAAGGAGGCTACTTCGCCCGCACCATCCAACTGAAGTTGCGCTACCAGGATTTCACGACGTTCACGCGGGCGCACTCGCTGGAGCAGCCCACACAACTCGATACTGAGATCTACGAAGTCGCGCGGCGGCTTTTCCTGACGAACTGGAAGAAAAACGCGGCGGTGCGGCTGCTGGGCGTGCAGGCATCGAATTTCGAATCCGGTCCGGCGCAGATTGATCTGCTCGAGCCATCGCGCCAGCAGCGCTGGCAGAAGGCGCTGGAGGCGGCCGACCATTTGCGCGACAAATTCGGGGAATCGAGCATCGGGCTGGCGACCGGGATGAAAGGCGGCTTCCGCGAGCGTACCCACGAGAATCCGGCGGGATTGCCGGGGAAGGGGGATCACCGGAAGAAACCGGAAGGTGGCGCGTGAAACTTCTGGCCAGCTTCGGAGTCAAATCGCGAGGGGGCTACATGACGAAGGTGTCTCTGGTTTTTGCGGTGGCTATGGCCGTGGCGCTGCCCGCGCGCGCGGCCGAAAATCTCAAGCTCAATCAGCATCTCGACTATTCCAGCGACAGCCAGGACGGCCCGCTCATTACCGGCGATCATCTGGAGGAAGGCGCGGCCAGCGGCAAGCCGAGCTACGTCATCATCTACGGCGAAGGCTGTTTCAATTCCAAGCGCCAGGCGCGGCGCACGGTCGAGCTCTACGAGAAGTACAAGGGCAGGGTGCAGTTCGTGGTGGTGGATATGGATCGGCAACGCTCCGCGGCGCAAGAGGATCTGGTGAAGAGGTTCTATAAGGGATACATTCCGCACGTGACCGTTCTGAATCGCGAGGGCAAGATCGCTTACAACGCGTCCGGTGAAGTGGAGGAAGGCGAGATTTCGAAAGTGCTGGACAAAACGTTGAAGTAGATTGCAGAGGTCAGAGGTCAGATTGCAGAGCTGAAAACCAAACCCGGCTGCGAGCCACGAGCTTCGAGCCATTAGCTAGCCGGGTTGCTCGAAGCTCGGAGCTCGTAGCCTACCTCTGCAATCTGACCTCTGACCTCTGACCTCGCACTCCACCCTTTGCTTCCACGTAGCCTCGGGTCTACAATCCCTCCCGTTCTCTGGACAGAGTCCTCGCTGCCCCCCGGCTCCCAAGGAGGATCCCATGCCGCGCCTGCGACTTTTCTTGGTTCTTGTCTCGGTCGCATTGTTTGTTCTTCCGCTGATCAACTGCGGTTCCGAGCATTCCGCCGACGAGTTGTATGTCCTGGTCTCAGCCAACATTCAGGTGCCGTATTGGAGGGTGGCCGGGGCAGGGTTCTCGCAGTCAGCCTCGCAACTGACGGTGAGATACGAGTTCGTTGGGCCGGACGAATACGATCCCAAGGCGGAGAAGGAAGCGTTCGACAAAGCGCTGACCAAGAAGCCGACCGGCATCCTGGTTTCGGCGGCGGACGTCAAGTTGCTTAGAGACAGCATTGACAAAGCGATCGACGCGGGCATTCCGGTGATCACCATCGATTCTGATGTGCCCGACAGCAAGCGCCTGTTCTTCATCGGGACCAACAATTACCAGGCCGGCCTGACCGGCGGTGAGCGCCTAGCCACCGAGCTCAAAGGCAAGGGCAACGTGGTCGTGTTCACCATGCCGGGACAAATCAACCTGGCGGATCGTCTGCGCGGATACCGGGATGCCCTGGCCAGCCACCCCCAGATCAAGATTGCCCGCGTGGTTGACATCGCCGGCGATCCTCGAATTGTTTTCGATACCACTACCGAGATCCTCGGCAAGGAAAGGAACAAGATTGACGCGTTCGTGTGCCTGGAGGCGCAGGGCGGCAAAGAAGTCGCCACCGTGCTCAGCTCAAACAAAGTGACGGACAAAGTCGTGATTGCGATGGATACCGATCCCGACACTCTGGAGTGGGTTCGCAAAGGCGTGATCGCCGCCACCATCTCGCAAAAGCCCTACACGATGACTTATTTCGGACTCCGCATGCTCGACGATCTCTATCACCACAAGCTGACTTCACTCACCGGGGACTGGTCCAAGGACAGCTTCGCACCTGTGCCCACTTTTGTGGATACCGGCTCTTCGCTGGTGGACAAGAGCAACGTGGAGAACTTCATCCAAATGAAGCAGGCCGCAACGGGCGCGCAGAAGTAGCGTCGGATTGCAGAAGTCAGACTGCAGAGGTGAAATCTTACGAGATATATTCGCGGATGTAGGGGTCGCGCGAAGCGGCGAGTTCGCGCCCGTCGCCGTCAAAGATAATCTTTCCGTCGCGCAAGAGCAGGAAGCTCATCGGCACCTCAGATTGTTGACCCTTGGGCAGGACGATCAGCTGATTGGTGTTCTTGTCGAACTGGTGGGTGGCCATGGTGAAGGCGTCCTGCAGGCGGTGGGTCACGAGCAGCGCACTGGTCTTGTACACATCCCGCTGTTTCACGATCAGTTCGACAATCGTATTGGAGGTCACGGGATCGAGTCCGCCCGTCGGCGAGTCGTAGAGCAGCACCTCGGGCTGGGTGATGATCGCGCGCGCGATGGCCACGCGGCGCCGCATTCCTCCGGAGAGCTCGGAAGGAAACATGTCAATCGTGTGTTCCAACTCCACAAAGCGCAGGGCTTCGCGCACGCGGCGGTCGATTTCCTCCTCCGAGAGGTGCTCCTCCATAAGCCGGAAGGCGACGTTTTCCCGCACTCTGAGAGAGTCGAACAGCGCGCTCTCCTGAAACACGATCCCCACACGCCGGCGCAGGTCGAACAATGCCTGCTCTGACATGCGCGTGACTTCCTCCCCCAGCAGGAAGATCCGTCCCCCATCTGGTTTCATGAGTCCCAAGGTGAGCTTGAGGATCGTACTCTTACCGGAGCCCGCTACTCCGAACAAAGCCTTGGTCTCGCCCCGCGGCAGATGGAACGAAACGCCGTCGAGCACGACATTCTCTTCGAATGCGATCGAGACGTTGTCGAAGACCAGGGCTTTGGCGGACGCATCGCCTTGCAGTACGTCCGGGTTCTCGATGGGCAGAGTGGGTGTCGCCATGGTTTACCTGTAACCAAGCAGGGCAAAAATCAGTTTGGTCACGAAGAAGTCGACAACCAGAATCAGCACCGAAGAAGTGACTACCGCCTGCGTAGTCGAGCGGCCGACGCCCTGGGTGCCGCCGCGCGTGGACATTCCGTAGTAGCAGCCGATGGTGGCGATGATGAATCCGAATAGCACCGGTTTTACCAGCCCCATGAACACATCGCGGAAAACCAGGGTCTGCCAGGCGTTACTCCAGTATTGCCGCGAGTCGAGTCCAAACAGCAGGTTGGCGACGGCAAAGCCTCCGACCAGGCCGAGCAGATCGGAAATGATCGTCAGGAAAAACAGCATGAAGACCGTGGCTGCTACCCGCGGCGTGACCAGTTTTTTGGTGGGGTCGGTGCCGAGGGCGCGCATGGCGTCAATCTGCTCGGTCACGATCATGGAGCCGAGTTCGCTCGCCATACCCGAGGCGTTGCGGCCGGAAACCATGAGTCCGGTGATCAGCGGGCCCAGTTCCGTCACCATGGAGCTCGAAACCAACTGTCCGATCAGGGTGATACCGCCAAAACGTTGCAGCGTGCTGGCGGAATTCAAAGCGAGGAGGGCGCCAATGGAAAGGCCCGAGAGCACCACGATCGGTAGCGAGCCGACTCCGATCATGTCGGCTTGCATCAGCATGTCGCCCCAGTAGACGGGCCGGCGGAAGAAGTTCGCGAGCGATTGCGCCGCCAGCAGCGAGTATTCCTGAATCGACCGCACCGCGTCTTTGGCGACGTCGAAGGGCGAGATCAGTTCGAGTTCGAGGGCCATGTCTGCTCCAGAGACTATAGCAGAGCGAAAAAAGGAGTTGGAGAGCAGGGAAGATTACCGCCTTGCACAAAACGGCGGCGCAGTGGTTGGCGGGAGGATTGATCCCCATTGTGCTTGCACAGAGTATGTTATAGATGTAACATTATAGAAATGACTGTAACATTATCAGCGGGGACGGCGCCCTGGCTGCTGCTGGTTTTCAGTCTGCCCGCGAAAGGAGCCAGCCAGCGGGTGGAGATCTGGCGCAAACTCCAGCGCTACGGCATGCTGCCCTTGCGCAGTTCCGGTTACGTTCTGCCGAATTCGGCCGTCAACCAGGAGCGCATGGAGTGGCTGGCCGCCGCCATTCGCACCTACAAGGGGCAAGCCTCGGTCGTCCAGGCACAGGGCTTCGACGACTTGCCGGCAGAACGGCTGAGACAGCGCTTCCTGGAGGTCCGGTCGCGCGACTACCAGAAGCTGCTGCACGAGGCGAAGAAGCTGCTGGCGCTGCCTGCCTCGCGCAGGCCCATGGGGCGCCTGAATCGGCTGCGCCGCCGGTTCCTGGAGGTTCAGGACATCGACTTCTTCGGGAGCCCACTGCGGACACGGCTGGAGAACTTGCTGGCCCGCGCCGACGAATCGGAGACTACCAAGTCTGATCGCAAACGAAAGACCACTGATTACTTGAACCGTTTGTGGATGACACGGCCCCGTCCCGGCATCGATCGTGTTTCGTCCGCCTGGCTGATCCGGCGGCTTATTGACCCCAAAGCGAGGTTCGTCTTCGGCACGGAACCTGACGCTCATGCCGACGCCATCCCGTTCGACATGTTTGGTTCACAGGGGTTCGGACATCGAGGAGAAGATTGCACGTTTGAAACGCTGCGCAAGCAGTTCTCGATCCGGGAGGGCAGGGTGAAGCGCATCGCCGAAATCATTCACGACGCGGACCTGGGCGATGAGAAATTCGGCCGCGTGGAAGGACAGGGCCTGGACAAGGTGCTGAATGGCTGGGCCAAGCAAGAGTTGCCGGATGATGAGCTCCTGACACGAGGCATGGAGTTGATGGAAGGTTTGTACGCGTCGCTGGCGTGAGCGAGAAGCCGGAGATCCACCCGGCGCTGATGGCGAAGAGCAAGATCGTGGCCGATATCCTCGATCAATGTGCCGTAATGGGAGATTTGCATCCCGCATTGGCCGCGGGTGTGGTGACGCGCGCCAAGGTGCATGCCGAACTGGGCGAGATCGTTGCAGGCAAGAAAGCCGGTCGCGAATCGGACGAGGAAATCATCATTTTCGATAGTACCGGTATGGCCCTGCAGGACGTGGCCACGGCAGCTTTCCTGTACGAGAAAGCCCAGCGCCAGGGGTCGGGTGTTCGATTAAACTTTGCAGCGTAAGACAAAAGGAGAATGCCATGCGCAGAATCGGTTTACGAAGCAGTCTGTCAGTCCCAGCCCTCACAGTCGTCGCTATGGCTTCCCTATTTTGCTGCTCTCTGGCGACAGGGCAGACAGCCAATTCGAATGCAGCCGCGATCGACTGGAAGCAGGTCGAGGAGGCGATGGGACGTCCGGGGCAAATGCAGCCCGGTGACGTGATCAAGTTTGGAATGCCCAGAAAAGACCTTCATGTCGTGCTTGATGGCGTCGAGATCAAACCCGGACTCGCGTTGGGTTCGTGGGCGGCATTCAAGCGGGATGGCAGCGCAGCCATGGTCATGGGCGACCTGGTTCTCACTGAGGACGAGGTCCAACCCGTGCTGACGAAGCTTCAAGAGGGTGGCATCCACGAGTCTGCTATCCACAATCACCTGATTGGAGAGTCGCCACATGTGATGTACATGCACATTGCCAGTCACGGCGATGCGGTAAAGATGGCGAAGGCGATCCACGAGGCGGTGGCACTAACCAAGACTCCCGGCCCGGATGCCAGCCCCGCAGCCCAACCAGCAGCCGAGCTCGGTTTCGACCAGAAGCAGGTCGAGCAGGTTCTCGGGCACAACGGGAAGGTCAGTGGTGGAGTTCTTCAGATCGCGGTGCCGAGGGCGGAAGTAATCACTGAGTCGGGCATGGCGGTTCCGCCTTCGATGGGCGTGGCAACCGCCCTGAACTTCCAACCGGCGGGTAACGGCAAAGCGGCGATCTCCGGCGATTTCGTGCTGCTCGGAAGCGAAGTCAATCCGGTAATGAAAGCCTTGCGACAGGACGGCATCGCAGTGACGGCCCTGCATAGTCACATGCTGATGGAACAACCCCGGCTGTTCTTCATGCACTTTTGGGCCAATGACGATGCGGTGAAACTCGCGAAGGGACTGCGAGCGGCGCTCGACAACACCAACTCCGCAAAGTGAACCCAGAACCCAACCCGGCCGCGCACGAACTTACAAAAGCGTCCCTCCCTCGTTTCGTCGGATATTTTCTCTGGCTTGGAACCGTGGGATTCGGAGGACCGATCGCTCTTGCCGGGCACATGCAGCAAGACCTCGTGGACAAGCGCCGATGGGTCAGCAAGGAGGATTACGTTGAAGGCCTCGCCCTGGCCCAACTCGCACCCGGTCCGCTGGCGGCGCAACTCGCCATCTATCTCGGCTACATTCGTGCCGGAGTGCTGGGCGCGACCGCCGTGGGCGTGGCATTTGTTCTGCCTTCCTTCCTGATGGTGTTGGCGCTCTCGGCGGCCTATGTCCGTTTCGGCGGCCTGCCCTGGATGCAGGGGATGTTCTACGGAATCGGCGCGGCCGTGATCGGCATCATCGCCCGCTCCGCCTTCAAGCTCACCAAACTCACGCTCGGGAAGGACAAGCTGCTGTGGGGGATATTTGCCGTCCTCGCCATCTCGACTGCGTGGACTTCGCGGGAGATCGTCTGGCTCTTTCTGCTCGGCGGAGTCGTCGCTCTGGTGGTCAAGGCCTTACCCAGCCGCGTGCAGGTTCGCAGTATCGCGTCTTTGCTCTTCACGCCACCGGCATTCGGAATCTTCGGAGTGAGCAGCATCCTGTTGCAGATTTTTCTTTATTTTGCCAAGGCGGGAATGTTCGTGTTCGGAAGTGGACTCGCCGTGGTGCCATTTCTTTACGGTGGGGTCGTGCAAGGGCATCACTGGCTGACGGATCGCCAGTTCGTGGACGCGGTCGCGGTGGCGATGATTACGCCCGGGCCAGTCGTGATCACGGTCGCCTTTATCGGATATTTGGTAGCGGGAGTTGCCGGCGCGACAGCGGCCGCGCTTGGAATATTCTTGCCCGTCTATCTGGTGGTCGTACTATTGGCCCCCTCGTACAAACGCTGGGCGAAAAACCGCCAGTTGAATGCATTCGTGCGGGGCGTGACCGCCGCAGCGACCGGGGCGATTGCAGGCGCCGTGGTGGTTCTGGCCCGGCGTTCTGTTTACGATCTGCCTACCATTCTGATCTGTGTCGTAAGCTTGGCGATTCTTTTCCGCTGGAAAATCCCGGAACCGATTCTCATCGCGTGCGCCGCTGTGGCTGGACTTCTGTTGCGGCCGGTGTGAGCTATTCGCGGTGGTTGCTCTTCTTCTTGATCTCGATGTTCAGCCGCTTGATTTTCTGGTTCAGGGTGGAAAGCGGCACGTGGAAGCGCTCGGCGGCCTCGGTCTGATTCCAGCCGGACCTTTCCAGCATGTCCATGATGATGCGGCGCTCACAGTCTTCCATGATGTCAAACAGGGAAGCGCCGGGATCGGCATCCGCCATCGGAACGGGCGTGCCCCGCCCAACGATGTGATCGGGCAAGAGATCGAGCCCGACCTCCAATCCCGAAGACAGGACCACGGCGCGCTCGATTACGTTTTCCAGTTCCCGCACATTGCCCGGCCAGGGATAGGTGAGCAGAGGGCGCAAAGCCTCGGTCGTCATGCGGCGCCGCGGGCGATCGTTCTCCTCAGAATATTTCTTGAGGAAGTGTTCCACCAGGAGCGGTATGTCTTCCCTCCGCTGGCGCAACGGCGGGAGGTCAATCGTGATGACGTTGAGGCGGTAGAACAAGTCTTCACGGAAGCGGCCTTCCCGCACCATCTGGCGAAGATCCACGTTGGTGGCGGCGATGATACGCACGTCCACTTGCATCTCATGCACACCGCCGAGGTGCATGAACTTGCGATCCTGCAGCACGCGCAGAATCTTGCTCTGCGTGTCCAGGCTCATGGTGCCGATTTCATCCAGGAAGAGCGTGCCCCGGTCCGCGACTTCGAACAGGCCCTTCTTGGAGGCGATGGCGCTCGTGAACGCGCCCTTAACGTGCCCGAACAGATTGGATTCGAGAAGGTCCGGCGGCATGGAACCGGTATTCACCGGTACAAAGGGCCGGTCGTGCCGGGCAGAATGCAGGTGGATCGCCTTGGCGATCAGCTCCTTGCCGGTTCCGCTCTCGCCCTGCAACAGGATCGTCGAGCGACTGGGGGCGACCTGGGAGACGAGGTCGAATATCTTCAGCATCGGCTCGCCCTTGCCCACGATGTTCTCAAAGTTGTAGCGCTGCTTGAGAGCGCGCTTCAACTGAATGTTTTCTTCTTCCACCCGCTGGCGGGCGACGGCCGCGCGCACATCAGCCAGCAGTTTTTCGTTATCCCAGGGTTTTTGGATGAAGTTGGTGGCGCCGCTCCGCATGGCCCGGACTGCGTTCTCAACCGTGCCATAGGCGGTGATCATGATGACCGCCTGTTGTGGATTCAACATGCGGATCTCGGCCAGCACGTCCATGCCGTTCTTGTCGGGCAGTGCCAGATCGAGCAGCACCACGTCGAAGGTGTGCTCTCCAATGTGCGTTAGTCCCTCGCGGCCCGTGGCTGCCGTCGAAACCGCGTAACCCTCGAGTTGAAGCAGCGTCTCCAGCGACTCCCGGATTTCCGCTTCGTCGTCAATCACGAGGATGCGGCCCAGGCTTTCCGGAATGCTCTCCGGCGTGCTCCGGCGCGGGATGACGGCAACTTCAGACATGGACTGCCTTCCTGATCAAGGGGAAATCCAGCGTAAAAGTTGTTCCTTCACCGGGACGGCTGTCCACGCGAATCTTGCCCGCATGCTCCTGGATGATGCCGTAGGTCACCGAAAGCCCAAGACCGGTGCCGCGATTCTGGCCCTCGGCAGGGGACGTCTTGGTGGTAAAGAAGGGATCGTAGATGCGGTGGATGTGCTCCTGCGCGATGCCACTGCCGGTATCGGACACGCGCACGCTGACGGAGTCGCCGTTCTGCGTGGCCACCTGCAGAGTTCCGCCGCCGTTCATCGCGTCCTTGGCGTTCAAGAACAGGTTCAGGAAAACCTGCTGCAAGCGCCCGGCGTTCCCCTGAATCGCGGGCAAGCTGTTTTCCAGATCGCTCTGCACCTTGACGTGCGCCACCTTGAACTGATGTTCGAGCAGCGCCAGCGTGTCGTTGATCACTTTATTGAGATTGACCTCCGTGAATTCCGCGCCGGTGGTGCGCGAGAAATTCAGCAGGTTGTTGACGATCTCCGACGCGCGGAACGTCTGTTTGGTGATCTTCTCGAGCAGCCCGGCCTTCTGCGAGTCCGATTGCAACTGCTTGGCCAGCATCTGGGTGTAGGACGAAATGACGGCCAGCGGCGTATTGACTTCGTGGGCCACGCCCGCCGCCAGCAGACCGATGGAAGAAAGTTTGTCGGCCTGCGAGAGCTGCGCTTCCAGTTCCATGCGCTCGGTGATGTCGTCCATGATGACCAGGCGCCCGACCACGTGGAACTTGCGCGTCACCAGCGGTGCGATCGCGACGTTGACGGTCCGCCATTCGCCGGTAGGTGTTCCCAGGCGGAACTTGTACAGATTGTGGATCCCCGGATTCTGGCGGACGCGGTAGAACTCCTCGACGAACGCAGCCGGGAAGACCTCCCCCAGCGAACGTCCGAGCGCCTGCCACCGGGGCAGGGCATACATCACTTCCATCTGCGAGTTCCAGGATTCGACGCGGTCCTGCAGATCGACGGCGAGAACGCCGACGTTAATGGATTCGACAATGTTCTCGTTGAAATCCTTCAAGCGCTCGTACTCGGTGACCTTCTGCTCGAGCGAGGCGTACAGGCGGCCGTTCTGGATGGCGATGCCGATGTATCCCGCCAGCGTTTCGAGTAACTCCACGTCCTCACTGGAAAGGAAATCGCCTTCCATCGTCTTACCCAGTCCGAGGAAGGCGATGGTCTTTTGCTGCGCGTGGCAGGGGATGTAGTAGTTGAGATCAAGGCGCCCGATGGCTTCCTGCGCCGCTGGAGTTTCGCGCGGCACCTGGTGCGTGTTCTCGAAGAAGATGTGCCCGGCGGCGTCTTCGACCCGTGGCTTCGCCAGGAACGATAGATCCAGACCGGTGACATGCGCGAGCCCGAACGACTTGGCCAGCTCAAAGCGCGAAGAATCGTTGTTGGCCAGGAAGATGGCCATCCGATCGACCAGCAGCGTACGCGACAGCCGGTCCACGACCGATGCGAGCATCTTGTCGAGGTCGGTCTCGGAGCTCATCTCGCGGCCGAATTCGATCAGCGTGCGGCGGTAGTCGTAGCGTGTCCGGTAGAAGAACTGGTCTAGCTTGTCCTGAATCCATTTCCGCACCGGGTCGAACAGGAGGGCCGTGACCACGACCGCCAGCACCAGCCCGTAGGGCCCGGAACTAGGCACGCGGGTGTGGACCAACTCTGCAATGGCGGCCACTCCAGCGAAGTAGGCTCCCACGATGGCGGCGGCGGCCAGGGTGTAGGCCATACCGCGCTTGAAGATCAGATCCACGTCCATCAGCCGATAGCGGAAGATGGCGTACCCGAAAGTCAGCGGCAGCAGCCCCAGCGACAGCACCGACACTTTCATCCCGAGCGTGGGCATCGAGCCAAACAGATACGGCAGAACGTAAAACAGCGTGAACGGCGTGATGGCGAGAATCGTGCCGCGCGTAATCCACTTCAGCTGCTGGCGGAGAATGGGAGTCGTCGCTCGCTGGTAGCTGTCGACCAGTACCGCCGCCGCCGCCACGAATAACAACGTGGAATATCCCCAGTGGAACCGATCGAGGTTCCACTTCAGCCGCTCACTGGCCTGAAAATATCGGATCGCCAGCACCTGGATTCCCAGCAGCGCCGCTCCCGGCAGGTACAGCAGCGGAAACGCCCAGCCGTTTCGAGTGACAAACCCGCGCCGCTCCGGGAACGTCAACACGAAGTGCAGGAACAACGCCCCTTGCAGCAGCCACGCCACCTCGTTACACCAGTAAACCGTCCAGTCGAATTCGTTGAACTTGCCGGTGTAGTGGAAGGCGTAGAAGACGAACGAAACCAGGCAGAAAATGTAGAAGTGCGTAGAACCAACCGCTGTCCAGCGCCGCAGCAGCACATACAGCCCGATGCCGAGATAGATGAGCGCGATCACCCGCAGCCAATCGTTCATGGAGCGCTCCGCGGGGGCGAGCACGACCTCAACATCCACCGGGACCGAACCGCGGATCAACGAGTAGGTGGCCTTCGACCAGACGCCCGAATCATAGAGCTGACGTGTCAGGCTGGCGGCCGTCCCCACCTTGCTGCCATTGATGCTGACCACGGCATCCCCAGCACGGATGCCGGCCCTGGCCGCCGGACCGTTGTAGTCCAGTTGGTCGGCCACCAGATGGCCGTTCCGCTCCAGCCACCACACCCCGTCCTCGGGGACGGCATACTGCCGTTCAACTTTGTAGTTGTAGCCGGAGAAGACCACCGCTGCCACGGTCAGCAGTCCCAGGAGGATAGCGGTGAAGCGGGTCTGAAATTCGCGGTTCATGGGCTGGAGCGGTGGCGCCGCGGCGTGGCCAGAGATTTGCCGCTGTGCACCCTTATGCAACTTCACTGCCACGGTCTGTGATTCTCCGTACAAATAAGTGCCCTCCCCAGAACCACTTCCGCAATTATAGAGCGGGTCCTGGATAGTTGCTATGAGTTATGGAAGGCAATTCCCGTTTTTAATATGCGCTAACAGGGGGGATTAGCCGTGACCCTTCTTCAAAAGGGGGCTCCTGGAGCCCGGATGGGATTTGGGTAGGTTTGCAGGCGGGGTGGGAACTGGATCGGGTGCGTGGGACCTTCGAAGGCGGATGGCCAGGAGCCCCAAACTCTTGTTAGAAATGGAAGGGTTCGGGAACTTTCCCCGGATTCCCGTACCCTCCCATACTTAGCCCGCCAAACTACTTGAGCGCGGCGAGCAAGGTCTGTTGCGAGGCGGGCGCGTTCTGGGCGCGCAACTCAGCTTCCGCCCGGCTTTCCGGCAGCTTGTAGGTCCAGTTGCTGCCTTCGACTCTGATCTCCGACAGGAAGTACTGGTTTCCGTAATGCTTGAAAACCAGCACGGTGCTGTCGGCGGCCTGATTCGCTTCCGCATGGGACGACGGCGCCAGCGCGCTCTTCCGCGCATCGAAATTGCGAATCGCTAGGATTTGTCCGTCCATGCCCGCCGAGCGAATGACGCATTCGCCGGCTGGAATGATCTTGTTGCTGACCATGAAATCAAACGGGACCTGAGCCACAACCGTTGAATTTGTGAGCGATTGCGCCGCCATCAGGCCCGACAGCAGCATCAACGTCACCGGTAGCATCCACTTTGCGTTTTTCATAAATTGCCTCCTTTGAAGTTAGGGAAGCTCGGTGAAGAACAGCTTCTCGTTCCCACCAAAGTGAGGCGATATTGAACCAGCTTGCGGGAAACGTCCATGGAGCCAGTCTGAAGCGGTATGAATTGATCTGAAGAGATTCGAAGATGCGCAGTAACTTAGAGAGCGCGTCTGGCTGGCTTGACAGGGCGGCACCGCCATAACAGAATTTCTGACACTGGCCGAGGGATGAGGTCGTTTCCGTGCCCGAAAAGAAAATCCGTTTCGACGATTTCCTGCTGGATTTCGGCCGCTTTCAGCTGACCCGAGGCGGGCGCCCGCTCAAGCTTGAAGGCTTGCCGTTGCAGCTGCTCATGTTCCTGGTCGAAAAGCAGGGGCAACTGGTTACGCGCGAGCAGATTGCCGATGCGCTCTGGGGCAAGGATGTGTTTGTGGACGTCGAACAAGGCATCAACACTGCCATCCGCAAGATACGCCTGGCGCTCGAAGATAATTCCGGGCAGCCCCGGTACCTGCAGACTGTTGTCGGAAGAGGCTATCGCTTCATTGCCCGAACCAATGCGGAGGCAGAAGAGGATGCTGCCGGCGTCGGACCTGTTTCTGCCGAAGAGTTGGGACGCGCGATCATGACCGCAGCCGGACTCGATCCAAAGAATCCGCTCGGGCCTCCCAAGCTGCCTCCCAAGGCCTGAACGCCTGGGCCCAAGCAACCTGCGTCCATCTCGTTTTACAATTCAGGTATGTCCCGCCTAGAACAGATCATCGAACTCGAAAAACGCTATCTCCTGCCCACCTACAACCGTTATCCGGTCGCACTCGAGAGAGGGAAGGGCGTCTACCTCTACGACTTCGACGGAAAGAAGTACCTCGATTTCGTTGCCGGCCTGGGCGTCAATGCGCTCGGCCACGCTCATCCCCGAATCGTGAAAACGATCCGCGAGCAGGCCGCCAAGGTCATTCACATCTCGAATCTTTATTACAACGAATATCAGGGACAGTTGGCCGAACGCCTGTGCCAGCTTTCAGGATTGCAGCGCGCCTTCTTCTCGAACAGCGGGACCGAGGCCATCGAAGGCTCCATCAAGCTGGCGCGCCTGGCCGGACACAGGGTCGGAGGCGAGGCCAAATGCCGGCTGGTGGGTCTGGAAGGCTCGTATCATGGGCGCACCTTCGGAGCCTTGTCACTAACCGGCCAGGAGAAGCACCGCAAGGGTTTCGAGCCGCTGCTGGAAGACGTGACCTTTGTCCCACAGAACGATATCCAGGCCTTGCGCGCGGCCATCAATGCCAACACTTGCGCGATTGTGCTCGAACCGATTTTTGGCGAGGGCGGAATCCTGGAGTGTTCCCCAGAATTCCTGCGCGAGTGCCGCACGCTCGCCGATCAGCACCAGGCCGCGCTCATCTTTGACGAGATTCAGTGCGGGCTGGGCCGCACCGGAACCCTCTTCGCGTTCGAGACCTTCGGCGTTGTTCCCGACATCGTCGCCATTGCCAAGCCGATCGCGGCGGGCGTGCCGCTGGGAGCGTTTCTGGCGCGCGAGCAGTTTGCCAACGCGATCTCACCCGGACAGCATGGCACGACTTTCGGCGGCGGTCCGCTGGCTTGCCGTGTGGGGCTCGAATACCTGGCGATCGTCGAGGAAGAGAAACTGCTCGAAAACGTGGCGCGGGTTGGGGGATACCTGAATCAGGAACTCAAGGAACTGGTTGGCAAGTACGCCGCGACGCAAGACGTGCGCGGCCGCGGATTCATCCAAGGGCTCGTACTCGACATCCCGGCGCGTCCCTTTGTGGAGCAAGGCCTGGCAGAAGGCGTGCTGTTCAACGCCACCCAGGACACGGTCCTGCGCTTCCTGCCGCCCTTCTTGTTGGAAGAGAAGCATGTGGATAAGGGCATCAGAGTGCTGAAGAAGCTGCTGGGCAAGAGGCGCAAGAAAGAGCACAACATTGTCTCGGCAGCGTAGGTCTTCCGTTACGCGAATGGGGAAGTGAGGGCGACGTATGGCCATGCCGATGTGGGCGAGGTTTGCCTTACGAAGCATAGGCGTGCTCAACGTTGCACTTGCGGCTTTTGGTTCTTACGCCCTTTCAGTGGCGGTTCGTCGTATCCTGTCCAGCCACGTCGATGACCCATCGGCCCCATATTTCCGCCATGCCTTTTGGGCTCTGACGATTGTCAATGTTGTTTTCCTCGTCATTCTTGTAGCAACCGCGGTCCGCTTCATCCAGCTCCGCGTCTCTGCTGTCATGGGGTATTCAATCAGCGTAGCAGTGCTCATCAGTTACACTATCGCCAACGGCGCCCTGTGGCTTGCGGGTCACGGGATCGGAAGAAGCATCGGTAGCGCGTCGGGCATCGGGAATATGGGGATCGCCCCTTTTGTTGTGATCGGTGTGGTCCCCTACCTCTATCCCGTTGCATCGGTTGTTCTGCTGCAGGTGTTGAGAAGGCGAGTGCTCAGAGATTCGTTCTCCAGAGGGCCATCGGAATAAGTCTCGGCCCAACAAACAAATGGGGGAGCCGAATTGCTCGGCTCCCCCGTACAGAAGCGACAGAGGCGATATCCCTTAGATAGACTCCGACTGGGAGACTTTAGTTGCCCACACAAGCGCAAAAAACCGAAGAAAAGTTCAACCGAGCGGAGATACTTGCCCCGGGCATAGCGGCATGGGAAGAGCACTGGCTCGACCTCGCGGGCGGGCGCATGCGCTACCTCCAGGCCGGGTCGGGCCGCGCGCTCATCCTCGTTCATGGCTTGCTGGGCTACGCCTTTTCCTGGAGATTTAACATCCCCGCGCTGGCGCCGCACGCCACCGTTTACGCCATCGACAACCTGGGCACAGGCTTGTCCATCGCGCCCGATGGGATGGATTGCTCCATGCGAGCCGCTGCCGAGCGCGTGTTGCAATTCGTGGACGCCTTGGGGATCACGGATTTCGACCTGCTCGGAACTTCTCACGGAGGAGCCGTCGCCATCATGGCAGGCGCCATCTCGGCAGACCGCCACGACACTCGCCTGAAGCGCCTGGTGCTGGCGGCACCGGTTAATCCCTGGTCGCGACACGGGAGGCGTCTCGCACCATTTGTGGGCCGCGGCTTGGGCTCATTTCTGTTCCACAACATGATCGAACACTGGCGGTTCCTCGACTACCTGTGGCTGCGCCGACTCTTTGGCGACGGAACGAAGATTCCGCCGGATTCGCTCGAAGGTTACCGCAGACCGGTGCGCGAGAATCGGGCTTTTCGCCACGGCCAACGGATCGTCAGGACCTGGACGGCAGACCTGGCCGAACTCGAGCAGGCGTTGCCCAAGATCCGCGACTATCCGACTCTGCTGATGTGGGGGACCCGCGACCGCGCCGTTTCCTTCCGCTCGGCAGAGCCACTGCGCCGGAATTTCCGCGACTGCCACCTGGTGGCATTCGAGGGGGTAGGACACTTGCCCTATGAGGAGGCGCCGGAGGAGTTCAACCGCGCGCTCATCGACTTCCTGGTTTCAGGATCGTAGCACCGGCGCCTCGCCGGGTGGCGCGCGTTGCACCGTGCCCTTTTTGCGAATGCGATAAGGCGGAGAAGCCGGCGAGGTTGTCGCCGCTATACACTCTCACAACATGGGGCAGGCGATTTCCGAAGTTGTTCGCACTTTTATCGCCGACTATGGCTACTGGGCGGTAGCCATCGCGTTGTTGTGCGAGAACGCCGGCCTGCCCGTCCCCGGCGAGACCACTCTCCTGCTTGCCAGCTTCCTGGCGTATTCCGAACACAAGCTGCATCTGGGCTGGATTATCCTGGTGGCAACCTGCGCCGCCACGCTCGGC
This sequence comes from Terriglobales bacterium, assembly GCA_049273945.1. Lineage (GTDB taxonomy): Bacteria > Acidobacteriota > Terriglobia > Terriglobales > Acidobacteriaceae > Acidiflorens. The sequence goes on along the minus strand of JBASRS010000044.1, from coordinate 54,504 downwards.
GACAACCTGGGCTACGCCATCGGCCATCATGGCGGACGGCCCTTGCTCGAGCGCTACCAACAAATCTTCCGAACGCCCCAGCGCGCGCTCGAACGCGGCGAAAGATGGTTTGCGCGTTACGGCGCCTTTACCGTGTTCTTTGCCCGGTTCATTTTCGGTCTCCGCGTCTTCGCCGGCCCGCTGGCGGGCGTGCTGCGTATGCCGTGGAAGCTGTTTGCTCTATTCAACTTGCTGGGAGCGGCCGTCTGGGTGACGGTGATCGCTACGGTTGGCTATTTGTTCGGAAGGCATTGGGACGCCCTGGAGCGCGCCGTCGGACGCTTCAATCTGGCTATTGGGGCTGCTCTCTTAGCTGCCATCCTGTTCCTCTGGTGGAAGCACCAGCGCGCCGCTCGCCCAAAAACCGCTAAGACGTAATCTTCCGTCACTTTCACACCCCACCCGCGCATCTTATGCTGAGAGAGCAATGACTCGCGCAGTGAAAAAAGCGGTGGCGCTGGTGGCGGGCTGGGCCTTTATTGTGCTCGGCATCGTCGGGCTGTTTCTGCCCATCATGCAGGGAATCTTGTTCCTGATGATTGGATTAACCATTCTTTCCAGCGAGTATGTGTGGGCTCATCACCTGCTCTCGAAGGTGCGAGCGCGCTTCCCGAAGATCGCGAAGGTGTCCGATCGGGCCAAGGAAACAGCCACTGGCTGGTGGCGGCGCGTTTACCAGCCCGAGGAAACCCATTGATCGCCCAAGCGGCACAAAACCCAACGCTTGCGCCGAGCCTTCCGCGCATCGGCCTCTCCCAAGTATGGGTGCGCTTCCTGGTAGCCATCGTGGGGCTGGTTCTGGCTTTTGGCGCAGCATTGTTTTCAACCGTATCGCGCGAATCGGGCAACACTTGGGCCACCATCATTCTGGCTTCGGCCGCGCTCCTGATGGCGACCCTGGTGGGTTTGACCACGGTGCCTTACCTGGCAAGGCAAGTGGTGGCCGCGCGCGTCCGCGACGCCATGGATTACGAGGTCACGCGCGCGGGCTTGGTGTATATGGCGATCACCGTGGTGATCGGGATCGCCGCCATCAACACCGGAAACAACCTGCTCTACATCGTGGTCGCCGCGCTGCTATCCGCCATTCTGGTTTCCGGGATTGCCTCGGCGCTGGTGTTGCAACACCTCGAACTGGATGTCCATCTCCCGGAGCACGTTTTTGCCGGACGTCCCATGCTGGCGCGCCTGGTCTTGCGGAATCTGAGCCGCTGGCTACCTTCGTTCTCGATCCGCATCGCGCCTTCCAAGCGCAAGGCGACGAAGCGCTGGCGTTGGGAGGCCTACACGCTGGGTCTGCCCCGAAATCGTCCGCCGGAGAGCCAATGGCTGCGCGTCCCCGATCGGCGCCTGCGGCGCGTGCTCGAAAATCCCGATAAGCCGATCCTGCAGCAAGCCGTTTACTTCCCATTTCTTGCTGCCGGCCAGGAACTACGCGCCGATCTCGAGATGAACTTCCCGGCCCGCGGGCGCTACCGCGAAAAGGATTTCGGTTTGGCGACCCGTTTCCCCTTCGCCTTCCTCATGAAGACTCGCCGGATTGCCCTGGCTCGCGAAGTGATCGTGTATCCCGCCGTCGAGCCGCCGCGAGAGTTCTTCGAAGTTCTTCCCATGGTCACGGGCGAGTTCGAAACCTTTGTGCGCGGGCGGGGCTACGATCTCTATCGCATCCGCGAGTACATGCCGGAAGACTCGGCGCGGCACGTGGACTGGAAAGCCACTGCCCGTACGGGGACGCTCAAAGTGCGTGAATTCAGCCGCGAGGATGAGCGCAAGCTGCGCATCGTTTTCGACAATCCTCTGCCTGGAGTACTACCGTCTTCCTGGTATGAGCGCGCGGTGCAGATGGCCGCTTCCCTGGGTTGGCATTTCTACCATGAGGATGTGGAGATATCCTATGTGGCGCCAGGACTGGAGCCCACTCCCGATGTGTTCGCCTTTCTGCACTACCTGGCGCTGGTAGAGCCGCAGGAAGCGACCTCGGTTTTCGAGCGCCTCCGGGCCAGTGAAGACTACAACGTGATCGTCACCGCGCGGGACCGCTCGCAATTGCCGCCCAATCTCGCGACGCGCTCCTACGTCATTGCGTGCGGGGCAAACAACCGAACCGGCGGGACGGTAGCCCAACAGCGATACCCCTGAAGTCCGCTCGTTCACAGGCGTTTCTGACAGTTTTCTCTTTCCCGTCCATCAATTTCGACATATACTCCGCCCCGGATACCGGCGTGAAAGGGGCCTTGCTTCCGCCTTTCGACGCCAATGGGTTGTTGCCCTCCGGTCGCAGGTCGTCGACCGGCAGACATCGAGGGGAGGCTCCAAATGTTTATTCGCGATCTGCTCAAGAATCAAGTGACGGTGTCCGCCGAGGTCCATCAAACCGTGCTGGAAGTGGCCGGAATGATGGTGAATCACAATATCGGGTCCGTGCCGGTTCTCCGGGATGGCCAACTGGTGGGTATTTTCACGGAGCGCGACCTGATGAGCCGCGTGGTCGTGGGTGGAAAAGATCCGACGCGCACTACCGTCGGCAAAGTCATGACCGAGGATCCCCTTACCATCGAACCCAAAGACAACCTCGAGACCTGCATGGCCCTGATGCGACGCCATGGCTTTCGTCATCTCCTGGTCTGTGAGGGACGTGACCTGAAGGGCGTGGTCTCTTTGCGCGACGTCCTGTTGCACGACCTCGACGAGAAGGACGATGAGGTTCGCATGATGCGGGCCTACCTGCACTCCACGCCCGATGCCGGATAAACGGCAGGCTGCCAAAAAGTCGACAAGAAGGTAATGGTTACCAAGGTTACCTAAGTAGATTGACCCTGCGGGCCGAGCTGCTTAAGGTAGTAGAGAGGGATGCGACCGTTCCGTCGGTGGCCGCGCTGTTCCCCAACACGGGCCCATGAAATCCTCCAACCAGATCGCGCTGCTCCTCTGGTGCGCGCAGCCTCTGCTTCAGGCGGCTGTGGCCCTGGTCTTGTGGCGCCGCAAACTCCATAAGCAGTTCCCCGTCTTTTTCGCTTATGTTCTGGCCCAAATTGGTATTTTTGCGATTACTTTTCCATTGTGGGGAAGTGACAACTACGAGTCGTTCTTCTACGCGTACTGGGCGGGCGCGGCAGTCAGCGCGATGCTGAGTTTCAGGGTGATTCACGAGGTTTTCCTGGATGTCTTTCGCCCGTACCACACGCTCAAAGACCTGGGCAGCGTGCTCTTCAAGTGGGCCGGAGTGGTGATGCTGCTGGTTTCAGTGGTGGTCGCATTCTCCAACTCTGCCAAGGGCGATCCAGGGTCGGCAGGAGCAGATGTTTGGGGCGTGGCCACCGCAATGGCAGTAACAAGCTTGCAACGCTCGGTACGGCTGGTGCAGTGCGGCTTGATCCTGTTTTTGCTTCTGTTTTCCAGGTTCCTGGGCGTCTCCAAACGGCAACAAAGTTTCGGCGTTGCCCTGGGATTCGGTCTCTTCGCCTCCGTCGAACTGGTTCTGCTTGCCCTGTACTCGGGGGGCTATCTGGCCGTTCCCATGATGAACCTGGTGAACACCGTCATGTACGATCTGGCAATTGTGATCTGGCTAACCTACGCGCTTGCGCGCGGGGCAGTTCGCGAAGCCGCCGCCAACCACCTCCAAACGCAGCGCTGGGAGCAAAGCCTGGCCGATCTGCACACCGCGGAGGCTCACAAGCCCTTGCCGGCGGACTCGCTCATCCCCATGTTCGAGGGCATGGTGGAACGGGCATTCTCGCGCAGTTCGCACGCGCGTGACCTCGATGAGCAGGCCGCCGCTGCCAAAGTCGGTGCCAAGGGCGGCAGCTAGCCAGGCCGCTCGTCCAAGACGCCAGCCCGAGTGCACCAAAATCGTGTCAAGCCAAATCTCCAGGCCAAACTAGGCTCGCCGCAGGGCTTCCGAGCGCCTCAAAAATTCCTCAACAGTTACATTAAGAGACTGAGGCGAGAGCCACGTTTTGTGGGGGCTTAGAGCCTCTGCGTATCTGCAAACGCAAGGACTCGCCCGGACTTGTGTTTGGGGCATCGGCTGGTAAACGCTTAGAAATGTGAACCTTAGGAGTAGGGTATAATCCGCGGTCGCGGAAACTGTGTGCATTTAGGCAGTTTCCGTGTACCTAAGGAGAAAGACAATGAAACGTTCGCTAAGAGCGTTGATCCTGCTGTTAGGTTTGGTGGGCACGTACGTTTGGGCAGCCGTCCCCAGAGTTCCCGCTCCGGACGGTGGACCAATTCCGGTATGCCCACCCAAAAGAGGTTGGAACTGCTAGCAACCTCGCACGGCATACGTTCCGACAAATTGCGCTAACGGGCAAGGTCACCAAAGTAACCTTGAGTAACCGGTGGCGCAAGAACGCACTCGTCTCGGGCTGGCTCTGTAGCCAGCCCCTATTTTTTGGCAGTTCGTCCGCGGCTGGAAGATTCAATGGCTCTTGGGCGTCGCGGTTTGCTCCCCAGTCTCCTTTGTGGGCTCTGCCCCTTCCTTCGAATTCGAGGCATCCGGGGGGGTGTCATCAATGATGTATTGCACAATGATAGAGACGCGGCGGTTGGAGGCTTCCAGCGGGTTCTTGGGATTTCGCAGCCGCTGGTCGGCGAAGCCGCGCACCTGGGCGACCTGGTCCGCGCGCAGTCCCGATCCTTGCATCAGCCGGCGCGCGGCGTTGGCGCGGTCGGCAGACAGTTCCCAATTGCTGTAGGTGCCCTTGCCGCTATAGGGTTTGGCATCGGTGTGGCCTTCGATCGAAACATGGTTCGGCACTTCGCCCAGTTCCTTCGCCAGCAGCGCCAGCAGCTCCTGACCGCTCGCATTCAGCTTGGGACTTCCACTGTCGAAGAACGTCCCCTTTTCCGATTCGAGCAGTTCGATGCGGAGACCCTCGGCGGTAACAGTCATCTCAATATTCTTACGCAGCTTTTCGAGATCATTGATACTCCGGATGCTCTTCTGGAGTTGTTCCTTGAGTTCCGCCATGTTCTGCTTGGTCAGGTGGAAATTTTCGCCCGCTCCGGTTTGGTTGGTCCCAACCTGCTTGGCGGTTCCGGTGGGATCTTTGAAGTAACCGCCGATCGCTTGCTGGATCTGTTTGCTGGTGTTCATCAGCCACAGCACGATAAACAACGCCATCATGGCAGTGACGAAATCGGCATAGGCCACCTTCCACGCGCCACCATGATGTCCACCATGGGTGACCTTCTTCCTGATGATGATGGGAGGCGCAGACATGGGTGACCTCAGCCCGCCGTGGCCGCTGACTCCGCCGTAGCCGCTGACGCCGCGGCTCCGGCATCGGCTTTCGCGCCACGGCACGCGTCCTCAACTTCTTTGAAGGAAGGACGCACATGACCAGGCACTACCCGGCGTCCGACTTCTACGGCCATGATGGGCGCAATGCCTTTAAGAAAGGCGATCATGACCACCCGCAACACATTCAGAAAGGCGTGTTCCTCGTCGGCGGTTTTGCTCATGCGCTGGGCCAGGGGACCAACGAGCCCGTAACACAACAGGATCCCCAGAAAAGTGCCCACCAGGGCGGCCGCTACTTTGTGGCCAATTTCTTCCGGCGGACCGCCCAGCGCTCCCATGGTGATGACCACTCCCAGCACCGCCGCTACGATGCCCAGACCGGGCAGCGAGTCGGCCATGGTGCTGAGCGCGGAAACCGGCTGCGCGGCCTCGTGCTGATGGACTTCCATGTCGGCCTCCAGCATCTGATCGAGATCAAAAGCCTCGATGCCGCCGCTGACCGCCATCCGCATCGTGTCGCAGAGGAAATTCACCGCGTGGTGCTCTTTCATGAAGTCCTCGTACTTGGAGAGCAAGGCGCTCTTTTCCGGTTCCTCGATGTCACTTTCGAGCGCGACCAGACCTTCGCGCCGGGCCTTATTCAGCAGTTCAAACATCATCTTTAGCGAATTGGCGTAGCGTTGCCGGCTGTAGCGCGAAGAGCCGAACACTCCAGCCACGCCACCGGCAATTTGCTTCAGGATATGGAGCGGATTTGCGACCAGAACCGTGCCTGCGGAGGCTCCGCCAATAATGAGCAGTTCGGCCGGTTGCAGCAGCACCCTCAGGTTCCATCAGATAGCCGGCGACAATGCAGCCAAAGACGACGACGATGCCGATGATCGCAAACATAGGAATTTATCCTTGCGAAGGTGCGGAGTCAGGCGCTCCGCCCGCCATCGCAGCTTTGGCGGCAACAGCCGCGTGAGAGGGCTTCATATGACTCAGCAACGACTCCAGCGTGTCGCCGGGTCGAGCAACCGCGCTCTCCACCTCCGTTTCAATCCGGAAGCGATCGCCCCACCACGTGACCTCCGACTGGCGCAAGAGTCGCCCGAGGGACTCTGCCGCCGCCGCGACTCTTATCGGACTGCCCGATTGCAACACGGCCAGGAACTCTTCTCTCCCCCAGCGCCCGAGGAAGTCTTCCGGGCCCAGACTGTGCCGGATGGTCTGTGCGGAAGCGCGCAGGAAGGGAACAGTGGAGTCCGCTCCGTACTTGGCGGAAAACTCCTTCAGACCCAGGATGCGGATGCGCAGCAGACCAAGGCCACCATGGGTCTCCTCCAGCCCTGCCAGGCTTTCCGCCAACACGGCCCGCGTCAGGCGCTGGGATGGAACTCCGGTCAGCGGATCAAGACAGCCGTACATCAACGAACCGGAGGCTTCCGGGATGGTACCGGCAGGAGCTTCCTCAAAAGCAACCGCCACGCCAACCACCAGATCCATGTCGTCGAGGAGGGGCAGAGTGCGCACCTGAACTCCCAGCCGGTGCCCCTGCTTGTGCAACGTAAAAACATGGTTCTGGAGCGCGCGGCCATCGCGGAAAGTGGTCGTCACTTGCGCAGTGGTCCCCGGACAGAACGTGTCCTTGCGGGTCACAATGCGGAAGCGGTTCGCGGCAGACCTGTCCCATGACCTCGTGCGCGAGGTATCCAGTGATCTGCTCCGCGCCCCGGTTCCAGAAGCGAACCCGCTGTTCCCGATCCAGGACATAAATGCCAATCGGCAGGTTCTCCAGCACGGACCGGTAGAGCGCCGGATCTTCGAAAAACGGAGACATGATTGGCCACTGAGGTTATCGGCAGGAAGGGAGAGAAACTTCAGGGAACTCTGCGGCGCTCGCGCACAACCTCTGCGACCTCTGCGATTAGCGTTTTGGCCGCACCGTCCATCGAGAACGACAGCGATTTACTTTGCTGCGAGGGCGGGCGAGCCGAGTTTCCTGCCCAGCTCCGCAGCCTCCGAGATTGGCGGCTGACAGGTGGAGCCCGAGCAGATCACCGCAAACGAGCGGTTCTCACCTAAAGCCGGGAGGTTCGGAATCGTCTCCGCTAACGCGGGAGGAAGATTTTGCGGGACGGCCAGGCTGGCTGGGAGGCGCAGCACCGCTTTGGTGAGCGAGAGCGTTTGCAGGGCGGCACGCTGGAGATGATCGGCAAGTTGGTCCTGTCCCACGATCACTACCTGCGAATGTGGCTGCGTGAAATGCACCACGGCAAGAGCGTAGGTGGCGGCGAACATGCCGTATTTCTCGGCGCCGCTGGCGAAGACTTCGAGGGTCTGCTCGGCCTTCTCGCGATACGAGGGATCGTTGGTGTAGGCGTGCAGGCGCAGCAGTGCGATCGCCGCGGCCGGATTGCCGGCGGGCGTGGGCGAATCCTGAAACGGCTTGCGCCGCGTGCCCAGGATGCCGAGCGCATTCTGGTCTTCGGCGGGCTTGCCCGGTTCTGCGCCGGCAGTGTCGAAGAATCCGCCGGAAACTGGATCGAAGAAGCGCGCGCTCATGGCATCGGCAATCGAGCGCGCAAAACGAAAGTAGCTTAGGTCGGCGGTGGCTTCGTAAGCGTCGAGGCAGGCAATCGCGGTGAAAGCGTAATCGTCGAGCACGCCGGACGTGTCGCGGTGCTCCGCCTTCGGATCGGAATACGCGATCACGTGCTTCAGTGTGGGGCGGACACTCCTGTCCGCCGCGGTCGGTTCGATCCCGGAGTTCCAGCCCTCGGCCAGCACCCGGTCGAGCGAGCGCAGCGCGAAGTGCAGCGCATCCTTGAGATCGAGCACCCGCGCGGCTTTCAGGTAGGCCGAGACGCACATGGCGTTCCAGCCCGCATAGATGGTCTTGTCCACGTATGGAGTGGGCCGTTGGAGCCGTGCCGCGTACATCTTCTTCTTTGCCGAGGCCAGCAGTTCGCGGACGTGGTCCTCGCTCACGCCCAAGCGGCGCGCGATCTCATCCACGCCGGCGCGAATGTAGAGCACATTCTTGGCCGGATCGTGATGCATCTCGCCGATTTCGTTGATGTCGTAGCGAAGCGCGGCGACCTCGGCTTCTTCGGGCGTCAGAACCGCTTTCGCCTCTTCCCGGGTCCACGTGAAGTAGTCGCCGTCGTCGTCCATCGAGCAGTCGGCATCCTGCGACGCGTAGAAGCCGCCCCGCTGGCGATCGCTGAGCCACTCGTCCATCCAGCGCATGATGTCGCGGGCCACTTCGGCGAAGAACTCGTTGCCGGTCGCCTGCCAGGCATGCACATAGTTCTTGAGCAGCTCGGAGTTGTCGTAGCACATCTTCTCGAAGTGGGGCACGATCCAGCGCTCGTCCACCGAGTAGCGATGGAAGCCTCCGGCGAGCTGGTCATATACGCCTCCGCGCGCCATTTTCGCGAGCGTGGTGACAATGACGTTGCGGAGCTCTTCGGTGCCGGTGCGCGCGTAGTGATCAATCAGCAAGTCGACCGTTGAGGGGTGCGGAAACTTGGGCGCGTTTCCGAATCCGCCGTTGCGGTCGTCGAACATCTTCAGCGCCGACTCGACAATCGCATCAATCACCTGGGGAGACACGTCTCCGCCGCGCCCAGAAAACGACTCCGCCTGCGAGATCGCGGTGGTCACCATATTGGCCTGCTCCAGCACCTCGCCGTGCTTCTCGCGATACGCCTGCGCGATCTGTAGCAGCACGCGCTTGAAACTCGGCCGCCCGTATTGATCCTGAGGAGGGAAGTACGTTCCGCCATAGAAAGGCTTGCCATCGGGCGTGAGGAATCCGGTGAGCGGCCATCCGCCCTGGCCGGTGAGTGCGCTCACCGCCACCTGGTAGCGGCTGTCAATGTCGGGACGCTCGTCGCGGTCCACCTTTACCGCGATGTAGTTCTCGTTGACGATCTTTGCCAACTCGGGGTCGTCGTACGACTCGCGGTCCATCACGTGACACCAGTGGCACCATACCGCGCCAATATCCAGCAGGATGGGCTTGTTCTCGCGCTTCGCCGCGGCAAAGGCCTCCTCGCCCCACTCGTGCCACTGGATGGGCTGGTGCATCGCCGAGCGCAGGTAGGAGGAGGCGGCGCGGGCCAGGGCGTTGTGGGCGGGGGCGGTCATCTCGCAAGGATATCGTTTGTTGGAGAAGGTTGCAGAAAAGAGAGGGTCACAGGCGCAACTCTCGGTACTTCGGAAGATATTCTTCGATGATCGTGTCCGCTGGCGCACCACAGGCGCGCATCGCGCGTCGGATGACCTCCAATCCTCGGACACGATCGTTCACCACGATATCAATGCCGCAGTAAGCAATCGAGGTGCCTTAACCGAGTTGCGAACCGCCACCCGTGACTTCTCCTAGCTCACCCAACGCTTTGCCGAGTGGGCCTTCATACTTCTCGCCGCGCGCCAGGGGCCCGAGTGATTCGGGGATGCGGATGTAGAAAAGATGCTGTCCGCTTTCCGCCGCCTCTTTGGCGAAGTCCAGCATGACTGCTTGGCGTCCGTCGAGTCGCATTCGTGTCATGGAAGTCACCTCTAGAGACTAGTCTTCAGAAATCCTCACCGTTCATGAAGCTCGTCTCGTGAACCGGGCGTCCAGCGAATATCGAGGTCGCGCACTCGTGGCAACTGTGCCAGCCGCTTGGCCATGGCGCAATACATGTCCACCGCCTGCGTCAGTTGTGCCTTCTCCACGTACTCCCCCTCCGTATGCGCCACGTGAATCGAGCCCGGACCCAGCAGCAATGGCTCACCCCAGTTCGAGAGTGCGGGGATGTCGGTGGTGAAGGCAGCGACCATGGTGGGAAGGCCGTCGAGGGTGCGGAGCTTGACGAATGGGATCTCGAGAGTGAAATTGACCTCAGCGAGGCTGCCGACGGTTTCAACAATCTGGCGGCGCAGATCGTCCGATGGGCCGACGAGTCGGAAGAGCAATTCCGCCTTAGCCAGGTCAGGGATGACATTGGGGGCGCGCCCGCCCTGGAGCAGGCCGACGTTCTTTGTGCATGCGCCGACTTCGGGGTTCTGCGGCAGTTTCATCGCGTGCAGCCGGCTCAGGGCTTCCACCAGTTTGTCGATCGCCGACTCGCCGAGTTCCGGGTAGGCTGAGTGAGCCATCTGACCGCGCGCGGTGAGTTCCACCCGTAGTGCGCCTTTGCTGGCGAGGGCTAGCTTATTCTCGGTGGGTTCCCCGTTGATCAGGAAGCGCGAGCCAAGGGCATGCTGATTGGCAACCTTCGCGCCCAGCGAGTCCCGCTCCTCGCCGACCAGAAAGAGCAGCCCAACGTGAACGTCGTCGGCGCGGAGCTTCTCAGCGGCAACGATCTGCGCCGCCATGATGCCCTTGGCGTCACAGGATCCGCGTCCATAAATGCGAGTCTCATCTTCGGACGATGGAATGAACGGCGGAACGGTATCCATGTGCGTCGAGAAGACGATTTCCGGCCGCGGATGTGCAGGCCATGTTGCAAGCACGTTGGCGCGTGCGTCCTCGACTGGCATCTGGTTGGATTCGAAGCCGCGGCGGCGCAGTTCGTCGCAGAGAAGATTTCCGACCGCGCGTTCGTTGGGAGTGATGGAATTGATGTCCACCAGGCGACGTGTGAGCGCGAACAAATCCATGGCAAGAGCTTACCAGCAGGACTGTCTGGAGCCCTTCAAATCGCCTCAGGATGACAGAGTGAGGTAAGCTGAAAATTCGTGCACTCCGAAACCACCACCATCCGCTCGCTCTTCCTCAACGGCCCCGCCGGACGCCTGGAAGCTCTACTGAACGCCGGATCGCCCACTGCAACCCATGCGGCGGTGGTCTGTCATCCGCATCCGCTCTACGGCGGGACGCTCCACAACAAGGTCGTCTTCCACACCATGAAAGCGCTCAACCACTTCGGATTCCCTGTGCTGCGCTTCAACTTCCGTGGCACGGGCCTGAGCGAAGGTGAGCACGCCCACGGCATCGGTGAGGCCGAAGATGTGCGCGCGGCCCTCGATTGGATCGAACGCGAGTACACATTGCCGATCGTCTTTGCTGGATTCTCGTTCGGAGCGGCAGTTGGTCTGCAGGCGGCGTGTCCCGATCCTCGGGTGACGGCGCTGATTGGATTGGGAGTGCCGGCGATGCCGGTTGACGAGCGCGTTTATGACTTCGACTGCCTGCGCTCCTGCACGACGCCGAAGCTCTTCGTCAGCGGATCGCGCGACCAGTTCGGCCCGCCGGGGAAGCTCGAAGCGCTGTTGAACTCCTTTGCCGATCCAAAGAAGTTGGTGCGCATCGAAGCCGGTGATCATTTCTTTGAGGGAAGGCTGAAGGAAATGCGCACGGCAATTGAAGAATGGCTGGGAGCGCTGCTAACCACTACCCACTCATCACCAACCACTTCTCTATAATCGCCACGATGCCTGAAGCTCCAGCCCCACGCGACCATCAGTTCCGGCAGATGCGTGACGTCGCGCGCGCGATCTTCACCTCCGCCCTCAAGAACGCCTCGATCGAGAATGCCTTCGCACGCCATGTGAGCTGCGATCGCGGCGTGCTGCGCATCTGCGAGGACCTGCACGATCTCGATTCCTATGCGCGCGTGCTCGTGATTTCTATCGGCAAGGCAGCTCACACCATGGCCGCAGCGCTGGAGGCTCAGGTGGGCAGCCGCCTCGAGGGCATTGTCGCGTCGGCGGTTCAGCCGGCGAGTCAAGTGCGCGGATTCCGCTATTTTCAAGGCGGGCATCCAACGCCGACAGCGGAATCCATCCAGGCCGCCGAGGCCATTCTGAAGTCGCTGAATTCGCTCAATGCCGCTTCGTTCGCGATCTTCTTGCTCTCAGGGGGAGGTTCTTCGATCGTTGAAAAGCCGATTGACGATGAAATCTCTCAGCCCGATCTGGTTGCGACTTATCGCGCCTTGGTTCATTCGGGAGCGCCCATCGCCGAGATCAACGCCATCCGCAAGCATCTTTCGTCGGTGAAAGGCGGACGTCTGGCGCAGGCGGCTTATCCGGCGCAGCAGGTTTCGATTCTTGTTTCTGACGTGCCCGATGCCACTCCCGACGCGCTGGCCTCCGGACCGACGATGCCTGATTCCACATCGGTTGCAGATTGCGAACGCATGGCCGGCAAGTACGGCCTGATTGAGCAGTTTCCAGAGTCAGTCGCCGGCCTTTTCCGGCAGCATGCTCTGGACGAGACTCCCAAGTCCGACGACCCGGCCTTTGTCCGGGCGCGCTGGTGGACTGTGCTTTCGAACAAGGTTGCCGTCGAAGAAGCGGCTGCGGCTGGGGCGGGCGCCGGGTTCGCGGTGGAAGTGGACAACTCCTGTGACGATTGGGACTACGACCAGGCGGCGGACTATCTGTTGAATCGTCTTCGTGAACTGCAAAGGTCTATCCCCCGCGCGTGCCTGATCTCGGGCGGCGAAGTCACCGTCAGCGTTCGCAATGGAGGTACGGGTGGCCGCAACCAGCAGTTTGCCCTGGCCTGCGCCCAGAAGATTGCCGGCGAGAACATCACCGTCCTGAGCGCGGGCACCGACGGCATTGATGGCAACAGCCCGGCAGCGGGCGCGGTAGTTGACGGCAGCACTCTCGAGCGGGCGGGAGGGGTCGAAGCAGTCCGCCGTGCGCTATCCCGTTTCGACGCCTATCCCCTGTTCGAGACCCTGGGCGACGCCATCGTGACCGGCCCGACCGGCAATAATCTGCGCGACTTGCGGGTCTGGTTGTCCTACTGAACCCCGCCGGTCCAGCAGACTTAGCAGGGGCTAGTTCTTCCGGCCGGCAGCACGGAGCCCGTTGCCCGCATCCAACTTCTCGTAAGCAGCGCCCAGCGGAGGTTCGCTTTGAAACAAACAAGGTGGTTATCCGTCCGTCTTACGATTCTTGCCTGTGCCGCATTTCTGGCGCTCTCTAGTTTTGCCTCGGCTCAGCAAATGGATGTTGCCATCGGCATGAACACGCTGACTGGTCCTCCTGCCAGCGATGCCAGCGGCAATCACACGCCGCAGTCACTCACCGGCGGCGCCTACCCTAGCTTCAGCGCCGATGTGCTGTTCTTCAAGAACATCGGCATCCAGGGCGAATTCGCCTGGAAAGCCACGCGAGGCAAGTGGGAGGGAGTCCAACCCGATCGTCCGATGTTTTACGACTTCAATGCGATCTTCGTGCCGAAACTCGCCAATCGCACTTATCTGGAATTGCTGGCGGGCCTCGGCGCCCAGGCCACGCGCTTTTACCAGCCCAATCAGGTTTGCGATCCGTTCAGCTGTAGAAACTTCGTGACGATCAATCACTTCATGGGTCACTTCGGCGTTGGGCTGAAAGCGTATCCGTTCAAGAACTTTTTCGTGCGGCCCGAGGCGCACCTTTACCTGGTGAACGACAACCAGGAATTCAGTTCCGGACGTGCGGTGCGCTACGGCATTTCGATCGGGTATACGTTTGGCGGAAGATAAGCCACCAGATCAGCAGACTCACAACCAGCGCGTGATGCGACGCGGTTGGCAACGCCGGGCAGCCGGGCGGTGCGTTGCCGCCGCCCTTCCACGGCATTTATGATAACCACATGAATCTCGGTTTTTCTGAGATGGTGTTCCTGTTCGTCCTGGCGCTGCTCATCTTTGGGCCCAAAAAGCTGCCGGAGATCGGACGCCAGATCGGGCGCTTCATGAACGAGTTCAAGCGGGCCTCGAACGAGTTCAAGGCGCAGATCGAGTCGGAAATCAACTCGATTGAAGCAGACGTGAAGCCGCAGATTTTGCCCCCGATCCAGGCGCCTCTCAATTCCCTGGCCAGCCGCATCTTCAATCCTCCGTCCGCCGAAAAGCTGGCGGCCGCTGAGTCCGCAACGGCGGCCGCCCCAGAAAGCACGCCTGAATCACAGCCCGCGCCGAAAGTGGCTCCCGATGCCTGAAGCGGCTGCTTCGTCACCTGTGACCGAGCCGGTCAAAGACGAAATGCCCACCATGGGGTTCCTCGATCACCTCGAGGAGTTGCGCAAGAGGATCATCTATTCGCTGATCGCCGTGGCCGTGGGGTGCGCCATTTGCTGGAAATTCGTCGAGCGCATCGTCGATCTAATGCAGCGTCCGATCGTTCAGGCGTTGCACGCCAATGGACTGCCCGAAAAGCTCGTCTATCTCAACCCGGTGGACCCGTTCAACTTGTATCTCAAAGTGGCCGGAGTCGTTGGTTTGTTCGTCGCGTCTCCGTTTGTGCTTTATCAGGTGTGGCTGTTCATTGCACCAGGCCTCTATCGGCACGAGAAGCGCTATGTCATGCCCTTCATGGTTTCGACCGTGAGCCTTTTCCTGGCGGGCGGATACTTCGGATACAAATTGGTCTATCCCCAGGCGCTCCGATTCCTGATCGAGTTCAGCAAGCAGTTCACGCCCATGATCACGATCGAAGAGTACAGCCAGTTGTTTCTGACCATCATCGTCGGCATGGGCGTGATCTTCGAGATGCCGATCCTGGTGTTCTTCCTGGCGCTCATGGGGATGGTGACGGCGGGCTGGATGTGGCGGAATCTGCGCTACTCGATCCTGGTGATTTTCATTATTGCCGCGATCCTCACACCCACCACCGACATCCTGAACATGTGCATCTTCGCCGCGCCCATGGTGGCGCTGTATGTGTTTAGCATCGCCATTGCCTGGGTCGTGCATCCCAAGCAGCGCAAGAAGCGGGCGGAGAAGAAAAAATCTTAACCACCGGGGACACAGAGGAGCACAGGGAAACCATGAATCCGCGAAATGCGATGAAAGGGAACTTGCGAGGTTTCCCCCGTGTACCCCTGTATCCCCGGTGGTTGGAGATTTCTTCGTCGCTTCTGGTACTCACGCTGGCGTCCCTCGTCGCTTGCAGCAAAGGATCCTCGGCCGCTCCTCCGGACAACACCTCCGCGCCCAGCGCCGCAATGCCGTCGCAGCCTGCGGCGCGCGCTGCCGACACCGCTCCCCCCGATCCCGGCCCGCTTCCACAGATTGATTCCAAACGCGCCTTTCAATACATCAAGGAAATCGTCGCCTTCGGCCCGCGTCCTGTCGGCAGCGAGAACCACAAGAAGCTCGAGAACTACATCACTTCGCATCTGAAGGGCGACCAGCTCGAAGACGACGCCTTCACTGCCGACACCGTGGAAGGGAAGTTGCCCGTCCGCAATCTCATCGCCAAGTATCCCGGCACCAAGGACGGCATCATCGTCATCGCCGGCCACTACGACACCGTCTATTCCTTGCGCAATAGCGGTTTCGTCGGCGCCAACGATGGAGGCTCGTCGACGGCAATTCTCCTCGAATACGCCAACCACCTGCGCGGCAAGAAGCGCGACGGCTACAGCGTGTGGCTGGTGTGGACAGACGGCGAGGAAGCGGTGCGGCAATGGACCGACACCGACAGTCTTTACGGATCACGGCATCTTGCCGAGAAATGGGAGAAAGACGGCACGCTGAAAAAACTCAAAGCGCTGCTCGTGATGGATATGATCGGCGACGCGGACCTCGGCATCGACCGCGACACCAACTCTACTCAATGGCTCACCGATCTCGTCTATGAAGCTGCCGAGCGCAGCGGGGTGCAGTCCCACTTCTATGCCCGTGCCGGCGCAATCTCAGACGACCACCTGCCGTTCGTGAGACGCGGCGTCCCCAGTATCGACCTCATCGATCTCGAATACGGCTACAACAACGTCTTCTGGCACACTCCGCAGGACACGGTCGACAAGCTAAGCCCGAGGAGCCTGGAAATCGTCGGAAACACCACCCTCGAAGCCATCCGCATGCTCGACCGGCGGTAGCGCCGCTGCTGACTACAGCGGGCTGTAGACCCGGCGTGGCATGCCTTTCGGCGGTAGGCCACAACTTTGGCCGTCCAGAAGACTCTTGATTTAATCCCTACAAATATAGTAGGGTTTCCTCTCGACGGAGACGAATCGATGACCTCTCGACGTAGCTTCCTGAGAACGGCATCGGCTGCCGCCCTGGCAGCCGGTGCGGCCCATCCTCTTCTGGCCTGGGCGACCAACCCGGAATCGATCAGCGTGCCCGGCAAGGACGACATGATCGTTCGCTCCTATCGCTTTCTCGACCTGGAAACGCCAGTCGAGCTGATGACCGAATGGATCACGCCGGTCAATCATTTCTTCGTCCGCAACCACATGTTCGAGCCGGCCAAGATCGACGCCGGTTCATTGAAGTTGAACATTGGCGGCGAAGTGGCAAAGCCACTCATGCTGAGCCTGGCCGATCTGGAGAAAGTTCCCGCTCACTCCGTGACCAACACCATGGAGTGTGCCGGCAACGGGCGGTCGTTGCACAATCCCAAGGTGCCCGGAATTCAATGGGGCAAAGGCGCGGTCGGAAACGCGAAGTTTTCCGGCGCAAGTCTGAAAGTGCTTCTGGAGAAGGCCGGAGTCAAGGACAGCGGAAGACACGTGATGTTCCGCGGACTCGATGAGGTTCCCGGCAAGGTGCCGCCCTTCATCCGCAGCATTCCTATTGAAAAGGCCATCGACGCCGACACCCTGATTGCCACCCACATGAATGGCGCGCCGCTCACCGGGCATCACGGTTTCCCGGCGCGCGCGGTTACGCCGGGCTGGGCGGGCGCGGCGTCCTGCAAGTGGCTGACTGAGATTACTGTCCTCGACCAGCCGGCGGAAGGGAACTTCATGATTCCCGGCTACCGCATGCCCAATGCGCCAGTGCAGCCGGGCGAGGCAGTTAAGCCCGAAGACACGCATTCCGTAACCGGCCTCACCGTGAAGTCATTGATCGCCGCCCCGAGCGACGGGGCCAAGCTCAAGCCAGGCAAGCAGGAGATCAAAGGAGTCGCTTGGGCTGGGGAGGCCGACATCACTAAGGTCGAGATCTCGACCGACGGCGGCTCCTCCTGGAGCGCGGCAGAACTCGGCAAAGACCACGCCAAGTATGCGTGGCGCCTCTGGAGCTACGCCTGGAAGCCGGCGAAGAGCGGTGACTACGTGATCGTCTCCCGCGCCACCGACAGCCAGGGTCGGGTACAGCCCGAAACGGCGGTTTGGAATCCGAGCGGCTATCTTTACAATGCCTACGATCAGGTGAAGGTCTATGTCCAGGCTTAGTGCATTCGGCTTGGCGCTTGCGTTGATGAGCGCAGTGGTCGTGACGATGGCCGCGTCGTCACCGAACGAACAGTTGCCCGCTGGTCCGATGCAGGAAAAGGCCGCGGCCGCGTGCTTGAGCTGTCACGAGGCGCGCATCCTCGTGCAGCAGCGCCTGAGCAAGGCCGCCTGGACGAGGGAAGTGGACAAGATGGTCAAGTGGGGCGCTGAAGTGGATCCCGCCGACCGCGACGCATTGATTGATTATTTCAGCTCGAACTTTGGTCCCGACCAGCCACCCTACGTAGCCCCAAAGAGCGCTGGCGCGTCGGCGACGAAATCTAAGACAAAGGCGAAGCACTGAGCGACCGTGGCGCCCCCGGTGCCAAGACGCCAATCCCCGGACCTAACACCTAACACCTGACACCTGACACCTGCTTCTGGCTTGACCCTCTTTCCGCTTCGCCCCTACCATGAAGGAAGCACCCGTGGGGGTGACTTTAATCGGCTGCCCGCAGCCGTGAGCACGTGGGGAAATCCAGCTTGTTCACGAGAGCCTGTCTTGCAGTCTTTGTGTGTGCATTCGTCGGCTTGGCTGGCGCCCAGAGCAAGACCTTGCCTCCCGGCCCCATGCAGGCCAAGGTGAAGGCCGCTTGCACCCAGTGCCATAGAGCCAGCAGGATTACGGAACAACACCTGACCCGCCAGGAATGGTCGAAGGAGCTGGAAAAGATGGCTGGCCTCGGCGCCGAAGTCGCAGATTCCGACCGGGCGGCACTCTTGAACTATCTGGCAAAGAATTTCGGGCCGCAGAAGGCGGCTAAGGCGTCAGCGAAGAAGAGCGCCGACCAAGCCAAGTAGCCGGCAGCTCTCCACTGGCAATAGCAAAGCGCTACCGACCCAGCATCCCCTGGACACTACGGTAGCGCCGCCACGAAAGAGCCTAACTCCCTTTAGGATGTGGGAGCCATAGCCAAGCTTCAAGTGATTGTTTAGGTTCTGGCTGGTATAGCGGCAAGCAGCGCCTCCTCGAGCGCCTGCAGATGCCGCTCCTCGGTCAGGTAGCTGACGACCATCACCCGGATCACGCTCTCGCCGTTGACAATGGTCTCCGAAATCCAGCGCCGGCCGTCGCGCGTGACCTCGTCCACAATCGCGTTGTGAAGGGCTGCGCGCCGGTTCGGATCGGCGATTCCCCTCAGCCGCAGGTTGAGAATCGGCACGACCAGCGGAGCCGCCAGTTCGAACCGCTCGGACCTGTTTACCCAATCAGCAAAGCCGCGCGCCAGGTTCATCTGACGGTCGATGTATTCCTCGTACGCCTTTCGGCCGTGAACCTTCAGCGTCAGCCAAAACTTGAGGGCGTTCATGCGGCGCGTCCACTGCGTGCTGATCTTCGAGTTGTCCGGCAAGACCGCGCCCGCAGTCTTTGGCATATATGGGGCGTACACGCCAAAGGCGCGTTCCAGGATTTCCGGCCGGCTGGTCAAGATGACTCCCGCCGCGAAGGGCACAGCCAGCCACTTGTGCGGGTCGATGGTGATGGAATCCGCTTGCTCGATACCGCGGATCAGATGCCGATGTTTGTCGGAGAAGATCAGGGACGCGCCATAAGCGCCGTCAACGTGAAGCCAGAGCGCGTAGCGGCGGCAAACTTCGGCGAGCAGGGGCAGATCGTCAATGATGCCAGAGTTCGTGGTGCCCGCGGTCGCGACCACGCAGAACGGCTTGAGTCCCGCGCGCAGGTCCGACTCGATAGCCGCTTTCAAGGCGCCGGGGTCCATTTGCAGCTTCCCATTGACCGCGACCCGCCGCAGCGCTTTGCGTCCAATGCCCAGAAGTCCCGCCGACTTGTCGAGCGAATGGTGGGATTCTGACGAAGCATAGACCAGAGGCTGCGCGCCAATCGTTGCCACCCCGTGTTCGATGGCGTTAGGAAACTTCCACACCAAAGCCATCGCCAGCCCGCTGAAGTTCGCTTCGTTCCCGCCGTTTGTGAACGTGCCGTTGAAGGCGCCGGGCCAGCCCACGCGTTCGCCGATCCAGCGCAGCGTCTCGACTTCAATCTTGGACGCGAGTTGCGACCGTGCCAGCGTGGCCAGTTGCGGATTCAGAGCCGCCACCAGCGCTTCGCCGAGAAAGCCCATGTAGGTGGGCGTCGGATTCATCAGGCCAAAGTAGTTGGCGGCCGGCACGTGGAAGCCTTTGTCCACCATCTCGCGGCAGATCGCGTCGAGCACTTGCGCCGGATCGGCGCCATTTTCCGGCAGAGGATCGTTGAGCGGGCCGTAGGTCCGTTGGTCGGCGGGCAACTGCACGGGACGGTCGGGCAGGGAAGAGTAGAAGGCATCAATGTAATCAATGAGACGGTAGCCCAGCTGGCGACGCGTGGCCGAGTCGAGATCGAAGGACATAGGTATTCGACGAGAGTTTCACGGAGAAAGAATCGAAGAATCTATCCGGAGCTTGCGGTTGAATTCTTGAAATGGAAGCCACGGGGATCCAGACGATGCCGAGGAAGGTCCTTCCCCTTCGACTCCGCTCAGGGTCAGGATGACAATTTGTTTTTGGGTTCCCCTGTGCCCCCTGCGCCCTCTGTGGTTGAAGGTTTCTCCGGCCGCAGCAAAGGAAACAGAATCACATCCCGAATGGTATGCGAGTCGGTCAGCAGCATCGCCAGTCGGTCCACACCCACGCCTACGCCGCCCGCCGGAGGCATGCCATACGAGAGCGCACGGATGTAGTCTTCATCCATCTGGTGAGCTTGGTCATCGCCGCGCTCGCGTTCTTTCAACTGCGCCTCAAACCGCCGCCGCTGGTCTTCAGGATCGTTCAGTTCGCTGAAGCCGTTGGCGATCTCCATCTTTCCGGCGAAGATCTCCCAGCGCTCGGTCCAGTCGGGCTCGTCCGGCTTCTGCTTCGAAAGCGGAGAAATGGCAGTTGGGAATTCGTAGATGATCGTCGGCTGCACCAGGTGTTCTTCCGCCACGGCTTCGAAAAGGCCAGCGATCGTCTTGCCCACCGGTTCGTTCGGATCGTACGCGAGATTGATTCCTGCACCCCGCACACGCATCACCAGCGCCTTCACCGAGTCGTGCGAGGCGAAGTCGCTCCTGATTGGTTTGGCCCCGGCTTTCTCCGGCCAGAACTGGATGATCGCTTCGCGCATGGTCAGTCGCCGCCAGTTCGATCCCGCCCAGGCGATCGCCTGGTCGCCCCACTTCGTTTTCGTGCCGCCGGTCACGTCTTTCGCGGCCTGCTCGATCATGTTCTGCGTCAGGTCCATCACGCCGCGGTAGTCGGTGTAGGTCTGGTAGAACTCGAGCATGGTGAACTCGGGGTTCCAGCGCCACCCGAGCCCTTCATTCCGGAAATTGCGGTTGATCTCGTACACGCGGTCGAAGCCGCCCACCGTCAGCCGCTTCAGGTAGAGTTCGGGCGCAATACGGAGGTAGAGGTCCATGTCCAGCGAGTTGTGGTGGGTCTTGAAGGGACGCGCTACTGCTCCACCCGCGATCGGCTGCATCATCGGGGTCTCGACTTCGACGAAGCCCTGCGACTCCATAGACCGCCGCAGCGACTGCACCAGCTTGCTGCGCTTCAAGAAGACTTCGCGGACCTCAGGATTCATCACCAGGTCCAGGTAGCGCTGGCGGTAACGCAGTTCGACGTCGGTCAGGCCATGCCACTTCTCGGGCAGGGGCAGCAGATCCTTTGAGAGGAACGTCAGTTCTTCGGCGTGCACGCTGAGTTCGCCGGTGCGGGTGCGAAACAGATATCCGCTGACCCCAATGTGGTCGCCCAGGTCAAGCAGCTTCCAGAGTTCGAAGCCGTTTTCGCCGATGGCATCTTTCTTGACGTAGAACTGCAGGCGCTGGCCGTCCTGCTGCAAGTGCGCGAAGCCGGCTTTGCCCATGAGCCGGATCGCCATGATCCGCCCGGCAACCCGCACGTTGACCCGCGAGCCCTCCAGTTCCTCGCCCGTCTTGCCGCTGTATTCAGCCAGAATCTGCGGGACGGTGTGGGTGAACTCGTACCTGCGCGGATATGCCGGCTGCCCGAGAGCTTCAATCTTCTTCAGCTTCTCGCGCCGGATTTCATAGATGTTTTCGTCGAGTGCCAAGGAGTGGTCCTTCGCTGTTTCGGAAAGCATTGATTATAAACAAGCTCCCTTCAGAACCATGGCAGGCGATAGTTCTCTCTTGCGCAGATTGATGTACCGTGGTACATTGGTACCAATGACCACCGAATCCCAATTCCTCATTGAGCGCGTCCAGACCGGCGTCCGCATGGAAAAGCGCTTGCTCAAAGTGCTCAAAGGCTTCGCCGAGTATCACGACCTGACCCTCGGCGACTTGCTGGAAGGCATCGTGCTTCATGCCTTTGACGGCAAGACTCCTTTCAGCCAAGCCTCGCTGGAGCGCATTCAGGAGCTGAAGAAGTTCTACGGCCTTGACCTCGACTCCTGCGCAAGCCATCGCCTGTCAGAGATCAAGCGGCGTGGCGGAACGAAGCCCGCTTCGGAGAAAAAGAAATGAAAGATCGCGTTCGCGTCGCCCTGCTCGTTTTGCAGTGGGTACTCGGCCTGGTGATCCTGGCCGAGGCGGCCTCGTTTGCATTCTCGCCCGCTGCCGCTGATACCTTCGCCAAGACGGGACTGCCGGACTTCATCCGTCTAGCGCTGGCCTGGGGCGAAATTGCCGCCGCCATCCTCTTCCTCATCCCACGCGCGGTCGTGGCCGGCGGCTGGCTCCTGATCGCGGTGTTGGTCTTCGCGATCGTCCTCCACCTCTTGCACGGATGGGTGGATGTGGGCGCACTGGTTGTCTATGCCGCCGCGACCTGGACGGTGATGGCCGGGAAGACACAAACCACGTAGGGACCGCCACGTAGGGACAGCCGCCTCGGCTGTCCGCGGAGCGAAGCTCCGCAGAGATTTGCGGTGCGCCTCATCGTTGACGCCGCGCTCCGCGCGGCGGGACAGCCGAGGCGGCTGTCCCTACGGGAGCATCTTGGGGAACGACATGACTGGCGACGAACTGATTGATCAATTCGAACGCGGTGCGACACCCGAAAATTCCTTCCATCACGCGGATCATGTGCGCCTGGCTTTCGAATATCTTCGCCGGTATCCGGCGCTGGAGGCATTGGGCAGATTTGTTGCTGCACTGCAGAGATTCGCAACGGCACACGGCAAGCCGGGCCTTTACCACGAGACCATCACTTGGGCTTATCTGTTTCTGATTCATGAGCGCATGCTGCGTAGCAGCCAGCCGCAAACATGGGAAGAATTCGCCTGTGCCAATCCGGACCTTATGACGTGGGAATGTGGAAAGGGCGGGATCCTGGCACGCTATTACCAGCAGGACACCCTGGCCTCCGACACCGCGCGCGCTGCCTTCTTGCTTCCGGACAAGCCTCTCTCCTCTTGATCGCGGTCCCGGCTGCCATCTGACACGGGGCGGGCATTGTCCCGTAGATCACATCTTTCTGTGATCTTTATTCCTTGAAGCTTCGGCGCTGCGGCGGTAGCATTGCCAGTTCCGCATTTATTCAGGTTCGCCTGAGGATTCATGCCGCAGAACTACGTACCCATCTTCCTGTTCATCGCGGTCGTCGGTGTGCTGATCCCGCTGACCTTGGTGCTGGCCAGAATCGTCCGCACCCAAAACCCTCACCGAGCCAAGCTGATGCCGTACGAGTGCGGCATTGATCCGTTGGACAGCGCCCGCGGCCGCTACACCGTGCGCTACTACATCATTGCCATCCTGTTCGTGGTGTTCGACGTGGAGACCATTTTCCTGTTTCCCTGGGCCGTAGAGTTCAAGGCGCTGGGCATGTTCGGACTGGTCGAGATGCTGGTCTTTCTTGGCATTCTGATCGTGGGCTACATCTGGATCTGGAAGAAGGGCGCGCTGGAGTGGATTTAGAAGCCGTTCCCAGTTCCCGGTTCTCAGTTCTCAGTCGCCGGAACTGGATTTTCTGAGAACTGGGAACCGAGAACTGAGAACTGTACGCTAAAGATGGCCGAGGAAACCAAATCGCCTGCACCACCGCCGCCGGACGGTGAGAAGACGCCGGTGGCGGAGGCGTCGACACCGCCAGCACCCTCAGCGGCCACTGCGCCCAAACCGGCTGCCCCGGCCAAGCCCACCGGCCCGGTTCCGGTGCCCTGGTCGTCGCCCATGGTCGAGAAGTACAAGGGCCGGTACGGATCCGGCCTCGACCCGTTGAGCTATCTCGGACAGAACTATCTGACGGTTGACCGGTCGCTGCTCCCCGACATCCTGCGGCTTCTGCGCGACGAAGACCAGTTTGACTACTGCGTGGACATCACCGCCGTCCACTATCCCAAGCGCGAGAAGCAATTCGACGTGCTCTGGATCCTGTATTCGTTCCCGCGCAACGAGCGCATGCGCGTGAAGACGCAAATCGCCGATGGCGAGTCGGTGCCGTCAGCCGTGCCAATCTGGGCGACCGCCAACTGGCTGGAGCGCGAAGTCTATGACATGTTCGGGATCAAGTTCGACGGTCATCCCGACCTGAAACGCATCCTGTTGCCCGACGGATGGAAAGGGCACCCGCTGCGCAAGGACTACGGCATCCTGCAGCAGGACCAGGAGTGGGTGCAGATCAACCTGGGGATCGAGAGCGGACAATGAACGCCCCAACCAAGACCGACCCGAACGCTCTCCCCAACCTCGACCTCGAAACCCCGGAGAAGCCCTATCTCGATTCCAACGAACTCATCATCAACATGGGACCACAGCACCCGGCGACGCACGGCGTGCTGCGCGTCATCCTGAAGCTCGATGGTGAGAAAGTTCTCGGCACCGAGTGCGTGATTGGCTACCTGCACCGGGGCGTGGAGAAGATCGCCGAGAACCGCACCTACACCATGTTCAACCCATACGTGGACCGCATGGACTACGTCGCCGCGGTCTCGAACGGGCTGGGCTACTGCCAGGCGGTCGAGAAATTGATGGACGTGGAAGCCCCGCCGCGCGCGAACTACATCCGCGTGATCCTGACGGAGTTGAACCGCATCGCCAGCCACCAGCTCTGGCTGGGTACGCATGCGCTCGATATCGGGGCCATGACGCCGCTCTTCTACACCTTCCGCGACCGGGAAGAGATTCTTAAGATTTTCGAAAAGTATTGTGGCGCGCGCTTGACCACGCACGCTTTTCGCATCGGCGGCTGCTTGTATGAGACCTACGCGGGCTTCGAAAAAGAGGTAAAGAATTACCTGAAGTATCTGGCTCCCCACATTGACGAATACGAGGAACTGCTGACCGGCAACCGCATCTGGCTGGAGAGGACGAAGAAGGTCGGCGTGATTTCCGCCGCCGATGCTATCGCGCTCGGCGTGACGGGTCCGGTACTGCGCGCCAGCGGAGTGAAGTGGGACCTGCGCAAGGCACAGCCGTACGCCAACTATTCCGAGTTCGACTTCGACATCCCCACCGGCGAGAACGGCGATACTTACGACCGATACCTGGTCCGCATGGCCGAGATGCGGCAGTCGCTGCGCATCATCGAACAGGCCGTGAACGGCATTCCCGAAGGCCCGATCATGGCAAAGGTGCCCAAGGTGATTAAGCCTCCGGTAGGTGAGATCTACCACTCGATCGAAGCTCCCAAGGGCGAGCTGGGATACTTCATCGTCAGCGACGGCTCGACGCAGCCCTACCGGGTGCGCGTGCGTCCACCATCGTTCGTGAACCTGCAAGCGCTCGACGTCATGGTGCGCGGCCTGCTCGTGGCCGACGTGGTGGCCGTCATCGGCACCATCGACATCGTGCTCGGCGAGGTGGACCGCTGATGCTCGATTCCCTCAAGTCCTATCTCGGCAGCACGGTGACTCCGGGCGAAGCCAACAACCAGCTTTGGGCGCTGATCTATGTCTTGATCATCTTTGCCGGGGTCTCGGTCGCGGTCATGGCGATGAACTGGCTGGAGCGCAAGGCGCTGGCACACTTCCAGGTGCGCATCGGCCCCATGCGCGTGGGCCCGCACGGATTACTGCAACCCATTGCCGACGCGGTCAAGCTCCTGATCAAGGAAGACATCATTCCTTCCGAGGCGGACAAGTTCGTCTTCTGGATTGCGCCGCTGATCGGCTTGCTCGCTTCCTTCACGGTGTACACGGTGGTGCCTTTCGGTCCTTCGCAGGCCGTCAGCGACATGAACATTGGCATCCTCTTCATGCTGGGCGTTTCGTCGCTGGCCGTGCTCGGCGTGGTGATGGCAGGCTGGGCTTCGAACTCGCACTATCCGCTGATCGGCGCGCTACGTTCGAGCGCGCAGATGGTTTCCTACGAAGTGGCCATGGGCTTGGCGGTCGTCTCGGCAATCCTGATGACCAGCCTGCACGGCGCGGGCTTGTACGGTGTGTCGAAGCTTAGCGATGGCACGGGCACGCTCAGCATGATTGGCATCGTGCAGGCGCAGCAGGAGCAGCATGTCTGGTTCCTCTTCAAGTTCTTTCCGCTCGGCCTGATCGCCTTCGTGATCTTTGCCATCGCCATGATTGCCGAGACCAACCGTGCGCCCTTTGACTTGGCCGAAGCCGAGTCCGAGTTGACCGCGGGATACCACACCGAATACAGCGGCCTGCGCTGGTCGCTCTTCATGCTGGCGGAGTACGCCGCCATGATTGCGGTGTCGGCGATCGCGGTGACCCTCTGGCTCGGTGGCTGGCTCCGTCCGTTCCCCAACTGGATGAGCGGACCGGCGTGGGACTTCGTTTTCTCGTTGTTCCCCAGCGTGACGTTCCTGGGGCTGGCTGCGATCGCCTTTCTAGGCACGGTCCGCATGCCGAAGCACAGCTACTTCCGCGTGCAGACCATCGGCTTGGCCGCGTTTGGTGCAGTGCTGGCGCTGATTGGGCTGCTGCTGCTCGCCATCGCCATCGGGGCACGTACCGGCGACCGGGCCATCGTCGCCCGGACCGCCGAAGGTTTGAGCAACGTTTACTGGTTTGTGTTCAAGGTTGGCGTCTTCATGTACCTGTACATCTGGTATCGCGCCACCTGGCCGCGCTACCGCTTCGACCAGCTCATGCGAGTCGGATGGAAAGTCATGCTGCCGATTGCGCTCGGCGTGCTGATCGTGACCGCCATCGTGGGGGTGCTGCTCGGATGACGCCGGTCGCGACTCCGTTCTTCTTCTATCTGCTTTCCGGACTGGCCATCGCTGGCGGGTTGCTGGTGATCACGCGCCGCAACGCCGTGCACTCGGCGCTGGCCCTGATCGTAACGCTGCTCGCGGTGGCTGGTTTATACCTGATGCTCTATGCGCCGTTCGTCGCCGGCGTGCAGATCATCGTGTACGCGGGCGGCATCATGGTGCTGTTCCTGTTCGTGATCATGCTGGTCAGCCTGGAGCGCACGATTAAAGAGCGCCAGTTCAACCGCATGTGGCCGGTCGGACTCGCGGCGTCGTGTGCGCTGTTGGCGCTGTTCATGTCGGTGTACGCGAAGGGCAAAGCGCTGTTCCCGGACCGTGGTTTCGCATTGGCGGAGGGCAACAACACGCAGAAAATTGGAGAAATGCTGTACCGCAATTACATGTTCGCCTTCGAGATCGCGTCGTTGCTGTTGCTGGTCGCGATCCTGGGGGCGGTGATTATGGCGAAGAAGAGGATCTGAAGCAGCGGTCAGCAGTCAGCACTCAGCATTCAGCCACGCACGCGGATGCTGAAACAAGACCAGAGGCTGAATGCTGAGTGCTGAAGGCTGAATATGACACCCATCACCACCATTCATTACCTCGTCGTCGCGGCCGCGCTGTTCGTGCTGGGCGTGATCGGTGTGCTCACGCGCCGCAACGTGGTGATCGTGCTGATGTCGATTGACCTGATCCTGAATGCGGTGAACCTGAACCTGGTCGCGTTCTCGCGCATGTGGGGCGGACTGCAGGGGCAGGTCTTCTCGATTTTCATCGTAGTGGACGCCGCCGCCGAAGCCGCCGTCGGCCTGGGTATCCTGATCGCCTTCTTCCGCAACAAGGAGACGATCAATGTGGATGAGATTGATTTGTTGAAGTGGTAGAAACCAGCACTTAGCAGTTAGCACTTGGCATTTAGCCCGTGCCGGTTCTTGCTGCGATCGGCAAAACCTGATCAAGGGCCAAATGCTAAGTGCCAAGTGCTAAAGGCGATGTTTTTCTTAAACCACATCTGGCTGATCCTGCTCTTTCCCGCCTTCGGGGCCGCGATGATGTTCTTCTTCGGCCGCCGCATGCAGAAGGCTGCGGTCAGCGCGGTCTGCGTGGGAGCGGTCGTGGTGGCGTTTCTGTTCGCCGGCGGCGCAGTCTGGCAGTACACGCAATTCGCCCAGGGAACCGGACAGCCGTTTGAAAATGTGCTCTACACCTGGCTCGGCACCGGCGACGCGCACTTCAACTTTCTCAAGCAAGACGGCACGCCCGCCCAGTTCAACGCCGACTTCGGTTTCCTGCTCGACCCGCTGTCCGCCATCTGGCTGCTGTTCGTAACCGGTGTGGGCATGCTGATCCACATCTACTCCGTCGGATACATGGCGCATGAGGGCGGCTACTACCGATTCTTCGGGTACCTGAACCTGTTCATGTTCTCCATGCTCACGCTGGTGCTGGCGAACAACTACGCGCTCATGTTCGTCGGATGGGAGGGCGTGGGCCTGTGCTCGTATCTGCTGATCGGGTTCTATTTCCATCGCAAGTCGGCGACCGACGCCGCCAACAAGGCGTTCATCGTGAATCGCATCGGCGATGCCGGATTCCTGCTGGGCATGTTTGCGCTGGTGTGGTACCTGGGATCGTTCCGCTTCATTGATATCAATGCCGCCGCCCGCAGCGGACACTTCGCCATCGGCGATCCCATCCTGACGGCAGCCGCGCTGCTCTTGTTTGTCGGCGCGACCGGCAAGTCCGCTCAGATTCCTCTCTATGTGTGGCTCCCGGATGCGATGGAAGGCCCCACTCCGGTTTCGGCGCTGATCCACGCCGCGACTATGGTGACGGCGGGCGTGTACATGGTGGCGCGCTCGAACGCGATCTTCGTGCTCGCGCCTACCGCGATGAAGACTGTCGCGATCATCGGCGCGCTGACCGCTGTCTTTGCGGCTTCGATCGGACTCGTGCAGAACGACATCAAGCGCGTGCTGGCCTACTCGACCGTCTCGCAACTGGGATACATGTTCCTCGCCCTCGGCGTCGGCGCGTTTGCCGCGGGCGTTTTCCACGTGTTCACGCATGCCTTCTTCAAGGCGCTGCTGTTCCTCGGTTCCGGTTCGGTGATCCACGCTCTGAGCGGCGAGCAGGACTTGCGCAACATGGGAGACCTGCGAAGGCGGATCCCGACAACCTTCAAAACCATGTTCATCGCCACGCTGGCGATCGCCGGCATACCACCGCTGGCCGGATTCTTCTCAAAAGACGAGATCCTCTGGCAAGCTTTCCGTTCCGCCAACGGCAGCTTTCCGTATCTCTGGCTCATTGGCTTCGGCACGGCGCTGATGACCGCGTTCTACATGGCCCGCCTTATCTTCCTGACGTTCTATGGCCAGCCGCGCATGAGCCCTGAAGTTGAGCACCACATTCACGAATCGCCTAAGTCCATGACCGGTCCGTTGGTGGTGCTGGCTATATGTTCTGTTCTTGCCGGCTTCCTCGGAGTGCCGCAGAGTCTCGGCGGTTCGAACCGCTTTGAAAAGTTCCTTGCGCCGGTCTTCGACCATGAGGCGGGAGTTGCGAGCGCCGAGCCGTTGCCGCCGCCGGCTGGCGGGGAAGAGAACCGCGGCATGGAATGGGCGCTCATGGTTTTTTCGGTAGGGGCCGCCGTGGTGGGCTTAGGCTGGGCCTATCGCCATTACGGGAACGCAGGGAAAAATTACCCCGAGCCCATCGCCGCCAAAGCTCCGCCACTCTACCGGGTGCTCTACAACAAGTGGTTCGTGGACGAAGCCTACGACTACGCCTTCACCGGACGCAGCAAGCTGGGCGACTTCCGCCTGGGCGCGATGGGCGCGGGCGAAGCCTCATCCTGGTTCGACGCGAAGGTCATTGACGGCACGGTCAACGGCGCCGGTTGGAGCACCCGCGCCGTGGCCACGCTGTCGAAATGGTGGGACACGTGGATCATCGACGGCCTGCTGGTCAATGGGCCAGCGGTTCTGGCGCGCATGATTTCGTATCCCGCGCGCCTGTTCGAATGGGGCCTGGTGCAGTGGTATGCGCTGGTGATGGTGGCCGGACTGGTTGGGCTAGGGTTTTATTACGTGTGGAAATAGCTGCGAGCTGCGGGCTGCGAGCGACCAAGTCGTGGGCGCAGGTCAAACATTGACTGCGATGGAGCCAGCATGGATCGCTCGAAGCTCGCGGCCCGAAGCGCGTAGCCACTGAGAACTGAGAACAGGGAACTGAGAACTGCTCTTATGCAGAATCACATCCTCTCCATCATCCTCTTCGCGCCGCTCCTGGGCGCGCTCGTTCTCCTGTTTGTCCCGGGGACGAACAAGGCGGCCATCCGCTGGATTGCCAACCTCTTTGCGCTCGGCGGCTTCCTAATTTCGTTGCCGCTGGTCCCGATGTTCTGGGCGCAGCGCGAGACCGCGCAGCAGTTCAAGTTCCTCGAGGGCTCGGTCAACAACTGGATCCCCTCGATCGGCGCTGGCTACATGCTCGGCATTGACGGCATTTCCTTTCTGCTGATCATGCTGACCACGCTATTGGGATGGATCTCGATCCTCTCCTCGTGGACCGCGATCGAAGAACGCGTCAAGGAATACTACGTCTGGTTCCTGGTGCTGCAGACCGGCATGCTGGGCGTCTTCATGGCGCTCGATTTTTTCCTGTTCTTTGTCTTCTGGGAAGCGATGCTGGTTCCGATGTACCTGCTGATCGGCATCTGGGGCGGTCCGCGCAAGCTCTATGCGGCGATCAAATTTTTTCTGTACACCCTGCTTGGCTCGGTGCTGATGCTGCTTGGCATTCTCTTCCTGTACTTCCATCACCACACGATCACCGGTGTGTACACGTTCAGCATCCCCGAACTGTACAAGACCGCGCCCCAGATACCGTTTGCCAGTGCCGTCTGGTTGTTCCTGGCGTTCTTCCTCGGCTTCGCCATCAAGGTCCCGATGTTCCCCTTCCACACCTGGCTGCCCGACGCCCACGTGGAAGCGCCCACAGCCGGTTCCGTCATCCTGGCCGGTGTTCTGCTGAAGATGGGAACGTACGGCTTTGTCCGCTTCTCATTGCCATTCTTCCCGAGCGTGGTTATGGATGCGCGGGTCCGCGGCTGGATGATCGGGCTCTCGATCGTCGGCATCATCTATGGTGCGCTCGTCTCGCTCATGCAAAAGGACATGAAGAAGCTGGTGGCTTATTCCTCGGTCAGCCACCTCGGTTTCTGCACCTTGGGAATCTTCGTGTTGAATTCCGCCGGCCTGAGCGGATCGGTGCTACAGCAGATCAACCACGGCATTTCAACGGGCGCGCTCTTCTTGATCGTGGGCATCCTTTACGAACGGCGGCATACGCGTGAAATCGCCGAGTATGGCGGCATCTCGAACGTCATGCCCGTGTACGCGACCATCACCATGATCATGTTCCTGTCCTCGATGGGGCTGCCGCTGCTGAATGGTTTTGTCGGCGAATTCACCATCCTGCAGGGCGCCTTCACCGCGAACTGGAAATGGGCGGCTTGGGCTGTGCCCGGCGTAATTCTGGCCGCAGCCTACCTGTTGTGGCTCTATCAGCGGGTGTTTTTCGGTCCGGTCACGAATCCCAAGAACGAAAAGCTGCACGACCTGACGCCCCGCGAGCTTCTCACCTTTGCGCCGCTGGTCATCCTGGCATTCTGGATCGGCCTTTACCCGAAGCCGTTCTTCCAGATCCTCGAGCAGCCGGTAAATCAGCTGGTGCAGACGATTCGCGACAACGCCAAGCCGAACGGGCCCGTGAATGCGCAAGCGGTCCCGCAGGTTCGGCCTCAGCCGGTTGTTGCAGCGGCGGCAAAAGGGAGCAATCGGTGAACGGCCTTTCCCCAACGGAATACCGGCTCATGTTGCCCATGGTGGAGCTCACCATTTTTGGGCTGGGCATCCTGCTGATTGACCTGATGGTGCCGCGGGAATGGAAGTGGATCAACGCCGTCGGAGCCTTCGTTGGCGTGTTGTTTGCGGCGGTGTGCGTCGCGCAGATTCAGTGGGTGTTGCCGAGAGGCGGCATCGGCTTCTTCAATTCTTTGCTGGTGGACCGCTTCGCCATTTACTTCTGGTATCTGTTTCTGGCGGGCGCGGCCATCGCCATCCTGATGTCGGTGCGCTATCTCGACATCGAAAAAGAGCACCATGGCGAGTACTACGCGCTGATGCTGCTGTCGGTTGTCGGAATGATGTGCATGGCGGCAGGAATCGACATCGTGCTGATCTTCATCGGCCTGGAACTGATGGCTATTTCTACTTACGTGCTAGTCGGCTTTCTCCGCCGCGACCGCCGCTCCAACGAAGCGGCCTTGAAGTATCTTTTACTGGGCGCTTTCTCCTCCGGCATCTTCGCATACGGATTGTCGCTCCTCTATGGGCTGACCGGCTCCACGAACCTGCTTCTGATTCAGAGAGCTGTTTCCCGTCTCGACCCGCACAATCCCGTGCTCGTCATTGCGCTGCTCACAACTATGGTTGGCCTGCTCTTCAAAATCGCGGCCATCCCCTTTCACCAGTGGGCGCCGGACGCCTACGAAGGCGCGCCCACCAGCATTACGGGATTCATGTCGGTGGCGGTGAAAGCGGCGGCCTGGGCCATGCTCCTGCGCATCCTGCTCTTCGGCCTGTTCCCGCTGCGCTCCATCTACACACCGATGATCGTATTCGTCTCTATCGCCACCATGACTGGCGCCAACCTGGCCGCGCTCACCCAGAACAACACCAAGCGCCTGCTGGCGTACTCTTCCATCGCGCACGTCGGCTACATGCTGCTGGCATTCGTGGCCATGGGAACTTCCGACCCGGGCAGCCCGGGGTTCTGGGACGGTTTCAAGGGCATCCTGATCTACCTGCTGGTGTACACCTTCATGAATCTGGGAGCCTTCGGGGTGATCACTTCGCTGCGCCAGCGCGATGTGATCGGCGACGAACTCGACGACCTTGCCGGGCTCTATTCCCGCGCGCCGGTGGAAGCGGTGCTGATGTTGTTGTTCCTGCTCTCGCTGGCCGGAATTCCGCCCGCGGCTGGATTTCTGGGCAAGTACTACATCTTCCTGAGCCTGATCGAAAGCGGCCACTACGTGCTGGCGTCGCTCGCGGTGTTCTACGTCTTATTCGGGCTCTATTACTACTTGAAGATTGCCAACGCCATGTTGGTGCGTCCGCCAATGGTGAGTGAGCGACTGCCCGTCAGCCTGGGCATGCGCGCCGCCCTCGGCGTCACGGCGCTGGCGACCATCGTAATCGGAGTTTATCCGGAGCCGTTCATTCGAAGCGTGAACTGGTCACTGGGGATCGCACAGTCGCCGCACGTGGCGGCGGTGATGAAGTAGCCGCGAGCTACGAGCCGCGAGCTACGAGCGAGAAGCCAGGACCCAAGCCGCTCGAATCGAGGCTCACAACGCCGGGCCGATTTTGGTTGCTCGAAGCTCGAAGCTCACAGCTCGAAGCTGAAGTACAATTCCTCCGCATGCCCGAGCCGCCCAAGCCTCCCGAGGAAAAAGATCCGCTGGTCGCGCTTGCGCGCTATTCCGAGATCGGGTTCATTATTCCGGCGGCGGTCCTGCTTGGGTTTTTCCTGGGCAAGCTCCTGGATTACTGGCTGCACACCAAATGGCTGTACTTGGTCGGACTGCTATTCGGCGCGGTGGTGGGATTCACCCAGATGATCCGCATGGCTGCCTCGGCCTCCAAGGATGACTAACCCCCCAAATCCAGACGAAAGCGCGCCCTGGGATTCGTTCTATGACCGTGCCATTCCCCGCATGCTGCGAACCATGCTGGTCGTGAGCGTTCTGCTACTGGGTCCGGTGTTCTGGCTGTACGGCTGGCCGGGCACGATTGGAGTAGCAGCCGGATCCGCGGTTTCCTACATCAATTTCCGCACGCTAGTGCGGGGCGTGGAGGCCCTCGGCGACCGCATTGTCAGCCGCCACAGCAAGGAGCGGGGATGGGCAATCGTGCTGCGGTTCCTGGTGCGCTATGGATTGGTCGGGATCGTTGCGTATGCTATCTTTAAAAGTTCTGCATGGGCTTTCCGTGGCTTTCTGTGGGGCCTGTGCCTGCCGGTGGCGGCCATGATGGTCGAGGCAGGCGTGGAGGCGTACGCGGCATTTCGACGGGAATAGCTGAGAGCTACGAGCCGCGAGCCTCGGGCGACCCGGTTCAAGCTCGAAGCCCGGAGCTCGCAGCTCGCAGCTGGTCTTACGCGCATGGAACAACTGGCATTCACTGAATTCCTGAACCACCTCTTCGGCGGCCCCGTGCTGACGTTGCTGCACGCGCTCGGCATTCAACCGAAAAACCCCGCTGCGCCGATCACCAACGCGGTCGCGATGGAGATCCTGGTTGTTCTGCTGCTGACGGTGTTTTTTGTGCTGGTGAGTCTGCAGCTCTCGGTGGAACGGCCGGGCGGCCTGCAACACACGATGGAAGGCATTTACGGGTTCGTCAATAACCTGGCCCACGACACCATCGGCCATCATTCGGAAAAGTTCGTGCCCTACCTGATTGCGCTCGGAATGTTCATTCTGACCTGCAATCTGATTGGCGTCGTGCCGGGGCTGGAATCACCCACGGCGGTGCCCGTGGTGCCGCTGGGCTGCGCGGTGTTCACGTTTGTGTACTACCAGTATCACGGTCTGCGAACCAACGGGCCCATCGGCCATCTGAAGCACTTCATCGGGCCGCAGGACAAAGACATGCCGTTGGTGGTGCGCATTTTTCTGCCCTTGCTGATGTTCCCGATTGAGGTATTCAGCCACCTTGCCCGGGTGATGTCGCTGACGATTCGTCTGTTTGCCAACATGTTCGCCGGCGAGATGGTCACGTTAGTGTTTTTCTCGCTTCTGCCGCTGGGTGTACCCATCCTGTTCGAGGGACTGCACATCGGCGTGTCTCTGATTCAGACGTACATTTTTGTGCTGCTCGCTTGTGTGTATCTGGGAGAGGCGACAGCGCAAGAGCACTAGAAGGTCTCAGGTGTCAGGTCTCAGGTCTCAGGAAAAGCGGAACCGATTTTCCTGACATCTAGGACCTGAGACCTGACACCTGAGAGCTGTCTCCAGCGTGAGGACGCCGGTCAGTCGTCTTCAACGGTGTGCCCATGTGCTATGGCGGCAAGATTGTGGAGTATGACTCAGCGGAACGCGCTGCGAGGACTTGCGGGCGGAGCCTGAGCGATCCGCTAGGTCTTGCGTTCGCCGTCCCAGGTGGTGGCGCGATTTTCGGGCGCCTTCTGCGAAGCTTCGACCAGGACCCGGCGCAGGCGGTAGCGGCTGTCGAGGTCCATGCTGACGAACTCAAACCCAATCTCATTGACGCGAGCGCGCCGCAGCAGGACTTGCCCACGGATTTTCTTCACTCCAACGGAGATCTCAACGTTCGCTTCTGATCCGACGCGCAGGTTGTCATTGCGCGTGCCCATACCGCCGCCCAGGCTCATCTCCCGCATGACGACATTTGACTTTCCCCAGGAACTGCTGAGCGTGGCCGAGAACGTCCGCGGCAGAATGATGCGCTCATAACGCCGCTGCCGAACCCACGGGCAGGCGGGCGCGGGATCAAGAGGACTCATGGCAAGTTCGGCGGAATCCAACCCGCTCTCCGCCATCACCTGTGCGCCATACCGGGGATCAATCTTGGAGAGCGCTTGGGCAGCAGCGACACGCAACTCGCGATGCTGGCTGCGTCCCCAGAGCCCCTTCTCTTCCACGATGCTGCGCAGCACTGGAACTGCCTCCGCCTCGCGCAAACGGCCGAGCGACTCGATGGCTTTAAGCTGCACGAACGGTGGCCGCGAGGCCGCCTCGCCCGAGCTGGCCAGCGCGATCAGGCTGGAACTGGCGGTGCGGTCCAGACTCATGCCGATTTCGTCAATCGCCTCGGGCAGAATCAAAGGATCGAGCAGCTCGAGCAGTTCCAGCAGCGTGCGTCCCCGGTCGGAGGCGGCGCCATAAGCGATCTGGCGCACAATCACGTCCTGGTAGAAGCGGTTGAACTCCGACATACGCGCGGGCAGCAGTTCCAGCAGCGTGGTCACGCTCAGACGGCTCAGCAGACCTACCGAAGAAGAAGCCTGACGAGGCTGGCCGGTCCGCAGTATTTCGCGCAGATCGTCCACCGCCGGCTGGCCCAGTTCCCCGACCAGTTCCACGATGCGATCGCACTCCACCCGCTTCTGGGAGCGGAAGAAGCGTTCCGAAAGGTGCTCCACCGAGCTTCGGGGAATCTGCTGCAGGACGTTGATGAGTTCTTCGGAAACCTCCGGGGCGTTGATGGCTTCTTCGATCATCTCGGGCAGCCGGTTCTCGATGCCGACTCTGGAACGGAGATCCTGGACCAGCAGCGGCCGTTCCTTGCCGATGTCTCCCAGCGACAAACAGACTTCCGCGATCGCCTTGTATTTCCTGCGCGCACACGATTCCTGTCCGAAACGCGTAAAGGCCGCGCTCAGCAGGCTCTGGATCTCGCTGTCGCTTTCCTTGGCCAGCTTCTCGCCAATCCTTGCGATGGCGTTGGGCATGACTTCGTCCGACGCAGTGGCGTATAGGTCGGCGATCTGCGCCAGACCAATCGCCGTCTTGCGCCGCGGGTCCGCTTCTTTGGCATCGAGGCAACCGCAGTAGTTGGTCAGAATCTTGGCCGCCAGCTCGTTATCCGCGCGCTCCAGCAACATTTCCACGAACTGGCGGATATTGCGCGGCGGCACGCAGGCGGCTTCGCCGGAGAGCAGGACGCTCTTCTTGCCCGCCTCCGGAACTTCGGCCCAGAACATGCGATCGAGAATGTCGGCGTGCGACTCAACCAAGATGTTCGCCTTCGACATCTTGTCTTCCTGCACGCGCAGGATCTGGCGCAGCGTGTCCATCTGACGGCTCATGTGCTCCATCATCTGGTGCACGGCGTTGACCTTTACTTCGCCCTTCTGATACCGGTCGAGCGCGAAGCGGATGGCCATGTGCTCGGCTGCCTTCATCAGCAGGGGAGTGTCAGTTTGTTCGGCGTGGGTTGTAACCTGAGATGACAGGCTTTCGAGCAGCGCCGCGAGATTGAGTTTGGCGTTTTCGGGCGCCTTGCTCAGTTCGACCTTCATCAGCTCTTCGGGGTTGGCATTCGGATCCTGCGCCGCCTGCCCGAAGTGGGTGAGCATGCGGATCGCCTGGATCACTTCCTCTTCCTGCAGTGGGACCGTACCGCCGCTCCAGGTCCCGCCTCCACCTGTACCCGCTCCGCCGCCATGCGCGATTGGAACATTCGGGACCGTGCCCAAGGGTGCTCCGCCGGGCTCACCAGAGCCTCCGGAACTTGCGCCTTGGGCGGCTGCGATCAACTGCAGCATCTTCTGCGGATCATTCAACCATTGTTTGAACTCGGGCCCGAGCGCTTGAGCCGCCAGCTGCGCCGCAACGGAAATTTCTCCCGTGGCCGGATCGGCCGCGACAAACTTCACTTCGTTAATCTTGATGGAAGAATTCTTGTTGTCGCCCAGCGTTTCCTTGAGCTGCTTGGCGAAATCCTGCGCCCTGGACCCACCCATGGCAAAGGCGGTGACTAGGCGGGTAAAGTCGTCGAGCGTTACCTTGGTAGAAAAGTGAATGCTTGCCAGGCCGGCCGCGGTCAGCAACTGCGCAAAGCTGCGTTCCGCCTGTCCGGTTTCCAAAGGCATGCCGTCCAGCAGAAGTTTGTTGTCCGCAACTCCCAGCAGGAAGCCGGTATCTCCCGTCTTGGGTAGACCCTCCTGCAACTCCTTCCAGGTTATTTGGAACTGGCCCTCCGTCCGCTTGTGTTTCACCCCGTACAGCCGCGTGTACTTCACCAGGATGTTGAGGCTATGGATAAATGCCCGGGCAGACGCATTGCGGACGGCATCGGTTTGGGCGGTGGTGGAGATGACCCCCTCCTCGGACTTCTGGAGCTTCGGTCTTAAGCTTATGACGGAAAGTGACCTATTGCACGATTACGGAGGTAATTGCCCACCCAGCGTGTTTTCGACCCATCGTGGCCAGGCGTGCTGGAGGCCCCAGACGCGCTACACTGTTCAAGATTCAGGACAAATTCTGATGCAGATCCGCGTGCTTTTTTTTGGGGTGCTGAAAGACCTGTTGGGACGGTCCAGCGACACCCTTGAACTTCCCGAGGGCGCACGGCTCGACGCGGTGCTCTCCCATTACGCCCGCCAGGCGCCCCGCTTCGAGACCATGCTGCCTTCGTTGGCTGTTTCCGTGAACCAGGAGTACTCGGCCGCTGACCAAGCCCTGCGGGGCGGCGACGAAGTGGCGCTTTTGCCGCCGGTCAGTGGAGGATCGGAGGGCGCTGCGGTGGGAGGAGGCAAGGTCGGCATCGTGCGGGAGCCGATCTCCACTCAGGC
Source organism: Terriglobales bacterium (assembly GCA_049273945.1). Lineage (GTDB taxonomy): Bacteria > Acidobacteriota > Terriglobia > Terriglobales > Acidobacteriaceae > Acidiflorens. Next base: position 16,567 of record JBASRS010000044.1, on the reverse strand, counting down.
TGAAATCGACCGGTTGAAGCTGCCGCAGGATGGCGCGGCTGTGATTTTCGAGGGCGTGGTGCGCAACAACACTCGCGAGCGCCGCACTCTCTACCTCAACTACGAAGCTTATGAAACCATGGCACTGAAGCAAATGGAGGGGCTCGTCGAGCAGGCTCGGTCCCGTTTTACCATTCGCGACGTGGCTGTAGTGCACCGCCTCGGACGGCTGCAAATCGGCGAGACCAGCGTCCTGATCGTGGTGGCCTCAGCCCACCGCGGCCCCGCGTTCGACGCCTGCCGCTGGATCATTGATACGCTCAAGAAGACCGTTCCCATCTGGAAGAAGGAATACTTCGAGGACGGTGCTGTCTGGGCGGACGGCGAGCCGTTTCCCGAAGAAATCTCCCGCCCTGCCGTCACAACCGGTGAGCGCCCCGCATCCAAATGACTGTTCCTGCATGAAGAAGCTCCTGCTAGCACTCATCGTCGGCGCTGCCCTGGCCTGCATGGCCCAGGAGCCGGAAACCACCCTCAAAGTGGACGTCAAGCTGGTCAACGTCTTCGTGACCGTTACTGACGCCCACGGCGGTCCCGTTCCCAGCCTGCAAAAAGAAAATTTCCTGCTGAGAGAAGACGGCAAGGAACAGAAGATCGCCATCTTCAGCCGCGAGTCTGCGCTGCCGCTTTCCATCGTGCTGGCGATCGACACCAGCCTGAGCACAAAAAAAGACCTGCCGCTCGAGCAGGCCGCGTCGCACAAGTTCGCGCACACCGTCCTGCGTCCGCAGGACGGGCTGGCGGTGTACAAGTTCAGCGAAGAAGTGAGCGTGGTTGTGCCGTTCACTTCCGATTTGAGCAAGATCGACGCCGGCATCGACCACCTCCGCAACGGCTCGGCCACGGCGCTGTTTGACGTCGTCTTCCTCGGCTCCCAGGCGCTGGGCGCGCGGCAGGGCAGAAAAGTCATCGTCGCGGTCACCGACGGTGGCGACACCATGAGTCAGGTGGATTACAAACAGGCATTGCGAGCGGCCCAGGAGTCAGAGGCCATCATCTACAGCGTCATCATCGTGCCCATCGAAGCCAGCGCCGGCCGCGATACCGGTGGCGAGCACGCCCTTATCCAGATGGCAGACGACACCGGCGGCAAGTATTACTATGCCAGCTCACTCCCCCAACTGGACGAGGCCTTCCGCAAGGTCAGCGACGAGCTGCGCATGCAGTATTTGCTCGCCTACTATCCCTCGCAACACTACTCCGAATCAGAGTTCCGCCGCATCCAGGTGGACTTAACCAACCCGCCGCCCGGCGGACCCTACCAGGTGCGCTATAGGGCGGGGTACTACACGACGAAGGACAAGTTTTAGTCGTTGCCCGTTACGTCCGCGTTGCGCCAAAAAATTCCCCTCAAGAGAACATAAACGGCGCCCGGAGATACATTTTCTGGGAGTCAGATACAGAATATGGAATTCCCGGGACGCTTTTGCGTGCACACAACAGCATAAGGGGATTTCATAACACATTAACAGCAATAGACATGGCTCTGTGATATTAGTGAAAGGACTGTCATGGAATATGAATTGCTGCGCTCTCGTCTCAAAAGGCAGAATCAGCATTTGAGGGGGGCCTTGTTTCGGTTTCAGTTGGGACCGAGCTCTTTCTCCTATTCTCGGAGCGCCAGTACTTGGATATCGACTTGATTAACAGTCACTTCTCAAAAGGGGGCGACGATGTTGCAAAACGTTCGATTTGCACGCACAGTCGTTTTTTGGACCTTGGTCACCTTGTTGGTGTTGGCAGTCGAAGCACCACTTTTCTCCCAGACCACCGTCTCTCAAGGGAGTATTCAAGGAACCATAACCGATCCGTCCGGCGCCGTTTTGAGCGGTGCCAAGATCACGGTTACCAACAAGGCCACCGGCCAGGTTGTCACGACGGTAACCAGCAGTTCCGGTACATATAGCTCGGGTGCGTTGCTCCCCGGCGACTACACGCTTCGGGTGGAGGCGAAAGGCTTCAAGACCGCGGAGACGCCGGTTCTTGTGCAGGTGGCAGTCACGTCCGCAGGTAATATCAAGCTGGAACTCGGGCTGGAAAGCCAGGTCGTCGAAGTACAAGGTTCCTCGATTCAGGTCAATACCGAGCAGGCCACGGTGCAAGGCGTGCTGACGGGCGACCAGATTGACAAGCTGCCGGTCGACGGGCGCAACTTCCTCGATTTGGCCGCCTTGGAGCCCGGCGTCCAGATACAGGACGGCGCGAGCTTCGATCCGACCAAGGCAGGCTATTCTTCCATTTCCATCAACGGTGTCAATGGACGGACCCCGCGCATCGAGTTGGATGGTATTGATATCAGCGACGAGACCGTTGGTACTACCACCCAGAACGTTGGTCTGGGTTCCATTCAGGAATTCAATATCAGCCGCTCAGGTCTTGACCTCTCGACCGAGCTCACCTCGGCGGGCGCCGTTAACGTGACCACGCGGTCTGGCACCAACGCGCTCCACGGCCAAGCCTTCTATAATTTCCGTGGCCGGGATTCCGGTACTGCGGCCTTTCCAGGGGGCCAGACCGACTACTACCAAAGGAACAATTTTGGCGGCCGTGTGGGCGGTCCAATTATCAAGGACAAGCTGTTCTTCTTCATCAACGCCGAGCGAATGAAGCAAGACGGATTCCTCGCCGTCTCCGTGCCGGCGCCCTTCGATCAGCTTACGGGAGGCTTCCTCTCGCCTTTCCGCGATACCGCGACCACGGGCAAACTGGACTGGCAGGTGAGCAAGAACATTCACGCCTTCTACCGCTTCACTTACAACTGGAACACGTCGGCGGCCAACTTTGGGTACGATTACCAGGTGTTCTCCAACCGGGACAACACTCCGTCTCATGCCGTGGGTCTCGACTGGAACTCAGGATCCTGGTCGCATAGCTTCCGGTTCGGCTATCTGAAGTTTCATAACCTGATCAGCGATGCCACGCAGGGCGCCAGTTTCTATAACCCTATACCCACGGGCGAGCTTTATTTCTTTGACATTGGCACACAATTGTCGGGACCGAACCTTTTGGCGCCGCAGCAGACCTTCCAGAGCAACAAGCAGCTCAAGTACGACGGGAGCAAGGTCCATGGCGCACACGTCTTCCGCTTTGGGGCAGGAATCAACCGTATCCTTGGCGGAGGGTTCGCCGCTTTTATCGGAATCGCGCCTCTGGATGTAGCGGCCACGTTCACCGGGCCGGTTAGCGGCAGCGCCAGTGACCCCACAAACTACCCTCTGCTCGAGGCAATTTTGGGCAATGGTCAGGGGTTCTTCACCGAAATTCCGCAGTTTGGCTTCCCGAGCGGCGGACAATCAGACACGCGTTTCCAATGGTATGTGGGTGATTCGTGGAAGATCAAACCGAACTTCACTCTGACCTACGGCTTGCGCTACAACCGCGACACTGGCCGCTCGGACAGCGACTTGGCTCCAATTCCGTGCTCGGCAGTCTCGGGGATTGCCGCACCCTGCACCGGAAACACCCCGCTTCTGGATCAGTGGGGGACGGGATTGGGGGGCCGGGTTAGGCAACCCAATACCCAGTTCGGGCCGCAAGTCGGGTTTGCGTGGGATCCCATGAAGAATGGAAAGATGGTGATCCGGGCAGGCGCCGGTATCTACTACGAAAATTCCGTCTTCAACAACACGCTGTTTGACCGCCCAGCCAAGCTGGCCAAGGGGTTGTTCTTCCAAGACCAAACCCTGGGTTGCGTTGGAGGCGGCCCGGGGAGCACCACGTTTAACATTCCCGGTACCGGAGTGGTTACTTCGGTGGATGGTAAGGATCTGGATACTGAGGTCTGCTTCCAGCCTCTTTCCGTTGCGGCTCCGCTCGTCGCCGATTTGCAGAAGGAATATCAGGCGGGTGTCGCAGCCCAGGGACCGGTGAGCAACCCGAGCTTCGTCGGAAACACGCTAGAAATTAGTACGCCAATTCAGGGCTTGGCTGCATTTGCTCCGAACTTCCGCAATGCGCGCTCCTACCAGTTCAACATTGGCTTACAACGTGAATTGTGGGGGGGCGGCGTGCTAACCGCGGATTACATCCGCAACGTGAGTACTCGCTTCATGCTGACTATCGATGCGAACCATGTTGGTGACGCGCGCTTCCTGGACAAGCCTGCCGCCCAAGCCGCCATAGCAACTACTCTGAGCAACTGCGGAGTGGCCACAATTGACGATTCCATAAATCAAAACTGTCCAACCGATCCGGGAAACGGGACGAACGACGGCGGATTTTGGGTGCCGCGGCCTGCCACCATCAACGATTTTGCCGGCAACGGACTGGACTCCGGTAACGTCTTCGGCGGCAGTCCGGCTGCAATAACCGGTGCGGCGTTCGGCGGGATCAACCGCAATGTGGGACAGGGCGACTTCGAATTCCCAGAAGGCCGCTCCGTCTATAACGCGTTGCAGATGTCATACAGACAACGCGTCGGCAATCCAATGCGAGGCCTCACCTCCATGGACCTCACGGTCGCATACACCTTGGCCCGCTTCGTTGGCGATGGCGGCGACGACCAGAACTTTAGTGCAATCGCCTTTGACAACCTCAACCCCGGGTTTTTCACCGGTCCGACTCAGCAGGACCGGACTCACCAGTTCAAGTTCGGTCTAACGGTCGACATCGCGCACCATGGCCCGCGGTTCAGTGTGACCAGCGCCTTCGCGAGCGCCGTGCCGTCCACGATGCGACTAACATCGGGGGCTAGCCCCGCCGAAACCAGCACGGGCGAAATCTTCCGCACCGACCTTACCGGCGACGGTACTGTACAAGACTTATTCCCGACCTCCGGTAACCAGCCGGCCGGTAAGCCGGGCCAATTCATGCGTTCGGTTTCTCCCAGTTCACTGAGCAATGTGATCAATGCCTGGAACGGCACGCAGGCAGGCACGCTGACGCCGGCAGGGCAGGCGCTGGTTGGGGCAGACCTGTTCACCATAACCCAGTTGCAGCAGTTGGGTGGGGTGAAGCCCTTCGTTGCTCTTCCGCCTCCGGGCAACGTGGGCAATGGCATTTTCCGCCAGGTCAGCATGGTGCTTGCGTGGCCAATCAAGCTGAGGGAGCGGTTTAGCCTCGAACCCTCAATTGCGGCTTACAACGTATTCAATCTGGTCAACTTCGGCCGCCTGGACGGACACTTGAATAACCAAGTGACTCCGTTTCCCCCAGGGAGCACAGGTCCGGCCGGTAACGTCAACGGAACCACCGCCGGCTCGTCCCGCGACTCGGTGCGCACCGGTACAGGCTCCGGCGTGTTCTCGTCGGGCGCTCCTCGGCAGTTGGAGTTTGGCCTTAGGCTGAACTTCTAGCCGGGTAGCTAGGGATCCCACAAGCCACTGGCCCTCGGGTCAGTGGCCCTTTTTTATTTTGCGAACGGCGCGATTTCTCCACGAAGCTGCTTGGAGAGTTTTTCGATCCGCTTCAGCTTATCGAGTACATCTTTGGACAAGAGACCGCGGTTCAGCGCCTGAAGGCTGAAGCGACTGGGAGAGATCCAGAAGTTCTTTCGCCTCGCGCTGAAGGGCGAGCGGATCTACACGCGGAGCAGAGACCGGTTGAGCATTCACGGTAATCGGCGGGATCACAGGAGCAGGTTCTGTAACTGGGGGCAGGGGGGCACCCATCGGTAGCTGTTGCCCCGCTGCCGTCAGACAGCACCCCACCAGGAAGCAAAGGGTGTAGACGGAAAGCAGTCTCATACCGCCTCCTAGGGGACGTGGCGAGCATTGTATACCGGAATGCGCTTTGCTCATTTGTCAACGCCAAGCCAAGCAAGCAGGGAATCCTGGTGGCCCGATGCTAGACTGCCCTATATCTTAATGTCTCTGCGTAAGCTTTTGCTCGAAATCCTGTTCTTGGCAGGCAGTTCGTCGGCCAGCTTCGCGGCGCCTGCGAACATCATCCTGATCACGCTCGACACCACCCGCGCCGACCGCATGGGGTTCCTGGGGTCAAAGCGTGGGCTCACACCGAACCTGGATGGCCTGGCCCGCCAGGGCGTGGTCTTTTCCTACGCGTATGCCCATGTCCCGCTGACGACTCCGTCGCACGCCACCATTCTTACGGGGACGTATCCGCAGTTCAATCTCGTGAGTGATTTGGGATCTCCTCTGGTGGAGTACGTTCCCTATCTGCCGGATGTCTTGCACAAGCACGGTTATCACACCGCAGCTTTTGTCGGGTCGCAGGTTCTCGATCCAAAGAGCGTGGCGGCACCTGGCTTCGACCGGAGCTTTGATACTTACGATGCAGGATTCCATAATCGCCAAGGCGGCGAAGACCGCTATCGCAGTGAGGAACGCCGGGCCATGGTAGTGGTGAACCACGCCATGGCCTGGCTCAACCAACACCCGCGCTCTCCTTTCTTTCTCTGGGTGCATCTTTACGACCCGCACGACCCCTATGACCCGCCGCCGCCCTTTAAAGCCCGGTACGCTGCCTCGCCTTATGACGGCGAGATTGCGTATGTCGACTTTGCCGTTGGAAAGCTGCTGGCAGCGCTACGCTCGCGTGCGCTCTACGAAGGGAGCCTCATTGCGGTAGTGGCGGATCATGGCGAGGCCTTCGGGGAGCACGGTGAACGAAGCCACGGCCTTTTCCTTTATGACGAAACCGTTCATGTGCCGCTACTGCTTAAACTGACGGGTCATGAATCGCGGGGACTGCGGGTCGAGAACCGAGTCGGATTGGTGGACCTTGCGCCGACCCTTCTGCAGGAGGTGGGAATTGAGACGCCTTCCGCGATGCAGGGTGAATCGCTCGTGAAGTTGATGAACCCGAAGGCTAACGGTGGGCATGCGGGCGAAGGCCCCGCCGTAGACGCCGCGCCGGATCGTTCAGTGTACGCTGAGACCGACTATCCTCATCGCGCTTTTGGTTGGAGTGCCTTGCGCGCCTTGCGGGCGGGAAAGTATCTGTATATCGAGGCACCCGAACGGGAACTCTACGACCAGTCTGTGGACTCACGGGCATTGCATAATCTCGCGCCCAGCATGAAGGCCGTGGTGGACACGATGGCGACCCAACTCGAGGAATTCCGCCACAAAACGAGCAGTGCCGCGACAGGACAGGCGAACTTAAGTCCTGAGCAAGCGGAACAACTTCAGGCGCTGGGCTATGCGACCTCTGGCATCAGCAAGTCCGACGCCAAAGACGGGCAAAGCGGCCCCGATCCCAAAGAAAAAGTCGAGGTGGCAAATCTGCTGCACCAGGCTTTGCTCGCGATGGACGAGGGACGTAATCAGGATGCCATTCCGCGATTGCAGCAAGTGCTCAAGCAGGAGCCCAGCCTCGCGCTGGCGAACCTGGAATTGGGCCGAGCCTGGAACAATATGGAAGACTACACCAAGGCATTGCCCTGGTTGCGGAAGGCAGTGGTGCTCATCCCGGAATCCGGCAGGGCACATTATGAACTCGGAGTAGCGCTGGCGGAGACCGGCGATTGGGCAGGATCGGCGGGACAATTGGAAGCCGCTGTGGCTCGCGCCCCGGGTTCTGACGAGATGCACTTCTACCTGGGTATGGCGTATGACGAAATCGGCCGGGCATCGGATGCGGCCAAAAATTTCCAGGCCGCTCTTCAGATCAATCCCAACCATTACAGGGCAAATCTGCTGCTCGGACGCCTCCTTGGTATGCAGAACAACCCCACGGCAGCTCTCCCGTATCTGCAAAAGGCCGTGAAGCTTCAGCCGCAGTCACCGGATGCGCACAAATTCCTGGCCAACGTCTACATCGAGTTGGGACAGGAAGAGAACGCTCGTCGGGAGCTGGCCGTAGCGGACCGCCTGAAAGCGCACGCCAAGCCATAAGGCTCGGCGCGACAGCAGTGAACCGGTTACGATGATGGCCAAGCGGGCGCGCCACTGCAACGCCCGCTCCGATGGTGGATTACGCGGTGCACGGCCTGACCTCCGATTCCGCCCGCGGCCCAATACCCGCCCCCGCAATTCCCATACACCTTCCCGCCCCTGCGCCCGCATCTAGTAAACTGTTCTATCCATTGTTGAAGCTGAGACCCTAGCAACGCAGAATTGCTTCGACGTTCTGCTCCCAGGAGAGTGCCGCTTTGTTATATTGGCCCGTTTTGTGGCGACGCTGCTTTCGTTCTTTGTCCTTCTGCTTCCTCCTCATGGCTTTGTTGAGCGTGCCTCTGCCCGCGCAGGAGGCTTCCACGGCACAGGAGGCTCCCACCACCGGCACCATCCAGGGCACCGTCAAGAATGCCGACGGCAATCCCGTGGAGGGGGCCCGCGTCTTGTTCCGTTCCAAGGCGGAGGGAACCAGCAGCGTGGTCCGTTCCGGCAAGGATGGCGCCTTCGTCTCCGAACCGTTGCCGCCCAGCGACTACACGGTTCTGGTCGAGGCCCACAACTTCTTGAATAGCGAGACCCGGGTCACTGTGCAGGCGGGCGCCGCCGCCACCGCCGACTTCAAGCTGGAAGCGATCAACCCAGGCCCCGCGCGCCTCGAGAGCAGGCTGGAAGGTGAGCTGGTGGACGCCCAGCCCATCCATGGCCGCAGCCCGGTGGATCTGGCGCGCCGGGAACCAGGCGTCCAGTTGGTGGATGGAACGGTCCTCGATGTTGGCAAGAGCGGCTTCCAGGTGCTCTCGATCAACAGCCAGTATGGACGGACCGTCCACTACGATTTCGACGAAGTCGAGGCCATGGATGAGACCAGGGGCACGGTCGTCGCCAACCTCCCCGCCGAAGCCGTGCGCGAATTGGTCGTCACGCGCACCGTGCCCGATGTCTTTCAGTCGCTGAACGCGGCGGGCTCGGTCCGCCTGACGACGCGCTCCGGTGGCGACGAGTGGCACGGCAACCTATTCGGCAATTACCGGGACCGGCGCGCCGGACTCACGGGCTTTCCCTCCGGCGATCCGAAGTACAGCCGGCAACAATATGGGTTCGGAGTTGGCGGCGCGCTGATCAAAGACAAAGCGTTTCTATTTCTCGGGGGCGAGCGCACCCAGCAGGATGGCGAACTCCCTTTCTACCAGGGCTTCCCGTTCAACTTCCTCAACCTGCGGGATGCTTCCTTCCGTGAAAACATGCTGACTGCGCGTCTCGACTACAACTGGTCCGAGAACGCGAAATGGTTTGTCCGATTCGGCTACGACAATGCCGACCAGTTCGGACCGACCGACAGTTGGGCCAAGCTCCGCAACCAGGTCAACGTGCCGTCGGCAGTCTTCGGTTTGGACTGGAACCGTGGACGCTTCGCACACAGCGGGCGCTTCGGATATCAGAAGATGGTCAACGCCATCAACCCCGCGTTTGGCAGGGATTCCCTGATTTTTGGACTATCGCCCTTTCACCAGCAGATCGGATCATTTGAGCTCGGACCAAGCATCCAGGGCCCGCGCCAGACGATTCAGCGCGACCTCTTCGGGCGCTATGATGGCAGCACTCCGTACCGCGAGAATCACACGCTGCGTTTTGGCGGCGGGATTCATCGCATCGCACAGGGCGATTTCTACACGCCCGGAAACTTCGGACCTTCGGTGACTAGCTCCAACGGCATCGACGTGATCAACGCCATCAACAGTAATCCGACCTTTCCGCCGATTGTCCCCGGCGATCCGCGCGGCGCTGCGGACAATCCTCTGAATTATCCGGTGGGCACGATCACAATCTTCAACGGCCTCGGAAATTTCAGCGAGCACTCGGCGTTTAACCGCTCCGGCGGCGGCCATTTCGACACGCGCATCGAGCTCTATGCTGCCGACACCTTCAAGCTGTATCCGAACCTCAACATCTTCGTGGGCGTGAACTACGTGCGCGACACTGGCCGCACCAATAGCGACCTCGCAGCCATTCCGTGTTCGGATATCAACACGACGATCGTCAACAATCCGCCTTGCACCGACAGCACGCCCATTCTCGATCAGTTCGGCAACATCAAGGGACTGGGCAATCCCGTGAACCAGCCTAACTGGAATTTCTCGCCGCAAGCTGGCCTGGCGTGGGACCCGGGACGCAACGGCCGGACCGTGATCCGCGCCGGCGGCGGTATGTTCTTTGACAACTTCCTGCTGCAGAACGCGTATCAGGACCGCATCAGCCGCTTGTCGCAGGGCCAATACTTCCGCAGCCTGACGCTATGTCCGACCGGGGCCGTGTTATTTCCCGACGGCTCAAGAGTGAATTCCGTGGATGGGCTGGATATCGCGACACAAATCTGTGGGCAGCCCATCGGCACGGTCGCGACGGCTATCGAAGACCTCCAGCAGCAGTACCTGGCGGCGCAGGCGGGGGTCAGCGGCGGCCCGAACGTGTACTCGCTGTCCAACAGCCTCGCCAACTTCGGCGGCATGCTGGCGCCCAATTTCCGCACGCCGCGCGTCGTGCACATGAGCGCGGGAATGCAGCGTCAACTCGGCGAACATTCTTCGTTCTCGATTGACTACGTGCGCGAGATCGGCACGCAGTATCCGCTGGGGATTGACACCAACCACGTGGGCGATGCCAGATACCTGACGGACGGGAGTAATCCAGACATCACCAAGAACACCTACCAGTCGGAACTGGATGCCATCAATGCGACGTTGGCCGCCAATCCGGCCTCGGCAGCATGCCCGCAAGCGACCTCCACGGGAAGCAGTTCGCAGGCCGCTGTGAACTGCTATATCGGCGCCGTGCCGTCCGCCAGCATCGTGGATTTCGCGCGCCAGGGGCTTGATTCGGCGAATGCCTATTGCGGTCCGTTCCCTTGCTCGGTTCTGGGTCTTCGCAATGCTGCCTTCAGCGGACTTAGTTCCACGCTCGACCCGGCAGTTGCACACCCGGGATCGAACCTGATGTTTTTTCCCACTGGTCGCACGAAGTATGTGGGCGTGCATGCCACGTTCAAGACCTCGGGAGAGCGCCTGGCGCGCGGGATCCGGCATTGGGACCTGGCGATTTCTTATACTTACTCGAAGTACCAGAGCAACGTGGCTGCGGCCGACGGCAGCGGCGGTGATTTTTCGCTCCTCAGCCGGGCCGAGGATTACATCCGCCCACATGTCGGCCACTTCGGTTCTTCGGGTCTGGACCGGCGCAACATGTTTACTTTTGCTCCGACGCTGGATTTGCCGCGCGGACCGCGGTTGTCGATCATCACGCAACTCGCCTCGCCGCTTGAGCTGAGCGCTCGTTTACCACAACTGGATGGCGGCGGAGTGGCAGGCGAAATCTTCCGCACCGACGCCACTGGTGACGGCACGGTCGGCGACCTTCTCCCCGGAACGAAAGTCGGAGGTCTGGGCGGCTACTCAAGCAATGATCTCAACAAAGCCATTGGCGTTTACAACACCAACTACGCGGGACGGCTGACCTCGGCAGGAGCGCAACTGGTCGTTTCCAAGCTGTTTACCTCCGACCAACTCTCCAAGCTGGGCGCCTTGTACCCGTTCGTTTGCGCTGGCCCGAGCCAGCCCAACTGTCAGGCTCTACCAGGCCATAACGCCCAAGCGACCTGGCTGAAGACCATTGATCTGCGCTTGAGTTGGCCGTTCCGTGTCGGCGAGCGGGTCCGCCTCGAGCCCAACGTTGCCGCCTTCAACGTGTTCAACTTTGCCAACTTCGGTGGCGCGGGACGCCAGTTGAACGGCGTGTTGGACGGCTCTCCCGGCAGCTCGCTGAATAACGCCAGTTCTCCCGGCACCTGCGGCAACGCAGTCGCCTTTTGTACCTCGCGCCTGGACCGCGTTCTGCCTGGCTCCGGAACCTACGGCCTGGGAGCGCCACGGCAACTGGAATTTGGAGTGAAGATAATTTTCTAGGCTTGTGCCAACGCCGGCGTATTGCCCCGTAGTGCCGAGCTCCCCGCGATGACACGAGGCCGTCGTTAGCTACTAAGCCCCCATGGCGCACGCGGATTCACGGTCGAATCTGCCCACGTAGCTGCTTGGAGAGTTTTTCGATCCTCTTGAGCTTGTCCATTGCATCCTTGGGCAGCAGCCCTTTCTTAAGCTGTTCCACATCGCCGGGGATGCTCGAGGCGAGAGCGGACAACTCCCGCGCCTCGCGTTCCATGGCGAACGTGTCCAGTCGTTGGATCGATTTTGGTTCCGACGCAGGTTGATCCTGTACCACAGGAGGAGGCGGTGGCTTAGGATAGCCGCGCCGTCGCTGCCCACTCGATCCGCTGACCAGCACACCCGCGATTAAGAGAGTCCCCAAGCAGGATTTACCGATTGCCGTTCGTTGCATGCGCGTCTCCAGAGGCAGGCGAAGGCCAGATGCCCTTCGGCTGCACAAATGGGTTTCCGCGGCCCGAGTTCCCGCGTTAGACTTGCAACCTTCCCGGTGAGTTTAATCCCAATGGGGGGCCAGTTTGTCTATAGTTTGTCTTTTTTCCCCGAGTCCGGGAGATCGGGTACTTGCGTCCCCTGGCACAAAAGAAGTGCCCTCCCGCGGTGGATCTGCATCCAAAGTCGAGGGTCATGCGTATCCAGGAAACCAGTCACAGGTAGAGAAGCCACGCCATGCTTGCCACGAATCATGAGGTGCACGCGCCAAGCGAGTTGCTGTGCCGCATAGCCGAAGCCCGGCGCGCTACCGACGCGCTGTTCGAGCTGGTCCGGCCCGACTCCCTTTACGAGCGTCCCATCCCGGAACGGCACAGGATTGTCTTCTACATCGGCCATCTGGAAGCCTTCGACTGGAACCTGCTGAACGGAAGATTGCTTTCAGCCCAGAGCTTCTCTCGCGGCCTCGACCGGCTGTTCGCCTTTGGGATTGATCCGGTGGGCGGAGGCCTTCCCACTGATCAGCCTTCCGACTGGCCGGCGCTCGATCAGGTTCGCGACTATGTAAAACGGGTGCGCAGCGAACTGGATGAAGGGCTCGCTGCATCCCTAAACTCGAATTGGGAGAGCCCGCGCGAATTCTCTCCCGCGTTGCTGCTGAACGTCGCGATCGAGCATCGCCTGATGCACGCGGAAACGCTGGCCTACATGTTGCATCGGCTGCCGTACGATCGCAAACGAGAGCCGCACACTGGCGGGCGCGGTATCGCCGATCCCGTTCCGAACGTGGTGATGGAAGTGCCGGCGGGCCCGGCCACCCTAGGATTGGTTCGCAGCGGCGACAGCTTCGGCTGGGACAACGAGTTCGAGCGCCACACCGTTGAGGTCCCGGCGTTCGCCATCGATCGCTACAAAATAACCAACCGCGAGTATCTGGAATTCATTGACTGCGGCGGCTACGACAATCGCGCGCTGTGGAACGAAGCGGACTGGGCGTGGAAAGAGTCGAACGGCATTACGCATCCGGCGTTCTGGCAGCGGGAGGGTAAAGAGTGGCATTGGAAGGCGATGTTCGACGAGCTGCCGCTGCCGCCCGATTGGCCGGTGTACGTGAGCCACGCCGAGGCGAGCGCCTATGCGCGCTGGGCAGGGAAGAGCCTTCCGACGGAAGCGCAGTGGCAACGTGCGGCATATGGGTCGCGGGACGGCGATACCCGGCTGTATCCGTGGGGCTCGGAGGCGCCCAGTCATTCGCGCGGCAACTTTGACTTCGAACAATGGGACCCGGATGCGGTCGGAGCTCATCCCCAAAGCGCCAGCGCTTTCGGCGTCGAAGACATGTTGGGCAGCGGCTGGGAGTGGACCTCCACCGTGTTCGCGCCCTTTGCGGGATTTGCACCGTTCTCGTTCTATCCGGGATACTCCGCCGACTTCTTCGACGGCAAACACTATGTAATCAAGGGCGCCTCCGCGCGCACCGCCGCCTGCATGCTTCGTCCGTCATTCCGCAACTGGTTCCAGCCGCACTATCAATACGTCTACGCTGGATTCCGCTGCGTGAGCAACCGGCTCGCTTGAGGACCGAATGATTTTGAGACAGGCTGTCACCGACGATCCCGCCCTGGAGTTTGCCGCCGAGGTCCGCGAAGGGCTCCTCCACCCAAGCCAGAAGGAGTTGCCGTCGAAGTACCTGTACGACGAAGTGGGCTCGGCCCTGTTCGAAGTGATCAGCGCGCTGCCCGAGTATGGCCTGACCCGTGCCGACCAGCGCCTGCTGCGGGAGAATGCCGGCGAGATCGTGGCTCGCGTTACTTCACCGGTGCTGGTCGCTGAGTTAGGCAGCGGCAGCGGCAAGAAGACCCGCTACCTGCTCGAAGCGCTCGACACCCGCCAGCAAACCCGCTACTGCCCCATCGAAATTTCGCACACCGCCCTTACCATGTGCGCGCGCGAACTAGGCGACATCGACCACATCAGCATTGTCGGGTTCGAGCGCGAGTATCTGGACGGGCTTCTCGAAGTGGCCGACAACCGCCGCCCGGGCGAGCAATTGCTGGTGCTGTTCCTGGGAAGCACGATCGGAAATTTCGACCGCCCGGCCGACGTCAAGTTCCTGCGCGCAGTACGCCGCATTCTGCAACCGGGCGACGCGCTGCTGCTGGGTACCGACCTTATCAAACCCATTCCGCAGATGCTCGATGCCTACGACGACAGCCTGGGCGTGACCGCAGCCTTCAATCTGAACCTGCTGGCTCGCATCAACCGCGAGCTGGGCGGAAACTTCGCGCTCTCGCAATTCAGGCACGAAGCGCGCTTCAACCCCGAGACGCGTAGCATCGAGATGCACCTGCGCTCGATCCGCAACCAGAATGTAAGCATCGCCCGCGCCGGTCTCACCGTGACGTTCCACGAAGGCGAAACCATCTGGACCGAAAGCAGCCACAAGTATTCCCGTCCGGAGCTGCTGCAACTGGCGATGGCCGCGGGTCTCCGCTGCGAGCAGCAGTGGGAGGATAACGAGTGGCCATTTGCGGAGACTCTGCTGTTGGCCGAGTAGATTGCGCTACCGCTTACGGTTTTGGCTTCGGCGGAGTTTTCGAAGGCTTCGCAGCGGCCTTCGGGCTGCCTATCTTGACGTTCGGGTGAAAATCAGGGCACTTCGCCGGAAGCTTGAACAAGCTCGGATCTGGTGGGTCCAGGTTCACGTCCTTGTATGTGACCGTGATCGTCCGTGTGGAACTAGTGATCTCAATTTTGACTGGAAAGCCCTTCAGATCTTCAGCCTCCCAGAGTTTCATTTTCACTACGATGGGACTGTCCTCCTTTGACATAAAGGTGGCGCGCTCAATCTTGCAGGCGTGCCCGTCGATGGTCTCTTTCTCTTTCTCATCACTCGGCGACCGCTCAACCTTGTAATTGTTCAGTACGGAGAATGGATAACTACGCACGTCCGGCCCGCCGACGTGACTACAGCGCTCAGGATGAACCGCCCATGTACTGTTGCGGACCAAGTCTGTCACGTGGAACTTGTTGTCCAGATCGACGCGCAACAGATTGCCCGAGCGATAGATCTTCCTGGGTTCGTCCTTCAGCAGCCCACCCGTCATGGTGGCGGAGAAATGCGTAAAGGGAGCAAGAGGGTTTTGGGTACTGGCGGGTGCCGGTTTGGCGGGCTTTTCGTCGGCTTGAACGCTCGGGAACGACCACCACAGGCTAGCAAAAACTGCGATGCCAATCATGTAACGAATCATTCCATTTTCTCCAAATAAAAAAGGCCACGCTGTAAATTACAGCATGGCCTTGGTGACAAGCAAGAAAGCTACTGGCGAGGTACCAACGGCTTCAAGCCGGTCCTCATCGGAGCAGGCTTTCCGGTGCAAGTGGCAGTGTCTTCGGCAATGAAGAAATGCCCGCCGAAGCTGGCTCCGCCAATGAACGCGGCTGCGCCACTACCCGCGGCGCCTGCGCAGCGGATCGTGAACTCAATCGGTGCCGGAGAGCCTTCGACATCCGAAATGTCATACACCGCGTGGGACAACCCGTAGATATCATTGGGTGGGACGAAGGCATTCGCGCCGTGCTTCATGCCAATCGTGTCGAGCGTGCCGGTGCAGACGCCGGGCGTGTCGTGAGCGCCCCATACGAAAATCTTCGGAGCGGACGCACCCGCGGGGTTATTGCCCCTATCTACGTGCAGGTCCCAAGTATCGCAAAAATTGGTTAGAGCTACGTTCTGGGTGGCGGAGGCAGCGAGACTGCAAGCTGCCACTAGCGCAAGTACAAGCAACATCTTTTTCATTGATGTGTTCTCCTGGAAGGCTAAGTTTTACGAGCTGGAAATTCCTTCTTTTCGAACCCTGGGGATAGGATTCGTACTACCCCAACGCGTAGGCGATCATGGTGTATACGCGCTGGCTTGTCAAGCCGCAAAGCGCATTTTGTTGAGGAAAATCGCCTGGAAGCCCAACGATCAGAAAAAAACTGTCACTTTGTGCGCAAGAAGTTTCAGCAGGACGGCCGCAAAACACGAGCTATTCGCCACTTGAGAGGGCAAACACCTCAATCGGGTTTGGGCGCTGGCTTTGGCGGAGCCTTCGCCGCGGGCTTGGCCGCCTTGGGTTTCGCTTTCTTGTCGTCTGGCAACTTCAGGTACGGGTCAACGGCGCACTTCGCGGGACGCTCGAAAAGCTTCGCGTCGGGCGGCTCCAGGCTCACACCGCTGTAGTTGATGGTGAACTTGGCGTGAGTCGCCGGATTTTCTACATCGATTTTGAGCGGGAAGCCGTTCAGATCCTCGGCCTCGTA